>NZ_JBIUSY010000003.1:815887-974485 GCF_044741565.1 Streptomyces sp. NPDC088147 | reverse complement strand
CGTCGGAGCGGGGCCGCCTTCCAGTTTTCCGCTTTCGCGTTTCCCTTTCCGGCGATTCCGACTCTATCAGATCCTTTCGGGCCTGATTCCCAGTCGAAGTGGGCTTGTCATCCCGGCTGTTGGACCGTTCCGACGTCCCAGACTCTAGCGGATTCCGCAGACGACTCATAATCGAGTCTTCGAAATTAATTTCGGCATGCCGAAATTCATCCCGGCTGGGAGATCGTGCTGAGTTTGGGTGCCGCTGCTGCGGCGGGATTGGCTGTCGCAGAACCGTTCCGGCCCCGTGACAACTCGAAGAACCTTACGGACCGGCCAGGGGCCTGTCAAACCAACCCCGCCCCAGCCTCAACCCCCGCACCCCCGCCCGCATCCGCCCCTGTCCTAGTCCAGGTCCGTCAGGCGCCCGCCCGCGTCCGGCTGGGCGTGTTCCACGCGGCGCAGGAGGCGGATCAGCATCTCGCCGAGGACTCCGCGTTCGTCCCCTGACAGGTCCTGGAGCAGCTCCTCCTCGAACTCGGAGGCCATCCTCATCGCGGCGAGCCACTTCGTACGGCCCTCGTCCGTCAGCTCCACGATCACGCGGACGCGGTTGTTCTCGTCGCGGTCGCGGGTGACCAGGCCCTCGCCCGCCATGCGGTCGATGCGGTGGGTCATGGCGGCCGGCGTGAGGCCGAGGCGCTTGGCGAGTTCGCCGGGGCCCAGGCGATAGGGGGCTCCGGCGAGCACGAGGGTCTTGAGGACCTCCCACTCGGCGTTGCTGATACCGAGGTCGGAGACCTGCCTGCCGTACGCCACCTGCATACGGCGGTTCAGCCGGCCGAGCGCCGAGACGATCTGCTCGACCTGGGGGTCGAGATCCCGGAACTCGCGCTGATAGGCGGCGATCTGCTCGTCGAGGCTCGGCTCCTGGGGGCCGGGCGTACCGGGTTTCTCGGGGGTGTCGGACATCGGGGCAGTATGCCACGCATCTCTGTTGGCGTTGAAGTCCTTCGATGTGTATTGTTAAGACCCTAACTTTAGCTTTGAAGTCTTGAGACTTCAGTTCTTCGAGTTCTTCGATCCTCTGAGGCAGGTGAGTGTGACCAGGGCGATGGGCGCTGCGATGCGCCGGATCCAGGCAGGGAACGCGCTGAGTGCGTTCGGGCTGGGGTTCACGGTTCCGTACCTCTATGTGTATGTGGCTCAGGTACGGGACCTGGGCGCGGGTACGGCCGGTGCCGTGCTGGCGGTCTTCGCCATGGCGGCACTGGTCGTCCTGCCGTTCACCGGCCGGGTCATCGACCGGCGCGGGCCGCTGCCCGTGCTGGTGGGGGGCGCGGTGCTGGCGTCCGTGGGCGCGCTGGCCATGGGGGTGTCCGGGAGCGTCCCGGCGACCGTGCTGTCGGCCACGCTTCTCGGTGCCGGTACGGCCGTCATGCAGCCGGCCCTGGCCACGATGATCGTCTGGTGCTCGTCGCCCACGACACGGACGCGGGCGTTCGCGACGCAGTTCTTCCTGGCGAACCTGGGGCTCGGGGTCGGCGGGCTGATCGGCGGGCAGCTCGTCGACGAGAGCAGGCCGGGGAGCTTCATGCTGCTGTTCTCCATCGAGGCCGTGATGTTCCTCGTCCTGGCGGGCATCGCCCTGACCGTCCGGCTGCCCCGGCCGGTCGCCCTCGCGGGTGCCGTACCCCAGGACGCCGGTGCCGGCGGTCGGGGTGGCGGGATGCGGGCGCTGCTGAGCCACCGGGCCATGCTCCAGCTGTGTGTGCTGGGGTTCGTGCTGTTCTTCGCCTGCTACGGGCAGTTCGAGTCGGGGCTCGCCGCCTACGGCACCGAGGCGGCCGGAATCGATCCGTCGACGCTCGGGATCGCGCTGGCCGCCAACACGGCGGTGATCGTGATCGCGCAGTTCGTGGTGTTGCGGCTGGTGGAGCGCCGCAAGCGCAGCCGGGTGATCGCGGCCGTCGGGCTGATCTGGGCTCTCGCCTGGGTCATCGCGGGGTACGCGGGGCTCGGGCACGGCGGTCAGATGGTGGCGACGGTCGCCTTCATCTCGACGTACGCGCTGTTCGGGCTCGGTGAGGCGATGCTGTCGCCGACCGTGGCCCCGCTGGTGGCCGATCTGGCCCCGGCGTCGATGGTCGGGCAGTACAACTCGGCGTTCGCGCTGGTCAAGCAGCTCGCCCTGGCGGTCGGTCCTGCCGTGGGCGGTCCCATGGGGGCCGCGCTGCACGGCCCGTACATCGTGACGTTCGTGCTGTTCTCGCTCGGCATCACCGTGCTGGCCCTCCGGCTGGGGCGGCAGCTCACCCCCGTACAGAACCAGCCCTCGCTCGCGTCCGCCTCACGCGTGGTCGTCCGGCACCAGCCCGAGACCGGGCCCGAGGCCGCCCTGGCGCCGTCGCGCTGACCCCTCTCCGGCGCTGACCCCTCTCCGGTGGAGGGCCCTCTCTGGTGGAGGGGCGGTCAGTGCGGCAGTGCGAACTCGCACCACACCGCCTTGCCGCCGCCCGGCGTACGGCGTGATCCCCAGGACGAGGCGATCGTCGCGACGATCGAGATTCCGCGGCCCGCCTCGTCCGCCGGTTCGGCGCGGCGGCGGCGCGGCAGATGGTCGTCCCCGTCCGTCACCTCGATGATCAGCCGACGGTCGGTACGGCGGAGTCTGAGACGCATGGGCGGCGTGCCGTGCTGCAAGGAATTCGCCACCAGTTCGCTGGTGGCCAGCACGCCCAGATCGCGCAGCTCGACGGGGAAGCGCCAGGAGGCGAGCACCCCCATCGCGAAGGCGCGGGCGCGCGGGGCCGCCTCGATGCCGCCGAGCAGATCGAGCGCGGCGTTGTGGAACAGCTCCGCGTCCGGGCCGGTGCGGGAGGGGTGTTGCAGGACGAGCACCGCGACATCGTCGTCATGGTCGGCCGTGACGCCCTGGGAGCGGATCAGCCGGTCGCAGACGACCTGGGGCGAACCCTTCGCGCCGGAGAGCGCACGTTCCAGGGAGGCGACGCCCTCGTCGATGTCCTCGCCGCGCCGCTCGACCAGGCCGTCCGTGTAGAGGACGGCCGTGGAGCCGGGCGGGAGCGGGATGGAGCCGGAGGAGTGCAGCCAGCCGCCGGTGCCGAGCGGCGGGCCCGTCGGGTCCGCCGCGCGCTGGACCGAGCCGTCCTCCGCCCGTACCAGGATCGGGAGATGGCCGGCGGACGCGTAGACGAGCCGCCCCTCGTTGGGGTCGTGGACGGCGTAGACGCAGGTGGCGATCTGGCTGGCGTCGATCTCCGCGGCGAGTCCGTCGAGCAGTTGGAGCACTTCGTGCGGCGGGAGATCGAGCCGCGCGTAGGCGCGGACGGCCGTACGCAGCTGGCCCATGACGGCGGCGGCACGCACGCCACGGCCCATGACGTCGCCGATGACCAGGGCCGTACGCCCGGCGCCGAGCGTGATCACGTCGTACCAGTCGCCGCCGACCGCCGCGTCCTCGCCGCCCGGCTGGTAGGTGGCGGCGACGCGCAGATCGTCGGGCTGCTCCAGCTCCTGCGGGAGCAGGGAGCGCTGGAGGGTGACCGCGGTCCGGCGGTGTCCGCGCTCGCTGGTGCGAAGGCGGTCGGCCGCCTCGGCGTGGTCGGTGACATCGGCGGCGAAGACGAGGACGCCGCCGGAGCCCTGGCAGTCGACCGGGGTGCACGTGACGGTGTACGAGCCTTCCTGGGCGCCGCTGTCGGCCTGTTCCCTGCCCTGTCCCTTGGCCGCCTGCCCCTTGGCCGCCTGCCCCTTGGCCGCTTGTCCCTTGGCCGCTTGTCCCTTGGCGGTCTGCTCCTTGCCGTGCTCCCTGGCCTGATCCTTCTGCCGGCCGCGGACCTGGACCTTGCGTGACTTGACCGTGCGCGGCTTTCCGCTCCGGAGCACCTGGTCGAGCAGCGGGAACAGCCCCAGCTCCGCCAGTTCGGGGCAGCTCGCGGCGGCCGTGGCACCGAGCCGGCGCGGGCCGAAGGCGGCGGCGTACGCGTCGTTCACATACGCCACGCGGTGCTCGGGGCCGTACAGCAGGGCGACCAGGGCGGGCAGTCCGCCGAGGATCTCCCGCAGGGAGAGGTCTTCGAGGGCGGGAACGTCCGTCACAGGTTCCGGGTCGGGGTCGGGGTCGGGGTCGGGCCGCTGCTCGTACTCACCACGGGCCGCGGGCACGGAACCGCGGCCCGTTCGCCCGGCGGCGCGGCGTTGCGTACCGGGGAGCCGGGCGCTCCAACGCGTGAAGTTCACGGAATCTCAGGCCTCATGGTGTCGATGTGCTGTTCGTCTTGGCCGGGCTGGTCGAGCCGGGGCAGGTCGTCGGGGCCGGATTGCGCCGAGCGGGCCGGATCACTCTCTGTGCAGATGTGAACCCACCTATGGTCACACGTCCAGTGTGGCCGACCGCACTGACCACGAGGCCAGTCGCGTCTTCTACGTGTCCTTGGGGCGTTCGGGACGTTCGCCTCCTGCGGCGAGTTCGAATTCGGCGCGCGGGTGCTCCAGCGAACCGAGGGAGACGATCTCCCGTTTGAAGAGCCCGGAAAGGGTCCATTCCGCGAGGACGCGGGCCTTCCTGTTGAAGGTGGGGACGCGGCTGAGGTGGTACACGCGGTGCATCAGCCAGGCCGGATAGCCCTTGAGCTTACGGCCGTAGACATGCGCCACACCCTTGTGGAGACCGAGGGAAGCGACCGAGCCCGCGTAGGCGTGACGGTAGTCCTGAAGGGGTTCGCCGCGCAGGGAAGCGACGATGTTCTCGGCGAGGACCTTGGCCTGGCGCAGCGCGTGCTGGGCGTTGGGCGCGCACTCCGTGCCGGGCTCGTCCGCCGTCAGATCGGGGACGGCCGCCGCGTCGCCGGCCGCCCAGGCGTGCTCGACGCCGTCGACGGAGAGCTTCGCCGTACAGCGGAGGCGGCCCCGTTCGTTCAGCGGCAGATCGGCGGCGGCGAGGATCGGGTGCGGTTTGACGCCGGCGGTCCAGACGACCGTACGGGTACGGAAGCGGGCGCCGTCGCTCAGTACGGCGACCCGGTCCTCGCAGGACTCCAGGCGGGTGTCGAGCCGTACGTCGATATTGCGGGCGCGCAGCTCGCGCACGGCGTATGTGCCCATCTCCTCGCCGACCTCGGGAAGGATCTTGCCGGTGGCCTCGACGAGGATCCACTTCATGTCGTCGGCCTTGATGTTGTGGTAGTACCGCGAGGCATAGCGCGCCATGTCCTCCAGTTCGGCGAGCGCCTCGACGCCCGCGTATCCGCCGCCGACGAAGACGAAGGTCAGAGCGGCGTCGCGGATCGCGGGGTCGCGGGTGGAGGAGGCGATGTCCATCTGCTCGATGACGTGGTTGCGCAGCCCGATGGCCTCCTCGACGGTCTTGAAGCCGATGCCGTGGTCGGCCAGACCGGGGATGGGGAGGGTACGGGAGACGGAGCCCGGCGCGAGGACGAGTTCGTCGTAGGTGAACTCGACCGTGCCGGTTCCCTCCTCCTCTGAGCCGAGGGTCCGCAGGGTGGCGGTGCGCTTGGCGTGGTCGATGGCCGTGGCCTCGCCGATGAGGATCGTGCAGCCGGGCAGCACCCGCCGGAGCGGGACCACGACATGGCGGGGGGAGATGTTTCCGGCCGCCGCCTCCGGCAGGAACGGCTGATACGTCATATATGGGTCGGGCGACACCACGACGACTTCGGCCTCGCCGCTCTTCAGCTTCTGCTGGAGACGCAGCGCGGTGTACATCCCGACATAGCCGCCGCCGACCACGAGAACGCGCGTGGCGGGCGAGGGAGCGGGGGTCGTCCCCCGGGAGTTCTCAGCCTTCACCATCCCATGACGCAACGGGCCCCGGTGTTTGTCCACAGGCGCGACAGATTGTGTGACGGGAGGCCGTTCGCGGTCCCGCGCGGGAAAAAGCGCGGGGATTGCCGGAGGAACGCAGGTCAGCGCGGGCGCGGGCGGGGGTGGGAGGGGGGTGAATCAGGCACCTTCCGGTCCTTGCTCCGATCGGGGGGCGCTCCGTGCGGAACCACCCCCTTCTGAATTGACCCGGGCTCAACTATGTTCGTACCTCGTCGGGGTGTCCGGCTCGTGACTGGACCGCGACCTCGGCTGTCAGGGCGGGGAGTCTCCGGGGGGAGACATCATTACCGGGGGAACGCTATGCACATTCAGGATTCGCATCGGCAGGCTGCCGTCGTTTCGGACGACGGCGGAAGAACGAGCACGACAGCGGACAGGGCAGGCGCGGCGGGCACAGTAGGTGCCGCCGTGGGCACGGCAGGTACAGGTGGAAGCGGAGGGCCGGGGTCCGCGGTGACGGGTTCCGGAGGACCGGGGTCCGGGGTGCCGGGGTCCGGAGGGCCGGGCCGTTCGGCGCCGCTCCGCGTGGACGCACAGCGCAATCTGGAGCATGTACTGCGGGCGGCTCGCGAGGTGTTCGGCGAGCTGGGGTACGGGGCGCCGATGGAGGATGTGGCGCGCCGGGCCAGGGTCGGGGTCGGTACGGTCTACCGGCGGTTCCCGAGCAAGGACGTACTGGTCAGGCGGATAGCCGAGGAGGAGACGTCCCGGCTGACGGACCAGGCGCGTACGGCACTGGGGCAGGAGGACGAGCCATGGTCGGCTCTCTCCCGCTTCCTGCGCACCTCGGTGGCGTCGGGCGCGGGACGGCTGCTGCCTCCGCAGGTGCTGCGGGTGGGCGCGGACGCCGAGGACGAGTCGGCGGGACGAGTCGCGCCGGACGCGGTGGCGGGACGAGTCGCGCAGGACGAGGCACGGGTGCCGCAGCAGCGGCAGGCCGGCCGGCCCGAGCTGCGGGTGGTCGGACAGCGGCTGTCGGCGGAGGACCTGGACGACCCGGGCGCCGTTGAACTGCTGGAGGTCGTCGGGCAACTGGTGGAGCGGGCGCGGGCGGCGGGTGAGCTGCGGGGCGATGTGACCGTGGCCGATGTGCTGCTGGTGATAGCCACGCCCGCTCCCGCGCTGCCGGACGCCGCGCATCAGGCGGCGGCCTCGGCTCGGCTGCTGGACATCCTGCTGGAGGGGCTGCGGTCCCGGCCCGCGTGAGGCGACATCCGTACGTCCGGTCACGAGGGTCTGTCCGGCCCTCGTGACCGTCCTCTCCTGCCTCGAACAGGCTTACCGATAAACGCCCTTGATCCTTCCCCGAAAGGGTGAAGATTAAAGCGATCGTCTGGGAAACCGCCCCGGATGAGTGGTTGCCGGGCACGAAGGCCCCGGGCGGCGCGGCGCGCTGTGGCACGCTGGCCCGGTGTTCGGGTCAGAGGGGTGCGTACGGGGGCTTCCGCGATGAAGGGTGACGGACGGGACAAGCCGCTTCGAGGCGGCGGAACCGGCGGCGCTACGGAGGGCGGTACGGGACCCGAAGGGACGTCCGCACGGCAGGTGCCGAGCCAGGGCGGCCCCAAAAGGACTCCGAAGCCCGGGAGTTCGGGAGGGCGCGCGGATCGCGGTGGTCCGGGTGTCCCGAGTGGTCCGGGTGGTCCAGGTGTCCTGAGTGGTCCGGGTGGTCCGGGTGGTCCGAGTGGTCCGAGTGTTCCGGGCCGTTCAGATGGTTCGGGCGCCGGGGCCAGTGCGCCGCGTCCGTCGACCGGTGGCGCCGTCGGTCCGGCCGGTGCGAACGGGCCCACGGAGGCGGAGACCAGCGTGCCCCCGCAGCGTGAACGGAGCAGCGGTTCTTCCGTGGAGCAGCCCGCAGAACCGGTCGCGGATCGGTCCGTCGATCAGCCGACACTCGAACTGCCCGCTGCCGGGCGGCCCCTGTCGGACGCCGATCTGATCCAGCGGATGCGGGACGGCGACGACCACGCGTACGAGGAGCTGTTCCGCAGGCACGCGCAATCGGTGCGCCGTTACGCCCGCTCCTGCTGCCGTGACGCGCATACCGCCGAAGACCTGACGGCCGAGGTGTTCGCCCGTACCTTGCAGGCGGTACGGGGCGGGGCCGGGCCCGAGCAGGCGGTGCGCGCCTATCTGATGACGACCGTACGGCGCGTGGCCGCTTCCTGGGCGAAGTCCGCGAAACGGGAGCAACTGGTCGAGGACTTCGCGGTGTTCGCGGCGCAGGCCGTGCGCGCCTCCGAGGTCTCGGACGCGGACGCCCTCGATCTGGGCGCGGACGTCCTGGCGATGCGCGAGGCCGAGCAGTCCATGGCCATGCAGGCGTTCCGCAGCCTGCCCGAGCGCTGGCAGGCCGTGCTCTGGCACACCACGGTGGAGGAGGAGTCGCCGAGCGAGGTCGCGCCGCTCTTCGGGCTGTCCGCCAATGCCACGGCCGTGCTGGCCAGCCGGGCGCGCGAAGGTCTCAAGCAGGCGTATCTACAGGCCCATGTGAACTCCGCGCTCATCGCGGAGGGCGACTGTTCCCGGTACGCGGACCGGCTCGGGGCGTATGCGCGCGGCGGGCTGCGGATGCGTGCCGAACGCGGGCTGCGCAAGCATCTGGACGAGTGCGTCAAGTGCCGCCTCGCGGCGGGTGAGCTGGCCCAGTTCAACGCCGAGATCCCGGCCCTGGTGGTCCTGCCGATCGCGGTGATCGGCTGGTTCGCCGCCGGCTACTCGCTGAAGGCGGCCGGGATCGTGGCGGGCGCCGCCGTGGGCGCGACGGGCGCCGGTGCCGCCGCTGCCGCGACCGGCGCCTCGGGAGGCGCCGCCGCCGGAGCGTCCGGCGGGGCAGCCGGCGGAGCCGCGGGCGGGGCAGCCGGTGGGGCAGCGGGCGGGGCCGCTGGTGGCGCGGGCGGTGGAGCCGTCGCGGCCGAGGGGCTCGGCGCCCCGGCGAAGGCCGGCATCGGCGGCCTGGTGGCCGTCGCCGCGGCGGCCGGTCTCGTCTTCGCGCTGGCGAACAACTCCGAACCCGACCGGCCCCCCAAAGCCAAGCCGCCGGTCGCGCAGCCCCTCGTACCGCAGAAACCGTCCCCGTCGCCCGAGCCGCCGGAAACGGCCGCGCCCAAGCCGCCCCCGCCCGCGCCGACGCCCACCGCCCGGCCCAGCGAGAAGCCCTCCCCCTCGCCGAAGCCCACTCCGTCACGGACCCCCGCCCCGAAGCCGCCGCCCAAGCCCGAACCGGAACCGGAACCACCGGCGCCGCCCGCGCCGAAGCCGCCCCCCAGCCCGAAGCCGCCCCCGGCCCCGGCCGACTTCCAGGTGAACCAACTGGCGTTCGGCCCCCTCGGCGACGGTTCCAAACCGGAGGTACGGCTCGGCGCGAGTGGCTGGCTCTGGCAGCGGTCGGGCGTGTCGATCGGCGGCACCCGCTACGGCCATGGCGTGACCATGCACTCCGCCTCGTCGGTCACCATCGATCTCAACCGGAGCTGCTCCCGCTACGCGGCCCTGGTCGGCGTGGACGATCTCACGATGGGGCTCGGTTCCGTGCGCTTCTCGCTGTACGGCGACGGGACGCGGCTCTGGCGCTCGCCCGTGCTGAGCGGGGGCGACGCCGCCGTACCCGTGGATGTGGGGATCGCCGGGCGGAAGACCATCCGGCTGGTGGTCGAGCCGCATACGCCGTTCGACGTGGTGGCGCTCGCCGACTGGGCGCGGTCCCGGATCAGCTGCCGCTGACGGCTCGGCGCCCTGACGAGCGCCCGGACCACCGCCCCCCGGACCAGCGCCCCCGGACCAGCGCGCGGCTGCTAGCCGTCGGCCCGGTTCTCCCCGTCGGCCCGGTCCCGTCCCTCCGGCCGTCCGTGGCGCTCGTCGGGCCGTCCGTGGCGCTCGGGCTCCTGGGCCTGGAGGGGCGGCGGGGCCGGCGCGTGGCCGGGCAGCTCCAGCAGTTCGGCGACCTGGGCGGGGGTGAGGACACGTCCGGCCTCGTGCTCCGCCTCGTACTCGCGCGCGCCCAGCTCCGCGCGGGCGCGCGTCTCGACCCGCCGGGCCTCGGTCAGCTCCGGTACGGAGCGCGGGCAGCCCGCCCGCCATGTCCCGGCGGCGGCCAGGATCCGCACGGCGACGCGGGGATCACCGGCGAGCAGCACCACCGGGGCCGCCATCTCGGCGAGCTGGGCGACGATCGCGTCCGTCAGCCCGCTCTTCCTCGCCGCACGCAGCACGGCCGCCAGCGCACGGGCCGCGGCCACCGGCCCCTTCGTCTCGTACGCGGCGATCCGCGCGTCCAGCGCGCAGACCACCGCGGCGAAGAGCGGGGGTGGTGTGCCGCGCTCGCTCTCGGACCTCGCCTCGTCCAGCAGCAGTCTGGCCCGGGAGACCTCGCCCCGGTCCAGGGCGAAGACCGCCCGCATGAAGGGGACGACGGCGCGGGCGTCCTGGACCTGATGGCGCTCGGCCTCCTCGGCGGCGCGGTCGAGTCTTCTCTCCGCGGCGGCCGTGTCACCGGCGCGGTACGCCAGCTCGGCCAGGCGCGCGAGCAGCAAAGGCGCCTCGGCGTGCGCCCCCACCTCGCGGGCGAACCGCAGCGCTTCCTCGTACGCGCACCGCGCCTCCTCGTACCGTCCGCGCGCCATGCCCGCCTCGCCGACGGCGCTCGCCACCTGGGCACGCATCCAGCGGTCGCCGACGCGTCGGCTCAGCTCGCGCAGCTCGGCCAGGTCCTGATCGACGCCCTCCAGTCCGCCGGGCATGTCGACGACCATGTGCGTACGGCCCATCAGCAGCACGCCCGTCTCCCAGTCACCGCCGTACGCACGGCAGTTGGCGATGGACGCGTCCATCGCGGCGCGGATGTCCAGCTTCTCGTCGCTGCCGTGGACGATCAGTCCCCAGAGGAGCCCGGGGAAGCGGGCGGACTGCGGACCCGGTCTGCCGAAGACCTCGCGGATCCGCCGGATGAGTTCCCGGTGGTGCGGGTCGGTGCGGAGCTTCTCGGTCTGGCCGCTCTCACCGGCGAGAAAGACCCGGAGCACCTGGAGCTGCATCCGGGGCCAGTACCGGGGGTCGTCGGGGCCGGCCGGTTCGGGGCCGAGGCCGAGCGCGCACTCCACCCAGGCGAGGCCCTCGGTGCGGTGGTTGCGCAGCCACCAGAACCAGCCCGTGGCGAAGACCAGCCGCAGCGTCGTCTCCTCGTCGCCCGCCAGGACGCCTCGGTGCAGGGCGGCCCGGATGTTGTCGAGGTCGATCTCCAGGCGGCGGATCCAGGGGAGTTGCTCCCCGGAGCGCAGCCGGGGCTCGGCCTCCTCGGCGAGAGCGGTGAAGTACGCGGTGTGCGCGCGCTCGGCGGCGGACCGTACGGCAGGTGTCTCGGCGGCACGTTCCGTGGCGTACTCGTGGATGGTCTCCAGGAGGCGGTAGCGCATCGCGCCGCCGGGGCCGGGGGCCGGGGTGGCGACGACGAGGGACTTGTCGACCAGCGCGCCCAGCAGACCGGGGACATCGGGGGCGTCGGGGGCACGGGGCGAGTCGGGGGACGCTCGGCCGGAGGACCCGGGGAACGCGCCGGGCGACGCGCGGCCCGGCAGGGCGCCCACCGCGCCCACCGCGCCGCCCGCGCCCACCACGCCGCCCGCCGTCCTGCCGGAGGGCACGCCCGCCCCTCCGCCGCACACGCCCTCGGCCGCCGTCAGATCCCAGCCGCCCGCGAAGACGGACACCTCGCGCAGGACCGTACGCTCCCGCTCGTCCAGCAGGTCCCAGGACCAGTCGACGACCGCGCGCAGCGTCTGCTGGCGTGGCAGAACCGTCCGGCTCCCGCTGGTCAGCAGCCGGAAACGGTCATCGAGCCGGTCCGCGATCTGACGCGGAGTCAGCATCCGCAACCGCGCCGCCGCCAGCTCGATCGCCAGCGGCAGACCGTCAAGACGACGACAGATCTCCGCCACCGCCGCCGGATCCCCCGCCGCGTCGAACCCCGGCCACACCGCACGAGCCCGCTCCGCGAACAAACGATGCGCCGGATCCGGCGGCAACGGCTCCACCGGCCGCACCGACTCCCCCGGCACCCCCAACGGCTCACGACTGGTGGCGAGGATACGGAGGCCGGGGCAGTGGGTGAGCAGTGTCTCGGCGAGGGCGGCGGCGGCGCCGATCACATGCTCGCAGTTGTCGAGGACGAGAAGCGTGCCGCTGCGGGCGAGATGTTCGATGAGCCGGGCGGTCGGATCGTTCTGGGCGGGGCGGCCGTCGCGGGCGGCGAGCTGGGTCTCGCGCAGTCCGAGCGCGCTCAGTACGGCGCCGGGGACGGCGGAGGGATGCTCCAGCGGGGCCAGTTCGACGAGCCAGGCGTTCCGGGGCGCGGACTCCTCGGCGAGGCGCGTCTTGCCGGAACCGCCGGGGCCGGTGAGGGTGACGAGGCGGGAGCGGCGCAGATCGGCACGGATGGTGTGGAGTTCGCGCTCCCGGCCGACGAACGAGGTCAGACGGGGGCGCAGATTGCCGGGCGGCTCGCGGCTGTCCCCGGCGGGCGCGGGCGCACGGCCGGCGAGATCGGCGACGACGGAGACGTCGGCGGCCACGGGGATGTCCGCGGCCACGGGGATGTCGGCGGCCACGGGGATGTCCGCGGCCACGGGGATGTCGGCGGCCACCGGGATGTCCGCGGCCAGAGGGATGTCGGCGACCAGCCGCATGTCGGCGACATCAGAGACATCGGCGGCGGCCCGGAGGGCGGGGTCGTCCGCCGTCCGTGAGGCGGTGCCCGCTCCGGTGGCCGCCAGCAACTCCCTTTGCAGCGAGGTCAGTTCGGGACCGGGGTCGACGCCGAGCCCGTCGGCCAGGACGCGGCGCGTGTCCTCGTACGCCGCGAGCGCGTCGGCCTGCCGGCCCTCCGCCCACAGGGCCCGGATGAGCTGCGCCCTGAACGGCTCGTCGTACGGGTGGTCCGCGGCCAGCTCCCTCAGCTCCGGTACGAGCGTGGCCGTGGCGCCCCGGCGCAGATCGGCCTCGATGCGCTGCTGGAGGGCGGCCAGCCGCTGGGCCTCGGGCCGTACGCCGCGGTCCCGGTCGGGCAGATCGGCGAGCGCCGCCCCACGCCAGAGCGCGAGCGCCGCGCGCAGGGTGTGGGCGGCGCTCCGCGGATCGCCCGCGTCGAGCCGCTCCGCCCCCTCGCGCGTGAGCCGCTCGAAGACGTACAGATCGATGTCGTCCGGCACGGCCGCGAGCCGGTAGCCGCCGGGGACCGAATCGATCGCCTCCTTGCCGAGGACGCGCCGGAGCCGCCCGACGAGCGCCTGGAGCGCGGCGGGCGCGTCCAGCGGCGGCTCGCCGCCCCACACCTCGTCCACCAGCTCCCCGACGGCGACGGGCCTGCCGGGGCGCAGCGCGAGCGCGGCGAGGAGCGCCCGCAGCCGGGGTCCGCCCAGCGGCAGGCTCCCGCCGTGTCCGTCACGTACCTCCGTGACGCCAAGGATGAGATACCGCACGCGGCCCATTGTGACCGCAGGGTCTGACAACGGCTGACGGGTTCTCCCGGAGCGGCGCCGCCTCAGCGGGAGACGCCTGCCACAAGGCGGAAGACGCCTGACACGGACCTGACACAGACCTCTGCCGCGCCCCCGGCGCCGCCCCGCCCCCGGCGCCGCCCCGCGCCCGCCCCCGGCGCCTCGCCCGGCCCCGCGCCGCCTCGCCCGGCTACCGATGCGGCGCCCTTACTCGTACAGCGCCCCTACTGGTGCGGCGCCCCTACTGGTGCAGCGTCGGCCGTGGGATCACGCCGCCCGCCACCGCGCGCTGGCGCGGCGCCGCCGTCCCCGTCCAGCAGGTGCCGCGCCGGGACAGCAGCCGCCGCAGCCACAGCTCCGTGGAGACCAGGTCCGCGATCCCGTCCAGGGGCACCGGCTCGCCCTCGGCCGCCGCGCGCAGCGCCTTGCGTACGACCCGGGCCTCCACCAGGCCCGCGTCCGCGAGCAGCGGTGCGTCGAAGAGGTCGATCAGCTCGCCGATCGCCGCGCGCAGGCCCACGCGCGTCGCGGCGGCGGCGCCGTCCCGGGAGGTGGCGCCCCAGCCCGGCGGCAGGTCGTGGATACCGGCCCCGGCGAGGACCGTACGGAGCACATCCGCGCGGGCGCCCGGCTGGACCCGCAGCGCCTCGGGCAGATCGCGGCAGGCCCGTACCACCTGGTTGTCGAGGAACGGGGCGTGCAGCCGCTGGCTGCGGATCTCCGCGGCCTGCTCGAAGACGCGGTGGTCGGCGGCGTGGCGCGCGAGCGCGGCGCGGGCGCGGGCCTCGCCGGGGCGCTGTACGGAGGTGGGCCGGGTCGACGCCGACATCAGGCGAACCGATACTTCCGCGAGCGCCTCCCCCGTCAGCCAGCGGGCGGCGGGGCCGGGCCTGGACCAGGTGAGGGCGGCCAGCGACGCCCCCAGCGGGCTGATCGCGGCGGCGGTCAGCACCCCTCTGTTGGCCTCGGGGAGCCGGGCGGCGGCCTCTTCGAGACCGGTGCGGTACGGCGTACGCGCCAGCCGGCGGGCCGCCCGGTAGACGGTCAGCGGGATGAACAGCGAGGCCGGTGAGGGGCCTTCGGCCCTGGCGAGCGCGCTGACCGGGTGCAGGAGATGGCGTCTGCGCCGGTCGAGCAGGAGATCGGCCAGGCGCGCCGGATGCGCGTCGAGCACCTCGCGGGCGCCGGCCCCGGTGAAGTGGTCGGCGCTGCCCGCGGCGAGCCTGCGGCGGTGCCGCTCCGCGGTGACGAGGGACGGCCCCGGTTCGTCGGTGAGCGGGCCCTCCAACTCGGCGTACGGCAGGGCCTCCTCACCGCCCGCGACGACGACGTGGTGCAGCCGCGGGTTGGCGGCGATGACGCGGGCCCGTTCCAGTTCGGCTTCGTCACGGCCGCCCGCGGACAGATCGTTGAAGGTGACGGCGAGCAGCCGCTCCCCCGCGCCGGTGCCGTGCCCCAGGATCGTGCCCGGCGCCCCGGGCAGCCCGGCGGCGAGCAGCGCGAGGGTGCCGGAGGCGCTGCCGCCCGACAGGTCGGCGCCGATGCCGGGGACGGGCCCGCCCCGGGCGGCGCGCCGGTCCGCGGGCCCCATGCCGGGTACGGGCCCGGGATCGGGCGGCAGGGTCTCGGGGGCGTGGCGCGGCGCCAGCAGCCTGGCGCGTACGGCTTCGATGAGCGCGTCCCGTACGCCCTCCACGGCGCGGTCCGGGTCGCGCTGGGGCCCCGCGACGGCGAGGGAGGCGACCGGCTCGTATCCGGTGATCTCGCGCGAGCCCTCGCGCAGGACGAGCGCGTGTCCCGGCGGGATGCGTTTGACGCCGTCGTACGGGGTGGTGTCGCGCAGCGCCTCCGGGGTCTCGGGGCAGGCCAGGAGCGCGGCCAGATGTCCGATGTCGAGCTGCGCCTCGATGAGATCGGCGAGCGGCAGGGCGGCGGTGGCGTACGCCGTGCCGTTCGCCCACGGCGTGTAGAAGACGGGCCGGGCCCCGGCCAGGTCGCCGGCGACGGTGATGCGGCGGCCGATCTGGGCGACGGCCGTGTAACTGCCGGGCCAGGCGGTGAGATGGCGCAGGGCGCCGCCGCGCGCGGCGAACAGCCCGACCCGCAGCTCCTCGTCGGTGGCCCCGCAGCAGCCGAGCACGGCGAGCCGGGTGAAGGGATCGACGGTGACGACCCTGACCTCGTCGGGCCGCCAGTCGCCCACGGCCCACAGCGGATCCGGGTCGCCCCACAGGAGCTGGGATCCGACGGGATGCACGCTGCCGCTCTCGGAGCCGTCACCGACCGGGCCGACGGCCCCTGCCGTACCGAAACGCGCGGCGATACTGCTCCATCCCACCAACCAGCGCATCGCCGCCTCCACAGCCTGTGGACAAGTCCAGACCAAGCTGGAAACGCTTGAGCTGAAGCCGTTCGGGAACATGCTGCCATGACAACAGCGCACAGGAGGGCCTACGGAAGCGCGGGTGGGAATGCGAATGCGCCCCTGGCATTGGCCATTTGGCGGAGATGTGGCGCTCCGCGGACAGACAGCATTCAGCCAATCTCCGGACCCGGCGTGTCAGTTGGACGCCGGTAAACGTTCAGTCCGGGAGGCGTGTCCCGCCTCCCGGACTGATCCACCGCCCGCGGGGATTGGGGCGGCGGGATCCCCCAGCCCACTGGTTCCAGTACGCAGTGGGCCGACCCACGCAGGACTCATGGAAGCGCTCCCGCTCCGCCGGGGCCAAGAGCGCACGGCCGGGCGCGCGCTGCACGGCCGGAGCACGGCGTGCCGCCCGGGGGCGTGCGGCGCGATCATCGCACGGACAACAATCCCGCCATCCGGAACTCCGCCCCTTAACGGTCGGGATGTGGCGAACTACGCTGGGTTTACGAATGCCGCGCGCCTATGCCGCGAAGCGGCGGGCGTCTGTGTGCCGAGGGGTGACGCATGTCCAGAGAGCTACGCGGGCCGAACGAAAAGCTCGGAACCGTTCTCGCCCTCGCGGGAATCAGCAACGCCGGCCTCGCCCGGCGGGTCAACGACCTCGGGGCGCAACGCGGCCTGACACTCCGCTACGACAAGACCTCCGTGGCGCGATGGGTGTCGAAGGGGATGGTTCCGCAGGGTGCGGCGCCCCATCTCATCGCCGCCGCCATCGGAGCGAAGCTGGGACGTCCCGTCCCACTCCATGAGATCGGTCTCGCGGACGCCGACCCGGCCCCCGAGGTCGGGCTCGCCTTCCCGCGCGACGTGGGGGAGGCGGTGCGCGCGGCGACGGAGCTGTACCGGCTGGACCTCGCGGGCCGCCGCGCGGGCAGCGGCGGCATCTGGCAGTCGCTGGCCGGATCCTTCGCAGTGAGCGCTTACGCCACACCCGCTTCCCGGTGGCTGATAACACCCGCCGACTCCTCGGTCGCCCGTGACGCGGCGGTCGCGGAGGCGGCGCAGGGAGCGCATGGCGGGAGCGGGGGGGCCGTCGATGCCTCGGGAACAGGCGAGGTCACGCCGCTGCGCGTGGGCCACAGCGATGTGGCCAAGCTGCGGGAGGCGGCCTCGGACGCCCGGCGCTGGGACTCCAAGTACGGCGGCGGGGACTGGCGTTCGTCGATGGTGCCCGAGTGTCTGCGGGTCGACGCGGCGCCGCTGCTCCTCGGCGCGTACAGCGACGAGGTGGGCCGGGGGCTCTTCGGGGCCACCGCCGAACTGACCAGGCTGGCCGGCTGGATGGCCTTCGACACCGGCCAGCAGGAGGCCGCGCAGCGCTACTACATCCAGGCGCTGCGGCTGGCCCGCGCCGCCGCCGACGTACCGCTCGGCGGTTATGTGCTGGCCTCCATGTCGCTCCAGGCGACCTACCGCGGCTTCGCGGACGAGGGCGTGGATCTCGCCCAGGCGGCGCTGGAGCGCAACCGCGGTCTCGCCACCGCCCGCACGATGAGCTTCTTCCGGCTGGTGGAGGCGCGCGCGCACGCGAAGGCGGGCGACGCGGTCGCGGCCGGGGCCGCGCTGAAGGCGGCGGAGGGCTGGCTGGAGCGCTCCCGGGACGGCGACGCCGATCCGTCGTGGCTGGGCTTCTACTCGTACGACCGGTTCGCGGCCGACGCCGCCGAGTGCTACCGCGACCTGAAGGCACCGCGCCAGGTACGGCAGTTCACGGAGCAGGCGCTGTCCCGGCCGACGGAGGAGTTCGTACGCTCGCACGGCTTACGTCTGGTGGTGAGCGCCGTCGCCGAGCTGGAGTCGGGCAATCTGGACGCGGCCTGCGCGGCCGGCACGCGGGCCGTGGAAGTGGCGAACCGAATCTCCTCCGCGCGTACCACGGAGTACGTACGGGATCTGCTGCACCGCCTGGAGCCGTACGGGGACGAGCCCCGGGTGGTGGAGCTGCGGGAGCGCGCGCGGCCCCTGCTGGTGGCGCCCGCCTGATCCCGGGCACCCGGCCGGGACCTGTCCGCGAGGCATGACACACATGTCCACCGGTCAACGGTTCGATCGCGGTGGTTTAAGCGCGTCTCCGGCGGGCCAGTGCACTATCGGGGTGGGAGGTGGCGCGCATGAGCGGACGCGGACGCGTGGGTTTCGACTGCGAGGTGCTGGTGATCGGCGGCGGGATCGTCGGTCTCTCGACGGCGTACGCGATCACGCGCGCCGCTCCGGGCACCAGGGTCGTCGTGCTGGAGAAGGAGCCGGGCCCCGCCCGCCACCAGACGGGCCACAACAGCGGGGTGATCCACAGCGGCGTCTACTACCGCCCCGGCTCGCTCAAGGCGCGGTACGCGGTGCGCGGCTCCGCCGAGATGGTCAAGTTCTGCGCGGAGTACGGCATCGCGCACGAGGTCACGGGCAAGCTGATCGTCGCGACGCGGCGCGACGAGCTGCCCCGGCTGCACGCCCTGGTCCAGCGCGGCAGGGAGAACGGCATTCCGGTGCGGGAGCTGGGCCCGGCGCAGATCACGGAGTACGAACCCCAGGTGCGCGGTCTCGCGGCGATCCAGGTCGGTACGACCGGGGTGTGCGACTTCGTCGCGGTCGCCGAGCAGCTCGCCGAGTCGGCCGGGGCGGCGGGCGCGTCCGTACGGTACGGATCCGAGGTCACGGCCATCGACCGGCGCCCCTGGGGCGTCGCGGTCCGTACGGCCGCCGGCGCGGTGGTCAGGGCGCGGGCCCTGGTGAACTGCGCGGGGCTCCAGTGCGACCAGGTGGCACGGCTCGCGGGCGACGACCCGGGGATGCGGATCGTGCCGTTCCGGGGCGAGTACTACGAGCTGGCCAGGCCGGATCTCGTACGGGGCCTGGTCTATCCGGTGCCCGACCCGGCGTTCCCGTTCCTGGGCGTGCATCTGACCCGCTCCATCGACGGCGGGGTCCACGTCGGGCCGAACGCGGTCCTGGCGCTGGCCCGCGAGGGCTACACCTGGTCGGACGTACACCCCGGCGAGCTGGCGGCCACCCTCAGCTGGCCCGGCTCGTGGCGCACGGCGCGCAAGCACTGGCGGTACGGCGCCGGTGAGCTGCACCGTTCGCTCTCGAAGCGCGCCTTCGCGACGGCCGTACGGCGGCTGCTCCCGGCGGTCACGGACGCGGACCTGCGCCCGGCGGCGGCCGGCGTACGGGCCCAGGCGGTGCTGCGCGACGGCACGCTCGCGGACGACTTCCTGATCCGGCAGACCCCGCGCACGGTGCATGTCCTGAACGCCCCGTCCCCGGCGGCGACCGCCTCGCTGCCCATCGGCCGGGAGGTCGCGCGGCGGGTGCTGGCGGGGCTGGCGGAGGACTGAGCCGCGGGCGTCTCCCAGGATCCGGGCATCCCAGGGCTCGGGGCTCGGGGCTCCCTGGCAGGATCCGGGCCTCCGTAGAATCGGAGGCACTGTGAACGAGACGAACGAGATGGCCGAGAACCGCACCATGAGCCGGATGTTTCCCGAAGGCACGGGCCCCGCGGCCGACCCCGCCGGATCCCACTTCGAGCGGCGCATCCGCAGCTTCCAGCCGCGCCGGAGCCGCGTCACCACCGGCCAGGCCGAGGCCCTGCGGCGGATGTGGGCCGACTGGGGCATGGACATCGACGGGCAGCGGGTTCTCGACCCGGACGAGATGTTCGGCGGGCTGCCGGTCGTGCTGGAGATCGGTTTCGGGATGGGCGAGGCAACGGCGCGCATGGCCGCCGCCGACCCGGGCACCGGCATCCTCGCCGTCGATGTGCACACCCCTGGCCAGGGGAATCTGCTCCGGCTCGCGGAGGAGAACGGTCTGGCCAACATCCGGGTGGCCAACGGCGACGCGATCATCCTGCTCAGGGAGATGCTGCCGGCCGAGTCACTGGCCGGGCTGCGGATCTACTTCCCCGACCCCTGGCCCAAGAAGCGGCACCACAAGCGGCGGCTGATCCAGCGGGAGTTCCTCACGCTCGCCGCGGGCCGGCTGAAGCCGGGGGCCGTGCTGCACTGCGCGACCGACTGGGAGCCGTACGCCGAGCAGATGCTGGCGGAGCTGACCGCGCACCCGGACTTCGAGAACACCCAGCGGGACGGCGGTTACGCGCCACGGCCCGGCTTCCGTCCGCTGACCCGGTTCGAGGGGCAGGGGCTCGACAAGGGCCATGTCGTGCACGACCTGCTGTTCCGCCGCGTACCCGGGCTCGCGTGAGCCACGTACCCCGGCTCACGTAAGCCACGGACCCGGGCTCACGGTTAGCCACGGACCCGGGCTCGCGTCACCCGAGGCGGTGACGCGGGCACCATCGCCAGGTGTCAGTGCCCCTCGTTAGGGTCATTGGGTGTCAGAACCGTCCCCGCAGCCGCCCGGTCCGCGTCCGGCGATCCCCGTCTACGAGCGCCAGCAGCGGCTCGGTGAGCTGTGGGCCGCCGTGCCGGAGCCCGCCCGCAGGCGCTACCGGCCGCGCCGCGCGTTCTGGCGCCGCCGCGCGGTACGGGTGGGGGCCGTGATCACGGTGCTCGTCCTCTGCGCTCTGGTGATCCTCGCCCTCGTCCGGGACCAGACCGGCACGCAGGGCTTCCTGGTGGGCCTCGGTCTGGCCGTCCTGCCCGTGCCGCTGCTCATCACGGCCTTCCGCTGGCTGGACCGGGTCGAGCCGGGCCCCTGGCGCAATCTGGTCTTCGCCCTGGCATGGGGTGCCTTCGCCGCCGCCCTCGTCGCGATCATCGCGAACTCGTTCGCGACCGAGTGGATAGCCACCGCCACCGCCGACCCGGCGGGCGCGGAATCGCTCGGTGCCACGGTGATAGCCCCCGTCGTGGAGGAGAGCGCCAAGGCCGGCGCGATCCTGCTGATCTTCCTCTTCCGCAGACGGGCCTTCACCGGGCTCGTCGACGGCGTCGTGATCGCGGGGTTCAGCGCCACGGGCTTCGCCTTCACCGAGAACATCCTCTATCTCGGCAGCGCCTTCGGCGAGGACCAGCACCTGGGCAACTCCGGCCTGGCTTCCGTCACGGCCGCGACCTTCTTCGTCCGCGTCGTCATGTCACCGTTCGCCCATCCGCTCTTCACCGTGCTCACCGGCATCGGCTTCGGGCTGGCGGCGACGGCGGCCCGCCGCCAGAGGATGCGCCGGTTCGCCCTGCCGCTGCTCGGTCTGGCCCTGGCGATGGGCCTGCACGCGCTGTGGAACGGATCGGGGGCGGTCTTCGGCCCGTACGGCTTCTATGTGGTGTACGGGGTGTTCATGGTGCCGGTCTTCGCCCTGCTCACCTGGCTGGCGATCTGGAGCCGCCAGCGCGAGCTGCGCACGATCGGGTCCGAGCTTCCCGCGTACGCCGCGGCCGGCTGGCTGACCCCGGCCGCGCCCCTCGCGCTCTCCTCCATGCGGGCGCGCACCATGGCGCGTGACTTCGCGGGCCGTACGCACGGCCCGCGGGCGGCCAGATCGGTCGGCGAGTACGAGGCGTTCGCGACGTCCCTGGCGTTTCTGCGCCACCGGGCCCACCGCGGGGCGGTGGGCCCGGACTTCGTCGAGCGCGAGCAGGAGCTGCTGCACCATCTGTGGCAGCGCAGGGAGATAGCCGGGCCCGCGCTGACCTATGCGGCGCGGGCCACCGGCCGGGTGCGGGTGCCGCCGCCGTACATCGACTACGACGGCTACAACCCGTACCGCCAATGAGCAACCTGACCAATGAGCAACCCGGCCAGTGAGAAGCCTGGCCGGTGAGAAGCCCGGCCAGTGAGAAGCCTGGCCGGTGAGAAGCCCGGCCGGTGAGGAACCTGCCGGACGAGGGCCTCAGGCGGAGGCCGTCGTGAGCTCCGCCAGCTCCTCCGCCGTCAGCTCAAGGGTGGCCGCCGCCAGCAGCGCGGGCAGCTGCTCGGTCGTACGCGCGGACGCGAGCGGTGCGACCACGGTCGACTGCGCCGCCAGCCAGGCCAGCGCGACGGTCGCGACCTCGGCGCCCCGCGCCCCGGCGATCCGGTCCAGCGCGGTCAGGACCTTGGTGCCCCGCTCGGACTCCAGATACGCGGCCGCGCGGTCGGCACGGGGGCTGTCGACCGTGGTCCCGGGACGGTACTTGCCGGTGAGGAAGCCCGAGGCCAGCGCGAAGTACGGCACGGCCGAGAGGCCATGACGCCGGACGGTGTCCTCCAGCTCGCCCTCGTACGTGTCCCGCGAGACCAGGTTGTAGTGCGGCTGGAGCGCCACATAGCGGGCCAGCCCCTCGCGCTCCGCGAAGGCGAGCGAGGCGGCCAGCCGCTCCGCGCTGATGTTGGAGGCGCCGAGCGCGCGGACCTTGCCGGCCTTCACCAGCTGGTCGAGAGCGGTGACGATCTCCTCGACCGGGACCTCGGGGTCGTCGAAGTGCGTGTAGTAGAGGTCGATGTAGTCCGTACGGAGCCGGCGCAGCGACTCCTCGACGCCGGACTTGATGGTGGCCGCCCGGAGCCCCTTGTACTGCGGGTGCCCGCCGACCTTGGTCGCGACCAGCACCTCGGAGCGGTTGCCGCGCGAGGCGATCCAGTTGCCGATGACGGTCTCGGATTCACCGCCCTGGTGGCCCGGCACCCATGCGGAGTACAGGTCGGCGGTGTCGATGAAGTTCCCGCCCGCGGCGGCGTACGCGTCGAGGACGGCGAACGAGGCCGTCTCGTCGGCGGTCCAGCCGAAGACATTGCCGCCGAGGGCGAGCGGGAAGACGTGCAGATCGGAAGAGCCCAGTGGGCGCAGAGCGGTCATAGGCGGCTGCAACTCCCCGAGGAAGCCGCCCTATTCCGCTCCGCGCACCGATATGGGCCGTATGGGGGAATACCCGCGGGAAAATTCCCACGGGCCCGCTGGTCCGCGGACCGGAAAGCCTGCGGGCCCGCTGGTCCACGCGCCCGCGGGCCCGTGGAGAAGGCCGGTGGAGACCCCGTGGAGGCGAGGTCTACGGGTTGAGGCCCTTGCCGCGCAGCCAGCTCATCGGGTCGATGCCCGAGCCGCCCGGCGTGTGGACTTCGAGGTGCAGATGGGCGCCGGTCACGTTGCCGGTCGCGCCGACCCTGCCGATGACCTCGCCGGTGCTGACCTTCTGCCCGGCGCTCACGCTGATCGAGGACTGGTGGGCGTACCAGATCTCCGTGCCGTCGTCGAGCTCCAGGACCGTGCGGTATCCGTACGAGCCGGACCAGCCGGCCGACGTGACGGTGCCGCTGTGCACGGCCTTGAGCGGGGTGCCCGTCGGCGCGGCGAAGTCCAGGCCGGTGTGCTGGCCGGAGGACCACAGCGAGCCGGCCTGACCGTAGGTCGAGGTGATCGTGTACGAGGAGGTGGGGATCGCGTAGCTGGCGGCCAGCTTGGCCAGCCGTTCCTTCTCCGCCTTGGCCTTGGCCTCCGCCTCGGCCTTCTTCTTCGCCTCTTCGATCTTCTTCTCGGCCTCGGTCTGCTGCTTCTTGGCCTCGGCCGCGGCCTTCTCGGCCGCCGCCGACTCCGCAGCTGCCTTCTGCGCCGCGTCGGCGCCGGTCTGCTGCGCCTCGGCCTGCTGGAGGATACGGGCGCGCAGCGCCTCTCCCGCGTCGGTGGCGCCCTGTTCGGTGTCCGAGGCGGTGAGCCCGGCGGTGGTGAGCGGGGCGGCGAGCACCTCGGAGTCGGAGTCGTCCGAGGCGAGCGAGCCCATTCCCGGCAGCGACTTGGCGTCCGGGAGATTGTCCGCGATCGCGTCGGGCAGGGATATGGAGACCGCGGGCTTGTCCTGAGCGGTGGCGATGCCGCCCGCGCCGACGGCGGCGATGACGCCCACGCCGAGGACGGTGGAGCTACGGGCCAGTCCGCGCTGCTTGGCGACGCGGTGCCGGCCGCGTACGGGCCGTATGGACTCCTCGGTGGGATTCCATTCCCCCCATGCCCTGTCCGGCGCGTCGCCGTGGGAGCGCGTTTCGAAGAGGGCTTCGGGGGCAGGCTTGTTGGACGCCACTGAGGCGTACTCCTTTCCTTCCTTCTCGCCTACCGGGTTAGCTGACGGGTTCGGAGCAGGAAGGTCTCCTACGAGTGCTCCCACCGCACAAGGCGGCACAAGACACCCGATTCACCCCAATTGGTGGTTCCCCGGTTCCCTTGCGGGATTCGGCGCGTGCGCACGGTGCCATCTCTTGCGACGGCTGGGACGACCGCGCTGCGTTATCGAACGTTAATAGAGACCCGGGCCTTATTCCAAGCTGTTCCGGGTGATCGTTAACGACTTCGCATCGGACGTACCGGGACAGACGGGAACGCAATCGGACGAGTTGATGGCCCGTCAGGACGGCTGGCTTTTCTGACGGTGTGTCAAATGTTATGCGGAGGGATACCTCTCGACTACGGACGGTGGCGAGGCGTCCGGCCGGGCTCATCCGTCCGGCGACCGGGGCGATCCGCCCGGCGATCCGGGGCGATCCGTCCAGTGACCTGTCCATCGATCCGTCCCGCGATCTGTCCATCGATCCATCCGGCGATCAGCTGACGATCAGGCGGCGATCAGGTGACGGCTCCCGGCCGTCTCACGGCACCAGGGGCATGGTCATACGCCGCTCCGGCTCACCCTCCGAGGGCCGGCTGACCGCCAGCAGCGCCATGTCGTCCTGGCTCCCGCCGCCCGTGTGCCGTCGCACGTCGTCGATGAGCGCCTGGAGCATCTCGTCGGGCCCCTGGAAGACCCGTCCGTCGAGCCGTTCGCGCGGGACGTAGAAGACCCCGTGGGCATCGCGCGCCTCGGTCAGCCCGTCCGTGTAGAAGAGCAGCGTCGCGCCTTCCGGATACGGGGCCTGCTCGGCGCGGTCCGGCCACGTACCCAGTTCGCTCATCCCGAGCGGCAGCGCGGGATCCGTCGAGACGAGCATCCGCACCTCACCGTCGCCGCACATCAGCAGCGGCTCGGGGTGGCCGCGGTTGACCAGCCGCACCACACCCTCGTCGTGCGGGATCTCGGCGAGTACGGCCGTCGTGAACCCCTCGAAGACATCGAGCGCGTCCTGCCGCGTCCCCTCCCGCCTGAGGGCCCGCTCCAGCCGCTGCGCGACCGCCTCCAGCGAACTCTCCTGCTCGGCGGCCTCCCGGAAGGACCCGATGACCACCGCCACCGCTTCGACCGCGTCCAGCCCCTTCCCCCGTACGTCCCCGACCACCAGCCGCACCCCGTACGGCGTGTCCTGTACGGCGAAGAGGTCCCCGCCGATGAAGGCGCCCTCCTGCGCCGCCTCGTACCGCGCGGCGATCCGCAGCCCCCCGATCCGCTCGGCGGGTCTGGGCAGCACCGCGCGCTGGGCGGTCTCGGCGATGATCCGGGCGGAGGCCAGCCGCTCACCGCTGCGCCGCACGACACCGTTGATGTACAGCGCCAGCAGGGACACGACCACCACCGTCAGCACCTCGCTGATCGACTCCACCTGGAACTGGGTGTCCGCGTGGATGTGCAGCACCACCTCGGCGATCAGCGAGGCGAGGGCGATGACGAGCGTGCCGGCCATCGGATAGAACGGGGCGGCGACCAGCGGAGCCGCGGCGAAGAGAGGGGACGCGGTGACGCGCGTCGGGGTCACCAGGTCGAAGATCACCCCGGCGACGATCACCAGCACGGGCAGCACCCGCACCAGCCTGCGTCCGGTACGGCCGCGCCCTCCCGCATACCGGCCGCCGCCGCGGACGTTGTCGCCGGCCGTCCAGAAACCCGTTCCGCGACCGGACCAGATACCGCCGTCGTCAGCCGCCCGCCGGTCTGTGCCGCCGATGCCCTTTCCGAGCTTCCTCAGTCTCCACACCAGTGGTCTCCTGCCCGGTCCGCCGACTGCTGCGGACGGTGCCGCGCTCCACCAGGCTGGCCGCTGCCATCCTGGGTGGCGACTCGCCGTCCGCCGAGTGGGCTACGGCGAGCGGACCCGCCGGGCGGCCGATACTCCGGCGCGCCGGCTGGCCGGCGGACCCGATCAGTCGGTCGGCTGGCGCTCGGCGTACGCCCTCACGGCGTTCCGGTCGAGCACAGCCGTACCTTCACCGTACTTGTCATGGTCGACGGCGAAGCGTGCGTCGGCGAGGCGGAGCCGGGATCCGGGCCCGGCGCGGGCGGGACGGCAGCCGGTCCGGGCGCGCGGGCGGACACGACGAAGGCCCGGATTCACCAGGAATCCGGGCCTTCGTTTTCTTCCAGTAGCGGGGACAGGATTTGAACCTGCGACCTCTGGGTTATGAGCCCAGCGAGCTACCGAGCTGCTCCACCCCGCGCCGTTGAATGCAACTCTACGCCATCCGGAGCAAGATCATCACCACGCGGCGCACGGACGGGCTAGGCCGCCTCGACGACATCGGCGCGGACCGCGGCGGCCCACTCCACCAGAAGCCGCTGGTAGCGCTCCTGCTCGGCGGGCGGCAGCGCGCCACCGGCGCGCGCCCACAGGGCACGGATCTCCGCGTTGACGACAGCGGCGGACCTGACAGCGCGTAACGAGTCGCCGTCACCGGAAGCGGGGGAAGAAGTGGACGAGGAAGCGAACATAGGAGCAAGGCTACGGCCAGCCACTGACAATCGGCAGAGCGTGTCCCCCTACGCTTACACCGGTGATTGAAACCATCGTGTTCGACGTCGGCGAGACCCTCGTCCGCGACGACCGCTACTGGGCGTCCTGGGCCGACTGGCTGGGCATTCCCCGGCACACCATCTCCGCGCTCGTCGGCGCCGCCACCGTCCAGAACCGGGACCACACCGACGCCCTCCGCCTCATCAAGCCCGGCATGGACGTCGGCGAGGCGTACCGCGCCCGGGAGGCCGCCGGACGCGGCGACCATCTCGACGAGTCCGATCTCTATCCCGATGTACGGCCCGCCCTGGCGAGCCTCCGGGCCCTCGGCGTCCGCGTCGTCCTCGCGGGCAACCAGACCGTCAGGACCGGAGAACTGCTGCGCGGCCTCGATCTGCCCGCCGATCTCGTCGCCACCTCGGGTGAGTGGGGCGCGGAGAAGCCGTCGCAGGAGTTCTTCGCGCACGTCATCGAGGCGTCGGGAGCGGCGCCCGACAGGACGGTGTACGTGGGCGACCATCCCGCGTACGACCTGTTCCCGGCCCGGGAGGCGGGCCTGCGCGCCGCCCATCTGCGGCGGGGGCCGTGGGGCTATCTGTGGGCGGACGACCCGGAGGTGATCGAGGCGGCGGACTGGCGGATCGACAACCTGACGCAGCTGACGGCGATCGCGGCGGAGCAGAGGGAACGGGCCGACCACGCGGAACGGGCGGATCAGGCGGATCAGGCGGCGGAACGGTCAGAACGAGCGGCGGAACGGGCGGCGGAACGGGCGGACCACCAGGGCTGACGGGGCAGGTGGGACTGAGTGGACTGTGGGGCTGCGTGGGGCTGGGTCGCTGGGCGGGACTGGGTGACCGGGCGGGACTGGGTGACCGGGCGGGACCGGGTGACCGGTTGGGACTGACGGTGTCGACAGGACCGCCAGGCCCCCCTGTGGGCAGGCACCACCCCGGCTCAGACCACGGTGTACTCGTGCGCGGGACCGCCCTGCCACTCCACCCAGGAGGGGTCGTCCAGCAGTTCCCAGGCGTCCGGCAGCCCCGCCAGGCGCAGGAATTCGATCAGATGGTCGTCGGAGTGGGCGAGCCCCATGATCCGCCCACGGACCGTGACCCGCCGCCCGCCTGTCCCTGACGCCCGGTGGACGACGATCGGTGCATCACTCATAGGCCCAAGAGTGCGTCGATCTCGCCCTGTCCGCAGCCTCTGGGACCCGCTTCTTTTCCGCGGGGGCTGTCGGTTGGATCACACCCGCGGATCACGACCGGCCGAGCCAGGGCCTGTCTTCAGCGCAGGAGGGCGAAGACCTCGTCGATCGCCGCGCACGTCCGGTCCGTGTCGTCGTCGGTCACGGCGGCCGAGACGAACCAGCAGGCGAGCCCGTGCGCGTTGGTGTGGATCCCGCGGCGCAGCAGCTCGTGCCGGAAGGTGTCGTAGCGCCGCTGGTCGAGGCGGAGGGTGTCGCGGTAGTGGCGGGTGGGGGCGCCGTCGTCCGAGAACACCACCTGGAACATCGCGCCGACCCCCTGCACCGCGCAGGGGACGCGGTGGTCGGTGGCCGCACGGCGCACGGCCTCCATAATCCGCTGCCCGGTGTCGTCGATCCTCTTGGTGACGGCCGGGTCGGCGAGCGTGCGGAGCGTGACCAGCGCGGCCGTGGCGCAGAGGGGCGAGGCGTTGTACGTACCCCCGTGCTTCACCCGGCCGGTGGCGAGCGCCGCCATCACCTCGTGACGGCCGGCGAACGCGGCGATGGGCAGTCCACCGCCCAGGGCCTTCGAGTAGACGGCCAGATCGGGGACGACGCCGAAGAGCGCCTGCGCGCCGCCCGGACCGGTACGGAAGCCGGTGCAGACCTCGTCGAAGATCAGGATGATCCCGCGCTCGGTGCACTCGTCGCGCAGCAGCCGCAGATAGCCGGGGGCGGGCATGGTGCAGGCGTTGTTGGCGACGATGGGTTCGCAGATGACGGCCGCGAGCCGGCCGCGGTGGGCGTCGAGTACAGCGCGCAGCGCGTCGGGGTCGTTCCAGGGGCAGACGACGACATCGCCGGTGACGCCCTCCGGGATCCCCGGGGAGTGCGGGACGGAGTGCGGGGCGGCGTACGGGCCCGCCGCCGCCTCGGGCGGCCGGTTGGAGACGGCGAGGGTGTCCGACCACCCGTGGTAGTGGCCCTCGAACTTGAGGACCGTGGAGAGTCCGGTGTGGCCGCGGGCGACCCGTACGGCCCCCTGGACCGCCTCCGAGCCGGAGTTGGCGAACCGGACCAGGTCGGCGCAGGGGACCATCGCGCGGATCAGCTCGGCCAGTTCGACCTCGGGCACATTGCAGGTGCCGAACATGGGGCCGTTGGCGAGGACTCCGGTCAGCGCGTCGGTGAGCGCGGGGTGGGCATGGCCGAGAACGGCGCTTCCGTACGCGGCGAGAAAGTCGATGTACTCGTTTCCGTCCACATCCCGAATGCGCGCCCCGGAACCGCCGTTTATATAGAGCGGGTAGGGATGCGGGCCGGTGGAAGTCAGCCTGGAAGAGGAACTGATACCGCCCGCGAGAGACTTCTTGGCACGTTCGAACAGAGCGCTGCTCGTGGCGGTTCCGCCGAGAGCGGGTACGGTCCGGGCCGCCGCTCCGGCCGGCGCCCCGGAGAAATCGGGAACGCCGGAGAAATCCTGCCGGGCCATATGTCACTCCTGTCCGGGGCGCCATCGCCCACTGGGAACAACTCTTCGGCTTTCACGCAGCCTTGACCGGGATCGCGGACGGTGTCCAGACTCGCTGCGGAGATCCAGAATGCGGCGAAAGGAAGTCCGGCATGACTGAATCCGCTGAATTGGCCGAAAAGATCTCGGTCGTCACGGGCGCGGGCAGCGGTATCGGCCGCGCCTGTGCGCTGGGACTGCTGGCGGACGGCTGGACGGTCGTCCTGGCCGGGCGGCGGAAAGACCCGCTCGTGGAGACGGCGACGCTGGCCGGAGCGGACGCGGCGCGCGCCGTACCGGTGCCCGCCGACATCACGGACGGGGACTCGGTAGCGCGGCTGTTCGACGAGGTGGCGACGCGTTTCGGACGTATCGATCTCCTCTTCAACAACGCGGCGGACACCATGCCGTACACACCGACCGAGGACGTCTCGGTCGAGGACTGGCACCGCGTCATGGACTCCATCGCCACCGGAAGCTTCCTGTGCGCGCGGGCGGCGTACCGGATGATGAAGGACCAGACCCCGCGCGGTGGCCGGATCATCAATAACGGCGCCCCGTCCGCGCAGGTCCCGAGGCCGGACTCGATCGCTTTCACCGCCGCGAAGCACGCGGTGGCCGGACTGACGCGCTCGCTCTCGCTGGACGGCCGCCGTCACGACATCTCGTGCGGGCAGATCGACATCGGCAATGTGACACCGGTGGGCCGGGAGCAGCCGGCGGTCCGGCAGGCGGACGGCACCCTGCGGGTGGAGCCGACGATGGATGTACGGCATGTGGTCGAGATGGTGCTGGTCATGGCGAACCTACCCGTGGGCGTGAATGTCCAGTCCGTCGCCGTCCTGCCCAGCGCGATGCCGTACGTCGGCCGCGGTTGAGGCGTGTCCGGACTCTTGGTCCCGCCGGTAGGCGAGGCCCTCCGCGTAGGCCCCGCCTTCCTCGTACGCGAGGCCCGCCTCGTGGATCCGGCTCGCCTCGTGGCCCTGGCCTTCCCCGTGGCCCTGGCCCTCCTCGTACGCGAGACCCTCCTCGTACGCGAGGAAGGCTTCGATCCGGGTACCGGCCGTGAGGCGTCCCGCGCGCTCCCACGCCAGTGCCCGGTGCAGCCCGTCCAGATGGATCAGCCCCTCCCGTACCACCAGTCCCGCGTAGTCGATGCCGGGCACCGCCCGCGTGCTGAGGAAGAGCGGGGTGAAGGGCGCGGCGGCCAGGCCGGCGAGCTTGCGGGCGCAGACCGGGTTCGTACGGGCGTACGCGCCGCCCGCCGCATCCGGCCGGGTCACCGCGTCCAGCCGCACCACCGCTTCGGCGACCGTCAGCCCGGACTGGGGGATCAGTTCCCGCTCGCCGCCCTCGCCCAGATGCCAGGGAAGGACGACGCGGAGCAGATCGTCCCGGTCGAGCAGCACCCGTCGCCACGACCCGAGGGACAGTTCGGCGTTGCGGATGTGCTCCTCGGCCTCGTCGTTGGTGTTGGCCTCGTGGGCGCGGTCGAGCGGATGCGCCCGCGCGAAGGTGTCCAGGACGGACGCGAACGGGACGGCGGCGATGACTCTCATGACACGTTCCCCTCACTCCCCTCACTTCGTGCGCTTCACGCGCTTCACGCGCTTCGTGCGCTTCGTGCGCCGGACTCGACGGGACGCGGCGGAACGCGACCGCGTTCGGGCGGCGCTCCCCGAGTTCCCCTGGCCGGACTCAGCCGGCTCTGCCGCGCACGTACTCGGTGAAGTGCCGTTCGGCGAAGAGCTCCGGCCACCGGCCCCGCCCGAGGTCCAACTCGCGTGCGGTGGCGAGCAGATGACGCCAGTACGGCTTGACCGGCGGCCAGCGCGTGCCGGTCTGGCAGTACGAGGCGTCGATCATGTAGCGGGGCCCGCCCGACGCGCCGGGGGCCGTACGGCGGGCGTGGAACAGCGCGGAGTGCAGCACCACCGTGGAGCCGGGCGGCAGTGCGTCGATCACGGCCTCGGAGGGCAGCGGGCCGGTGCCGAGATGGGCACGGGCCGATTTGTCGGCGACCTCGCGGTGCGATCCCGGGAGGACCGCGAGCCCGCCCATGGCCGGCTGGAGGCCGCCGATGTAGTGCAGGGCATGGACCATGAGATGGTCGCGGTCGCGCTGCGGGGACTGTTCGTAGTCGTGGTGCCAGCCCTTGCCGGGGGCGCCCGGCGCGCGGCGGTCGCTGTGCAGATGGTGGAAGACGAACGACGGCCCCATGAGGCGCGCGAGCAAGGACATCAGCGGCGGATGCACGGCCAGTTCGCCGTGGGCCGCCAGCTCTATCTCCACCATGTCCGGCACGCCGTACACCTCGGGTTCGAGCGCGGCGGCGATGGAACGCTTTCGCAGACCGCTGTCCACCCAGAGATCGACTTCACGCTCCAGGGACGCCAGCGAATCGGCTGGGATAAATCCGGGAAGGACGAGATAGCCTCGCTCCCGGAATTGCTCCAGCATGCTCTCGTCGAGTTCCGGGGAAAGTTGTTCGCGCATGGTGCGATGCCCCTCCTTTTCCGTTCTCCACGAATGGCCCGGCATCCGGTTTTGTCCGGAGCAGCGCCCAAAGGTAGCCAACTATTCATCTCGGCAGACCGGGTGCGCGGGACAATGGCCGAAGCGCGACGAAGTGGCGAGAAATGCGCGCAGAGGTGCGCGAACGGAAAGGCGTTAGGCGGGCGATTTTCGGCCGTACCGGGAAAGGCGACGGCTATCACGCAGGCATATGCCTCCGTACGCCAACGCCTGAACGCACCTCCACCGCCACCCTCACACCCACCCCCACCCTCACACCCACCCTCACACCCACACCCACACCCACACCCACACCCACACCCACACCCATGCTCACGCCTCGGCGAGCCGTATCGCGTACCGGATGCCCTGGAGTTCTCTCCTCGCGCGCGCCGGGAGTTCCCGGTCGTCGAGGAGGGCCGGCAGACACGCACTGAGCGCGCTCCCCGCCGCACCTCCGGGCCGCAGCAGATTGGGCCGGGCCGCCAGCAACGCCCACAGGGTGTGGACATTGAGGTCGAAGAACCCATGCCGCGGCGTCAGCCCCCGTACGAGGTGATGCATCAGCTTGTCGCCCGGCCAGCGGCCCGGGGTGCGGGCGGCGATGAAGTCGTCGGAGAGCTGGATGTGCGGTGCCTCGCCGATCCAGTACGCCCAGTAGTTCAGATTGGCGGCCTCGCCCGCGTCGTCGTCGGCGAGGGCGCTGTCGATGAAGTACCGCATCCGGTCGCGGTCGCCGTGCCGGGCGGCGACCGCCGCCACCGAGCGGGAGTTGAGCCAGCCCGACAGCCAGTCGTCGGGCCGTTCGGTGCGCTGCTGGCGGGCCAGCCAGCCGGGGGTGTCGGCGCGGTCGTCGTAGCCGGCCAGATAGAGGGCCTGGCGCCGCAGCAGAAAGCTCTCCGCCCCACGGGCCCGCTCGGCGGTGTGCCGCATCTCCGAGAAGAAGCGGCGACGGTCCGCGGCCGCCAGCTCGGGCCCCCGGGGCACCGGCCCGCGCCGGGGGCGCGGCGGCTCGGGCAGCGCGGCCAGATGCGCGGGAGCGACCCCGTTGAGCGGCCAGGCCAGCACCTCGACGAGATCCCGCCGCATGACACACGCGCCCAGCGGGTTGGCCTCGTACGACGAACCACCGTCCAGCGCACCGGCGAGCAGGACGTCCGCCTCCATGGCGCGCTCCAGGGAAAGCAGGAGCGCGGGGACGGTGCCCAGCCTCATCAGCCGATGGCTGTACACGAACAGCTGCCCGACGGGCACGGCGGTCAGCGCCCGCCGCCCCGACTCCCACCCGGCGACGGTGTCGGCCGACACCCGGAACTGCTCGGCCAGCGCGTCCTGGGTGAGCCCCAACTGCTCACGGATGATCCGGAGGACATAGCCGGACACGATCCCCGCACGAGCCCTCGGCACACTTTCCCGACCGCCGGTCAGGGTGAACCGCGGAACGTTCGGCACGAGGCCCCCAATTGCACGCGGACCGCGGCCGGCTACCCGTACCCGTGGTCACTTCAAGCGGTGATCGCCGCTCCCTACTGTCATGAGCCCAGTAATGGACGGGCGACTGAGCGTAGCGGGAGGGCTGTCATGGTGAGTGCCGCGGCACCGCCCCGGCCCAGCGGGCACGGCGCGGAAGCAACACCTACGGATGACGCGGCAACCCGCGCGACGACGGACGGACACGAAGTGGAAGCGGCCCAGTGACCCAGAAGGCGCCCGCCTACACGGCACCGGCGTGCCGCATCGAGGAGCACGCGGAATGCCACGGCCCGAGCGAGACCCGCCTCCCCTGGCAGTCGCGCACGGGCCCGGCGATCGAAACGCTCCGCTGCGACTGCCCCTGCCACGCCACCACCCCCCACCGCCACTTACACGCGGCCCCGGCCCCGGTACCGCCCCGTGTCGCGGCGCCGGCACGGGACGCATTCCTGAACTGCGGTTGAGGCGGAGGCGCGAGAGGCTCGGCTCGGCGTAACGGGCAGCCGCCCAAACCCCCTGACCGGCAAGGTCGGTTGGCCGGCTTGTCGAGCGATCCGGTGGGCATTCGGTCCAGCTACGACGACAAGGCCGCCCCACCGACTACACGCCTCTGACACCATGAAGGCGTGAGAACGACCCATGGTCAAGCAACGGCAAAGCCTCTCTAACGCCGCAGGTCGAAAAGGGTGCTCCCCGCGCAGGCGGGGGTGGTCCGCGGCGCGGCGCAGACCGGCACGGTGAGCGAGGGTGGTCCCCGCGCAGGCGGGGGTGGTCCGAATGGGGAGCGGGGTGAACCGTGTCCCGCTCAGTGGTCCCCGCGCAGGCGGGGGTGGTCCTCTGCCGACCGGGACCATGTAGCGGCCCGCATCGTGGTCCCCGCGCAGGCGGGGGTGGTCCGGTCGAGCAGGAGATTCGGTCTGGCAGGCTTCCGTGGTCCCCGCGCAGGCGGGGGTGGTCCGTGGGAGGTGCGCCACGCCATCCGGGCCGACGAGTGGTCCCCGCGCAGGCGGGGGTGGTCCGAGGCAGTCGTCCGGCGGATCAGGGCCCAGGACGTGGTCCCCGCGCAGGCGGGGGTGGTCCGGCACCCCATGGGCTGTCGTCTACAGCGAGACCGTGCTCCCCGCGCAGGCGGGGGTGGTCCGCCTCGCAGCCCTGAACGTGCGCCACTTGCGCGGTGCTCCCCGCGCAGGCGGGGGTGGTCCGGCAGCATCTCGGGCTCGGTGGGGAGGCCTTCGGTGCTCCCCGCGCAGGCGGGGGTGTTCCGCCAAGCAGCCCGAGGTCCTGCGCACGCTGTTCGTGGTCCCCGCGCAGGCGGGGGTGTTCCGACAAGCTCGGGCAGACCCGCCGGACCGCGTCCGTGGTCCCCGCGCGGGCGGGGGTGTTCCGTCACACTAAATAACGGGATCTTGCTCCCCTCGGTGGTCCCCGCGCAGGCGGGGGAACCCTTCAATGGAGGTTGGGAGCGATGACCGGTTCACCCCGCCACGGGCGGGGGGGAAGCACTCAGCGCCCCAGCCGATGGCGGCGATCCACGCCGGTTCCTCCTCCCCTCCCCCTCGCCCGCAATGAAAGCGCGAGGCCGTGGTCTGGCCAAGGTCGCGGTGTGCCGGCTCCCCCTGCGCAGGAGGCACTGATTCACGTACATCGGAGACCCGGTCTGGCACGGCTCACCCCCGCCCGCGCGGGAAGCACACCTCCTGAGCAGGGCCTCTAGGAGCGGTCCGTCATTTCTTGGTACTCCTCCGGGCGGAAAGCAACCAGGGTCAAGCCGTCGAAATCAGCCATGGCTCTGCGGCGTTCGCCCGCCGTTTGGAGCGCGTAGCCCTGTTCGTTCGCCTCCGGGTGGATCAGTACAGCGGCACCGGAGCCGACCGAAGCGCTGACCACACGCCAGAGTTCGTCGCGGACGCGGGCCGAGAGTGTCCCGACGTAGAGGCCGGGGGTGGCTTCGATCATCCAGCGGGTGAGTGCGCCGCGGACGTGGTCAGGGACGGATGTGGTGGAGAGAACCGTCATGGACGGCATGAATCACCGGTTTCCTCGGGGCGGGCAGAGGCATCGTGGAAGCGGAGCCGCCGTGTAGGAGCCGCAGCTCACGGGTGTGGAGCTCCATGCGTCAGCTCGATCCGGTCTCCGGGGAGCGATCCGCCTCGGGTGGAGCTTCGTCGGCGTCGGGGACGTACGAGGTGTCCGCCTGCTGGGCGTAGTTGACGCCCGCCGGAACAGAACCGACCTCCGGATCCCAGAGGTTGACCATCTCCACCGCATGCCCGTCCGGCAATGGCCGCGCCTCGCCCGGCGCCAAGAGGGCCTGTACGTCCGCGACGATCCTCGGCATCAGCTTGTACAGGCGGAGCCCTTCGCGGAAGCCTCGGCGGGCCATGGCCTCGGGGTGGGGCGAATCGTGGAGGGAGAACGCCAGCGGGATGGTGAGTTCCGCCTTGTAGAGGTCGGCGACGTCGTACACCATGGCGTGCTGCTTTCCCTGATGTACGAAGCCGAGCGCCGGTGAGCAGCCGAGGGCGACGAGAGCCGCGTGCACGATGCCGTACAGGCAGGTGTTGGCCGAGGACAGGGCCAGGTTGACCGGATCCTGGTCGTCCCAGGCCGCCGGGTCGTAATTGCGACGGAACCGGCCGATGCCGTGCTGCTGGGCGAGCAGCCGGTACAGGGCCTTGACGCGCTGGCCTTCCAGGCCACGCAGCGCGTTGAGCGGCGTCGTCGCGGGGACCTCGTCGTTGAAGCGCATGAGGTACATCTGCCTGGCCACCGCCAGCCGGCGTTCGGGGTCGCTCCACTGGTGGACCTGGTGTTCGAGCCACCGGGTGGTGAGCGCGTCGGACGTGGTCGCGGAGTAGCAGCGGACACCGCCGGATCCCGCGCACACCACCGTGGTGCCGTGCCGGGCGAAGGTGGCCATGGCGGGTTGGGTGATGGAGGTTCCAGGACCGAGCAGGACGCAGGAGAGCGCCGACGTCGGCAGGTAGACACGGGTCGTCTCGCCGTCCGCGGATGTCGTCTCGGCGCAGACCCCGGTGTCGTCCTGGACGATACGGACCACGTCCGCGTAGAGGAACGACAGGGAGTCCCCCACCCGGGGAAGCATGGCGAGCGTGGGTGCGGCGATACGACGGCGCGCTGTGCCCTTGTCGTGCGGAGAGCGGGAGTCGGTCATGGTGCGTCGCCCTCAACCGTCCTGGACGCCGGGCGCGAGGCTGAGCAGCCCGAACCCGTACGACTTGCTGCGGCCGATGCCGTTGAGCAGCGCGTCCCGCAGCGCCTCCGCGTCGCGCACGACGGCGGCCCCTTCGAACAGCGTGGCCTGACGGGGCACCAGTACCTGCCCTTCTCGCGAGCGGCGTCCACCGACCACTCCGGCCACCGCCGGCCGGCGCCCACCGCCTTCTTCCTTGCTCTGCCCGGCGTTTTGGTCGCGGGCGTCCGCGTGCCATGTGCTGAGCGTCTCCGCCGAATCGGAGAGGACCGTACAAAGCGACAGACCGGCGGCCGTCGCGCGCTCCGTCCACCAGCGGTCGGCTTCCTCGCCGTGCAGCGGGATGGCCTGCTTCCACCTGCCCGCCGTGCTGTTGCGACCGCACCAGCGGACCGTGTTTCCGAGGAGCCGGTAGCGCACGACGAGGCCGGGGCGCAGCGCGCCGAAGAGGGCGTGCATGTCCCTGGCCTGGACCTCGGCGTATCCCTGGGGAAGCCGGGTGGGGTCAGGAGCGACGCGGCTCTGGACCATGCGGGGGGGGCGAGGGCACCGTCGGAAAGAAGCACCCTTGCGATTTCGACTACGGCCGCAGGTCATTCCTGGCCACCAGGGACGCAACGGGACGGGGCCTCACTCCTGCTTGCCGCGTCGCGCAGGAAACGGCACGAGAGTCATGTCTGCAGCGACTGACGTGCCTCAGCAGGCGAATAAATCCTGCTGAGGCACAGTCGCACGTTCAGCATCAGCCACTTCGTAGCCGCAGATCACCTCAGCTCGCCCCAAGAGCCGCGCGGCTGATCCCATCACCCAGACCGATGGATCACAGCTCGACGGCGACCGGAGTGCAAACAGCCACGACACCGATCTGGCCAATGGCCGTACCGAGCAAAACCACGAGTACGGGCGCTGTTTCCCCTGGTCCGTGTGCTAACTGAGCGTCGCTGCCGGGGCGAGGCTGAGGAGACCGCAGCCATAGGACTTGCCGCGACCGATGCCCTCGGCGACTCTCCTGCGGAGCAGGTCAGGATCCGCGACAGTGGCGGTGCCTTCAAAGAGGCAGCGGGCGTGGTGGATGCGTTGGCCCCTGGCGCGTTGTCCACCAACGGGGCTGAGGGGTGACGCGTGGGCGGCGTGGATATGCAGCCCGGACTGCTGGGCCTGTCGGAGCCACCATTGGCGCGCGGCATCGCCGCTGAGCGGGACGATGGGCTTCAGTCCGTACAACTCACGGGTGGTCTTCCCCGGCTTGCGGATGGGATTGGCCGCGATGCGGTAGCGGAGGGGGAGCCCGGGGCTGAGAAAGTCCAGCATCGGTGTCAGGGGTTTCGTCCAGGCTTGCCCGTAGCCGTCGGGGAGTCGCTTGATGTCGGGTTCATGACCGCTTTGGATGAGCAAGTGGGATCCCGCAGGACCGTCTTCGACACGGAAGAGGACGCCAAGGTCGTGGCGAGCCTGGCTGCCGACGTTGTCGGGAAAAAGCGACATGATCCGACGGTGCAGACTGACGGCGCTCGCGAGGTCTCTGGCGACCTCGCGGTTACGCGGATCGAGCACGAGGCGCGTCAGCCAGAGGATGGTCATGTCCTTGTCCTTCGAGATGGGCGGCCCTGGTGCAGCGACCGGGCTCTCTTGCGCTGGGGCGTGCGGGCTACGACTGAGCACGACTGAGGAGTCCAGGAGAGACGGGGATGTGGAAGGTGCGTACGGTGCGTGTACGGTGCCGACGATTGTTCTGCTCGAAGGTGACCGGGTGGTCGTGGCGCAATTCGGCCTCGGGGTGGGCGGGATCGCTTTCAACAACCGCACGCAGCCAGAGTGATTCGCCTGGCTGCGCGGCGCGATGACGGACGGCGGTGTCCGCCTCGAGCCAAGGGTGTTGATGGAGGGCTTCTTCCAGAGTCTGCTCGGTGATGGACGGGAACAGCTCGCTTCCCAGGGGTACGACCAGTGGACGGGCCGGCGGGAATGCCTTACGGCCGAAGAACAGCGGCCAGCGCGGGTGTTCCAAAGCGTGGTGGATCGCGTGGAGTTCCTCGGCAGGACCCTCAAAAGCGGCAAGGAAGAGAGCGTCAGCCAGGTAGTAGCGGCGCGTGATCACGCCGCGGTGGCCCTTACCTGTCGTATTGGGAACGTTCTGTACGGTGTGGTAGTCCTCTTCGAGGGTGCCTTCCCGATCGACGCGCACACCCAGGCGGAGAGCGGCGAGTTTTTTGATCATCTCGGTGTCATCACGGGCCACGCCGAGGGCCGCACCAATAAGTCCGACAAGGCCCGACTTTGTAGGTTCGGTCGCGGTGTCGCGACTGCCGAAATGGGAACGTGTGCCCCAGGACTGCATGGGAGCGTCGAGATGCAGGAACAGAATGGGCATGGCGTCGTCGCCGTTCAGCTTGTGGTGGCGGTGACGAGGCGGGTGACGAAGTCGTCGACGTTCAGCGCGGTCTCGTTCTCCGGAACCCCGGGCAGATGTCCGTCGATGGCGGAGAAGACAGTACGGCGTACCGAGTCGGTGCCGTAGAAGGTACTCAGTTGCTGAAAGTGCTGGATGAGGCGCTCGGTGGAGGCCGCCATCAGATCAGCGCTTCCGCTTACGGGCTGAAGATAGGCATTGGCCAAGTTCCAGGCGCCGTTGTCACGAACGACGCCCAGCAGGGTGTGGGGCATCGTCCGCGCCGCGGTGGAATTCTGCTTGCCTCCGGGGACGGCATGGATGAAGGCATGCAGCCAGGCCTGGGCGCTACGCGTGACAAGGTCCGCGTCAGAGGCGAGATTCTTGGTGAGTTGACCGAGGTCGAGGTTGGCATAGCGGTAGTAGCAGGCGGTGTTGAAGTCGACCGTACCGATCATGTCCGCGCCGGGCTCGTCACCGGGGCGGAAGTCGTCGACTGCCGTGTAGTAGTCGAATTCGGTAGTGACCGCATGAGTGGACAGTGCGTGAGCGACCTGGGAAGCCGCGTCGACGGAGAAGTCCTTATTGTCGGCGATCATGCGTCCGAACAAAGCGACATCCGCGGCGCGAGTGGCATCCAGGATGCGGCGTGCCGCCTCAATCGCAGTCTTGTCAGGTTTGGTCTTCCCCGACTTGACCACTCGCGGCTTCTTCTCATCGTCCGCGACAGCCTTCTTCGCGGCGCTTTTCGTGGCGGCGGCCTTCTTGGCGGCGACCACCTTGGCGAGCTGATCGCAATTGAGGTCGCAGTATTCGGCGAGTGCCTTCGCGGCCGGGTGACCGACGAAGAGAAGATACTCGGTCAGACCGCGAGCGTCGACGCCGAAGCCGAGACTTTCCAGGCCGGCCTGGACGATGTCCTTGGCTTGCTCCTCGTCGCGGCCTGCGCTCTTCAGCAGAGCGCCGGCGGCGTCACGTAACCGTTTCGTACGCACACCGGTCTCGGACAGATCCAGACCATGCTGGGGCAACAGATTCCGGACGGCCCGTTTGAGGGACTGACTGGAAATCCGGGCACGGGTGTGTCCGCCGAACAGGGCGGTCTTGGGCTGGCCGAGATCATCCCGGTTGAGGTTGGACACGGGGAAGGACTGAAGCAGGTGCAGCTCGATGAGCATGGAAGTTCCTTGGATGAAGCGGTCAGTCGGTCGGAGCATCGGGGACAGGGGCGGAAGCTGTGGGCGGCAAGGTCGTGCGGCGCCCCCGAGTACCGCGCTGGGCCCGGCTGTAGTCGCGCGCCCAGTCCAGCCGGATCTGGGCCCGATGGTCCTCGCCGGCACTGGTGCGGTCGCTACCGAGCAGGACGACCAGTTCGTCCAGGAGCCGGTAGAAATCGACCCCGACAGAGCCGTCGCCGACCAGTTGCAGGGCCTGCCTCAGGTAATACGGCAGTGCTGCGGATTCCACGGACACCAGTTGGGTGAAGCGCCGCGCGATCGAGCCTTGGCGCTGCTGTGCCAGCAGGCCCATCGCGGTGCCGATCGACTCGCGGCGCCACGGCTCGGCGAACTGTGGTCGGGGGTGCTGGGCGAACAGCGTCGCGGTGGTCAACCACATACGCTCTTCCTCGCGCGGTGGGTCGAAGGCGAAGAGGATTTCGTAGCCCTGGGCCTCGTAGCGCGGTCCGCTGCCGGCTCTGCGCAGTACGGCCAACTGGCGTCGGGCGTCGGAGGCGACCGGACGGTGTGGCGAAGAGAGGTCACGCTGCAGTCGGTAGAGGTGGGTGACGAAAGCTCCGCGCCGCTGCCGTAAAGCAGGCGCGGAGTTGTTGACGACCGAGATTGTCATGAGGCCCTCTCTTCTTGCGATGGGCTGTAGCGGTCCAGGCCATTGCGGAAGACCCGCCCCAGGCTTTGACGTTGCTCTTCATACGCCTCCCAGCAGGCAGCGGCGGCGAGAACGAGCCGGTCACGGCGCGGTGTGCCGTGCAGCCAGCGTCGGGCGTCCTGATCGGCCAGTTCCACCGTGCGATTCCCCCAGCGCTCCATGGGGACGATTTCGCTGTCTCCGGAGAGCACCGCCGTGCCCAGCTCCCGCAGGAGGTCGGCGAACGGAACGGTCAGCCTCGGCCAGTAACCGGTCACTGCCTCGACCGGCGTGCCCTGCCGACGGCCCTTCGACGGGCGGTCCCCGTGAAAGGCGGTGTAGTAATCGCGTTGCAACATGGTCAAGGCCTCACCGAGGTCATCGGCCAGGGATACGGCGTATCCGATGAGGTAGCCGATCCGGGCGTTCTCCGCGCGCAGCAGAGCGACCGGGGCGGGCACCGATTCCTCTTGCCAGAAGTAGGTGTCGCCGCCTCTGTCGCCAAGCTGTTGGCCGAAAACCCGCAAGGTGTAGACCGTCTCCTCTGGGATCAGACCGTCTTCGACCAACTCGGCGATGTGGTTCAGCGCGGCCGGGCGCTGCCGTTCGGGTTCCTCGGCGGGCAGCAGGTCGCGGTCGCGCAGTTTGGCCTGGAACGTGTTCCACCACCGGCGCTCACTGGAAAGCAGTAGATCCTGGCTGTGCCGCCAGATTCCTCGCAGTTCGTCCAGCGCGACGGGCTCCATCCGGCCCTGCTGGTTGCCCTTGAGCCAGGGGCGGCGGAAACCCGCCATGAGTTCGACGCGGTCCAGGTCGGCGGTGAGGCGCGTGCCGGGGGTGAGGACAACCCCGTCGACCAGAGTCGCGTCGTTCTCCTGCCGGGTGTGCAGCAGGATGCGCCGCGAGGGCCAGGTCAGCAAGTCCGTCCAGCCGTACGGAGGGCGTTCGTCAGGCTCCGGCTCAGGAGGCGGTGCTTCCCAGGCGGGCCGGTCCTGGGCGGTGGTGCCCAGCGGTAGCTCGGCGTCGGAGTTGTAGAGCACTGTGTTCAGCAGCAGCGTCTCGTGGAACGTCTTCCCTTCCATCAGTGCGGTGCCGAACCTGTTGGCCAGTCCCCCCTCGGAGATACGGACCGTGGTGAAGCTCTGCTTGGTGCCGGACGTGTCGTAAGCGAGGGTGGTCACCATCCAGCGAGCGGCCTCCGCGAGGGACAGCGTCAGGCGGTCGTCGGCGGTCGTGTGATCGAACAGCGTGCGGTTGCTGCCTGTGGCGCGGAACGCGACTATCTTCCCCGCTGTGCCAGGGGCTGTGACCTTCAGAGGCGGGCACTGGAGGAACGGCTCCTCGGGGTGCAGCAGGTCAAACGCGCCTGGGTGTCTGGCGGTGTACTCGTCGAGTGGCCCGGGCGGAAGTCCTTCGGGCTCGGCCCAGAGCAGGGCCCATTCGTCCGAACTCGCCGGCCCGTAGACGCGGTGAACCAGCGCCAGCACCAGACGGTGCAGGGCTGCCGTCACCGTCGGGGCTTCCCCTGCCAGCCGACGAAACGCACCCGCCTCCAACAACGCCCGGCGAAGACCGACCTCGACGGGTTCGCCTCCGCTGTCCACCATGGGCAGCCACGGCTCACTGAGCAGATCGAAGCTCACAATTCCCCTCAACGTCAGCTTGCGTAACGGCGAATGAGTCTTGCAGACGCCTCTGACAGTCGAAGGGGGAACGCCACAGATGGTGACTATCCGGTCTCATCGGTGGTATTGACATCCACCCACAGACCCAGGCCTGCCAGGTAGCCGATGCCTGCTCCCGCGACCTCGGTCCGCCCGTCGATGAGTACCAGCGCGCGGGCACGACGCAGCCACGGAGAACCCCTGAACAGCAGGGGAACCGGCCATTCCCACAGCTCCTCGATCACCGCCTGCGGCACATCCCCGCCGGCCTGGAGCAGCAGCGACGATCCGCGCAGCACGTCCACGACATCCCGCGGGAGCGGCCCTTCCCACCCCAGATCCAACGGGTCGCCTCCGGCGTGCGGCGTCACCAGGTGTGTGCCGAGCACCTGGTGCGTCACCACCACCTCGACGCCGGCGGTCGCCGCGTCCCACGACGGAACCTCGCTGCCCTCCACCGGCTTCTCCTCATGCCCCACGGGGCTCGCCGCGTTGGATACGTGTACGACGAGCACTTCCGGGCCGTCGCGTCAGCTCCTGCACCTGCAAGTCCTGGCGCGGCTGCGGCAGACGCAGCCACACCGCTTCCGCCTCGTCCCGACGACGGCGCCGATCGTGCCGAGCGGCTGCTCGGTCCCACTGCCCGCGCCACTCCGGAGGACATGTGACCGCCGTCTGTTCGCCGTAGACGGCGTCCACCAACGCCTGAACGTCTTCAGGACAGCGCACTTCCGCGCGGCCACGCAGCAGTGCCCAGGTCCGCAGGAGCACCGCCTCGTCATACACCCCGGTCGTGCGCGGCGGGAAAACGACCTTGCTCTCCAGTTCCTCTACGCCGGTCAACGCCAGCAGCAGAGGTCCACGCCGACTGTGTCGCTGAATACGTCCCATACGTTGGATGAGGCTGTCCACGGGCGCGAGCGCACTGATCATCACGTCGAAGTCCACATCGATACCCTGCTCCAGCAACTGCGTGCCGATCACGATCGCACTCGTCGGCCGCTCTCCGCTCCTCCCGCCCTGCGGGCTGAACCGGGACCGCACAAAGGTCTCGGCCGCCGCGCGTTCGGCGGCGGTCAATTGTGCATGCAGCAGCACCAGCTCCGGCCGGTTCTCCTCGGGCAGCGCGGAGATCGCCTGGGCCAACTCCTTATAGGCAGCCACCGCGCGGCGGACAAGATTGTGCACGACCGCCACGCACTGCCCTCGCTGCGCCTGGTTCAGTGCCCAGGTGGCGTGGTCGTCCAGTGACACTCGCTCAAGACGGACCAGACGGTCCCGATTCAGCGTCGACGCCTTTACGGCGATCTGCAGAGGCGGGGCACCCTCGGCGTCCGCCCACACCACACGCGGATAAGCCACCGCCACATCCCCCGACGGCTCATCGGCACGGCCCGCAACACCCAGGGCACCGGCCCGCCAACTTGCCACCAGTTGCTCCTGCCGACGCGACGGCAGCGTCGCGGAGAGTAATACCACCGGGACCCGCAGGCGCCCCAGCCACCAGAGAACCCGGTCCAGCAGCTTCGACATATGCACGTCGTACCCGTGAACCTCGTCGAAGACCACGGCCTTTCCCGACAGGCCCAACAGACGTACAAACACATGGGTGGAACGCAGTCCTGCCATCAGCACCTGGTCCACCGTGCCCACACCCAGCGGTGCCAGCAAGCCCCGCTTGCCGGCGAACCACTCACTGCCCTCGCCGTCCCCATCTCCAGGCCCGTCGAGGCCGACGTCACGTGGCATCAGCGGTTCCTGAGCGGTACGCCCCTTCAGGTACTCCTTCGCCGTCGCATGCAGGAGACGGAGGGCACCCCCCTCGCCGGTCTCGGAGAGAAACTGCTCGGTCACGTCGTAGACTTGATTGCTCGTCACCCGGGACGGCATCGCCACGTAGAAACCCCGCAGCCCCAGCGTCCCGACCATGACGGTGCTCGCCTGCAACGCCGCCTTGGTCTTGCCTTCGCCAGTCGGAGCCGCGACCACGACGATCCCCGACCCCCGCATCCCGGCAACCGCCCGCTCCACCGCTGTCTGCACCGGAAAAGGAAGCTGCACCTGCGGAAACAAGTCCGCGAATCCGGACTCGCGTGGAGGCGTCCAGGGCAGCCACTGAAGCGCGGCCAGCTTCACCGACTCCGTACGCCGTGCCTCAGCGAGATAGCCGGACAGATCAACTTCAGCACCGCTGTAGTCCGCCTGCGCGCGGGACGAGGCGATCCAGTCGCTCGTCGACGCCAACCCCGCCAGAGCCACCACTGCCTCGGGACTCAACCGCACCTGGTCCCACGGCAGATGCTCAGGAGCGTCCAGCCCCCACAACTTTGCGACGGTCGCCACCAACGCGTCGCATGCCTCAGCCCACCACGGACCACCGTTTTCACCCGTCGCATACCGGGCCTGCTGCACCGCTGCGCTCTCGGGGATCACCCCGTGATGCCCGCCCAACGCCCAGGCGAGCGACTTGGCGACCTTCGGTGATGCCCCACATCGAGTCAGGATTCGCTGCAGATGAAGAGCCGTCAGCACGCCATGGTGAGTGTCCAACCGCTTCCCGATCCCCTGCCGTCCCATGAGTCGACGCACATCGGCAGCCGGCGCGGCCGGTAGCAGACTCTCCGCCAGATCCGCCCGTAGGCCCTGGAAAGTCGGCGAGCATTTACCGAGATCGTGCAGCCCGCACAGCACCGCCACCCAGGCCCGCGCATCCCCCAGCGGCTCCAACGCCGCCGTCAGCTCCCGCTGGCAATGCGGCCCCGGCACCACGTCGAAGAGCGCATCCGCCACGACCGCCGTATCAAGCACGTGACACACCAACAGATGCGGGCGCCCGCCATTCCCCGCTTTGCCCCACACCACCCGCACATCCACGCTGCCACCCCGCCTAAGCCTCGTACCCGGCCACCGGCTTCACCCTCCACGGTGCGATGTCTCAGTGGTGGGTACTTCACCACATGCCTCTGACACCATGGAGCGGCGAGAAGGAACGATGGTCAAGGAATGGCAAAGCCCCTCTAACGCCGCAGCTCGGGAAGAGTGGTCCCCGCGCAGGCGGGGGTGTTCCGACGGCGCCGGTGACGACGCCGAGCGCGGCGAAGTGGTCCCCGCGCAGGCGGGGGTGTTCCGATGTCGGCCGCGGTCTGGTCGTCGGCAGGGGTGTGGTCCCCGCGCAGGCGGGGGGGGTCCGCACGGACGCCCCTCGGGGCCCTCAAAGGTCCGTCCGTGCGTCGCCCATGCATCCGGTCCTGAGACGACGGAGCGCCCCTGCCCGTCGGGGACGGGAGGGGCGCCCAAGTGCAGGCTCCTAGGGGATTCCCCCGCCTGCGGTCGGTAGGCCGTGTGGGACTCGAACCCACAACCAACGGATTAAAAGTCCGCTGCTCTGCCAATTGAGCTAACGGCCCTCGGCACAACACCCACGAGCATAGCCCGCCGTCGGCCCTGCGCCGATCGGGTATCCCCTCGTGGGTATGTCGCGCGTCTGCGTGGGTGTCTGCGCGGTTCGCGGGGGTGGGGTCGGCAGGGTGGCCGGAGGCGGTTCTCGTGGGCCGGGCCGGGCGGGGTGTCCGTCCGGATCCTCGGGCCCCGGACGCGAGCAGGGCCCGTGTCCCACCTCGGGGGTGGGACACGGGCCCTGGTGACGCGTCAGCCGGACCGCTGTCGCGGACGGTCAGCCGTTGCGCTTCCAGCGCGGCTTGTCGTCGCGGCGGCCGAAGGAGCCGGTGCCGGTGCCCGTCGTGCCGCCGCGGTGGTCGTCACGGCGGGTGGACGGACGGTCGTGGCCGCCGGGGCGGAAGCCGCTCGACGGGCGGTCGTCGCGGCGGTCGCGGTTGAACGGGCGGTCGCTGCCCCGGTGGTCACGGCGCTCGAAGGAACGGCCGCCGCGGTCGTCACGGCGCTCGCCGCCACGGTCGTCACGGCGGTCACGGTTGAAACCGCCCCGCTCGGCACCGCGGTCGTCACGGCGCTGGAACCCGCCACGGTCGTCACGGCGGTCACGGTTGAAGCCACCGCGCTCACCACCGCGCTCGCCGCCACGGTCGTCACGGCGCTGGAAGCCACCGCGGTCGTTGTCCCTGCGCTCGTCCCGGCGGAAGCCACCACGGTCACCGCCACGGTCGCCACCGCGCTCGGCACCGCGGTCGTCGCGACGCTGGAACCCGCCACGGTCACCGCCGCGGTCCGCGCCGCGCTCGCCGCCACGGTCGTCACGCGGGGTGTAGCCCCGCGCGCCGCCCCGGCCACTGCGCTCGCCGCGGTCGTCGCGGCGCCCGAAGTTGCCCCGGTCGTCGCGGCTGTCCCTGCGCTCCTCGCGCTGCGCCGGTACGGCGGCAGCGGCGGCGGCAGCCGCCTCCACCGCGCGCTCGGCCTCGGCGGCCACCTCGGCCACCGCCGCCTCCGGGTCGTCGCCCCGCTCGCGCGCCGCACGGGCGACCAGGCGCTCGGCCTCCTCGCGCAGTTCGGCGGCACGGCGCTGGACGCGCTCCAGCTGCTTGGCCAGCTCGGCGGCCTCGCGCTCGGCCTGCTTGGCCGCGTTGTTCGCCGAGTCGGCCTGGACCTCGGTGAGCGAGCGGGCGCCGGTGATCTCGGCGACCTCCGGGTCGAACGCGCCGGCTCCGCCGACCATGTGGCGCGAGGCGTCCACGCCCGCGTCCTCCATCAGCCGGAAGATCTGGCGGCGCTGGTGCGGCAGCGCCAGCGAGACGACGACACCGGACTTGCCGGCCCGCGCCGTACGGCCCGAGCGGTGCAGGTAGTCCTTGTGGTCCCCGGCCGGGTCCACGTTCAGCACCAGGTCGATGCCGTCCACGTGGATACCGCGCGCGGCGACGTCGGTGGCGACCAGCGCGTTGACGTAACCGTCCTTGAAGTCGGCCAGCGTCCGCGTCCGCGCGCCCTGCGTCATACCGCCGTGCAGCGCGTCGGCCTTCACGCCCGAGTCGCGCAGCTGCTCGGCAATACGGTCGGCGCCCAGCTGCGTCCGTACGAAGATGATCGTGCGGCCCTTGCGGGCGGCGATCGCGGCGGTGACCGGGGCCTTGTCCTTCGGCTTCACGACGAGCACGTGGTGCGTCATGGTCGTGACATTGCCCTGGGCGCTGTCGACCTCGTGGCTGACCGGGTTGGTCAGGTAGCGCTTGACCAGCGTGCTGATCTCGTTCTCCATGGTGGCGGAGAAGAGCATGCGCTGACCGCCCGCGGGCACCAGGTCGAGCAGCTCGGTGACCTCGGGCATGAAGCCCAGGTCCGACATCTGGTCGGCCTCGTCGAGGATCGCGATCTGCACCTGCTCCAGCGAGCAGGCGCCGCGGTTGATGATGTCGCGCAGCCGGCCCGGGGTGGCGACGAGGATGTCGACGCCGCGCTCCAGCGCGTAGATCTGGTTGCCCATCGACGTACCGCCGCAGACGACCTTCATCTTCAGGCCGAGCACGTCGCCGTACGGCTGGAGGGCGTCCGCGACCTGCATCGCCAGCTCACGGGTCGGGGTGAGGATGACGCCGCGGGGCTTCTTCTTCTCGGTGTGGCCGCCGGCGAGCGTGGCCAGCAGCGGCAGACCGAAGGAGAGGGTCTTGCCGGAGCCGGTACGGCCACGGCCCAGGATGTCCTTGCCGGCCAGGGCGTCCGGAATGGTCGCGGCCTGGATCGGGAAGGGGGCGGTGACGCCGTTCTGGGTGAGCTTGCGGACGATGCCGTCCGGGAGGCCGAGGTCGCCGAAGGTGAGCCCGGGGGTCTCGTCGGCGTCTGACGCCTCGTCAACCACCGAGGTCTCGGAGGTCTCAGGGGCTTCGGGAGCCTCGGGGGCTTCGATGGCCGTCCCGGGGGCCACGACGGCCTCCGCGCCCTCAACGGTCTCAGGGGCCTTGGCGGCCTCGGCGGTCACGTCGGCGACCGTCTCGGGGAACTCGTTCTCGGGCATGACGGCGTGGTCAGTACTGGAAATGGACATGCGAAATGCGAAACCTTCCGGAGTCTCGGCACGCGCCCAAACTCCGTGATTCGCAAATCGACCGCCTCAATGCGGTCAGCCACGGCAAGGGAGAGTACGCGCCACGCGGCGCTCTTCTGTGTCGGCGCCGGGCAATGATCAAACGATCTACTACCATACGCACCCTCCCCCCTCTTAGGCAAACCACCTGGCAGACCACCCGACAGACCACCGGACAGACCATCGGACAGGCCAGCGCGCGGACCAGTGCGTGCCCGGTGGGCAAACCAGCGAGCGGACCGTACGCGAACCGCCTCCGCCGTGACCCCCGTCACACCGGCCCGAGCTGTGGCGACGCCGTCGGCTCCTTCCGCATCCCCATCCCGTCGGCGGCCGACATCGCGCCCGTACGGACATCCGCCGCCGGTGACGCGGACGGCTGCTCCGGCGGCCTCGTCGGCTCCGGCTCCGGCTGCGGTTCCGGATCCGGCGGCCCCGGCGGCGGGGAGGCCGGCGGCGCCGGGCGCGTGGGCTCCTTGGGCGGTTCGGGCCCGTCACCCGGCGGGACCGGCTTCCCCGGCTGCGGACGCGTGCCCTTCGACGGCTCGGGCGAGGGCGTGACGTCGGAACTGGCGCTCGGCGAAGCTCCGTTGTCGCCGCTGCCGCCCTTGTCGCTCGTGCCCTCTCCGTCGCCCTTCTCGCCCCCGCCCTCCTTATCGCGGCCGTCCGCGCCGGCGCTCTCGGCGCCGCCGCTCTCCGTACGGCCCTGCCAGGCGTAGGGCTCACCGGCTCCGGCGCCCTCACCCGTGACGCCGTCGGGCTCGGCCGCGGTGTCCTGGTCCTCCGCCGACCGCGAGGGCGCCGGCTTTCCTTCGTCCTCACCGACGCTCATGCAGCCTGTGGAGGCCGCGACCGCCAGTGACGTGACGATCCAGACGGCGAAACGGCCTGGGGCGGACAACTGGCGCACGAGTGGCACCTCCGGGGGGCGCGGAACGGGTCTCCCCGCCGACGGCGAGGTGAGGGTTTCCCTGCTCAACTTCCTTTTCCCCGCCGGGGACACGCCCGGGAGACATCCCGCACCCGCGCATGCGGAAGGCGGGGGCCGTTCGGCCGGGCTCTGCTGGACAATGGCCCTGTGCTGGAGATGACACGCGAGACCTTCGAAGAGCTGGTGAGCCAGGCCCTTGATCAGATCCCACCGGAGCTGACCAAGGTCATGGACAACGTCGCCGTCTTCGTCGAGGACGAACCCGACGCGTCCGACCCCGAGCTGCTCGGGCTCTACGAGGGGACTCCGCTCACGGACCGCGGCGAGTGGTACGCCGGGGTCCTGCCCGACCGGATCTCCATCTACATGGGGCCGACCCTGCGCTACTGCGAGACCCCCGAGGACGTGGTGCACGAGGTCTCCGTGACCGTCGTCCACGAGATCGCCCACCACTTCGGCATCGACGACGACCGGCTGCACGAGCTGGGCTGGGGGTAACGAGCCGGGCCAGGGGCACGAGCTGGGCTGGGGGTAACGAGCCGGACCGCGGGGCATGAGCTGGGCCGGGGGTAACAAGCCGGACCGCGGGGCACGAGCCGGGCCGGGGGTAACGACCGGACCGGGGGCATGAGCTGAAGCGGAGGTATCCGGCCGGGCCGGGGGCAGGCGAAGTCCCCACCGCCCTCCCCGCATCCCGCCCGCTCACTGCCCACTACTCCTGATGGCCGTGGCCAGGCATGGTCCGCCCCCATCATGGGCATACGCGACCAATGGCCCGTGATGTACCACGCTTCCCGTTCCGTACCTCGCTCACCCGCATCCAGGGCCATCTCAGTTCCCGGCGCGACGCCCCCACCAGCACCCTGACCCACTCCCCGCACCCCTACAGCCGCGCTGTCGGGCTGCTCTCCGTCGTCCTGCTGGGCGCCTGGCTCGGGCTGCTGATCGTCGGCAGCGTACGGACCCCGGTCGGGCCGATGGACACCAAGATGACGCTCCGCCCGTCCCTGACCGGCGGCACCAAGATCAACGTCTCGCCGCTGGGCGCGCTGGAGCTGAGCACGCACACCGCCCCCATCCGACTCGACGTCGACGTCGACCAGCTCGACCCCGTACGGTCCCAGGCGCTCGTCGAGCACCCCGAGCGGCTCTCCGGCCTCCAGGGCGAGGTCAGCCACGACGTCATGGACGGCACGACGGAGCTGGCCGTACGGTCCGTCGTCGCCGTCGTCTCCGGAGCCACCGCCCTCGGGCTCGCCGTCTACCGCCGCCCGCGCCGCGCCCTCACCGCCGGCGGGCTCGCGCTCGCTCTGCTGGCCGCCTCGGGCGTCGGCGCGTACGCCACCTGGAACCCCAAGTCGGTGCTGGAGCCGCGGTTCTCCGGACTGCTCTCCTCCGCCCCGCAGGTGGTCGGCAGCGCGCGCTCGATCGTGAACGATTTCGACGTCTACCAGAAGGAGTTGGCGCGGCTGGTCACCAACGTGACCAAGCTGTACGACGCCGCCTCCACGCTCCCCACCTTCCAGCCGGACCCGGCGACCCTCCGGGTGCTGCATGTCTCGGACATCCATCTCAACCCGGCGGCCTGGCACATCATCGGCTCCCTCGTGGAGCAGTACGGGATCGGCGTGATCATCGACTCCGGCGACACCATGGACCACGGCGCCTCCGCCGAGAACACCTTCCTCGACCCCATCGCCGACCTGGACGTCCCGTACGTCTGGGTGCGCGGCAACCACGACTCGCGGGGCACCCAGGAGTATCTGCGGCGCATGAAGAACGTCCGGGTGCTGGACGAGGGCCGGGCCGTGACCGTGGGCGGGGTGCGGGTGGCGGGCAGCGGCGACCCGCAGTTCACCCCCGACCGCTCGGTGGAGGCCCAGGGCGACCCGGCGGAACGCATGACGGGCATCCGGCTCGCCTCGGCCCTCCGCGACCAGCGGCGGGCGGGCACGCCGGTGGACATCGCCGTCGCCCACAACCCGGTGGCCGCGCGGGAGACCGACGGCCTCGTCCCGCTGGCCCTCTCGGGCCATATCCACCACCGCGAGACCGAGATGCTGCCGCACGGCACCCGGCTGAAGATCGAGGGCTCCACGGGCGGCGGCGGGCTGCGCGCCGTACAGAACGACAGTCCGGAGAAGGTGCAGATGTCCGTGCTCTATCTGGACCGGACGACCAAGCGGCTCCAGGCCTGGGACGAGATCACCCTCGGCGGGCTGGGTCTGACGACCGCCGAGGTCAGCCGCCATCTTCCGCAGGAGGTCGGCACACCGGGGGCCGACGCCTCGCCGGGCCCTGATCCGTCGGGCACCGGCGGTACGGGACCGTCGTCGGCACCACCGGGCTCCCCGGCCCGTACGCCCGGCACCCCGGCCCGTACGCCGGGCGCCGCCTCGCCCGCGCCCGGCGGCGCCGCATCCTCACCGCCCCCGCCGGGCCTCCCCGTACCCGCTCCCTGAATCGTTTTGGCGATAGCTCTGCCCATCCCATATGCTTCTCACGTCCCCGACGCGCTGCAAAGCGCCCAGGCGGGCCCTTAGCCCTCATCGTCTAGTGGCCCAGGACGCCGCCCTTTCAAGGCGGTAGCACGGGTTCGAATCCCGTTGGGGGCACGCAACACTGTGTGCGAGACTAGTGCTCGCACATTGCTTGGTCCTGTGGAGCAGTTTGGAGTGCTCGCCACCCTGTCAAGGTGGAGGCCGCGGGTTCAAATCCCGTCAGGACCGCTGCAGCCGTCGAGGTTGCGTGGCTGGGTAGCTCAGTTGGTACGAGCGATCGCCTGAAAAGCGATAGGTCGCCGGTTCGATCCCGGCCCCAGCCACTTCGGCCCGTAAGGGCGAGAGCCCCCCACCGAGTTTCTCGGCGGGGGGCTTTTCTCATGCTCCGGTCTCGGTACGGACCGGCTCGGCCGGGTCGTCGTGCGCGGCCCGCCCGTCGCGGCTCTCGCGGCTTTCGGGACTTTCGCGGCTCTCGCGATCGGCGCTGTCGCCGTGCCTCTCGCTGTCGCCGTGCCCCTCGCGGTCGTCACGCTCCTCGCGCCCGTGGAGCCAGCGCACCAGTGTGATCACCGCCACCACCAGCACCACCCCACCGAGCAGCGCCCAGTCCGGGATCGCCGCCCCGACCCCGCGCGCCCACTGTTCGGTCGCGAAGGAGTCGTCGACCGAGAGCAGCCCCGGCAGCGCCGTCGTCCCGTCGAAGACGAGGAAGACCGCGCCCAGGACGAGGAAGAACAGCCCCGAGAGCAGTGAGGTCGTGTGCAGTTCGAAGCGTCCGAGCCGGAAGGCCCGGCCGCGCAGCCACCGCCGCCCGCCGAGATCGAACCGTTCCCAGAGCAGGGCGAGCAGGAAGAGCGGTACGGCCATGCCCAGCGCGTACACCGCGAGCAGCAGCCCGCCGTAGACGGGACTGCCGCTCAGCGCGGCCACGGTCAGCACGCTGCCGAGGATCGGGCCCGCGCAGAAACCGGCGAGCCCGTAGACCATGCCGAGGGCGTACACCGACAGCGCGGTCGTCGGCCGGATCCGGCCCGACAGCGCGGCCATACGGCGCGAGGCGAAGCCCATGCCGAGGATCTGGGCGGCCCCGAGCGCGATGATCAGCCAGCCTCCGACGGCGACCAGCAGATCGCGGTGCCCGTAGAACAGCCGGCCGGCGAAGGAACCGGCGGCGCCCAGCGGGACGAGCGTGGTCGCCAGGCCGAGATAGAAGATGCCGGTACGGGCCAGGAGGCGGCCGGCCGAGTCGATGGAGTACGCGAAGAACGCGGGCAGGAGCAGGGCGCTGCACGGGCTGAGCAGCGCGAGGAGCCCGCCGAGCAGCGCGACCGGATACCCGATGTCGGTCACTGGTCCCCGTCCCCCGTGCCGGCCTCGGGGGAGGACTCCGGGGCGGACTCGGAAGCAGACTCGGGGGCCTGCTCCGGGGCGGGCCCGGGGGCGGGCTTCGCCGCGGCCTTCGCCGACTCGATGGCCTGCGTGAAGGCCTCCACCGGCTGCGCGCCCGCGATGGGGCGGCCGTTGATGAGGAAGGACGGCGTGGAGGTGGCGCCGAGGCCGTACGCCTCCTCCTGGTCCTTCCGTACGGCGGCCGCGGCGGCGTCCCCGGTACGGTCGCGCCGGAACCGGTCCAGGTCCTTCACCCCGGCCTCCCGGGCGAGCGCGTCGAGCCGGGCCGCGCCGAAGCCCTTCTCCTTCGCGCCCTCGGCGTACGCGGCCGAGTGGAACTCCCAGAAGCGGCCCTGCTGTCCGGCGGCCCAGCCGGCGCGGGCGGCGGCCTCCGACTCCTCGCCGAAGATCGGGTAGTTGCGCCATTCGATGCGCAGGGTGCCGTTCTCGACGTACTTCTCGACGAGGCCGGGCTCGGTGTCGCGGGCGAACTTGCCGCAGTAGCCGCACTTGAAGTCGGCGTACTCGACCATGACGACCGGCGCGTCCGCCCGGCCGACGGCGAGCGGGTCCGCCGGGGCGCGGCGGGCGAGCTTCGCCAGCTCGGGGTAGACCCCGGTCTGCGGCTCCGGGGAGATCTCGGCGACCGGGCTGTCCCCGGTCGCGACGCGGGTGGAGGTGTCGGGCTTGGTGGCGGTGTAGGAGACGACGCCGAGCAGGGCGGCGGCGGCCACGACGCCGGCGCCGATGGCGAGGGCGCGGCGGGAGGACATCCGGGAAGGCTGTGCGGACATGGGTGTTCGGCTCTCCGTAGCAATCCATGAAAAGGGGACGAAAGGGGCGGACGGAGCCGGGCCCTATACGCGCAGTACGGAGAGATCGACCGGAGACGGCGCGGCGACCGGCGGCGGCCCGCGGTCGGGAGTCACGGCGAGCGCGGCCTGAGCGACGCCCCACGCGCCGGCGGCGTCACGGGCGTCGTGGAGCGCGGGCAGCAGTTCATGGACGGAGCTGCCGCGCGACGGGGTGATGGGCGGGATGCCCGTATCGTCCTGGTCGCCGCGCCCGCACCCCGGAGTCTGCCCGCCGTGCCCGCTGCCGACCGCGACGGCCTCGGCCCCGGCGGTCCCGACGGCCGCGGCACCCACGGCGGTCTCGGCGGCGCCGGCCGTCCCGACCGCCACGGCGGCCGACGGAAGACAGAACAGCAGCGCGACCAGCACCCCCAGCAGCGCCCCGCCCACACCCACATCCACGAAGCGGCGGCGCCTGCTTCCGGTGCGCGTGCGGGGCATCGGCTGAGCCTCTCCGAAGGTCGGCGATACGGGGGGACAGAAGGAATACGGGGGACAGAAGGAGGACGAGTACGGGGTACGTGCCTCGCATCGTAAGGGGTGCTCGTCCCGATCGGGCAATACGGCCCCCCGACCCGCCGGGTCGCCGCGACCACCATGGCCGCCGCGCCATGGCCACCCTGCCGGGGCCACCGCTGAAATGGGTTCGCCACTCCCGAGCGGCGGGTGAGATCCTGGGCCAGGTATGTCTACTTCCTTCGCCGACCTCCAGACCCTGCTCGCCGACGTCTCCCTGCGCGACGCGCAGCGGCTCGGCCGCCGTCTCGAAGGCGCACGGCGCATCCGTAAGCCCGAAGCGCGGCAGGCCGTGCTGGACGAGATCGCCGGCGAGGCCGGAAAGGCCGCCGAGCGCACCCGGCTGCGCAGGGCGCGGATGCCCGCCGTCTCGTACCCCGAGCAGCTGCCCGTCAGCCAGAAGAAGGACCTGATCCTGGAGGCGATACGCGACCACCAGGTCGTGATCGTCGCCGGTGAGACCGGGTCGGGCAAGACGACGCAGATCCCCAAGATCTGTCTGGAGCTGGGCCGCGGGGTCCGCGGCATGATCGGGCACACCCAGCCGCGCAGGATCGCCGCCCGTACCGTCGCCGAGCGCGTCGCGGAGGAGCTGGACACCCCGCTGGGCGAGGCCGTCGGCTGGAAGGTCCGGTTCACCGACCAGGTCGACCGGGACGCGACGTTCGTCAAGCTGATGACCGACGGCATCCTGCTCGCCGAGATCCAGACGGACCGCGAGCTGCTCGCCTACGACACGATCATCATCGACGAGGCCCATGAGCGGAGCCTCAACATCGACTTCCTGCTGGGCTATCTGGCCCAGCTGCTCCCCAGACGCCCGGACCTGAAGGTCGTCGTCACATCCGCGACGATCGACCCGGAGCGCTTCGCCCGGCACTTCGGCCGCTTCGCCTCCGTCGGCGTCGACGGCGGCGACAGCGGAGGCGGCAACGGCGACGGCGACGGCGAAGCGCGGCGGAGCGCGCCCATCGTGGAGGTCTCGGGGCGTACGTACCCCGTCGAGGTCCGCTACCGCCCCCTGCTGGAGGAGGACGGCGAGGAGGGCGACCGCGACCAGATCACCGCGATCTCCGAGGCCGTGGACGAGCTCCAGTCGGAGGGGCCGGGCGACATCCTGGTCTTCCTCTCCGGCGAGCGGGAGATCCGCGACACCGCCGACGCCCTGGAGAAGCGCAAGCTCCGGGGCACCGAGGTCCTCCCCCTCTACGCCCGGCTCTCGCACGCCGAGCAGCACCGCGTGTTCCAGCGCCACAGCGGACGCAGGATCGTTCTGGCCACGAATGTCGCCGAGACCTCGCTGACCGTCCCCGGCATCAAGTACGTCATCGATCCGGGCACCGCCCGTATCTCCCGCTACAGCCACCGCACCAAGGTCCAGCGGCTGCCGATCGAGCGGATCTCCCAGGCCAGCGCCAACCAGCGCAAGGGCCGCTGCGGCCGTACGTCCGACGGGATCTGCGTACGGCTCTACTCCGAGGACGACTTCGAGTCGCGTCCGGAGTTCACCGACGCCGAGATCCTCCGTACGAATCTGGCGTCCGTCATCCTCCAGATGACCGCGGCCGGCCTGGGCGACATCGAGAAGTTCCCCTTCATCGATCCGCCGGACCACCGCAATATCCGCGACGGCGTGCAGCTGCTCCAGGAGCTGGGCGCGTTCGACCCGTCGCAGGCCGCGCAGAAGGATCCGAGGAAGCGGCTCACCCCGCTCGGCCGCAAGCTCTCGCAGCTCCCGGTGGACCCGCGGCTGGCCCGGATGGTCATCGAGGCCGACCGCAACGGCTGCGTGCGCGAGGTGATGGTGATCGCCGCCGCGCTCTCCATCCAGGACCCCCGCGAGCGGCCCGCCGACAAGCAGGCCCAGGCGGACCAGCAGCACGCCCGGTTCAAGGACGAGACCTCCGACTTCCTGGCGTTCATCAATCTCTGGCGCTACATCAGGGAGCAGCAGAAGACGCTGTCCTCCTCGGCCTTCCGCCGGATGTGCAAAGCGGAATATCTGAACTTCCTGCGGATCCGCGAGTGGCAGGACATCTACTCGCAGCTGCGTACGGTCGCCAAGCAGATGGGCATCCACCTCAACGAGGAGGACGCGGGGGACCAGTCCGTCCACGTCTCGCTGCTCGCCGGGCTGCTCTCGCACATCGGGATGAAGGATGTGAAAGACGGCGCCAAGAACGAATATCTCGGCGCCCGCAGCGCGAAGTTCGCGGTGTTCCCCGGTTCCGCGCTCTTCAAGAAGCCGCCGCGCTTCCTCATGTCCGCCGAGCTGGTGGAGACCTCCCGGCTCTGGGCGCGTGTCAACGCGAAGATCGAGCCCGAGTGGATCGAGCCCCTCGCCGGCCACCTCCTCAAGCGGACGTACAGCGAGCCGCACTGGGAGAAGGACATGGCGGCCGTGATGGCGTACGAGAAGGTGACGCTGTACGGCGTACCGATCGTCGCGCAGCGCAAGGTGAATTTCGGCCGGATCGACCCGGAAGCGTCCCGGGAGCTGTTCATCCGTCACGCGCTGGTCGAGGGCGACTGGCGCACGCACCACCAGTTCTTCCATGACAATCGCAAACTCCTGGGCGAGGTCGAGGAGTTGGAGCATCGCGCCCGGCGCCGCGACATCCTCGTGGACGACGAGACGCTCTACGACTTCTACGACCAGCGGGTGCCGGAGGAGGTGGTCTCCGGCGCGCACTTCGACTCCTGGTGGAAGAAGAGACGCAAAGAGGAGCCGGAGCTGCTCGACTTCGAGCGCTCGATGCTCATCAACGAGAAGGCCGGCTCCGTCACCAAGGACGACTATCCGGACTCCTGGCGCCAGGGACCCCTCAAGTTCCGGGTGACGTACCAGTTCGAGCCGGGTACGGACGCGGACGGCGTGACCGTCCACGTCCCTCTCCAGGTGCTCAACCAGGTCACCTCCGAGGGCTTCGACTGGCAGATCCCGGGCCTGCGCGAGGACGTGGTCATGGAGCTGATCCGCTCGCTGCCCAAGCCGATCCGCCGCCACTACGTGCCCGCGCCGAACTACGCCAAGGCGTTCCTGGAGCGTGCCGTGCCCCTCCAGGAGCCGCTGCCGGTGACACTGGCCCGCGAGCTCCAGCGGATGGTCGGGGTGCCGGTCACGGCCGACGACTTCGATCCGGCCCGGATGCCCGACCACCTCAGGATCACGTTCCGCGTCGTCGACGAACGCCGCCGCAAGATCGCCGAGGACAAGGATCTGGAGGCGCTCAGGCTCCAGCTGCGCCCCAAGGCCCGTCAGGCGCTCTCCAAGGCCGCCGCGGCCACCGCCGAGCGCGCGGGCGGCGAGGCGATCGAACGTACGGGGCTGACGGACTGGACGGTCGGCACGCTCTCCCGGGTCTTCGAGACCCGGCGGGCCGGCCAGCCCGTCAAGGCGTACCCGGCGCTGGTCGACCAGGGCGCGACCGTGGCCGTACGGCTCTTCGACACCGAGGCCGAGCAGCGCCAGGCGATGTGGGCCGGGACGCGCCGGCTGATTCTGCTGAACATCCCGGTGAACCCGGCGAAGTTCGCCTCCGACAAGCTCACCAACCAGCAGAAGCTGGCGCTCTCCCGCAATCCGCACGGCTCCATCCAGGCGCTGTTCGACGACTGCGCCATGGCCGCCGCCGACAAGCTGATCGCGGACCACGGGGGTCCGGCGTGGGACGAGGAATCGTTCCGGAAGCTGTACGACCGGGTGCGCGCCGATCTCGTCGACGCGACCGTACGGACCATCGGGCAGGTCCAGCAGATCCTGGCCGCCTGGCAGGCCTGCGAGCGCCGTCTGAAGGCCACGGGCAGTCTGACGCTGGTCACCAACGTCCAGGACGTCAGGGACCAGCTGGCGGCCCTCGTACCGGCGGGCTTCGTCACCCGCACCGGGCTGCGCCGGCTGCCCGACCTGATGCGCTATCTCGTCGCGGCGGACCGCCGGCTCCAGCAGATGCCGACGAGCGTCCAGCGCGACACGACGCGCATGGAGAAGGTCCACGAGATGCAGGACGAGTACGCCTGGCTGCTCGAACAGCTGCCGCGGGGACGGCCGGTGCCGCAGCAGGTGCTGGACATCCGCTGGATGATCGAGGAGCTGCGGGTGAGCTATTTCGCGCACGCGCTGGGCACCGCGCAGCCCGTCTCGGACAAGCGCATCATCAAGGCGATCGACGCGGCGGCGCCGTAACGCGTGCAGGGCGGAGGGTGCGCGGGGAGTGAGTTCGACCGGACCTCCGAGCTGCTGTAGAGTCTCGTTTCGCAGCCGCCACTACGGGGCCGCGAAACCTGGTCCTGTGGAGCAGTTTGGAGTGCTCGCCACCCTGTCAAGGTGGAGGCCGCGGGTTCAAATCCCGTCAGGACCGCAGTAGAGGAAGGGCCCGCATCCCCTCGGATGCGGGCCCTTCCGTCGTTCCGTGCTGTTCCCTGTCACAGGTGACCCCATTGCATACGGCAAGCGCCGTCGACGCGGTGGTCACGCGGCAGTAATGGCGTACCCAAATCGGCCGGACCTGGGCCGCAGCTCCTTGACGGCGCCAACGGCCGGGGGTACCTAAGCAGAAGGACCCCACGCTCATCGCATCCAGGGGCCCGCACCGGGGGTGGTGTGCGTGACGACATCGAAGACGAAGCACGAGACTCGCGCGCTGCTGCGCGCCCATCTGGCGGCCGCGTCCGGCCACCCGCATCGAACCGGGTACTGCCCGATCTGTCATCGCCTCCAGCGGCTCGCCATGGAGCCCTCGGTGGGCGACGACCTGTTCCTCGAAGACTGCTTCCTGGAGGGGGAGTTAGCGGAGGGTCAAGCCACCTCCGCTCCGTGCCCCGCCGACTGCCCTTGATCCATCCCGTAGCACGCCCGCTGTTGGCAAGCCTTTCGCGGTGTGACGCTAGTCACCGAATGAGTTTCTGGAATGACGGCGCTTACACCCCACCTACAACGCACCAATTTAATATGTGCAATTGCACCCTCTCCCGACCCACTCCCGGAGCATCTCCGGGAGCCCTCGCACAGTGCCCCAACAGGGCGGGGACGTCGCCTCCCCGGCGCACAAAAAAGATCGCGCTGGACCCGGCGGAGTCCAGCGCGATCGACGACTTACCCGTGTTGCGAGGGCATGGGGCCTGTTGGGGCAGGCGCCCGTCGTGTGGAGCTATGGGTCGGGACGACCGAGTTTGGGGGACCCGGCTGTGCCCTGCTTGTAGTTGAGCCCTAATGAGCCTTACTGGGGTGTTCAGGCCTCGCTGCGCTGCTGCGGAATACCCGCAAGCAGTGCGCGGACCTCTGCCTCGCGGTACCGGCGATGCCCACCGAGCGTGCGGATGGACGTGAGCTTGCCGGCTTTTGCCCAGCGCGTGACCGTCTTCGGGTCCACGCGGAACATCGTGGCAACCTCAGCCGGGGTCAGCAGCGGCTCGGCATCAGGGGTGCGAGCGGTCATGAGCGGCCTCCTCGGGAGAACCGAACCATCTCGGTTCTTTCCTCTAAATTCTGCACCTTGACCCGCGTTGCCCGAAATGGCGGACGCGGGCCGAGTCGGTTATAGGACGAACGGCTTGTCCTCGGCACTACAACTACACCATCCGTCCAGCCACGTCGGCCAAACCGATGGAATTGCCCTCTGAGGTGCCCATCAGTGGCGGAAGCCGATGGACCATGCCATAGCGGACAGTCACGTCACAGATACGATCAGTCACAGAGCGATCAGGAGTCAACAGATCCCCCGCATAGAGTGCAATGCTGAGCGTTCCGCCCACACTTGGACGGAAGGAACCCTCCCCGGACTCCTTGTCCTATTTTGACACGAGGGTGGGTGATGGGCGCAAGAGCCCCGTTAGTGCGGTCCGTCACGCTTGAGACAAAGGCCCGGATCGGGACCTCTGCCCTAGGGCCGGTTCACTGCCCGTAAAGGGCCGGGCACTGCCCGTTTCGGCGCCCGTTTCGGATGCCGCTCCGCGCGCTCGCCGACCGCGGCTCCCCGCCCGCCACTCTGCGCCCCGTGGGAGTCGGTGAGTGGGACAGAGTATGAACTCAGTTCGCGAACTGACGGTCCCGGACCGCCCGCCACCGCTCCATGAGCCGCCCGTACGCCTCCCCGGCACCCTCGTCGTCCCCGTCCCGCAGCGCCGTGATCGCCGCCGCCACATCGGCCGCCGAGTGGTCCTCGGCGAGCTGAGCGCAGGACAGTACGTGCACCAGGCCGCCGTAGTCCAGTTCGACCAGTGAGCGCGGGTGGAACTCCTCCAGCCAGCGCCCCACGTCCACCAGTCCCTCGATCAGCGGACCGTCGTCCACGGCGTCCCGCAGGGTCTTCAGCGAGCGGGCCAGCCGGCGCCGGGCCTGCACCATCGGGGTCCGGTAGCGCAGCATCCGCACTTTGGCCCCGTCCTCCCCGCCCTCCCCGGCCCCCTCGGCCGGACCTGGCTCAAAAGTGCGCTCGTCGTCGGAGAAAAGCGTGAACCAGCGCACCGGCACCTGCCAGACCGCCGTCCGGATCCACGGCCGGGCGTCCGGGTTGCGGTCCCGCCAGCGCTCGTAGTCCTTCGCCGCCTGCCCGCGCACCACCGGCGGCAGCACCGCGTCCAGCAGCGGTACGGGCAGCACCTCCCCCAGCTCCTCCAGGGCCAGCCAGCCGCGCAGCCGGGTCCGCCACGGACAGACGCACACCACGCCGTCCACCTCCGCGATGAAGGCGTCCGCGCTCTCGTGCACGGGCACCGGCACCGGCGGGGTGGGCAGCAAGTCGGCCAGGGAGCGCCGTAGTTCGTCCTGTGCCGTCGGCGTACCGTCCCGGGCGGCGTAACGGCGCCAATGGCCGCGTTCGGGCTCCGCGAAGGCAGCCAGCGGCTCGTAGACCCGCAGGTAGGACGCGTAAGGGACAAGAATCGAAGACACCGCCGGCATGCGGCGCATCGTCCCATGTCCGTACCCCACAAGGGGGTGATCCTCAGCACTGCGGCTGATCTGCGCCCCCACAGGAATTACGCTCTTGCTTGCTCGACCGCCTCACCCGCACAACCGCTCCATCAGGCCCTCCCCCAACCCATGGGAGGGGCCTTCCCACCGCCGTTTCTTACTTGGGAGTCACCACAGTGACCGATGTGACCGGCGCTCCTGTCGACGCACTGCACACCCTGTTCCGTTCGGAGCAGGGAGGCCACGAGCAAGTCGTGCTCTGCCAGGACCGTGCCAGCGGCCTCAAGGCCGTGATCGCCATTCATTCGACCGCCCTGGGCCCCGCCCTGGGCGGTACTCGTTTCCACGCCTACGCGTCCGAGGAAGAGGCCGTCGCCGACGCGCTGAACCTCTCGCGGGGCATGTCGTACAAGAACGCCATGGCCGGGCTCGGCCACGGCGGCGGCAAAGCCGTGATCATCGGGGACTCCACGCAGTTCGAGGGCGCCCGGCGTACCGAGCTGCTGCTCGCCTACGGCCGGGCCGTGGCCTCGCTCGGCGGCCGGTACGTCACCGCCTGCGACGTCGGCACGTACGTCGCGGACATGGACGTCGTGGCGCGGGAGTGCCGGTGGACCACGGGACGGTCGCCGGAGAACGGCGGCGCGGGCGACTCGTCGGTCCTGACGGCCTTCGGGGTCTTCCAGGGCATGCGGGCGAGCGCGCGGCACCAGTGGGGCGACCCCTCGCTGCGCGGCCGTACGGTCGGCATCGCGGGCGTCGGCAAGGTCGGGCGGCTGCTGGTGGAGCATCTGCTCCAGGACGGCGCCCAGGTCGTCATCACGGACGTACGGGAAGAGTCGGTCACCCGCGTCACCGACCAGTACCCGCAGGTCGCCGTCGTCCCCGACAACGACGCGCTGATCCGTACCGCCGGCATGGACATCTACGCCCCGTGCGCGCTCGGCGGCGCGCTGAACGACGCGTCGGTACCCGTGCTCACCGCGGCCGTGGTGTGCGGAGCGGCCAACAACCAGCTCGCGCACCCCGGCGTCGAGAAGGACCTCGCGGACCGCGGGATCCTCTACGCGCCGGACTACGTGGTGAACGCCGGCGGGGTGATCCAGGTCGCCGACGAACTGAACGGGTTCGACTTCGAGCGCTGCCACGCCAAGGCCACGAAGATCTTCGACACCACGCTGGCGATATTCGCACGTGCGAAGGAAGACGGTATTCCGCCGGCCGCGGCGGCGGACAGGATCGCCGAGCAGAAGATGGCGGAAGCCCGCCGTCCCTGACCCCGCGCGAGGCCGGCGTGACGCCCGGTGGACCGCGCGGGGGACCGTTCGGGAGACCAGACTCACGCCGGTCGGCGGGTCGCCCCTCAAGAAGAGGTTAAAATCGCAGCTGACCAGCGAGGACGGGGCATCTCGTTGGTCCTGCGCCGGGGCGCGTCATGCGGGCGGCGTACCGTATGGCCGCGGAAGCAGGTACCGTTGAAGCCCTACGGACGGGTCTCTCCGCGGAGAGCTCGTTCTGATTCATGAACGCGTGTCAAGACTCTGGGGCCGTCGAGCCCCGTCACCGAGGGGGTCGAGCCATGGGGCGCGGCCGGGCCAAGGCCAAGCAGACGAAGGTCGCCCGCCAGCTGAAGTACAACAGCGGCGGGACTGACCTGTCGCGTCTGGCCAACGAGCTGGGCGCATCGCCTTCAAGTCAACCACCGAACGCGGAGCCGTTCGAGGATGACGACGAGGAAGATGACCCGTACGCGAAGTACGCGGATCGGTACAACGACGACGAGGACGAGGACGACGAGTCCGGACCCTCGACGCAGCGCCGCGGCGCTTGACGTCCTTATACGTCGATATACCCCGAGCAGTAGCTCATTGCCCGGTCCTGGGCGGTAGTCCGGGACCGGGTTCTGTGCTGTCCGCTTCTTCCCTGTCCGTTTTTCGCCTGTCCGCCCTGTCCACGGGGCCTCCGGCGGTGCCGGGGCGGCCCCTGGACGGGGCGGATCCTCTCCGCGCTCAGCCCGCGTAGTCGCCGGTCAGCGTGGCTCCGGTGGCGTGGCCGGCCCGCTCGGTGATCTCTCCGGCGATCCAGGCGTCCACTCCCCGGTCGGCGAGCGTGGTGAGCGCGGCGTCGGCCGATTCCCGCGGGACGACCGCCATCATGCCGACGCCCATGTTCAGCGTCTTCTCCAGCTCCAGGCGCTCCACCCGGCCCGCCGTGCCGACGACGTCGAAGACCGCGCCGGGCGTCCAGGTCGAGCGATCCACCGTGGCGTGCAGTCCGTCCGGGATCACCCGGGCCAGATTGGCCGCCAGACCGCCGCCGGTGATGTGGCTGAACGCGTGCACCTCGGTGGTCCTGGCGAGCGCCAGGCAGTCCAGCGAGTAGATCTTGGTGGGTTCGAGCAGTTCCTCGCCCAGGGTGCGGCCGAACTCCGCGACCTCGCGGTCCAGCGACCAGCCGGCCCGGTCGAAGACCACGTGCCGGACCAGCGAGTACCCGTTGGAGTGAAGACCGGAGGACGCCATGGCGATCACCGCGTCACCCGTACGGATACGGTCCGCGCCGAGCAGCCGGTCCGCCTCGACCACGCCCGTACCGGCGCCGGCGACGTCGAAGTCGTCCTCGCCGAGCAGTCCGGGGTGCTCGGCGGTCTCGCCGCCGACCAGGGCGCAGCCGGCCAGCACACAGCCTTCGGCGATGCCCTTGACGATGGCGGCGACCCGCTCGGGGTGGACCTTGCCGACACAGATGTAGTCGGTCATGAAGAGGGGCTCGGCGCCGCAGACCACCAGGTCGTCGACGACCATGCCGACCAGATCGTGACCGATCGTGTCGTACACGCTCATCTTGCGGGCGAGGTCGACCTTCGTACCGACCCCGTCGGTGGCGGAGGCGAGCAGCGGGCGCTCGTAGCGCTTGAGGGCGGAGGCGTCGAAGAGGCCGGCGAAGCCGCCGAGGCCGCCGAGGACCTCGGGGCGACGGGTCTTCCTCACCCACTCCTTCATCAGCTCGACCGCGCGGTCACCGGCTTCGATGTCGACGCCCGCGGCGGCATAGCTGGCACCAGTAGTCGTTTCGGACATGGCTGGGTACTTTCCTGTCGTCTTACGGTCGTCGGAGGAACGGACGGTCACGGGCGGGGAGGACGCGGGCGGCTACGGGCGGCGGAGCGCGTCCGTGGCGGCGGTATTGGCAGGTCCCGCCGCCAGCTCGGTCTCCAGCAGCTGCTTGCCGAGCAGCTCGGGGTCGGGAAGATCCATCGGGTACTCGCCGTCGAAGCAGGCACGGCAGAGATTCGGCTTGGCGATGGTCGTCGCCTCGATCATGCCGTCGAGCGAGATGTACGCGAGGGAGTCGGCTCCCATGGAGACGCCGATCTCCTCCACCGTCATGCCGTTGGCGATCAGCTCGGCGCGGGTGGCGAAATCTATCCCGAAGAAGCACGGCCACTTCACCGGCGGCGACGAGATCCGGATGTGGACCTCGGCGGCGCCCGCCTCACGGAGCATCTTGACCAGGGCGCGCTGGGTGTTGCCGCGGACGATCGAGTCGTCGACGACCACCAGGCGCTTGCCCCGGATGACTTCCTTCAGCGGGTTCAGCTTGAGACGGATGCCCAGCTGGCGGATGGTCTGGGACGGCTGGATGAAGGTCCGGCCGACATAGGCGTTCTTGACCAGGCCCGATCCGTACGGGATGCCGCTGGCCTCCGCGTAGCCGATCGCGGCCGGCGTGCCGGACTCCGGGGTCGCTATGACCAGATCCGCCTCGACCGGAGCTTCCTTGGCGAGTTTCCGCCCCATTTCGACCCGGGACAGATAGACGTTCCGCCCGGCGATGTCCGTATCGGGACGGGCCAGATAGACATACTCGAAGACACAGCCCTTGGGCTTCGCTTCCGCGAATCGCTGCGAACGGAGACCGTTCTCGTCGATGGCGATCAGCTCGCCGGGCTCGATCTCCCGGACGTACGAGGCACCGCAGATGTCGAGAGCGGCGCCCTCGGAGGCGACGACCCAGCCACGTTCGAGCCGGCCGAGGACCAGCGGGCGGATGCCCTGGGGGTCACGGGCGGCGTAGAGCGTGTGCTCGTCCATGAAGACGAACGAGAAGGCGCCCTTCACCTCGGGCAGCACCTTGGCGGCGGCTTCCTCGACCGTGAGGGGCTTGCCGTCCTCGTCGACCTGGCTGGCGAGCAGCGCCGTGACCAGGTCGGTGTCGTTGGTGGCGGCGACGCGCGTCGTCCGGCCGTTCTCCTTGGGCAGATCGGCGACCATCTCGGCGAGCTGGGCGGTATTGACCAGATTGCCGTTGTGGCCGAGCGCGATGGAGCCATGGCCCGTGGCCCGGAAGGTCGGCTGCGCGTTCTCCCACACCGAGGCGCCGGTGGTGGAGTAGCGGGCATGGCCCACGGCGATATGGCCGAGGAGTGAGCTGAGGGAGGTTTCGTCGAAGACCTGTGAGACGAGGCCCATGTCCTTGAAAACCAGGATCTGGGACCCATTGCTCACTGCGATGCCCGCGGACTCCTGTCCACGGTGCTGCAGGGCATACAGTCCGAAATAGGTGAGCTTGGCGACCTCTTCGCCCGGGGCCCAGACTCCGAAGACGCCACAAGCGTCCTGGGGGCCTTTCTCTCCGGGGAGCAGGTCGTGGTTGAGTCGTCCATCACCACGAGGCACGCCACCGAGTGTAGGCGAGATCGACCACTGGTCCGAATTGGGGATGCGGACCGGCCCCCCGCCGGTCCTCCGACTACTTCCCCGGAGCGGGCGCGGTGGCGCTCAGTCCCTGGCCGTCGGCGGACGTGAGGCTCAGCCCGCGGTGACGCAGCTCATAGGAGACCTTGCCCTCCAGCACCTTCTGTACCTGGCGTTCCAGGGTCATTTCGGGCCCCGGGCAGAGCTTGCGGGTGGAGCTGACCCGGCCGACCGTGAGGGTGGCCGCGGAGTCGGACGCGGACGCGGAGAGCTTCGCGGGCGCACTGAAGGTGTTGCAGCCGAGGCTGCCCTCCATGGACAGGCCCTTGCCGTCCTCACGGAACGTGAAGTGCGCCTTGCCGTCCGTCCCCTTGGGCAGGGAGGTCGCGGTGGCGCCCTGGGCCAGCGCGTCGACGGTCCACTCGGTGCCCACGAGGGGGGCGGGGGGCTCGGAGGTCAGGGCGATCGCGTCGCCGTCGGCGGTGGTGAGCGTGAGCCGTTTGTCCTGGACGGTGGCCTTGAGCTTGCCGGAGAAGGCGCCGTCGAGGGCCTTCTCGAAGGTCTCCAGCTCCTTCGGACACCCGATCAGCGTGGTCTGCTTCTTGCCCACGGTGACGGTGTCGCCCTCGACGGTGACCTCCGCGCCGATGGAGTTGCAGCCCGTCTTCGCGCTGGCCCGGCCCTGGGAGTCGATCTGCACGCTGGCACCGGCGGGGGCGGCGGTCTTCTTGCCGCCGACCGTCACGCTGGCGACGTTCCAGCGCACATCGGTGAGGGCGGTCTCGGTCCGTACCTCGCCGCCGGAGCCCGCGCCGGCGCCCGATCCCGAGCCCTTGCCGGACTCCGTACCGCAGGCGGCCAGTGTGAGCAGAGCGACGGTAGTGACGGCTGTGACAGTAGTGACTGTGGTGATCCGCTGCTTCGGCATACCGGTGGGACGGAGCGGGCCGGACTCCGGTTCCGCGGTTCTTCCGATGTCGCTCGTGCGGCGGGGTCCCGTCACCCCATGAGCGGCAGCAGCCCGGCCAGATCCGCGCGTTCGCCACTGGCGGCGACCCGCGCCGCGTCCAGCGCCTCGCGCCAGGTCGTCCGTCCGGTGGCGAGCCTGACCCACGTCAGCGGATCGGTCTCCACGACGTTGGGCGGCGTACCGCGGGTGTGCCGGGGACCCTCCACGCACTGCACCACCGCGTACGGCGGGATCCGCACCTCGGTCGAGGCCCCGGGCGCCTTCACGGCGAGGGCGTCGGCGAGCAGCCGCGTACAGGCGGCGAGCGCCTGCCGCTCGTACGGGACGCTCAGCCCGGCCGCCCGGTTCAGGTCGTCGGTGTGGACGATCAGCTCGACGGTCCGGGTGACCAGATAGTCGCCGAGGCGTATCGCACCGATCCTGGTCGCCAGCAGCCGGTCGTCGGGGGCGCCCGGCAGCAGCGCGGCGATCCGGGTCCCGGCCCGCTCGAACAGTTCGTCGGGGGTGGCGGACGCGGCCAGCGCGCGGATGTCCTCGGAGATCGCCGGGGCGTGGGCCGCGGTCGAGAACGGCCACTCGGGCAGGACGACCACGGGGCCGGGCGGCGGGCCGGGGTACTCGGGCTGTTCGAGATAGCGGTTGACGGACTCCACGGCCATGCTGAGATGCGCGGCCAGCTCGCGGACGGTCCAGTCGCCGAGCGCGGTGGGCAGCGCGAGCTGCTCGGGGGTGAGCCGGGCGACGGCCTCGCGCACGGTCCCGAACTGGGTCAGGACGGCGGTCCGGATCTTGGCGGAGTCGTAGCTGCGCAGACGCTTCTTGGCCGGTGGCATGGCGCGAGCATATGCGCGGCCCCCGGCCGGCCGCCGGGGTCCGTACGCGCCTCCGGCCATGACTGGCGGGAAGTGAACGCACCGGTTCCGGCCGCGCACCATTCGGCCGGGCCTCCGGGACGGCGGAAAACCCGACGGCCCATGGAATCCCGGGAATTTCCGAATCCCGGGAATTTCCCGCACGGGAAACGCGCGAAGAGAAGCCCGCTTTACCGCCGCACTCCGCCAAAGGCAGGGTATCGAGGCCGAGATCGGGAGTCATCCCTGCTCAGAGGGCACGGGGAGCACTTCCGTACGGAGGAGGGAGCTTTCCCGGAACGCCTTCTCCCAGCAGAAAACCCGCTCCTTTCACCGGTGCGGAGAGCGCCTGAATCCACGTACGCGGCCAGGCTGGGGAATTCCGCACGGAGATGAGGGACGCGCGGTTGGACGTCACCTTTCCCGGCAATGGCCTGATGCCCGCCGCACGACGGAGCCCCCGCCCGGTGGAGACCGGGCGGGGGCTCATCGTCATATGACGGCGTTCAGCCGCGTACGGACCTTCGGCCGGATACGGGCCTCAGGCCAGCAGCGCGGGGATCGTGCCCTCGTGGGCGTCCTTCAGCTCGGCCAGCGCCACGCTGAACTCGCCCTGGATCTCGACCGCCTCGCCGTCCACGACCCCGATCCGGGTCACGGGCAGCCCGCGCGCACCGCACATGTCGGTGAAGCGGAGTTCCTCGCTGCGCGGTACGGAGACGATCGCGCGCCCGGCGGACTCGCTGAACAGGAACGTGAACGCGTCCAGACCGTCCGGCACGACCAGCCGGGCGCCGTTCCCGCCGCGCAGGCAGGACTCGGTGACCGCCTGGATCAGACCGCCGTCGCTCAGATCGTGCGCCGCGTCGATCATTCCGTCGCGGGACGCCGAGATCAGGATCTCGCCGAGCAGCTTCTCCCGGTCCAGGTCCACGGCCGGCGGCAGCCCGCCGAGGTGGTCGTGGACGACCTGCGACCAGGCCGAGCCGCCGAACTCCTCGCGCGTCTCGCCCAGCAGATAGAGGAGCTGGCCCTCTTCCTTGAACGCGATCGGCGTACGGCGGTTGACGTCGTCGATCACACCGAGCACCGCGACGACCGGCGTCGGGTGGATGGCCGTCTCACCGGTCTGGTTGTAGAGCGAGACATTGCCGCCGGTGACGGGGGTGCCCAGCTGGAGGCAGCCGTCCGCCAGCCCGCGCGTGGCCTCGGCGAACTGCCACATGACCGCCGGGTCCTCGGGCGAGCCGAAGTTCAGGCAGTCGGAGATGGCCAGCGGCCTGGCACCGGAGGCGGCGACATTGCGGTACGCCTCCGCCAGCGCGAGCTGCGCGCCCGTGTACGGGTCGAGCTTCGCGTACCGGCCATTGCCGTCGGTCGCCATCGCCACGCCGAGGTTCGACTCCTCGTCGATCCGGACCATTCCGGCGTCCTCGGGCTGCGCGAGGACGGTGTTGCCCTGCACGAACCGGTCGTACTGGTCGGTGATCCACGCCTTGGACGCCTGGTTCGGCGACGCGATCAGCCGCAGGACCTGCTCCCTCAGCTCGGCGGAGGTCGCCGGGCGTGCCAGCTTGTTGGCGTCGTCCGCCTGGAGGGCGTCCTGCCAGTCGGGGCGCGCGTACGGCCGGTGGTAGACCGGGCCGTCATGGGCCACCGAGCGCGGCGGTACGTCGACGATCTGCTCGCCGTGCCAGAAGATCTCCAGGCGCTCGCCCTCGGTCACCTCACCGATGACGGTGGCGATGACGTCCCACTTCTCGCAGATCTCCATGAAGCGGGCGACCTTGTCGGGCTCGACCACCGCGCACATGCGCTCCTGCGACTCGCTCATGAGGATCTCCTCGGGCGAGAGGGTCGCGTCACGCAGCGGCACGGTGTCCAGCTCGACCCGCATCCCGCCGGAACCGGCGGACGCCAGCTCGCTGGTGGCGCAGGAGAGCCCGGCGCCGCCGAGGTCCTGGATACCGGCGACGAGCTTCTCCCGGAAGATCTCCAGGGTGCACTCGATGAGGAGCTTCTCCTGGAACGGGTCGCCGACCTGGACGGCGGGGCGCTTGGCGGGCCCGGTCGACTCGAAGGTCTCGGAGGCGAGGACGGACACGCCGCCGATGCCGTCGCCGCCGGTGCGGGCGCCGTACAGGATCACCTTGTTGCCGGGGCCCGACGCCTTCGCGAGGTGGATGTCCTCGTGCTTCATCACGCCGATGCAGCCGGCGTTGACCAGCGGGTTGCCCTGGTAGCAGGCGTCGAAGACGACCTCGCCGCCGATGTTCGGCAGGCCCAGGCAGTTGCCGTAGCCGCCGATGCCCGCGACGACGCCCGGCAGGACGCGCTTGGTGTCGGGGTGGTCGGCGGCGCCGAAGCGGAGCGGGTCCACGACGGCGACCGGGCGGGCGCCCATGGCGAGGATGTCGCGCACGATGCCGCCGACGCCGGTGGCCGCGCCCTGGTAGGGCTCGATGTACGACGGGTGGTTGTGGGACTCGACCTTGAACGTGACCGCGTACCCCTGGCCGACGTCCACGACGCCCGCGTTCTCGCCGATGCCGACGAGCATGGCGTCGTTGGCCGGGGCCTTCTCGCCGAACTGCCTGAGGTGCACCTTGCTGCTCTTGTACGAGCAGTGCTCCGACCACATGACGGAGTACATGGCCAGCTCGGCGCCGGTGGGACGGCGCTCCAGGATCTCGCGGATCCGGGCGTACTCGTCCGCTTTGAGACCGAGGTCCTTCCAGGGCTGCTCGGCCTCGGGCGTGCCGCTCGCGTGCTTGACCGTGTCGAGGGTCTTGATGGTCATCAGGCGCTTACCAGCTTCTTCAGGATCGAGGTGAAGAATCCCAGGCCGTCGGTACGGCCCGTACCGATCAGCGGCTCCACGGCGTGCTCGGGATGCGGCATCAGGCCGACGACATTGCCCGCCGCGTTGGTGACTCCGGCGATGTCGCGCAGCGAACCGTTGGGGTTGCCGTCCAGGTAGCGGAAGGCGACCCGGCCCTCGGCCTCCAGCTCGTCGAGCGTGCGCTCGTCGGCGACGTACCGGCCGTCGATGTTCTTGAGGGGTACGGAGATCTCCTGGCCGGCCTCGTAGTCGGCGGTCCAGGCGGTGTCCGCGCTCTCCACCCGCAGCTTCTGGTCGCGGCAGATGAAGTGCAGGTGGTTGTTCCTGAGCATCGCGCCGGGCAGCAGATGGGACTCGGTGAGGATCTGGAAGCCGTTGCAGATGCCGAGGACCGGCAGACCGGCCTTCGCCTGCTCGATGACCGTCTCCATCACCGGGGAGAACCGGGAGATGGCTCCGGCCCGCAGATAGTCGCCGTAGCTGAAGCCACCGGCCAGCACGACGGCGTCGACCTGCTTGAGGTCCTTGTCACGGTGCCAGAGGGAGACGGGCTCGGCCCCGGCGATCCGCACGGCGCGCAGGCTGTCGCGGTCGTCGAGCGTGCCGGGGAAGGTGACGACTCCGATACGGGAAGTCACTTCGGCTCCCCGGCCTTCTCCGCGCTCCCGGCCTTGTCGGACTCGACCTTCACGATGAAGTCCTCGATGACGGTGTTGGCGAGGAACGTCTCGGCCATCTCGTGGATACGGGCGAGGGCGGCGTCGTCGACCGGCCCCGCCACTTCGAGCTCGAAGCGCTTTCCCTGGCGGACGTCGGCGATCCCCTCGAAACCCAGGCGGGGCAGTGCACGCTGCACCGCCTGGCCCTGCGGGTCGAGGATCTCCGGCTTGAGCATGACGTCGACTACGACGCGTGCCACTGGCACTCCCGGTGGTGTGGTGCGGCTGGTTCTCGCTGCTGTCTTCTCCAGGGAATCCCCCAGACCCCCCGAGCACTCTCAGCGTACCCGGCCGCAAGATCTACGCGGGTAGATATGCCGTTTCGCAGATCACGCCGCGATTTCGGCCCCGGCGACGGCGGGAAAAATCCAGGGAAAAAGTCACACCCCACCATTGCCCCGGGACACGCTGATGCAATTGGCTGGGCTTCACAATGCGACGCTTGCGGCTGTACAAAGGAATACAGAAGAAAGCAGCATTGCCCCATAACAGCCGGAAGGCCGGTATCGCCGCACGTCAGCCCTGTTTCCAGCAGGTGACGGGCGCGGGTGGTACCGCAGGAAAGGACCGATATCCGTGGCGCAGCGCGTAGTGGTCACGCTCTCCGACGACATCGACGGAGGAGAAGCGGCGGAAACGGTCACGTTCGGCCTCGACGGGAAGACGTACGAGATCGACCTCAATCCCGCCAATGCAAAGAAACTGCGCAAGGCCCTGGCACCGTTCATGGCCGCAGGCCGAAAGCAGACAAACGCCAGCAAGCACGGCAAGTCTCGCACCACCTACCGGCACACCGCTCTCGCGCCCGACCCTGCGGCGGTCCGCGCCTGGGCGCAGTCCCACAAGATGGAGGTGCCGGCCCGGGGCCGGATCCCCAAGCGGGTGTACGAGGCGTTCCGCGAAGCGAGTTGAGGCCGCGCCACCCGGCTCCGCGGGTTCGGTGCGGCGACTCCGCGGGCCCGGCGCGGCCCGGTCCCGCGGACAGTGCGCCCCGCAGCGCACCGAGTTGCACAGCACCCCCATTGATCGGCTAGAGTTTGGACCACGCCGAGGGGCAAGGCCGAAAGGCCAAACCCCAAGCAGCGTGCGGGTGTAGTTCAGTAGTAGAACGCCCCCTTTCCAAGGGGGAGGCGCAGTGTGCAATTCCTGTCACCCGCTCCGCGTCGCTCTCCGGTCCACTGGGCCGGTGGTCCAGTGGCTCTTTTGGATCAGGTAGAGTGGTGCTCGCGCCGGACTTCCGACGCACTGCGGACGTAGCTCAGTTGGTAGAGCGCAACCTTGCCAAGGTTGAGGTCGCCAGTTCGAACCTGGTCGTCCGCTCAGAAAAGAAGGCCCTGGTCACTTCGACCGGGGCCTTCTTCGTATGTCTCGTGTATCTCGTGTATCTCATGTACTCGCCGATCTCTTGTGTCTCGTGTGTCGGATGCGTGTGTCGGATGCGTATCCCGGGCGCCTATCCCCGGGGCGTGCTCCGGCGTATGTCCGGCGCGTGCGCGGCGCGAGCCCCGCGCAGGCCCAGCGATCGATGACAAATGTCATCCGCCGCGATGACACCGCGCACTGCCGACCACACCGGTCCGGCGGAAACCTCGAAGGCATGATGAACGACGCGGTAATCGAGGTGGAAGAGCTGAGGCGTACATACGCCGGTGGCTTCACAGCGGTGGACGGTGTCTCCTTCTCCGTGGCACGCGGCGAGCTGTTCGCCCTGCTCGGGACGAACGGGGCGGGCAAGACCTCCACCCTCGAAATGCTGGAGGGTCTCGCGAGACCCAGCGGCGGCACGGTCCGGGTGTTCGGACATGATCCGTACACCAAGCGGACGGCCGTCCGGCCCCGGATGGGGATGATGCTCCAGGAGGGCGGCTTCCCGTCCGATCTGACGGTCGCCGAGACCGTGGCGATGTGCGCCGGCTGCACCAGCGGGGCGCGGCCGACCCCGGAGGCGCTGGATCTGGTGGGGCTCACCAAGCGCTCCGGCGTACGCGTCAAGCAGCTCTCCGGCGGGGAGAAGCGGCGCCTGGATCTGGCGCTCGCGCTGCTCGGCCGGCCCGAGGTGCTCTTCCTCGACGAGCCGACGACCGGGCTGGACGCCGAAGGGCGGCGCGACACCTGGGAGTTGGTCAGGGAGCTGCGGGACGGCGGCACGACCGTGCTGCTGACCACGCACTACCTGGAGGAGGCCGAGACCCTGGCCGACCGACTGGCGATCATGCACCAGGGCCGGATCGATGTCACCGGCACCCCGGCCGAGGTGACCGCCACCCGCCCGGCCCGGATCCGCTTCGTGCTCCCCCAGGACGTCCCCGCCGGACGGCTCCCGCTGTCCCTGCGGGCGGCGGCGAACGGACAGGCGGTGGAGATCCGCACGCAGCGGCTCCAGCGGGATCTGGGCGAACTCCTCCGGTGGGCCGAGGACTCGGGCGTGGAGCTGGGGGCGCTGGACGCGCGGTCCGCCTCCCTCGAAGAGGCTTTTCTCGACATCGCGGCCCGGACCGCGGAAACGGCGGGGACAGCGGGGACAGCGGGAACAGTGGAAACGGCCGGAACGGTGGACGCACGATGAGCACGGTGAGCCGGCAGAAGACGGAGATCCCGCGGAGCGGGGAGACCGACGTACGGACGACCACGACCGGAGACCGCCTCAAGGCGCTCGGCCGGGCCGAGTTCTCCCTGCTCGTACGGAACAGGACGGCGCTGTTCACCGCCTTGCTCGTACCGCTGGGGATGATCGTCGCGATCAAGGAGTCGCTCGGCAGGATCGACCTCGGCGACACCGGGATCAGCGTCATCGAGGCGTCGATGACCGGCGGCATCGGCATGGTGCTGATCATGGCCGTCTACAGCGGCCTCACCGCCGCGTACACCGCGCGCCGCGAGGAACTGGTGCTCAAGCGGCTCCGCACGATGGAGGCGCTTGACCGGGAGATCCTGATCGGCACCGCGCTGCCGTCGGCCGGACTGGCGTTCGCACAGTCCGCCGTGATGATCGCCGCCGCGGTCGCGTTCCTCGACGTACGCGCGCCGCAGCAGCCGGTGGTGCTGGTGGGCGGACTGCTGCTGGGGCTGGTGCTGCTCAGCGCGATGGCGGCGGTGACCTCCGCCTTCACCCGTACCGTCGAGAGCGCCCAGATCACCAGCATGCCGCTGTTCATGATCTCGGTGGTCGGCTCGGGGCTGTTCGTACCGCTGGAGGCGCTGCCCGAACGGATCGCCTCCTTCTGCGAGCTGCTGCCGATGACCGGGACCATCACGCTGATCCGGGCGGGCTGGCTCGGCGGGACGGAAGCGTACGACCTGCTCGGCGCGGCGCTGAGCGCCTTGGTTTGGACCATCCTCTCAGTGTTTGCTGTACAGCGATGGTTCCGCTGGGAGCCTCGTCGCTGAGACGCGGACACAGGCACCAGGACACCGAGGAAGGGCGCGATGTCCAGACTGACGGGCTGGTGGCACGGCTGGAGCAAGCCGGCCAGGAGCAACATGGCCAAGGTCGAGCTCTACACCCGCTGGACGTTCCATGGCTTCACGATCGTCGAGGTCGGCGCGATCGGCATTCCGCAGCTCTTCGCCGGTGGCGGAGGACAGCGGGGCGGCTGGCTGTTCCTGCTCGTCATGGCGCATTCCGCGGTGACGGGCGTGCTGCTGTCCACGGCCATGGACTGGCGCCTGGGCCGGCGTGAGCAGCCTGTACGGCTGATTCTGGGCGTTTCCGCACTGACGGGCGGAGGCATCATCACCCTGCTCGTGCTGGGGAGTACCGGCTCGCTTCCACAGGACACGGCTTACGCGTTTCTGCTGGTGGGGTTCGCCGGCTTCGGTCTGGCGGCGATCACTCTCGGACTGCGCACGACGGCGCAGAGGGTGTACGCCGTGCTCGGTGCGGGGGTCGGGACGACGGCCTTCAGTCTGCTGTTCGGGCTGGAGTGGTACAACGCCGCCGCGAACGGGGTCGCCGTCCTCGCCACGGGTTCGTCTCTCGGCTTCTCCTGTGTCTTCTCGGCCTGGCTGGTCAACGTCGTCTGGGAACTGAGCGAGGCGCGCGAGCTGCATACGCGGCTCGCGATCGCGGAGGAGCGGCTGCGTTTCGGGCGCGATCTGCACGATGTCATGGGCCGCAACCTCGCGGTGATCGCGCTGAAGAGCGAGCTGGCGGTCCAGCTGGCCGAGCGCGACCGGCCGGGGGCGGTGACCCAGATGACCGAGGTGCAGCAGATCGCGCAGGAGTCGCAGCGGGAGGTACGGGAGGTCGTACGCGGCTACCGGGAAGCGGATCTGCACACCGAACTGGAAGGAGCCCGGGGGGTGTTGAAGGCGGCGGGCATCGACTGCCGGATCAAGGGGGACGATGTCGGCGGACTGTCCGCCGAGGTCCAGTCGGCTCTCGGGTGGGTGGTACGGGAGGCGACGACGAATGTGCTGCGGCACGGGGACGCCCGGCGGTGCACCGTACAGCTGTCGCAGACCGGGGGGTCGGGTGTCGCTGACCCGTCGGTCGGCGGGTCGGGGGTCGGCGGGTCGGGGGCCGGCGGCTCGGGGGTCGGCGGAGGGCCGGCCGGCGGGTCGGGCGGCGGTTCGGGCGGCCGGGAGGCGGTGCTGACCGTGGAGAACGACGGGGTGCCGGCCGCCGGTACGCGGGCCGGGACGGGCTCCGGCGGGCCGGCCGGGAAGGACTCCGGACTGTCGGGGACGGGCTCCGGGCTGGCGGGACTGCGGGAGAGGCTGGCCGCGCTGGATGGGACCCTTGAGGCGGGAAGCACCGGGGACGGCTGCTTCCTGCTGACGGCACGGGTGCCGCTGCCGCTGCCACGGACGGACACCGGTCGTGACCGCCGCTTCTCCGACGCGGGCGAGGCGGGAGACGCGGGAGACGCGGGCGATGACTCCGACGTGGCTGACGTAACCGACGTGACTGGCGCGACTGGCGCGACTGGCGTGACTGGCGTGACTGGCGTGACCGATGAAGCCGGCGAGACCCGGACGGCGAGGAAGTAGCGGTATGAGTCCTGTTCGCGTACTGCTCGCCGACGATGAGCATTTGATCCGTGGTGCGCTCGCCGCGCTGCTCGCGCTCGAAGACGATCTGATCGTCGTCGCCGAGGCGGCCTCCGGGCCCGAAGCCCTGGCGATGGCACGGGCCCACCGGCCCGATGTGGCCGTGCTGGATCTCCAGATGCCGGGCGCGGACGGTGTGAAAGTCGCCACATCGCTCCGTACCGAACTGCCCGGCTGCCGCACGATGATCGTGACGAGCCACGGCCGGCCCGGCCATCTGAAACGGGCGCTGGCGGCGGGCGTACGGGGCTTCGTCCCGAAGACGGTGAGCGCACGGCAGCTCGCCGAGATCATCCGTACCGTCCACGCCGGGAACCGTTTCGTCGACCCCGAGTTGGCGGCGGACGCGATCTCGGCCGGGGACTCGCCGCTGACCGCGCGCGAGGCCGAGGTCCTGGAGCTGGCGGCGGACGGGGCGCCGATCGCGGAGGTCGCGGAGCGGGCGTCGCTGTCGCAGGGGACCGTACGGAACTATCTGTCGTCGGCGGCCTCCAAACTGGGGGCGGAGAACCGACATACGGCAGTGCGTCTCGCCCGCGAGCGAGGTTGGGTATAGTGGTCTCCGCGCCACGGCGCATGCGGACGTAGCTCAGTTGGTAGAGCGCAACCTTGCCAAGGTTGAGGTCGCCAGTTCGAACCTGGTCGTCCGCTCAGCGTAGAAGCCCCCCGGCCGGATCGGCCGGGGGGCTTCTCGGTGTTCCCGTCGTGTGTTCCGGCCGTGTGGTCCGGGGGGGGGTGGTCCGGGAAGTGGTCCGGCCGTGCGATCCGCTTCCGGCGGCAGCTCGTAGGCGTTTACCGCCAGCTGAGGCCGGTGAGCAGTTCGTACGCCTCCACGTACTTCGCGCGGGTCGCGTCGACGATCTCCTGCGGCAGCGGGGGCGGCGGCTGCTCGCTCCGGCGGTCCCAGCCGGAGGCCGGGGAGGTCAGCCAGTCGCGGACGTACTGCTTGTCGTACGACGGCTGCGGACGGCCCGGCTCCCAGCCGGCGGCCGGCCAGAAACGCGAGGAGTCGGGGGTCAGCACCTCGTCGGCGATCACCAGCCGCTCGCCGTCGAAGCCGAACTCGAACTTGGTGTCGGCGAGGATGATCCCCCGGTCGCGGGCGATGTCCCGGGCCCGGCCGTAGACGTCGAGGGTCGTCCGGCGGAGCAGGGCCGCGGTCTCCGCGCCGACCTGGCGGGCCACTTCCTCGTACGGGACGTTCTCGTCGTGGTCGCCGACGGCCGCCTTGGTGGCGGGCGTGAAGATCGGGCCGGGCAGCTCGGAGCCGTCCATGAGGCCCTCGGGGAGCGCGAGCCCGCAGACGGTACGGGACTCGTCGTACTCCGCGAGACCCGAGCCGGTCAGATAGCCACGGGCGACGCACTCCACGGGGACCATCCGGAGCGACCGGCAGATGAGGGTGCGGCCGGCCCAGTCGGCGGGGGCGCCCGCGGGGAGATCGGTCGAGATCACATGGTTGGGCACGAGGTCGACGAGCTTCTCGAACCACCAGAGCGAGAGCTGGGTGAGGACCCGGCCCTTGTCGGGGATTTCGGTGGGCAGCACCCAGTCGTACGCGGACATTCGGTCACTGGCGACCATCACGAGGTCGCCCGCCTCGTTCCGGTACAGATCCCGCACCTTGCCGGTGTGGATGTGCACCAGACCCGGCACCTCTGCGGGCTCGGGCTTTTCTACGAATCCGGACACGGTTCCTCCCCGTGGTTCTGTCCGATCTGAGAGATCGCCTCGATTCTCCCGTATGCCGGAAGTCCCAGCTCGCAGGGGTGCCGCGCGCCGTTCGGACGGCTCGCGGATCCGGTCCGACGGGAGCGGGAGGGCGGGCGGTGCTCAGCCCCGGCGCCCGGTCCTGGCGTCTGGTCCTGGCACCCGGTCCTGGCGTCCGGTCCTGGCGCTCGCTACCGGTGCTCGATCTCGGCGCTCCGTACCGGCGCTCCGTACCGGCGTCAGTCCCGCTTGCAGATCCGGTCCAGGAGGTTGGCGGTCGCGCGCTGGATGCGGGGATCGACATGGCCCGGCCGGTCCAGCGCCGGGGACCAGGCGAAGGTGCCCGACGCGAAGACGAGCGCGCCGGACGGGGCGCGGTAGAGCGAGGTCTCCTGGTGGCGCCGGCTGTTGTCGAGATCGCGGTACGGGGAGTGCGCGAGCAGGATCCGGTCCTGGTGCTCGGGGAGGGCCGTACGCGGGAAGTAACGGTCCGCCTCGCCCGCGACCAGGCCCTCGATCTCGTCGCCCTCCGTCGCGCCGGTGGCTTCCCAGAGCCAGTGATCGGCGTTCCGTACGACCAGGGGGTGCGGCTCGGGGACCCGGCCCGCGTACTGGATGCCGAGCAGCTCCTGCTCCGGCCGGTCCACCTCGCGCCAGAGCGCGGGGCGGCCCGGACCACGGCGCTTGCGGCAGGTGAGCAGGCGGTCGGGGACGCCGGAGGCCGAGGGGCCCAACTCCACCTGCCAGTACATGGTGTTGGCGGAGAGGAAGACGAGTGAGGTACCGCCGTCGCGCGCCGCCTCGACGGTCCGGCGCATGGGGACGGACCAGTACTCGTCATGGCCGGGGAAGACCAGGCCCCGGTAGCGGCTGGGGTCGACGCGGCCCGCGTGCAGATCGCGGGTGTCGGCGTAGGCGAGGTCGTAGCCGTACCGCTCGGCCCAGCGGATGAAGTCGTAGGCGTGGCCGACATGGAGGGGCAGCCCCGCGCCCGCGTAGGGGCGGTCGAAGGAGACCGTCATGGCGGCGTCCTGTTCGCCGAGGAGCCGGCCCTGCTCGTCCCACGCGTGGTAGAGGCTGGCGCCGGTGTGGCCGTCCTCGGGATAGAGGTTGTAGGCCTGCCAGGTGATGTCGGGGAGGAGCAGGAGCAGATCGGCGGGGTGGCTGTCGCGGACGGTGAAGGGGATGTGGGAGCGGTAGCCGTCGGCCGTCGTGAGGACGGCGACATAGGCACCGAGGGCCCAGAAGTCCGGGATCTGGAGCCGCCAGGACAGCCACCAGTGATGGCAGGAGACGGTCCGGTCGGCGGCGAGCGGGGGCGGCTGGACGATCCCGGAGAGCCTGGGGCTGGTGATGATCTTGCGGGCGCCGTCACCGCCGTAGTGCCCGATCCGGTAGATGTCGACCGAGAACTGCTGGGGCGGGTCGACGGTGACATGGAAGTCGATGGCCTCGCCGGGGGCGACGGCGCCGGTGGACGCGAAGCCCTTGATCTGGCGTCGTACGTCGTCGGCGGTACGGGTGCCACCGCTGCCGCCGTGGTGTCCGTGCCCGTGCCCGTGCCCATGTCCGTGTCCGTGCCCGTAACCGGCGTGGTTGCCCTGGCCGTCGCTGCCCAGATGCGGATCGGCGTACCAGGGCACGACATGGCCGGTGTCGTCGAAGTAGTTCTCGCTGCCGCGCAGCCAGGGCAGCGGGCCCTGGCCGAAGGGATCGCTGACCGCGTGGGCGAGCGCACCCGATTCCCACCGCCGGATCTGGTCCGCCCCCATGGTGCGCCCCTCCTCCGAGCCCCCGCGCCATCAGGTGGCACGACCGTTGACAGATGCGCCGACGCGAGCACCGACGCGCCGGTGATACGACCGTTTATCCGGCCGGTGAAGCGGTCGGGTGTAAGCGGCGACCCCCAGCACATCACATTACGCACGCGCTCCGTCACCGTTCGTTGCGAATTAACCTTAAAGGAACGCGACAATCAGGATTCACGGTGTGATAAGGGGTGGGCCGCGATCGCGGCCGGCAGGGCGGTACCGGGCCCGGCGCCGACGGGCGCCGGGCGGTGTGTGCCGTTATGTGGCGGGGCTCACACGAGGCGCACGGGCTTCTCGGCCCGTACGCCGAGCGACGTCAGCCAGGAACGGAGCGGCTCGGCGTCGCCGCCCTCGACCAGGCTGAGGACGCGCCCGCCCAGATCCGCGCGGCGCTCGCCGTCGATCAGGAGGGCCGGGCCGTCGAGCCAGTCGAGGCCGGGCACGGCACCCGCCGTATCGACGGCGGAGCAGCAGACCATCGCCGTGACATGGTCGGCGAGCAGCTCACGGCCGCTGCGGGGCGGCTGGAGCGGAAAGAGGGGCAGCGGGTCGGTGCCCCAGAGCGCGACAGCGTCGCTCGCGACCTCGGGCGGGACGGCGGGAGCCGCCGCGGCCTCTTCGCGGGCCAGCTCGGCGCTGATGCCGGCGGCCAGGGCGTCGCCCGCCTCAATGGCCTCATCGATCTTGTTCGTCTCGCTGGTCCTGCTCGGCTTGCCCGTCCTGCTCGTCGTCTCGCTGGTCCTGCTCGGCTCGTTGGCCTTGCTGGTCCTGCTCGGCTCGTTGGCCTTGCTGGTCTCGTTGGTCTTGCCGGTTTCGTTGGTCCTGTCGGTTTCGCCGGCCTCACCGATCCCGCTGGTCCTGCCGGCCTCACTCGCGCTTCCGACGGGACTGGTGCCGCTGGAGCCACCGCATCCACTGCTGCCACGGTTGCCGCTGCCACTGCCACTGCCACCGCTGCCGCCGCTGACATGACGGGCACTGCCGGTGACGCCTGTCCTGGCGTCGTGCCGGGAGAGGTGCTCGATGACCCGTTCCAGGGTCGGGCCCGGCGTCAGGGCGGAGCCCGCCGGGTCGGCGGAGCGCCGTACCCCCATGGCGTCGAGGACGCGGTGCAGCCGCGCCGCTTCCGTACGCCACTTACGGTCGACGACCTCCTCCGGATACTGCTGCCAGTCCACCGGGGACCAGTCCGGGCCCGCCTCGGCCGGACCGCCGTGGAAGAGGCGGGCGGCCAGCAGAGAGGCCGCCTCGTCGACCACGCCCGGTTCTTCGAGCAGATCGCAGGCGGGACGCTCGCCGAGCCGGGACGTGAAACCCTCGGCGAGACGGTCGCGGCGGGACAGCTCCGTGAGCGCGGACACCACGCCGGCGTCCAGCCGGGACGGCCAGCGGCCCATGCGCCACGCGGGCAGAGCGACCCTGGTCAGCAGCCGGTCCCAGCCCGCGTACGCGAGGCCCACCTGCTCCTGGGCGACGATCCGCAGACCGTAGTCCACCGCCTGTGCGCGCTCGGAGGCGGCCGCCGCGACACCGCGCTCCATCAACGCGGCATGCTCGCCGCAGCCGCGCAGCAGCAGCTTGGCGACGCGGCCGACAAAGCCCAGCGCCACGCGGCGTATCGGTCCCAGGCCAGGCCGGGACGCGACGGCGACCGCCGCGTCGAGCCCCCGGACGAACCGGCGTGCCGCGGCTATGTCGGGATGCGCCGAAGGTCCCGTACCCGCCACGACAGGGGCGAGCACGGCCCGCAGCTCGGCGACCCGCATCCACCACAGGAAGGGCGAACCGATCACGAGGACGGGGGCGGCGGCGATCCGCCGGGCGGCGCGCCGACGGCCGCCGCCGAAGCCGGACAGCGCGCGCGGGTGCGTATACGCGTCAGCGTGCGTATCCGAGAGTGCCTCGGCGTGCGCCGGATGCGTACGGTCCTCCAGCCAGCTGTCGCAGTCCGGGGTCAGCGCTATGGCGGAGGGCGCGGGCACATCGAGCCGCTCCGCGAGATCGCGCACCAGCCGGTAGAGATCGGGGGCGGCCTTCTCGCTGACCGGGACGGTCGGGCTGAGCGCGGGCCTGGCACGGGCGACCACGGCGGCGACGGCGCCCGCGAGCAGCAGCACGACGAGCGCGAGGCCCGTCACGGCCCAGCGCGCGATGTCCCAGCCTCCGCCGCTGAGGCGGCCCGTGGCCCCGCCGACGAGCAGGACGACGGCGACGGCGGCGGGCAGCACCGCCACGCCCAGCGCCCTGCTGCGGACGCGCAGCACCGCGAGAGCCCGTACACGGGCGCCCTGAGCACCCATTTCCTCACCGAGACCGGTACCGGACATGGTCGGACCTCACCCCCTCTGCCCCGCGGCCTGCGTTGCTCACTCCCCCACTGTGGCACCCGTCACTGACATCGCAATGCCGGTGGGCCAAGTGCCGGAACGCCTGCGCCGCACCCTAGTTGGGCCCTGGAGACCCGTCATCCGGATGGCCCAACGGTCACTCGATGGAATGGCTTTGGGTAAAGCTGCTGACGCGAGGGGGATGCGGCGACGCGTGCGATGTGGGTGCGGTGTGACAGCGCCGCCCCCGTCCTGGGCGAGCCGGGGCGGGGGCGGGGGCGTGGGCGTGGGGTGGAGTCGGGGTCGAGGTCGGAGCGGAGCGGGGTGAGGCGGGGCGTGGGCCAGGGCTGAGGCGGCGTGCGGCGGGGCGGGGACGGACAGCGCTCGGGATCGTGCCTCCCGGGGCTCCGGCGCACGGGATCGGGCTCCTGCGGCGCCTGCGGCTCCCGCGCCCGGGATCAGGCTCCCGTGGTCTCCACGGTCTCGGTGGCCTCGGCGTTCTCCGCGTTCCCGGCGTTCTTGGCGTTCCCGGCGTTCTCCGCGGCCTCGCGGGCGATGTCCGTACGGTGCTGGGAGCCCGCCAGCCGGATGCGGCGCAGCGCCGTGTACGCACGCTCCCTCGCCTGCGTCAGATCCCCGCCCGTGGCCGTCACCGACAGCACACGGCCGCCGGCGCTCACGACCGTGTCGCCGTCACGCCGGGTGCCGGCGTGCAGGACGTACGCGTCGGGGGCATCCTGTGCCGCGATCTCTCCGAGGCCCTCGATCGGGTCGCCGGTGCGCGGGGTGTCCGGGTAGTTGTGCGAGGCGACGACCACCGTGACCGCCGCGTCGTCGCGCCAGGTCAGCGGGGGCAGCGTGGCGAGGTCTCCCTCGGCCGCCGCCAGCAGGACGCGCGCCAGCGGCGTCTTGAGCCTGGCCAGGACCACCTGCGTCTCCGGGTCGCCGAAGCGTGCGTTGAACTCGATGACCCGCACGCCGCGTCCCGTGATCGCGAGGCCCGCGTAGAGCAGCCCCGAAAAGGGCGTACCGCGGCGGTGCAGTTCGTTGACCGTCGGCTGGAGAACGGTCTCCAGGACCTCGTCCACCAGCTTGGGGTCGGCCCACGGGAGCGGGGAGTACGCGCCCATGCCGCCCGTGTTGGGGCCCTCGTCGTTGTCGAGGGCGCGCTTGAAGTCCTGCGCGGGCTGGAGCGGAAGGACCGTCTCGCCGTCGGTGATGGCGAAGAGGGAGACCTCGGGGCCGTCGAGGAACTCCTCGATGACGACGCGGTCGCAGCCGAGCGCGTGCTCGCGCGCCACGGCGAGATCCGCGGTCACGACGACGCCCTTCCCGGCGGCGAGTCCGTCGTCCTTGACGACGTACGGCGGGCCGAAGGCGTCGAGCGCCTCGTCGATCTGTTCGGGGGTGGTGCAGACGTAACTACGGGCCGTCGGAACGTTCGCCGCGGCCATCACATCCTTGGCGAAGGCCTTGGAGCCCTCCAGCTCGGCCGCCTCCCGGGACGGGCCGAAGCAGGGGATGCCCGCGCTCCGTACGGCGTCGGCGACCCCGGCCACCAGCGGGGCCTCGGGCCCGACGACGACGAGCCCGGCCTCCAGCTCGGTGGCGAGGCGGGCCACGGCCGTACCGTCCAGCGCGTCCACCGGGTGCAGCTCGGCGACCTCGGCGATGCCGGCGTTGCCGGGCGCGCAGTGCAGAGCGGTGACCTCGGGGTCGAGGGAGAGAGAGCGGCACAGGGCGTGTTCGCGGGCGCCGCCGCCGATGACAAGGACCTTCACGAGGGGCAGCCTAGCCCGGACAGGGCGCCGCTCCGTGTGCGGGCCTTGGACGGCCTTGGACAGGCCGCCGAATCGCGGACCGCTATTCGTTTGTGTATTCCTCCACAACCGTCGCTCCCAGCTCGCGCACGATCAGTTCGTGACCGGAGAGCGCGGAGTCGACGAGGTCCGGATCGTCCTCCTCCGGAATGTCGTCCTCCAGTGCCACCGGCGGCTTCGCGGGCGCGGCGGGTCTGTTGTCGGGCCGGTCCTGGCGGCCGGGTCCGTTCTGGCGCTGCGACTCGGATCGCGCCGCACCGGAACCGGTCGCGGCCTGGGACACGGAGGCGGACGACGACTGCGAGGCGTGCGTGGGCTGGGCGGGGCGCTGCGCCTGCGGGCTGGCCGGGGCGGCGTTCGAGGCGGAGGGGGCACCTCCGTATCCGCCACCGCCCCCGCCTCCGTATCCGCCGCCGGAGCCGGACCCGGGAGAGGCCGCGCCGCCGGGGCCGCCCCCGCCATAGCCACCGCCCGCGGTGTAGCCGCCACCGGGGCCGGGGCCGCCGTAACCGCCACCGCCTCCGCCGCCTCCGCTCGCCGGGGGCGCGGCGGTGCCGCCCGACGGGTCGACGATCGCCTCGATCTTCCACTGCACATGGAACTGCTCGGAGAGCGCCTGCTTGAGCACGTCCTCGCTGCCGCTGCTCGTGAAGTTGTCACGGGCGCCCGCGTTGATGAAACCGACCTGGAGGGTCGTCCCGTCGAATCCCGCGACCTGCGCGTTCTGGCTGAGCAGGATCCAGGTGAAGCGCCGGCGGTTCTTGACGGCCTCCAGGATGTCCGGCCACATGTTCCGCACCTGGCCGGCGCCCTGCGTCATACCGGGGGCAGGCGCGGCGGCAGCGGCGGCGGGCTGAGGGGCGGCGGCCGGCGAGGACGCGGGACCCGGCGTCGGTGCGCTCCCCTGTCCCTGTCCCTGTCCCTGTCCTTGTCCCTGCGCTTGCCCCTGCCCGGGGGCCGACGCGGTGGGCCAGCCGCCGGGACGGCGCCCCGCGGTCTCGGGCGTCGCGGCGGAGGGCCAGGCACCGGGCCGCTGCGGCTCGGCGGCGGGGCCGGGCGCCGGCGCGTGCGCGGCAGGCGGCGGAGCGGCGGGCTCCGGTACGGCCTGCGGCACGGCCGGGGCCTGCGGCACGGCCGGTGGTACGGGCGCGGGCGCGGCCGGTCCTGGCATCGCGGGCGGTACGGGCCCGTGCGCCTCGGGCCCGGGGACGTACCCCGTCGCGGGACCGGGACCCCCGGCCGAGAACACGGCCCCCGCGGTCGAAGCGGCGGCGGCCGCCCCCCGCTCCAGCCGGTCGAGCCGCGCCTGAACCGACCGTTCGTCGTCGAAGGCCGCGGGCAGCAGCACCCGCGCGCAGATCAGCTCCAGCTGAAGCCGGGGCGAGGTGGCCCCGCGCATCTCCGTGAGCCCGGTGTTGACCAGGTCGGCCGCCCGGCTCAACTCGGCCGCGCCGAAGACCGACGCCTGGGCCTGCATCCGCTCGACGACATCGGCGGGGGCGTCGATCAGCCCCTTCTCCCCGGCATCCGGCACGGCGGCCAGAATGACGAGGTCCCGCAGCCGCTCCAGGAGATCGGCGACGAAGCGCCGCGGGTCGTTCCCGCCCTCGATGACCTGCTCGACGACCTCGAACGCCGCGGCCCCGTCCCCCGCCGCGAAGGCGTCCGTCACCGCGTCGAGCAGCGACCCGTCCGTATAACCGAGCAGGGCCGTCGCCATGGCGTACGTCACACCGTCCTCGGCGGCGCCCGCGAGCAACTGATCCATCACGGACATCGAGTCACGTACGGACCCGCCACCGGCCCGCACGACCAGCGGCAGCACCCCGTCCGCGACCGGGATCCGCTCCTTGCCGCACACCTCGCCGAGATAGTCGCGCAGCGTCCCCGGCGGGACCAGCCGGAACGGATAGTGGTGCGTACGCGACCGGATCGTGCCGATGACCTTCTCGGGCTCGGTGGTCGCGAAGATGAACTTGAGATGCTCCGGCGGCTCCTCGACCACCTTCAGCAGGGCGTTGAAGCCCGCCGAGGTGACCATGTGCGCCTCGTCGATGATGTAGATCTTGTAACGACTGCCCGCGGGCCCGAAGAACGCCTTCTCCCGAAGATCACGGGCATCGTCCACGCCTCCGTGCGACGCGGCGTCGATCTCGATCACATCGATGGACCCCGGCCCGTTCCTGGCCAGGTCCTTGCAGGACTGGCACTTACCGCACGGCGTCGGCGTGGGCCCCTGCTCACAGTTCAGACAGCGCGCGAGGATGCGCGCACTGGTCGTCTTCCCACAGCCACGCGGCCCGCTGAACAGGTACGCATGATTGACCCGGTTGTTCCGCAGGGCCTGCTGCAGCGGGTCAGTGACATGCTCCTGCCCGATGACCTCGGCGAACGACTCGGGGCGATAACGGCGGTACAGCGCAAGGGACGACACACCTACGACGATATCGGCCCCCTACGACAAAGCCCCCCGACCACCACCCCCAACGCAAGCGCCCCCCACGCACCCGCCAGAGCCGACCTACCCTTGCTGCCTTCCGGCCCTGGGGGAGTTCAGTCAGATAGCGCCACGTGAGGGGCTCCGCACACAGTACCCGATCCCGGAGGCCCGGATCGAGTTCGCGAGCACTCCCCGGCGTCTTGTATTGTTTGCCGCGGAGGATTCGCCTAGTGGCCTAGGGCGCACGCTTGGAAAGCGTGTTGGGGGCAACCCCTCACGAGTTCGAATCTCGTATCCTCCGCCATTGCTCTCACCGGGCAATACGTCGAAGGGCCCCACCGTTCGCGGTGGGGCCCTTCGACGTTGTCTCAACCCTCGTTGTTCTGGTCTTTGTCCGCAGGGGCGTTCGGGGAAGGCCCCCAGATGGCCTCCGCGATCTTCTGCGCCACCGCCTTCAGCATGGCGTCGGGCACATGCAGGTACCGCGCGCGCATCCGGGAGGACGTGCCCGACTCCCAGCCCATGATCTGGTCGATCACGCGGTCCGGGACGCCAAGCAGCATGAGGACGGTGGCGGCGGTGTGGCGGGCATCGTGCAGGCGTCCGTCGCGCACACCCGCGTCATCCAACAGCTTCTTCCAGTCGTGGTAGTCCGTGTTCGGACTCAGCGGGCCACCGAGCGGTTTCGTGAACACGTAGTCCGACTCTGTCCACAGGTTCCCGGCCGCCCTGCGCTCCCGGGCCTGAGCTTCCTTGTGCGTTCGCAGCATCACGACCAGGGGGCCTGGCAGGGGAACCGCACGGCGGCCTGCGCGCGACTTGGTGTTCTTCGTCTCGCGCCGCACCTGCTTGCGGTGCGGGCAGTACCCGGCCTTCCGACCACACGGATCGGGCTCCTTGCACCCGTGTGCGTACTTCGGGCGCAGCCGGTTCCGGCGCAACTTCAGGTACTCGTGATCCAAGTCCACGTCGGCCCAGCGCAGTCCCAGCGTCTCTCCCTGCCGCAGGCCAAGCGCCAACGCCAGCATCCAACGGGCGCTGTTCCGGCGCTTGTTCACCTCGATCAGCAGGCTCTGCACCTCCTCAACCGAGTAGGGCTCGATCTCCTCCTCCGGCTCCTCCATCCGTGGTGGCTTGGCCAGGGCGGCGGCGTTCTTCGCTGCGTGGCCACGTCGTACCGCCTCACCGAGTGCGGTGCGGACAGTTCGGTGGGCCTGGTGGGCCGTGGCTGCCTTGCTGCCGTTCTTCTGCATCCGGCGGTACAGGCTCTCCAGGTGCTCCGGCTCCAAGCGATCGATTCGGTGCTTACCGATGCCGGGTACGAGGTGCACGCGAACCGCAACCTCGTACCCGTCATAGGTGTTCTCGCTGACGACGTCCTTGGCGATGTTCTGGACCCAGTGCCACAGCCACTTCTCAACTGTCCACAGCTTGCCAGGCTGCTGCGCAGTGCCCTGGTCGCGCTGCTTCTCCAGCCGCTTGACCTCCTCGATCAACGCGTCCTCGGAGGGGCGGGTGATGTGCCTGCGGTAGGGCTCACCGTTGTCCTTGTAGCCCATCGGCACCCGGGCGTGCCAACGATCGTCCTTGCCGAAGTAGATGGCTGTTTCGCCGTTGGCTCGACGCGTGCGCTTCTGGTCCTCCGCCATGGGCGGTCTCCTTCGGGGTGCTGCGGGTGGAAACGGCCGGAGCGCCACCCTGGGGCGGGGTGGCACTCCGGCGAAGGGTTGGTCAGGCGGCGCGCTGCTCAGCGCGGCGGCGAGCGAGGTAGGCGGCCGGAGCGTCGGCGGGCACACGTCGGAGGCCGCCGATGGTCAGGGATTCCAGTGCTCCGGTGCGGATGAGCCGATAGCAAGTGGTCCGCCCGATGCGAAGTCGGCGGGCGGCCTCTTCGACCGTGAGGAACACGAGGGTGGAGTCCAGGGAGTCGGAGAGCTGGAACGTGTCCATGGGTGGGGCACTCCTTCGTCTGACTGCGATACCGGGAGGCGCTTGCGTGCTTTCTCAGGGGCCTGCGCCTGTCCGATGTGTGGATTTCTGCGTCACAGCGTCACCAGCGTCATGCAGGGCTGTGACCTGGGGGTTTGTGTGACGCAGTGGTGTGGGTGTGCGTCATCGCTGCGTCATGGGCTGCGTCACGGCGTGACGCAGGTGACGCGGGATGACGCAGCGTCTGCCGTCTGCGTCACGCCCGTAGCCGCAGCTCAGGGGCCGTTTCCTGGCCCGCGTGACGCAGGTGACGCAGGGCGTCCCTACTTAGGAAAAGGAAGGGGGTGTCTGTAGTAGTGCGGCGGCCCTTCCAGCGTGAAGAAGGAGCCGCGTCGCGGCGCGACCCTCAGGCGGCGTTCCGCCGGACAAGCAAGAAGAGCACCCGCCGTGGCGTGCTCTTCTTGCTTGTCCCCGCGCCGTGCCGTGCGGTCAGAACGCCGCCGCCTGCTCGTGCGGTGAGGGGGCGGCCCGGCGGGCCATTTCGAGGTAACGGCCCTCACGGGTCCGGCCGCTGTCGATGAGCACGCCGCGAGCGGCCAGGGTGGGCTGGAGGCGCTTGAGGCGGTCTGAGAGGACTTTTCCCGTGGTCGGCCACCCTTTAGGCAGGGGGCGCAGTTCGTCGCCGCTGTAGAGGCGGCTGAGGCAGTGCAGCCACTCGGTGGACGTCATCCGCTGCTCTGCGCCCGGTTCGAGGCTGTCGGCGTGCTGGAGGACGGTCTGCGCGAGGAGATCGCCTTCGATCACGTCGTCATTCAGGTCGTCCAGACTGGCCCGGTACGCGGAGAGCGCCCCCAGGCCGGTGGCGGCGTCGAGCTGCGCGCACAGGTGCGCGAAGTCGGCCATCCGTAGATCGGTGGGCGTCTCCGCATCAGCGGCGTGGACCTTGACCGCGAGGTCCAGTAGGGAGCCGAGAACGACGGGCAGCACTTCCGCGTACTCCGCCCAGAGTTCGGCCTCGGTGCGCCGGACGCGGGGCCGCTCCAATCGCAGCGGCAGGAGCCGTTCCGCGAGGTCAGGCCGGATGACTCCCACGTCGATACCGGTCAGGAGCAGCGGGCGGCGGTAGCGGGCCCGGTGAACGTCCCCATCGGTGAACAGCGCGCGCTTGACGCTCTCGGCTCCGGTGACGATGCAGCACATGGCGTCGGACAGGTCCGGCGTCATGTGGGACAGGTTGTCCAGGGCGGTGACCCATCCGGCCGCCACCGCCGCGATCAGGTTCTCTTCGTCCTTCGGAGCGCGGCGCAGATCGCCGCTCATGCCCTCGATGATCCGCACGAGCATCCGCCCGCCGGTGGACTTGCCGGCGCCCTGGGGGCCGGTGAGGAACGGGGCGGGGACGGGAACGGACGGTCCGAGGCAGCCGATGAGCCAGGCGATGGCCAGGCATTCGGTTTCCGCGTTGGCGAAGTTGCACAGCCTGAGCAGGAGGTCGATGCCCTTGCCATCGGTGTCCCGCGCGGGCAGGGGGAGTTCGCCGGTGAGCTGGGTGCGCCGCCAGCACACCTCGCGCGGGTCGGGCACGGTGATGTCCCAGCCGGTGGGGTGGATGCGGACGGACCGCCCGTCGGTGCGGCCCAGGTCCAGCCACGTCGCCCCGTCGAATCCGGGGGCCACGCGGATGTGCACGGCCTGAGTCTCCTCGGTCAACGCGAGTGCTTCGATCAAGTCCAACGCCTCCTTCATGGCGGTGCCGTTGAACACGCCGATGCCGTCCTTGAACAGGCCGACCATGAGTTCCTGGCGGTGGCTGCCCGTCGTGCCCTGGGAGCGGATCGGGCGGGCCACCGGATGGCCGTTGCGCTGCGCGTACACGGTCCCGTCAGCGGTCCGGAAGTACCGGAAGTGGGACTGCGCGTAGTCGGTGATGACCTCGCGCGCCGGGTTCTTCTCGTCGTCGGCCACAGCCCTACACCCCCAGCGCGGTACGGGCGTTGGCCCACGCGATGGTGCAGTGCCGCGGGGACTCGCCCTTGGCCTGCGCGGCGGTGAACAGCCGCGCGACGTGGGCGTCGGTGAGGCAGCCGCACCGGCCGTGGGTGGACAGGACAGCGAGAAAGACCCGGTACACGGTGTTGTGGACCGCGCTCCGGGCATCGGTGATCCGGTGCTCGGCCATGGAGATACCGCGCTCCAGGTAGACGGGGGTGCGGTGACGGCACACCCCGCCGACCGACACGGGCACGGAAGCGCTCACCGGCCCGTGCTGCGGGACGGGCCGCTCCTTCACGGGCAGCGCGCGAACGACGTCCGGCAGATCGACCATCGTCCCCGTGCCGGGCCCGAGCCAACGGGCGTACCCCATAAGGGACTTGATGTCCACGCCGGGCCGCACGTTGTTCGCGCCCCGCATGGCACCGAGGTAGATCCAGTGCTCCCCACGGGTCGTGGCCACGGTCCGGGTGAGAGGCAGGTGCGCCCGTGCCCACGTGATCGCGTCGGCGTTGTCGAGGTCGACGACGGTCAGCCCGGCGCCGCCGGGGTGGTAGGCGACCGCCCGCGCCTCACGCCACGCCCCCGCCCACGGCAGGGAAGTCAGCACGGCGGTGTCGGCGGTCGCGGCGGCCCACCCGTGGCACGGAGCCGGGCAGGCACAGGTACCCGCGCGCTTCATGTGCGGACGGTCGCCACATGCGGAGCCGGTGCACGCCGGGCAGTTCCCGAAGGGGAGCTTGCCCGCGCGCAGCGGCAGCACGGGCACGCCCGCTGTGGCGAGGTTGAGAGCGGTTCTCAGGTACTCACTCATGCGGGAGCTCCCGTCTGTGCGGGCAGTCCGGCGAGAACGCGTGTGCGCCACTTGAGGGCGTAGTCAATGCAGTTGGCGCAGTTCTTGTGGGTGGTGTGGCCGGGCAAGGGCGGGCGCTTGCGGGCGTGGTAGCTCCATGCCATGGAGTCGGCGGTGGCCATGAGGTGCCCAACCTTCTCCAGACCGAGGATTTTGAATCCGAAGCCGTGCAGCTTGATGCCGTGCCCGGCGAGAGCGGTCACGATCTCCGCACCTTCGCGGGTGGACTGACGCCGGCAGACGGAGCCGAGCCCGACGAGCGGTTCCGCCGTGAGGTCGATACCGGCCCGGTCGTACAGGTCCACGCAGCGTTCGTAGTCCTGGAGCTCCCAGCCCTGCAACACCGGGATGATTGGCAACTCCGGTGCCAGCTCCCTGAGTTCGAGGTAGTTGGCGACGGTGCGCCGCTGGTGCTCTGCCACGCTCAGGTGCGTGCCGACGAAGACGTTCGGTCCGGCCTTGCCGCCGTGGATGATGAGCGGTTCACACATCCAGTCCTGCGGGGCCGCCCAGTCGAACGGGCCGACCCCTTCCCAGATGCGGCGCAGATCCGCGACATACTGCCGGGCGCTACGCGTCCAGCGGCCGTGTTCCTGGAGCTCCGAGAAGCCGCCGGAGTCCACGGCGTACGGGCCGAGGGCTTCGGGGAGCTTGACCGCTTTCACGAAGTGCTCGGACTTCAGGAACAGCGGCACATCGGTCAGGCGCACCCAGTGCCGCTTGTGGGTGGTCAGGTAGAACCGCATACCACCCGGCGGGGCGGCAGGCGGGTGCTCCCGGCGGTCTCGCCGGATGAGGGTCGGTTGAGTCATGCTGGGGACTCCAGTCCTCTGTTGAGTTGTGCTGGATGAGGGCGGCCCCGGACTTTGGCGAGACGGGGGCCGCCCTCGGTTGTGTCTAGGTGCGGGCGATGACGACGGCGGTGGCGTCGTCGCGGTAGCCGTCAGGGTCCGGCTGCGCCGCCGCGACGAGAGCGTCTGCGAGTGCCTGTGGGTTACCGGCGTGCTCCCGACACAGCTCCTCCGCCGTCTCCGGGGCCACTTGGTCCGAGACGCCGTCGCTGACGAGTAGGACAAGGGGGATGTCCTCGGGGATCTCCAGTTGGCGGCACGTCATCTCTGTCGCCTGCGCGAGTCCGAGCCTGGCCCAGTTGTCCTGGGTCCGTGCGATCTCGATGGGTACGCCGCCGTTCCACCGCAGCCACTGGCCCATGGTCTGGTCCGTGCTCCACAGGGTCAGCGTCTGGCCGTCCCATCCGTACGCGCGGCAGTCGCCGATCCAGTGGACCCCCGTGGGGTGGCCCGGTTCCATGGATGCGTAGACGGCGGACATGTGCGGCGGGCGGTCGTACGCGTCGGCCATCCGCCCGGCGGTGGTCAGAGCGACGAGTCCGCCCATGGCCATGCCCGTCAGGGTGATCACGGACGGCGCGTGCCGGGCGTAGTCGGTGACGTCCTCGTGGTGGCCGGCTCCGTCCACGACGGCCGCGCATACGCGATCGCCCCGCCGGTGGACGTGCGCCCCGTCCGCGCACGGCGTCTCGGTTCCCCCTCGGGTAGCAACGCCGGTCAGGATGGTGTGTGTTGCGATCTCAGGCATGGATGCCTTCCTCGTGGCGGGGCCGGACTGTCCGGCTCCCCACCGCGCCCGGCATCGGCCGGGCGCGACGGGGAGCCGTCAGAAGGGCGGTTCGTCGCTGTAGCCGCCGGTCTCCCACGGGTCGCGCCAAGCAGCACGCCGGCGAGGCATGCGCGGGAGGGGCAGCACGGTCCAGCGACGGGTCTCGTCCCAGCAGGGGCAGGGCTCCCACTCGGTGCCCGCGTACTCACCGGTCTCGTAGTCGCCGTAATCACGGTTGTGCCCGCCGTCGCCCTCACAGCGAGGGCAGTTGGGGCGAGGCGTGTCAGTGAGGATGAGGGCCGGGCGAGGCCATGTGGTGTGCTGGATACGCAGTCGCATCAACGAGGTCTCCTACAGGTCGGGTATCGCGTCGATGAGCGCGGTGGTGAGCTGGTTGATGGGCTCGGCGGCGCCGGTGGAGGCGAGGAAGAACCCGAATCCGGCGGCTATGAACGCGGCGCCGAAGCTGAGGGAGTGGGAGCGGAGCAGGAAGAAGAGGACGAGTCCGAACAGCGCGACGAGTGAGAGGGTCAGTGCCACGGCGCGGCTCCCTTCGAGACGGTGCGGGGGGTGGTTCCGGCGGCGTATGTGCGGCGCGAGGAGTTGAGAGCGCGGCGGCCGAGGCGGAGTCGGCGGCGTTGTCCGTGGCAGCGGCGGCAGAGCTTGGAGCCCTTGCGCAGCTCGCGCAGCCCGGTCCCGGAGCACTTCCGGCACGGGCCGAACGGACTGACAGCGCACAACGCTGCGTAACCGGCCAGGGTCGCGAGGAGTGCGGCGCTAGTGAGGAGCATGGGTGGGTGAACTCCCGTCCTGGGATGGTTTTCGGGGGTTGCGGCAGGTCAGCCGCTAGACGCTAGGTGCCTGATCACAGGGGTGATGGGCCGCTAGCGGGGGTGCTAGACCTAGCAGGCGGGGGTGCTAGGTCTAGCAGCGCTGCTCGGGTCAGGCCGCGGCCCGATCCGCGTCACGGCGCGTAATCGCGGCGGTGATGTCGGCCCGGTCGATGCCGCGCCGGTTCTTGCCCTCGCCGCTGTCGGTCTGGCCCCAGACCTGTCCGGGCTTGATGCCCCAGGGCTTGAGTGCGGTGGTGACGTTCTCGCCCTTCCACCCCTCGTACGCCTCGGGGCGCAGGGCGGTGAGGCGGGCGGCGATCCGCTCGCACCACACGGCCTTCTCGTCGGCCGGCATGACGTCGAGGACGTCGGTGAGGAGGTCGGCGCCGGTGCTCTTCTCGGGGCCCTGGCCGATGGCGTGGCCGGTGACGTTGCCGTACTCCTCGCGCATCGTCCGTGCGCGGGCGGCGATCCGCTCCGCGGCGACCGCGTCCACGAACGCGGACGCGACGATGCGCGGGTCGTCGCCTTCACCGGCCATCCAGCAGATACCGCGCTCGGACCTGCTGAACATGGTGGCCCGGTAGCCCGCCTTATACATCGACGTGCCGAGGACCATGTCGTTGGCGGGCTGGCCCATGACCTTCAGGCAGAACCGGAGCACGGCGTTGGCGCTGATGCCGGTGGGCAGGGACTTGGCGTCGGGGCGCTGGGTGCCGAAGAGGGCCACGATCCCCAGGGCGGGGCCGCGCTTGACCAGGTCGGTGCAGATCGCCTCGATCTCCTTGCCGTACTCCTCGTGCTCGAAGGGGACCTGGCACTCATCGAACCCGGCGACGATCGGGTGCAGACCGAGCGCCTTGTCATTCGCGAGTTCCGGGGTCACCTTCGACTCGGGGCAACGCGAGCGCGGCAGGCCCTTGATGACCTTCGCCCGCCGCCTGAGTTCATCCTTCAGCTCCCGCAGCGCGTGGACGACGTATTCGATGTCCTCGTCCTCTTCACCGGCGCGGTAGCGGTGGCAGACCGGCTCCAGGGCGCCGAAGTCGCCGGTGCCCTTGAAGTCGAACGCATGCAGTTCCGCGCGCGGGTCCAGGGCGGCGATGAGCAGGAACAGGCGCATCAGGAACGTCTTGCCCATACGCGGGATCGACCCGACCACCACGCTCGCGAACATGAGCGTCACGGCGACGTCCCGCATGCGCTGGTCGTTGCCGAACACGACCGGCTTGAACAGGTCAACCTGACCCGTCTTGGCGAGGGGCCAGGCGGGCTTGGTCGTCTCGTTCATCGGCTTGTCCCCGACCCACAGAACCAGCCGTCCTTCGTGCTGGGTGGGGTCGGGGGAGGGCCACACGCAGCCGACCTTGCGCCGCAGACCGGACGCGAGGGGCTTGCGGGCCTCCATGATGTCCTCGGGCGTCACGCCGTAGGGGAGATCGAGGTCGGCGCGGTAGCCGGGGCCGTCGCGGGTGATCTCGCTGGTGAAGCGCAGGCCGTTGTCCCCGCCCTTCTTGATGGCGGCCGACACCTTGGCGTTGCCGATGGAGTCCAGCCCGCGCAGCACAATGCTGCCGGTGAGCTTCTGGACCTCGGTCTTCAGCACGGCGGGGCCGATGACCGGCGCGTCCTTCTCCCCGCCCCCCAGACCCAGCAGCAACACGCCGCCGGCCGCGAACGCGTAGAGATAGGCGGGGGCCAGGACATAGAGCCACAGGGCAAATCCGAGCCCGAACACGGCCGCCACCAGCGTCACCAGCCCACGCAGCCGCACCCGCCCGGCACGCAGCCGGGACAGCCGCATGTACTCCTCAACGTCCTCGGTGCGCACGGCGTGGTCCCGCAGCGGCGCGGCTTCCCGGTCCCACACCCACCGGTTGGTCGCGACGACGAACCGGCAGGCTCCCCGCGGGGACATGACGGCGAGGCGTCCGGCATACACCGGGGCCCGGACCCCGTGGTAGAGGGCCGCGTACCCGGCGTTCGCGGCCGTGTGCCGGGCGGTGGACAGGAAGTCCCGCCGGGTGGTCAGCCACCCGGCCATCACCGGCTTGCGCTTCTCGGTGGCCACCCCCGGTTCGGGGAGCGTGGGATTGTCGACCGCCACCGGCGCCGCGGTCGTGGCCTCTTCGGTGTCGGTCGTGTCCGGAACCGCCCGCAGGTGCGCGGGCGGCGGAAGAGTCTCGGTCATGATGGTTTCTCCTGCTCTGCCTGAAGGGCGGGCGGGCGGCCCGGGGCGGCCGGACTTCCTTGGCCGGTGTACGGCCGCCCCGGGGCGTAGTCACTTGCGGGTCTTGGCGGTGCGCTCCTCGCGCCGGCGGGCGCCGTCGATGATGCGGTCAACCTTGCGTTCCAGGTCGCTGCGGTCGATGTCCTCGCTGACCGCGCACCGCTTCGTCATCCGGGCCACCAGAACGGCGACCCGCGCCTTCTCACCCACGGTGAGGCGGGGCCCGTGCTGCTGCTGTGCCATGACGCTCCGATCCGGGCCGGACTGTCCGGTCCTCTGCCGCCCCCCGGCCATGCACACCGGGGAACGACAGAGGACCGTCAGCGCCGACGACGGGCCTTGGAGAGGGTCTTCGCCGCGGCCTCGCCATCCGCGCCGCCCACCGAGCGGACCACGGCGACAAGACCCCACGCCGTGGCCACGACCACGAGCGCGACGACGGCGAGGGACACAGCCATCGACGTGATCGCCGCGACCAGCATCGGACCGAAGAAGACGCCGCCGACGACGGCGCCGGCGCCGATCCCGGACCCGAGCGCGACGCGCTGCACGGTCCGGTCGGGTGCGGCCTGATGGATGTGGACGACCTGAGGACCGGCCGACTGCGGGGCAACGGCGGGCAGGGCCGCCGGATCGATGTAGGCGTGCGTGCCGTCCGGGAGCTGGACGACCGTACGCGGGGCCGGGGCGGGGAGGGATTCCACGGTGCCTCCGTAGCGGTGTCGGGGGGTGGTGCGGTGCGTGCCCCGGGCCGGATCCGATCCGGCGCCCTCGCGGCGTGGATGCCGGGGCGGTTGGTCAACGGCGCAGGCCCCAGCGGATGAGACTGCTGACCTGGTCAGTCACGTCGGTGACGCGTCCGGACTCCAGCTCGGCGGCCCGATCCTCCATCCGCGTCGCAGCGTCGTCCGCGCCCCGGTTGCGGAGCACTCGCGCCGCAGCGCGGTTGGCCTCGGCCTGGTTCCTCATTCGCTCGGTCATCGGGTTCCTCTCGGGTCGGTGTGGTCAGGCGGCGCGCTGTTCCTCGGGGTAGGCGCAGGTCACACACATGCCAAGCGACGTCGGGATGCAGTACCCGACATCCGCGCGGCACTCGGGGCACGTGCGGCGCGCGGCCATCGCTTTGGCGAGTGCGGCGGCGCGGCCCGGGGTCATGGGGCGGACCGGCAACGCGCGGTCGACGCGGTACAGGTAGGCGACCGCGACACCGGCCGTACGGCGGCGGGAACGGCGCATGACCTGTGCGGCGACGGCCTGCCCGCCGGGCCGCAGGCCCCGGGCCCGTAACTGCCGGCGCGTCGCGTAGCCGTCCGGGGCGAGGCGCCAGGGGAACGTAGGCACCCCGTGAATCGCCCCGGTCGGGTCGTAGCACTTCCCGAATGCCGGGGACATCAGACGACCGCCAGGGCCGCGTCATCCTGACGCGAATCGGTAACGGCGTCGTCGGCGGCGGCTCGTTCGGCGCGCAGGGTGTCGCGCAGACCGCGTGCCGCCGCCGACGACGTCCGGACCGCCTTACGGATACCGTCGGCCGTCAGCTCCTTGTCGGACCAGTCGGCCGTCAACTGGCGTGCCTCATCAAGCAGTTGGTCCGCTGTACGCGTCGGCCGACTGGTGCGTGCGGCGTCTGGAACCCGACCGGTCGCCCGACGGGAACGGCCCGACTCGGCGGCGACCGCCGACACGACCGGCACCGGCTCAACCGGTGCGGGCAGTTCGACCGGTACCGGGGCGGGCAGCGCGACCGGGTCGGCCGACGGCCCCACCGACGTGACCACAGGGGCGTCGGCCGACTCTCCCAGGTCAGACATCGACCGATTGATATCGATCGCAGTCGTTTTCTGACCATCTGTGCCATCGTCCGGTCGGTGGTCGTCCGGTCGGTGGTGCAGGACCTTCGCGACCAGATCGGAGCCGAAGTAGATCGACCCGACCGGCAGCGACGTGGCGAGCAGGACCAGCGCCCAGTTGGCCCAGTCCGGTTCGGCCAGTCGGCCCCAGGCAACCGACTGGCCGTGCAGCTCCGGCACGAGTCCGTGGACGTAGTTCAGGACCAGCGAGGCGACCGTGTAGGCGGCCAGGACCCGCAGCGCGAACGTCTTGTCCTTCGTGTCGGTCAGCACGAGCGTGGCGATCAGAGCGAGGGCCATCAGGCCGTCAACCACGAACGGGTAGAGGTTGGCGGCGGTCTGGTCCGCGCCGATCGCGCGGGCCACATCCCTCAGAGCGTTCCACGACACCCGGAACGCGAGACCGACCACACCGACCAGAGCCAGCACCAACATCGTCTTGGCGGTGCGGTTCATGCCGTCACCTCCGGCAGGGCCTGGACCGTAACGGTGGCGATCAGCAGGACCGGCGACGACGGGTCGTCGTAGACGTCGCTGGACTCGGTCCACTCCCACTCGGCACCGGCCGCGATCTCGTACCCGAGGGCGGCGAGGACCTGCGTCCGCTCGGTGAGGGTGGGCACGGGCGCGTCCCGGTACCAGTCGTGCTCGGGCCACAGCGACACCGACCCGGGCAGGAGCACCACGAAGGCGTGCCACCGGCCACCGTTGTTCGCCATCTGCGCCTGGAATGTCGCAGTCACAGCGCACCCCCCACCGCGATCACGGCGGCCACGATGAGCAGCACGCCGGCCGCGCACGTCACATCGACCGCGCGGCGCAGGTTGGTGAACTTGCAGACGGCGATCCGGGAGAGGTTCGCGATGTGCTGAGCACGCGTGTCCGCGTCCAGCTCCGTGCGGATCTCCTCGGCCGTGAGCGTCGCCCACCGGGGAAAGCCCACCGGCCGGGCACCACCCAGGTTCGGCCGGACCGCACGCAGCAGCAGACCGGCCGCGGCCACCAGCAGCGCCACCCCCAGCCCGCCGACCACGAGCGCGACGGTGGGAAGGTGGACATCCTTGGTGACCGTCCACACACCCGCCAGCAGCGCGCCGATGAACGCCAGCAACAGCCCGGCTTTGGTGTCGGTCCGCGCGATCTCGGCTTTCACTTCCGCGTGGGCGGCGGTCAGGTTCGCGTCCAGGGCGCTCATGCCGCACCCCCCGGCGCCGTCACCGTGGAGGCGGCGGACAGGTTCGAGAGCTCCCGGCGGGCGGCCAGCACCCGCCGACGGGCCCGCCGGATCCGGCGGATGTCCAGCTCGGTGGCCGGCCGGTCGATGGTCATGATCTGCGCGTCCAGCAGCTCGACGTCCGCCAGGATCAGCGGCATCTCCAGCTCGATCGCGTCCAGCTCGGCGGCCGTCGGCCCACCGTCGGATTCAGCGGCCGTAACAGCCGCCTGAACAGTGCCGATGAAGTACATGGGTCGTGTTCCTCTCACGGGTGAACGGCCCAAAACTGCGGCCCCGGTGGTAGGACACCGGGGCCGTGCGCCGTTGAAGCGGAAGGGTTCCGGCTCCCCTCGGCCCCGCCCGTACGGCGGCGAGCCGGACGGGCGGAGGAGGCAACCGGCCGCAGCACTCAGGCTGCGCAGGTAGTTGGTTCGGTTCTCCGGTTCGCACGGCGCTGCTCGTCCCGGGGAGGTCCGAAGTCCCGGAAGTCTGAGGTCGCAGCATCAAAGGTGTGCCGTGCGGTTCTTTAGAGCCGATGGCGTGTCCCCCATGTGGGGTGTGGGGCCCGGTTGTGACGCGGGCCCGTTCTCGGTCGGCTGGTCTCCACTCGCCTCGGCCGGAGTTGTCACGGCCGCCGTACTGCGGTGGATCACGCTGTGGAGTTGTCGGCGTGACGGAATCGCCCTTCTCCGAGAAGTTCCGGATCGGGCGGTGGCCACACCAAGAGACTGGACCGGTGGACCGGTCCAGTCAAGTGATGAATCCGCACCCCAAGGACCCTCAACAAGAAAGATGCAGGTCAGCGGCACGAAAAGTCATCAAAAAAAGCTGAACCGGTGGACCGGTCCAGCTTCCTTTAGTCGCCTCTGACGACCTGCCTACATCGCGTAGGCGTCCACCTGCTCGAAGAGCGAGGAGGGGGTAACCCCTTCCTCACAGACCAGCGGGCGACCCTCCTGGTCATGTGCCGTATGCAGCAACACAGCTACCGGCGATCCCGCCAGCACTCCCAAGCGATCCGCGTCCGCATCCGTGGCGACACGCACGGTGGTGACATCCACCCCCTCAACCGGGAACCGTCCGGTCTGTCGCCGGACATAGCGTGTCGTTCCTTCGGCGATTGGAGCGGTGTCGGCAAGGCGGGGTGCCGCCTCCGCGATCTCCGGGGGGAACCACGCCTCAACGCAGCTATTCGGCGTTCCGTCCGGGAGTTGGAGGACGCGGACACGCCGAAGCGCTCTCACCCCAGGCGACAGTCCGAGCGCGACGGCCACACGGGCAGGAGGTTCCGCCCAGTCGGGCGTACCGACGCGCAGGAACGGCATCCCACCCAAGATGCGCGCCGACCCCGCACGGCGAGCGCCGGCGGGACGTGCCACGGGTGTCTCCGTGACAACAAACCCGGTTCCCTGCTTGGCCACGACCACACCGTCGTTGCGCAGCACGTCCACGGCCTTGATGGCAGTGGCCCGTGACACATCCCACTGCTCGGCAAGGTCACGACCCGATGGGATCGTGGCCCCAGGGGCGAACTCACCAGCGGCGATGCGTGCGCGCAGGGACTCCGCGATCTCTTCGTACTTCAGAACAGCCATGGCTTCCCCTATTCCGCGCGCTGGACTGGTCCACCGGTACACACGATACTGCGACCATGTCGAATCTCGAATTGGCTCCCTCCGTGATGCGGTTCTACGGCGAGACAGTGAACGAGGACAGCCGCCTGCGTAGCTCGGCAGACGGACGGATGGAACTGGTCAGAACGCAAGAACTCCTCCGACGCTTCTTGCCCCCCGCGCCGGCACGTGTACTCGACGTGGGCGGGGGCACGGGGATCCATGCTGAATGGCTGGTGAAGGACGGCTATGACGTTGCTCTGGTGGACCCGGTACCCCGCCACGTTGAGGCCGCGTCGGCCGTGTGCCCGTCGGCTGTAGGGGACGCGCGCGACCTGTCAGAGCTGAGCGACAGTTTCGACGTTGTGCAGCTCCTCGGGCCGCTCTACCACCTGCCCGACCCCGCCGATCGGCATAGGGCGCTCACGGAAGCCTTCCGTGTGGCCAGGCCGGGCGGACTGGTCGCCGCGGCTGCGATCAATCGCTATGCGTCGCTCTTCGAGCACGTTACGTACGCCCACCTGCACACCGATCGAATCCATGACTCCGTCTCCAAGATTCTTGAGACGGCTGTTTACGACGGGACACGAGGGTTCACCCTGTCGTACTTCCACCGCGCCGAAGAGCTTGTGGCGGAACTGGTCGCCGTTGGGCTGACAGACGTGCAGGTCTTCGGCATCGAAGGGCCCGCCTGGTCCCTTGTGAAAACAGCGGAACAGCAGCCGGGCGAGGGCCCCACGGATGAGCTGCTTGCCTCAGCCATGGACGCAGCACGACTGGCAGAGCCGTACCCGGAACTCCTCGCTGCCAGCTCTCACCTGTTGGCGGTTGGCAGGGTTCCTGCTGGCACCGACGACTGGCATTGAGGCCTCGCCCGGCCTGGCCGGTTGTCCTGGTCTTTGTCCAGTGCACTGGCGGACGCCACGGTTCACCGCCGTACGCGCTTCCCGTCCGACCTGCCCAGTGAACGCCTATGGACGACCCCGTACGGCCGCGCGCACAGTTGGAAAGCGTGTTGGGGGCAACCCCTCACGAGTTCGAATCTCGTATCCTCCGCCATTGCTCTCACCGGGCAATACGTCGAAGGCCCCCGCAGCTTGCTGCGGGGGCCTTCGACGTTCGTCGTCGCGGTTCCGTCCCGGCCTCGCCGGCTTCGGGACTCGGTGGATTTTTTGTCGCGGGTCTGGCCCGGGAGCCGGAACCGCCCCCGGAGACGATGGGACGGATCGCGCAGGTGCGGACCGCGATGAGCGCGGTGGGCCCTTCGGTGCGAGCCGGCTGGTGGTGAGTTCCACGGGAGTGACGCACTGGCTGTGGAACGTCCAGGCAGTCCCCGTCCAACGCCCTTCCTGATACGCGAAGATCAGCGCGACGATGCTGTGGAAGCCGGGCTCGGTGTCGGCCAGAAGCTGACGGTAGGTGGCCGTGTCACGTGTGCTGGGGCCGGGAGGCCGGTGGGATGGGTGTGGCGGGGGAGCCGGCGAAGCTCGGCGGTGACGTGGGGCCGGGGGCCCTGCAAGGAGATGGACAGGGCCCCCGGCGCTTGTCGTAACGGCAAGGGTTGACGGGAACCGCCCCTGACGGGAAACGGTCGGCCCGCTTACACCGCGGCCGTGCCAACCCTCACCCAGGGCTCAGAGGCCGGGTTGGATTTCGACACGTGCGGTTCAACGAGGGTGCACACGGCCGGTTACTGCGAGGGCCCAGTGAAGCTCAGGAAGGACGCGGTCAACGGCCGGTGCGGACGGAGAGGTACCGGGTAGCCGGTGATCAGCCTGTTCTCTGTACGACGGCGGGGCCGGGCTGCGCCGGGACGGTCGCGGTGCCCTCACCTGATGAGCCCGGCTCGACGGTCTCTGTCAGACGCGCAGTGCGCCGCCACAGCCGCCCCAGGGACCGGTAGAAGCGGTCCGGGAGGAACGCGGCGTCCGCGATGATCATCGCGCCGGAGAAGAGCGGCAGTCCCATGAGTACCGCGATGCCGATGTGCATGCCCAGCAGCATGGTCAGGACGGGGTACTTGAGCCGACCGAACAGGACGAACGGGAAGGCGACCTGTAGCAGAACGGTCAGATAGCCGACGATGGCGATCAGCATCACGTGGCCGTCCGCCATGAGGGACAGGGCGGGCCAGGGCCGGAACAGATCGAGGTTCAGTACGTAGTGGAGAGCCGTGCCGTTGCCCCAGACGGCTCCCTGCACCTTGTACAGGCCGGCGGAGCCGTAGAGGATGCAGATCTGGGCGGCGATGACGAACATGCCGCAGTTGTGCAGGACGGTGACCAACGTCTTGCGCGCATCGCCGAGTTGGCCCGTACGTCCGGTTCCGCGTGAGTCGGCCGGCCGCTTCGGCGCCCCGTCCCGGGACGCTCGGAGCCGGGCCCTGCGCGCGTCGAGGGACCAGCGCCGGCCGCACGCGGTGAGGACGAGGTAGACGGTCATGAGGAGGATGAGGTTGTCTCCTCCGTCCGTCATGAAGATCGACCTGGCGTGGAACGAGGAGACCACCACGGCGAACAGCAGGGACACGGCTCTGGTCCGCCAGCCCAGCATGAAGAGCGCGGATGTCACCACGGCCAGCGCGTAGCAGACCTCGAAGTACGCCCTGCTGTCGGACAGCGTCAGGATGCTCGCCCATTCCGTCTGGTCGAGCAACTGCTTCGCCAGTGCCGGCGTCCACGCCGCACCCGGCCCCCAGATCTCGTCGCGGTGGGGGAACTCACGCAGCAGGAAGACGAGATAGAGCAGGCCGTACCCGATGCGCAGCACCGCCGCGGCGTACAGGGACACGGGCCGCCCGGTCAGTGTGGCCGAGAGAGCACCGGCCCGGCGGAGAAGCCCCGAGTCGTCCGTGCGCCCTCGTGGGCGGGAGCGGGGACGGGGTACGGATGCCGTGACCGGCTCTTGTTCAGTTCCCATCGGGGGTCACCTTCCACCAGGGGAGGACACGGATGTCGCTCGGCGCCGGTGCGGTCCTGGCCGCCGGGCGGCCGCCGTTCGCTGTGGCGGGCTGGGCGATGGGCAGACTGGTGACGCGAAGCTGAATGGACTCGAAGGCACCACGGCGATGGGCGGCGACACGGTCCGCCGCGATATTGCGCAGATACTTCTGGATCATTACGGCGCGTTCCGAACGCGGCTCGTCATCGCTGCCGTGCAATTCGGTGTAAGAGGTCCAGGCCCGGCGCAGCATGTTCTGTGTCGTATGGCTCGGGAAAACGTTGTGCTCGACCGCTGAATCATCAACTCCGCTCAGATCGAACCATGTGCTCACCCGCACGGTGCCGTCCGCGGTCAGGTGCGCGGTTCTCGCCGAGATCTGCCGGTTGATCGACTCGGGTTCCGGCGCGAACAGCCGCCAGTTCTGCTCGAACAACGGATAGACCCACGCGGTGACCTGCCGACTGAACTGCTGGGAAACCGGGTTGGGAGGTGCCACATGCAGAAACACCATCAGCACATGGATCAGAGAAACCGCCAGGCACAGCACCACGGCCGCGCCCAGCCCCGCCTTCAACGGACCAGTCGGCCTTGACGGACCACGGGCCGCGGGTGATTCCCCGGACGATCCTGGTGAGGCCGGCCCCGCACCTGTCTGCTCCCGGTCCTTCACATTCACTGATTCAAAGCCACCCGGCACAGCCCCACCCGGCCTTCCAACTCGGCTGCTCACCTGCGTATTTCCTGGACCTTCACCGGTGGCGCGGGACGGAATCGAGGACGACGTTCCGCCGCGCGCCACCGGTCCTGCTCGCACTCTTAGCCGTTGAAGCCCTCGGGCTCGCCAGGCTGGTCACCATGGCCCTGGTCACCGGACATGTCCGGCTGATCGCCGTAGCCCTGGTGGCCTTCCCAGCCTTCCGGCTTGCCGTGGTCGCCGTGGTCGCCGTGCTCGGGCTTTCCGTGGTCGCCGTGGTCGGGCTTGCCGTGGTCGCCGTGGTCACCGTGGTGAGGCGGCTTGCCGTGGTCACCGTGGTCGCCGTGGTGAGGGGGCTTTCCGTGGTCACCGTGGTGGGGAGGCTTGCCGTGGTCGCCGTGGTCACCATGGTCGCCGTGGTGAGGCGGCTTCCCGTGCTCGCCGCCATTGCCGCCGGTGACGTTCCCGCCCGTGATGTCGCCGGTGACGTTCCCACCGGTGATGTTGCCGGCCGTGTTGCCCGCGACGATGCCGCCCGTCAGGGCACCTCCCAGAAGGCCGCCGTTGGTGACGCCACCCGTCGTCAGGCCACCGAGAACCCCGCCGAGCAGGCCGCTCGTGGCGCTGCCCGATGTACCGGCGCTGGTGGTTCCGGTGGTGGTTCCAGCGGTGGTTCCAGCGGTGGTTCCAGTAGTGGTCCCGGTGGTGGTAGTGCCGGTCGTGGTGGTACCGGTGGTCGTGGTCCCCCCGGTGGTGGTGCCGCACTGCGGGCGGGTGATCCTGTTGGTGTCCAGCGTCACCGAACCATTACGGGCCAGAGCCCGGCCGTCGATGCTCGCGTTCGTGGTCACCGAGATGGAGGTCAGGGCCATGATGGTGCCCACGAAGGTGGTGCCGGTGCCCAGCGTGGCCGAGCTGCCGATCTGCCAGTACACATTGCACGGCGAAGCGCCGTTGATCAGGAGCACCCGGCTGGCGGACGCCGTGGTCAGACCCGAACCGACCTGGAACACCCAGACAGCGTTGGGGTCGCCCTGGGCGTCAAGGGTGAGGGTGCCGGTGAGCCCGAGCGTCGACGAGGCGGTGTAGACGCCCGGAACGAGGGTCAGACCACCGGCGTCCGCCGGAAGGGCCGCGTCCGTGGCCTGGCCGGCGGCGTTGTTGTACGCCGCGACGAGGTCCGACTTGGCCTGAAGGGCAACCGCGTCCGCGGAATGCTGAACCCCGTTCACCAGACCCGGAGGGAACCCGCTGATCGCCGTTCCCGGACTCACGCCGAGGTCCCCGGTGATCACCGAGGGACCGGTGTTGGTGACAGACTGACCGGCCAGCACCGCGAAACTCGTCGCCGTACCCAGTGGCACGGGAGTGGCGAGGGCATTCGCCCTCGTCGACGTGGCGGCGATCACCGTGGCGGCGAGCACCACGGTGAGTACCGACCAGGCCCAGGCCGACATCGTGCGTCTTAGCGTCACGACAGGAAGATTCAACGTCATCGAGAGACCAACTCCTGAGTGGGACGGTGGCGTAGCGGGCACTTCCCGGGTTGCACAGCCCGTCTTTTTTCTGTCGTTGGGATACAACACCGACAAGTGCGCGGCGATACGGCGCATATGGGTGATCTACGCGAATTCGCTATTCAGCCTCTATTCGAGGAAAGCACCCTCGGGCGTGGCGTGAGCCAAACGGGCCCATGGCTTGCCAGACTTGGCGGATCGACGCTTCCTCTCCCCGTGAATTCAGAAGAAACATTTCTTCTTCTGCGAATCGGAACCGGGATGATCATCACGCGATGAAAGTGAAATTGTCGCCGTGGATTCATTGACCAAGGCGCGGAAAGGATAAGTGCTATTACATTTCCGTCGTTCAGCCGTGTGCATTTCATCCGGAAACGCGATGGATGCGGCGGGCGGGTCGGTGCTGGAGGCGGGCCGTGTTTTATTCCCCGGGTGGCCCCGGCGCTGCCCCTCTCGGGGGAGTACTGGCCCCGGTCGTGGGCCCGGCGGAGGGTGGAAGAGCACGTTCCCGACCACGACTTCAGGGATGTTCCATGGCTCTTCTCACCACCCCCTTCGACCGTGAGTCCACCGCTGACGAGGTGCTCGCGGGGGTTGACCTGCACGGTCGTACCGCGCTGGTGACCGGCGGTTCCTCCGGGGTCGGGACCGCGACCGCCCGAGCGCTCGCCAGGGCCGGGGCCCGGGTCGTGATCGCCGCCCGGGGCCTGGGCCGGGCACGTGAGGCGGCTGCCGAGATCACGGCGGACACCGGTAACGGGGCCGTGAGCGCGGTCACGCTCGACCTCAGTGATCCCGCTTCGGTGCGCGGCCTCGTCCGCGCCTGGGAGGGCCCGCTGCACATGCTGGTCAACAACGCGGGAATCATGGCGCTCCCGGAGCTGGACCTCACTTCTGATGGGTGGGAGCGCCAGTTCGCCACCAACCACCTCGGCCACTTCGCTCTCGCCACCGGGCTGCACGATGCGCTCGCCGCCGAGGGCGGCCGGATCGCGGCCGTGAGTTCAAGCGGTCATCTCTTCTCCCCTGTCGTGTTCGACGACATCAACTTCCGTGAGCGGCCGTACGAACCCTTCCTCGGCTACGGGCAGTCGAAGTCGGCCGTCGTCCTCTTCGCGGCCGAGGTCGTCAGGCGCTGGGCGGCGGACGGGATCACCGCCAACGCACTCATGCCCGGCGGGATCAAGTCCCCTCTGCAGAAGCACGCCTTCGGCGAGGACATGTCGGACGAGGCCCGCGCCGTGTACGACAACTACCCATGGCGCAGCGCGGACCAAGGCGCCGCCACCGCGGTCCTGGTCGCCGCGTCCCCGCTGCTCGACGGCGTCAGCGGCCGGTATTTCCAGAACTCCAACGAGGCGCCCGTCATCGACCCCGTGCTCATCGGGCAGGTGGCGGAGCCGGTCGGCGTCGCCCCGTACGCCCTCGACCCGGAGAACGCGGCGCGGCTGTGGGACCTGTCGGCGAAGGCGGTCGGCGCCTGAGCCCGCCCGTGCTCCCGCTTCTGTACCTGGATAGAACAAGGGCACTTCCATGAACCAGCCTCTTCAGACCCCCTTCGGCTTCTCCTCCACCACCGAGGACGTCCTCAAGGGCGTCACGCTGACCGGCAGGCGGGCCGTCGTCACGGGAGCCACCTCCGGCCTCGGCACCGAGACCGCCCGCGCGCTCGCCGCCGCAGGCGCCGAGGTGGTCCTCGCGGCCCGCCGGCCCACGGCCGCCGCCGAGGCTGCCGCCGAGATCGCGCGTACGACGGGCAATCCGCGGGTCAGCGCCCGTGCCCTTGATCTCGCCGACCTGCGCTCCGTCCGTGCCTTCACCGAGACCTGGACGGGCCCGCTGCACATCCTCGTCAACAACGCGGGAATCATGGCGCTCCCCGAGCTGAGGCGCACCCCCGAGGGCCGCGAGCTCCAGTTCGGCACGAACTACGTAGGTCACTTCGCGCTCACCCAGGGGCTGTACCCGGCGCTCGCCGCCGCCGGGGGTGCGCGCATCGTGTCCGTCAGCTCCCTCGCGCACCTCATGTCGCCGGTGGTCTTCGACGACTTCGACTTCCGCTTCCGGCCGTACGAGCCCTGGTCGGCGTACGGGCAGTCGAAGACCGCCGACATCCTGCTCGCCGTCGGCGCGGACCGGCGCTGGTCCGGTGAGGGCATCCGCGCCAACGCCCTCAACCCGGGCGCCATCGCCACCAATCTCCAGCAGCACACCGGTGGCCTGCGCACCCCCGAGCACCTGCGCAAGACCGTCCCCCAGGGCGCGGCGACCAGCGTCCTGCTCGCCGCGTCGCCCCTGCTGGAGGGCGTCGGCGGACGGTACTTCGAGGACTGCGCGCAGTCGCCGGTGGCCGAGAGCAGCGGGGCCCTCGGGTCGGGCGGCGTCGCCCCGTACGCCCTCGACCCGGAGAACGCGGCGCGGCTGTGGCGTACGGCCGAGGAGCTGATCGCCCTCTGAGCGCCGGGGACATGACCTCCGTCGGGCTCCGTCGGCCTTCGTCGGGATCCGTCGGGATCCGTCGGGATCCGTCGGGATCCGTCGGGCTCCGTCGGCCTCGCTCAGGAGGGGACGGGCCTCAGGGCTTCGCCGTCACCTCTCGCACCAGACGGTCCAGCGCGGCGGCAGACGGGGTGCCCGGGTCCGCGGTGTGGACGACGAGCAGGGTGCCGGGCAGGCCAGGAACGGCGAAGCGCCGGTACTCCAGACTCAGGGAGCCGACGGACGGGTGGTCGATCTCCATGGTGCCGCCGGGCGGTGGGCTCACCTCGTACCGCTTCCAGAGCGCGCGGAACTGCGGTGAGGCCGCCATGAGTTCGTCGCGCAGGGCTCGCAGGCGCGGATCGTCCGGGGCCTCGTCGGCGAAGGCGCGCAGTGAGGCGACGGCGCGGGCGAGGAGTTCGGGGGCGTTGCGGTAGCGGCGGCGGACGCTGTCACCGAGGAAGGCGGCGCGCAGCAGATTGACACCGGGGCGGTAGAAGGGGGCGAGAGCGGTGGCGGGCGGGGTGGCGGCGAGCACGTCGAGGTAGGCGTTCTGCACGACCGCCGGAACGTCGCGCCACACGGTGAGCAGTTGTCGCAGCCCCGCGGGCAGCCGGCCGGCCGTGTCGCCGGGCCCGGCCGGGTCGTCCGGGGGCAGCTGACCGGCGAGGCGGTGCAGGTGGTGGGTGGCGGCGGGGTCGAGGCTCAGGGCACGGGCGAGCGCGTCGAGGATCTCGGGTGAGGGGTTGCGGTCTCGGCCCTGTTCGAGGCGGGTGTAGTAGTCGGCGCTGATCCCGGCGAGGCCGGCCAGTTCCTCGCGACGCAGGCCGGGCACACGGCGGCGGCCGGGGCCGGCCGGTACTCCGGCGCGATCGGGGTCGAGTGCGTCGCGGCGGGTGCGCAGGAAGGCGCCGAGCGCGGGCGACGGGGCCGTCACGAGGAGGCCCCTTCGGAGGGTGGGGAGGTCGCCTCGGAGGGTGGGGAGGTGACATCGGAGCGTAGGGCTGTGACGTCGGAGCGTGGGGCCGTGACGTCGAGCGAGGCGAGCAGTGCGGCCTCCCTGCTGCCGAGCGGGGCGTGGTAGACCACCAAGACCTGTCCCTTGTCGGGCAGAAGGGTCAGCTTTTCGTACGAGAGGTCCAGAACACCGAGCGTGGGGTGGATCAGGCGGGTGCCGCCCGCGGTGCGCGGACGCACGTCATGCCGGTCCCACAGCAGCCTGAACTCCTCGCTGCCCGAGCGGAGTTCGGCGATCAGCCCGGCGAAGCGCGGATCGGTCGGCGCGGGTCCCGCCTGGGCGCGCAGGGAAGCGACGACGGAGGCGCTGACGCGGTCCCAGTCGTCGTAGAGCGCGCGGACGCGGTCGCCAAGGAAGGTGGCGCGCAGCAGGTTGACGCCGGTGCGGTAGCTGGGCGAGAGCGCGGTGGCCAGGGGATTGGCGACAAGGACGTCGTGGTAGCGGCCCTGGACGAAGGCGGGGGTGTCGGTGCGGCTGAGCACGAGGTGGCGTACGGGCTCGGGGACGGTCTCCGGGGCGTACGGCGCCGGGTGTGCGGGGCGGCCCCGGGCGAGGGCGTGGAGGTGTACGCGGGCATCGGCGTCGAGACGCAGGACGCGGGCGAGCGCGTCGGTCACCTCGGGTGAGGGGCGCCGGTCCCGGCCGCGCTCCAGGCGCAGGTAGTACGCGGCGGAGATCCCGGCGAGCGCGGCGACCTCCTCCCGCCGCAGCCCCGGCAGCCGCCGGCGGGGCGAGGCGGTGAGACCCACCTCCTCGGGCCGTACGAGGGCCCGCCGCGCATGCAGGAAGTCGCCGAGCGAGCTGAGGGAACTGGTGGAGGGAGCCACAACCTCCACGGTAGACGAGGTCACCGCGGAGGGCGGCGGCCGGACGAGCGTGGAGGGGGGCGGGCGACACCTCGTTGCCAGCGGCGGTACTGGAGGTTTCCGGCGAGGCACAGAGGCACAGCAGCCGGCCATGCCGACGACCGCGCGACGGCCCGCAGGCGGAAACCCGCCGTGGCAGTCGTGGCGCGCGGGCTCGGCGTCGCGGAGGCGCGGGCTCGGGCTCGGGCGACAGCGCAGGCTCGGGCGACAGCGCGGGCTCGGGCTCGGGCGACAGCGCAGGCTCGGGCGACAGCGCGGGCTCGGGCTCGGGCGACGGCGCAGGCTCGGGCGACAGCGCGGGCTCGGGCTCGGGCGACGGCGCAGGCTCGGGCGACAGCGCGGGCTCGGCGGAGGCGGCTAGAGTCCGCTCCGTGAGCGAGCACGAGCACGAGCACGAAGCGAGGATGGCCCGCCCTCGTATGGCCGCCGGCGCCCTCTTCTTCGATGACGCCGACCGAGTTCTGCTCGTCGGCCCCTCGTACAAGGACTATCGCGACATCCCCGGTGGATACGTCGAGCAGGGGGAGTCGCCCCTGCGGGCCTGCGTGCGCGAAGTCCACGAGGAGTTGGGCATCGAGCCCGCCATCGGCCGCCTGCTCGTCGTGGACTGGGCGCCGAACCCGGGAGAGGGCGACAAGGTCCTCCATCTCTTCGACGGGGGCCGCCTCACCGCGGACGAGTGCCAGCGCATCGCGCTACAGGCCGACGAGCTCCGCGGTTACGCCTTCCACGACGTCGGAGAGCTGCCGGAGCTCACCATTCCCCGCCTCGTACGCCGTATCACCGCCGGGGTCGAGGCCCGCGCCAACGGCGTGACCGCCTACCTGGAGCATGGAACGCCGCCGGAAACAGCCGCCTAGCCAGGGGGCACCGTTCGCCTCGTCGAAGGGGTCCGCAGGACACGCGGTACGCACGTCCCGTCCCTCCGCAGCCGCCGCCACCCCGCCGCTGGGTGGATCAGGAGGGGCGGATCCGGGGGGCGGGTCAGGACGCGGACGGGGTCCAGGCGGCGGACGGGGTCCAGGCGGCGGGGAGGCCGGACCGGGCGAGTACGGCGTTGCGGCTGTAGCTGTCCTGGTCGGGTGAGGTCGTGAGGGTTGTGAGGGTCGTGAGGGGGATCACAAGGGCAACGCCCGGCTGCCGCGCAACCTTCTGACGGCCCGGCCGATCACACCGGTGTACGCACGCACGGCTGCGTCACGCTCGCCCTCGTCCCGCCGGGCGGCTGCCGTACGGCCGGGCTCCACCGGGTTCCCCTGGGAGGGTTTCATGAAGCTCCACCGCGTTCTGGCAACCGCAGCAGTCACGGCCGTCCTCAGCCCCGTAGCCCTGTTCGTGGCCCCGGCCGCGTACGCGACGTCGGAGTCGGCGAAGCCGAGCGCCGAGCCGTCCCCGACGTATACGCGCCCGGCGTTCTGCTCCGGCATCCCGGACGAGGAGCGCGGCAAGACGTCGCTGCGCGGACTGCCGGAGACGATCGTCGCCGGGTCCGGCTGGCACGCGTTCACCTACCGCGTGACCAACGTGTCCACGATCAAGGTGATGGAGACCGATGTCTCCCTCTACCTCGGCACCGGCGACCCGGAGATCGACGATGTCGCCCAACTGGGCGTCACGGTCGAGTGGTTCGACTCGGCCACCGGACAGTGGAAGGCCATCGAGGGCGAGGGCGCCGACGTCCTGGACAACGAGGAGTTCGCCACCGTCGGGACCCTCGCACCGGGCGAGTACGCGGACGCCGAGATGCGCCTCAAGGTCGGCGAGCGGGCCAAGGCGGGAACCGGCTACTTCTTCACCACCGGCCACTCGTACGGCGAAGACGGACAGTGCGGCTTCGACGACATCAGCCAGTTCGACTTCAGGATCGTCACCCCCGGCAGCGAGCCCACCCCCGTCGGTGGGGCCGCGGTCGCCATGGGTGCCGGGGCCGTGTTCGTCGTACGTCGCCGTCAGGCCGGATCCGCCGCGTAGTCGCGCGGCCTCGCAGGCCGCAGGGCGCCGCTTCCGGGGTCCGGAAGCGGCGCTTCGCCTACGCCTCGGCCAGCAGCGGGTCGAAAGCGGTCGAGCGTGAACGACCCGACATGAAGGAGAGGAAGTCCTTCACGAACGCGCTGCGGGAGTACCGCGCACCCTGGCCGGCGCCAGTGTCGGCGTCAGCGCCCACGCCGGCGCCAGTCCCGGTGCCGGTGCCGGCCACGGTCCGCCGGAACGCGGTGCGGAACAGGGCCCGGTACTCGTCCGCGTCGATGGACTGGTCACCGTCCGCGTCGGTGGCGCTGAAGAGCACCTCGGCGACCCTGATCAGCGCGGGCCCCGCGAGGGAGGGGACACCGGCGGCGTACTCCTCCTTGCTGATACGGCCGTCGCCGTCCGCGTCCAGAGCCGCCTGGAGTTCCTTCCACCACTCGGCGTACGCGTGGTAGAGCCTGGTCTCCGCCGGTTCGTCCAGATCGAGGCGGGAGGACAACTCCCGTGCCATGGCGGCGAGATCGGGCCAGTCCAGATAGCCGTCCCCGGTCTGGTCCAGCACCGCCGTGAAGAACTCTTCCGCATCCCGCTGTGGTCCGGCGCCCTCCGTCGGCTCCGGCTGCGTGGGAAAGGGCGTGACCAGCCGGAACAGCGCGCCCGCTCTCTTCATCCGGCCGCGCAGTGCGGTGAGCGCCGCGGCGTGGGGGTCGTCGCTGTCCGGGGACAGGAAGAGCAGGCTGGTGACGTTCTCGGCCTGGATCCAGTTGTCGGGCAGGAAGCGTGCCAGGCCGGCGGCCGTGTAGACGCTCTGCATCAGCGCCTGGGCCCCGGGGGTCTCGGGCAGACCGGCCCGGCGGCGGAAGGGTTCGGGGAGGGACGCCACGGTGATCGTGCCGAGGACCGGTCCGGCGAGCGCGCGACCCGCCGCCCACACGGTGGGCAGGCCGTCCAGCAGAGGCGGCGCCGGGAGATGGTCGAAGAGCTTGTAGAGGATGATGCGCAGGGCCTCCGTGTCCTCCAGCTCCTCCTGGACCATGTGGTCGTAGTACTGCCAGAACTCCTTCAACGTGGGCGGCAGATGGCCGGCCTGATCCCCCAGGACCGCCAGGAACGCCTGGAATTCGGCGTAGAGCCGCTCCATGGTGATCCGGTCGAGCGGCTGCCCGCTCAGTCGGCACATGGTGACGGAGCTCTCGAACAGCGTCGCGACCACCCACGCGCGGACCTGGGGGTCCATCGCGTCGTACGGCCGGTTCTGTGCGTCCGTACCGCTCAGCCGCGCGTGCAGGCGGTTGAGCCGCGCCGCCTCCCTGTGCCGGGTCTCGTCATCGGCGCCGAACATGCGTTGCAGGCTCACGAGGGTGTTGCGCAGCCGTCGCCACGGGTGTGCCACGAACGTCGAGTTGTCGATCAGGGCCGCGCCGATCTGCGGGTGAGCGGCCTCCAGCACCGTGGCCCGGAGTACGGCCAGTGCCCAGCGCGGATCGTTGAAGAAGCGGTGGAACTGCGAGTCGGGGCCGAACAGCGCTCCGGGTTCTGTCCCAGGAGCCGGCCTCGACCCCGGATCCGGATCCGGCGTCGGGGGCGGGGTCTGGGTCGGATCCGGGGTCGAGGCCGGCCGCGCGGGGTCACCGTCGTGACCAGCGGCTTCGGAACGGGGGTGCTGGGGGCGGCTGCCGCCGGTGTCCGTCACGGGTGGGGTTCTCCGTTCGCTCGCGGAATCACGCCGCCGAAGCGGCGGTCGCGCTGCCGGTAGGTGTGCAGGCACTCCAGGAAGTGCGGCGCGTGGAAGTCGGGCCAGAGCACCGGCGGGAAGATCCACTCGGCGTAGGCCACCTGCCAGAGCATGAAGTTGGAGATGCGCTGTTCACCGGAGGTCCGGATGACGAGGTCGACATCGGGGGTGTCGGGGAAGGGCAGATGGGCCGCGAAGTACCGCTCGTCGACGGCATCGGCGGACACCCCTCTGCGGATGAGGGATCGTGCCGCCTCGACGATGTCCCTGCGTCCGCCGTGGTCGAACGCCACGGTCAGCGTCATGCCCCGGTTGGCGCCGGTCAGCGTCATCAGGTCGGCGAAGTCCCGGGCCAGCGGTGCGGGGATCCGCGGGTCCGCCACCCCGAGGAACCGGCAGCGGATGCCGCGCGCGTGCAGCAGCGCGGCGTGTTTGCGCACCACACGACGCACCAGTCGCATGAGGAAGTCGATCTCGCCGCTCGGGCGCCGCCAGTTCTCGGTGGAGAACGCGTACAGGCTCAGCCACTCCACCCCCGCTGTGCGCGCCGCCTCGATGACGTCGATCACCGCTGTCTCCGCGGCGCGGTGGCCCGACGTACGCGGCAAGGACCGCTGCGCCGCCCACCGGCCGTTCCCGTCCATCACGCAGGCGACATGGCGCGGCACGCCCCGCTGACGGCTCTCACCGGCCGGGTGACGCGCGGGAGCCGTCGAAGGGTCGGGAGCCGTCGAAGGGGCGGGACCCATCGAAGGGGCGGGAGCCGTCGCAGGGGCGGAAGTGCCGCGGTCTCCGTCAGCCGTCACCTGTGCTCCCCCGGACCGTCACCACTCACTCCCCGCCACGAGACTCGCTCCCCGCCGCGAGCACCGCTGAAATGGACCCTCAGCAGAGTGCCGGTACCTCGGCACGGGCGTATCGCACTCTCCGCAGATTCACCCGCAGTACGTACGTCCGATTGTGCGACCGCCTCGTGAGGGACCGCGCCGGCCGTCGCCACCCTGGAGCTGTCCGCTGTGGCCTGGACGCCCCGGCCGTCGCAGGGCGCGCCCTGCGACAATCGGAGGGACGCTGGTGTACGGCTGAGCGCGCCGTGCCGTGGACGAGGGGGGATTCCGTGCCGACGACGTCCGAGCCGTTGCGGAGTATGGGGTTTCTGACCATCGGGCTGTTCGACGAGGCCGACCCGGGGAGGGGCCACGAGTCGACGCTCGCCGTCATCGAGCTGGGTGAGCGGCTGGGGTTCGACAGCGCGTGGCTGCGGCACCGGCATCTCCAGTACGGCATCTCCTCCCCCGTCGCCGTGCTGGCGGCGGCCTCCCAGCGCACCAGCCGTATCCAGCTGGGCACCGCCGTCATCCCGCTGGGCTGGGAGAATCCGCTGCGACTTGCCGAGGATCTGGCGACCGTCGACATCCTGTCCGGAGGCCGCCTCAATCCGGGGGTCAGTGTCGGTCCGCCCATGCAGTACGAGCGGGTGAAGCAAGCGCTCTATCCCGACACCGCCGATGCCGAGGACTTCAGTTACGAGCGCGTGCGACGGCTGCTGGCGTTCGTGCGCGGGGAGGCGGCCAGCGAGTTCAGGGGTACGGAGGGCATCGAAGCGTTCTCCGACCGCGTCCAGCCGCACGCCGCCGGTCTGGCGAGCCGTATGTGGTACGGCGGGGCCAGTCTGCGATCCGCGCGCTGGGCGGGCGAGCAGGGGATGAACTTCCTGACCAGCAGCGTCGTGAAGGCGGAGGAGTCCGAGGACTTCGCCGCGACCCAGCTGTCGCACGTCCGCACCTTCCGCGCCCATCACCCGGACGGCGATCGCGCCCGTGTGTCCCAGGGGCTCGTCGTCATCCCCACCGACAGCGCCTCGCCGGAGCAGCGCGCGAAGTACGAGGAGTACGCCCGGCAGCGGCTGCCGCGTACCGCCACGCCGCAGGGGCCGGCCCGGCTGATGTTCGCGCCGGATCTGGTCGGAAGCTCCGCCGAACTGGCGGAACAGCTCTATGCCCACGCCGCGTTCCGGGAGATCGACGAGGTCGCGTTCGCGCTCCCGTTCACCTTCGACCACGAGGACTACGTACAGATCCTCACCGACATGGCCACCAAGCTCGGCCCGGCTCTGGGCTGGCAGCCGTCCCCGGGGGCCCGGCCCGCCTGAGGCGTGCCAGGTATCCCAGGCGTCCCAAGTGACCCAGGCGTCCCCAGGCGTTTGACGCGTCCGACGCGTCCGACGCGTCCGAGGCTCAACTCCCCGCCAGGCCGGGGCATTCGAGGCCCCCCTTCACCGGCGCCGAATCGCCGTGTCGGCGCCGGAAACCCGAGTTTCCGCCAAGTCCGGGTTTCCTGCCCGTTTGCCCCGTCGAAGCGCCCGGTTCGCCCATGTGGGGGGACCTGACCTCCGGGTCGTCGGCGGGACCGGGAGACGGGGCGGACGGAGGGGGTAGGGGCCGCTCGGGGGTTCCGGGGATGACGGGGTGACCGGGGCGCGCGGCGCCCGTGCGGTCTAGCTGGCAGTTCGGCACTTACCGGCCAGTATGGGCAAGGTGGCGCGTTTTGCTCCAACCAGAACGTCACTCTGCGACCATCAACGCCAACGAAAATCAGCGTCCTGACTGCCGTGGGGGGAGTGGCCATGGGGCTGCTCGGCGATGAGTTGGCGTTCGCGCGTGCGCTGACCGACCGGGAGAACGAGAGCGTGATGGCTCTCGGGAACCGGAAGCGCTTCGCGGCCGACGCCCATCTCCTGACGGAGGGCGACCGCTCCACTCACATCATGATCATACTTCAGGGGTGGGTGACCGTTTCCGTGGCCACGGACCGGGGAGCCACCCGGCTGATCCTGGGGCTGCGCGGCCCCGGTGAGCTGCTCGGCGAGATGGCCGCGCTGGACAGCCATCCCCGTAGCGCCACCGTGCGCGCGCTGGGGCCCATCGAGGCCCAGGTCATCTCCGGGGACGCGTTCCGGCGCTTTCTCGCGCTGCATCCACGGGTCAGCGGTCTGGTGATACGCCAGCTCACGTTCCGGCTCCGCAGCGCCGACCAGGAGCGGTCGGCGCTGGCGTCCCTCACGGTCCTCCAGCGTCTGGCCAGCCGGCTCATCGAGCTGTCACGGGGCGAACCTTCCGGCCCGTACGCACCGGTCCCCGTAGCGCCCCTCTCCGCCACGGGGACGCCGTCCGCGGGCACCGTCGTGCATCTGGCCCAGGACGAACTGGCCGCCACCGTCGGCGCCACCCGGGAAGCCGTCGCCAAGGCCCTGCGGCTGCTGCGCGGCCAGCAGATCGTGCGCACGGGCAACCGAAGAGTGGAGATCCTCGACCCCGCTCTGCTCGCCCTCCTCGCGGACGGCCATCAGGAGTAACGGAAACGGGGGAGAGAAACCGGGCCGGCGTGTGTAAACGGCTACAGACGCCTTTCGTCCCGGCCGCGAGGCTGATGGGGGACGGCAGGCGGACAGAACAGGGGGCACGGGGTGGACGACGACGCGATGGATGTCGCCGAGGCGCGCTACGAGTTGGTGATCAGCGTCGACGCGCGGCGTTCCGGTGAGTACGACGACGTGGACAAGCCGCGTATGCGCGCGCGGATCTACCGGGTCCTGGAGACGGCCTTCACCCACGCCAAGGTGGGGCGGGACGCCGTCCATATGGAAGACCGCGGCGACGGGGTGCTGCTGTCGGTGGCCGGCCGGATCGCGGTGACCCGGCTGCTCGGGCTGTGGCTGGTGGAGGTGCACGAGAAGCTGCGGGACGAGAACCGCGCGCTGCGCGTACCGCTGGGGCTGCGGGTGGGCATGCATGTCGGCCCGGTACGCCACGACGACCGGGGCATCAGCGGGCGCGCGGTCGATCTCGCCTGCCGGCTGGCCGACTCCCCCGTGGCCCGGCGGCTGTTGGACGCCGAGCGGGCCGATCTCGTGCTGGTGGTGTCGGACGCGCTGTACGAGGACGTGGTCAGCAGCGGCGGCAAGTTCATCGAGCCCGCGCACTACGCCCTGGCCCGGCTGAAGATCAAGGAGGGCGATGTCAACGCCTGGTTCCACCTTCCCGGGCGGCCCGCTCCGGTGATGCCGGCCGGTGATCCACCGACAGCCGCGGACGCATCGCCCGTCGCGGATACGCGCGTTGACGACGACGCCACCGACATCGACATCGACACCGAAGCCGACGCCGACGCCGACGCCGACGACCGGCCCCGTACCCCCCGCGCCCACTACACCGTCCACGGCGACATGTCCCAGCACTCCGACAACGTCTACCAGCAGCCCGTGCACATCGGCCGGATCACCGATTCGCCCCGGCCGCGGAAGGACTGACCCGACATGTCCGACGAACAGCAGGCGGCCGGATCCCCGGAACGCGGCCCCCAGCCCGCCGACCAGCCCAGGGCCAAGGACGACAGGGCCAGGGCGGACAGAGGCAAGGCGGACAGGGCCAGGGACGACAGGGCTCAGGACAACAGGGCTCAGGACAACAGGGCCAGGGACGAGCGGGCCAAGGCCAGGGACAACAGGCCCCGCGCGGAGGAGGGCCGCGCCGCCGGCGACCGCGACTCCGGCGGCAGCGACGCCGCGGAGAAGGAGAAGGAAGAGCAGAGCGAGCAGGACAGAGAGGAACGGGAGAAGGAGGAGCGGGAGAAGGAAGAACGGGAACGGGAACGGGAGCGCGTCAGCGGGCGCTTCAAGGAGCACACGCGCGACCCGCTCGCCGAGGAGCAGGGCGACGACGGCCCCACCGATCTGGCCGCCGCCTCGCGGGCCCGCCACTCCACCCGGATGCTGTTCGACACCGGCCGGGACCTGAACAGTTTCGACCGTTCCTTCATCCAGAGCGCCCATATCGGCGACATCCATCTGCGGCTGGACTCCCGCCCGTCCGGCGCGGGGATGCGCAGCGGCCCCGTACCCGAGGACGAACTGCGCGGGCTGCGCAGGGTCCATGTGGAACCGCAGGGGTATGTGCGGCTGCGCAGTGCGCTGGTGGCCCGCCGATTACTCGTGCTCGGCGCCGCGCCCGGCACCGGACGTACCAGCACCGCGCTCTCCCTCCTCGACGAGGTCACGTCCGGCGCGGGCGCGGAGCCCGGCGCGGGACCCCGGGTGTCGCGGGTCGATCCGGACGGTGGTGTGCGGGGGCTGGCCGGTCTGCTGAGCGGCGACGGCGCGGAGGACCGGCGTGGCACCGGGTATCTGCTGGAACTGGCCCTCACCAGGCCCGGTTCGCTGCCGCCGGACGCGATGGACCTGGACGGGCTGGCCGCGGCGCTGGACGGGTGCGGGGCCTTCGCGGTGATCGTCGTGACACTCGGCTCGGCGGCGAACCCGCTGCTCACCGGGCGGTACGGGATGATCTGCCCGCCCGCGCCCACCCAGGAACTGCTCACCACCCGGCTGCGGGAGAAGCTGGAGGAGCGCCGGGAGGAGCTGGCGGACCGCACCGCCGCCCCCGACGACACCACCGCCGCCCCCGACAGCGGCCCCGACAGCGGCCCCCGCCTGGACGAGCTGCTCACCGCCGCCGAGGAGCTGGCACAGCGCGCGGAGGTCCGCGACGCGGTCGGGCTCAAGGATCTGCGCCCCGCCGAGGCCGAGTTGCAGGCGTCGCTGCTGGCCGGGCATCTGCTGGGGGACCTCTCCTACGACGAGTTGCTGTCCGGCTGCCGGAGTCTCGCCGCCGGCCAGGCCCAGGAGTGGTTCGCCGGGGTGGACCGGGCTCTGGCCGCGCTCCCGGCCGCCGCCGCGGACGGGGGCGCGCGGCGGTCGGGTACGGCGGCGCTGTTCCACCCGGTGGCGTTCCGTATCGCGCTCGCCGTACTCGGCGGGACCCCGCACAGCACCGTGGCCGCCGCCGCCCATCTGCTCACCTGGGAGCTGTCCGTACAGAGCGATCCGGACAACACCCCGGCCCGCCCGCTGTTCTGCGACGACCCGGAATCCGATCTGGCGCTCTCGCGCGCCGAACTGACCGACGGCCGGGTCGAGGTGGCCGGTGCCGAGGTGGGCGCGCGGCTGATCTGGTACCGGGGCTCGGCGCTGCCCGCCGCGGTGCTCGCCGAGATCTGGGACCGGCACTTCCCCGTACGGGCGCCGCTCGTGCGCTGGCTGCGGCTGCTGTCGGACGACCCGCGCCCGCATGTGTGGATGCGCGCCGCGGTGGCCGCCGGGGAGCTGTCCGTCCGGGACTTCGACCACAGTTACGCGGAGCTGATCCGGCCGCTCGCCGAGGCGGCCACCCCGCGCCGGAGGATCTTCGCGGCCACCACGATGGACCAGGCGGCCGGCCATGCCTCGCACCGTAAGGCGGTGCGCAAACTGGTCGACGACTGGAGCAGGTTCGGGACGAAGTCGCTGCGCTGGACGGCGGCGATGGCGCTCGGATACGGGAACGCCGCGGCCACGACCGACGACGCGCTGGACGCGCTGGCCCGGATCGGGGTCCGTGACGACGGGGACCAGCTGGCGGCGGCCTCGTTCAATGTCGTACGGCTGCTGGCGCTCCCGGATGTCGCGACGGTGCTGCGGCGGATGGCGGACTGGACCCACCACCGGCGCGAGGCGTACCAGGACCTCGGTCTGGTGACCACCGTCCGTATGGCGCTGACCGGGGTGGACGAGGTACCGGCCGCCGAGCCCGGCTCCCCGCTGGGTGACCGCGGCGACTGGCCGCTCCCGCTCGCCCTCGCCGCCACCCGGCCCGAACTCGTCGGCCCGATGGCCGATCTGCTGTGGACGGCGCTGAACACCCCGCGGTCGAAGGACGTGGCGATGGACGCGCTGGAGGCCCTGATGCGTACGGCCGTGCGCAAGGACGGCACCGAGTGGGCCCGGCCGGGGCTGGCGGCGCTGCTGCCCGCGCTGGCGGCCGAGGAGCACGACCGGCGGCGGCTGGACTGGCTGCTGCGCCGCATGATGAACGATCCGGAGAATCCGCTCCCCGACGCGCAGGCGCGCTCCCTGTGGTGGCTCGCCGTCCCGTCGCCGGACCGGACGGGCGAGGAGGAGAGGCATGGCTGAGGACGAGGACGTGGCGGTGGACTGGAGCGGGCCCGACGGCTCGGGCCCCGCGGGCCCGTTCCTGCGGGACTACGCGCCGACGGGAATGTTCCGGCAGACGAGCGCCCGTACCGCCTCGGTGCTGTTCTACCGGAACGGCGGCTACAGCGTGGCCACCGTCTCCGGCGTCCAGCACTACGACAAGCGGGCGCTGGCCCGGCCCTACACCATCTGCGAGATCGCGCTCGGCACATTCGTGACGACGCTCCAGATGGAGCTGCCGGCCGCGGGCGGCACCACCTTCTTCAAGGCCGAGGTGGACATCCACTGGACGGTGACCGATCCCCATCTGGTCGCCACCCAGGTGGTGACCGATGTCGCGCAGCGGCTCACCGCCCCGACGCTGGAGCGGCTGCGCGAGGTCTCCTCGGAGTTCCCGGTGAGCCAGGCGGAACAGGCCGACCGCGCCATCACCCGGCACTGCGCCGGCGGGCGCTGGGCCGACCTGGGCGCCGAATTCGGCCTGCGGGTACGGCTGTACGTCCGGCTGCGGGTGGACGACAAGACGATCGACCACATGGACGACATCCGGGACGCGCACGCCTCGGCCGAGGTGACACGGGTGCACCAGACCAGGTTCCGGGCCATGTTGCAGGGCGGGGAGCTGGACCAGCTCAGCTACATGCTGGCGGCCGACCCGCAGGCGGCCAAGGACTTCCTGGAGAAGATCCGCCAGGAGGGCAGGCAGGACGAGAAGGACCGCGTCGACCGGCTCTTCGACATGGTCGCCAGCGGCCAGATCCAGTCCAACGACGTGGAGACGCAGGCGCTGGAGCTGCTCAACCGGGGCCGCCGGGGCGTCCAGGGGCCCATCGGCTCCCTGCCGGCCCGCCGCGACACCCCGCGGCTCGATCCGCCGCCGGGCGACCGGTTCACCCCGGACTGGGTGGACGAACCGCCCTCCCGTGCCGGGCACAGGACCGGGACGCCGGAGGACGGGGACGCCGTACCGCCGCGCCGCCGGAGCCGCGGCCGGGACGACGGATGGTCCTGGGCGGAGGAGGAGCGATGACCGCCGACGGCGGCGCGCGTACGTCCCCCGACCCGGTCGGGCCCGTGCCGGACGGGGGTCTGCACGGGCACGACCGGGCGGGGGAACGTATCGCCGAACGCTTGCTGAGCACGGTCAGGGAGGACCTCGGCCGGGCCGACTCGAAGGCCGGCGTCCTGCTGTCCGGGGCGCTGGCGCTGCCCGCGTTCCTGATCAGCAGGCACGGCGCGCCCGACTGGCACGGGGTGGCCGACGCCACGCTGGTCGTCGCGGGCGTGCTCTGGGCGATCGCGGTGACCGCGCTGGTCCGGGCGCTCATGCCGCGTACGGGCACGATACGCCGCCAGGACGGGGTGACGTACTTCGGCGATCTGCTGGCCCCGCACGACTTCACGCGGCTGTCCGCCGAGGTCACCGAGGCCGGGCGGGACCTCGCCGGATGGCTGCTCATACAGGCCGTGGACGTCAGCTCGATCCTGTCCGCCAAATACCGGGCCATCCGCTGGGGAGTGAGCACGCTGGCCCCCGCGGCGGCGCTCGCACTGATCTGGAGCCTGACCGCGCGCTGACCCGCGCCGGCGGGCCACCGCGCACCACGCCACGACGGCACACCGCGCCACCGCGCACACGACACACCACCGCGCACACCACGCGTACCGCGCAGACCACGCAGAGACGAAATAAGGGGACGGCCGTGGGAACACTCAGGGGAAGAGAGCGGACAAGAAAGGGCTGGGCGCGCCGCGGCGCGGTCTCCGCGCTGGGCGGCGCCGCCGTGCTCTTATCCCTGCTGGCGCCGCCCGGTCCCCGGCCGGTGCCGGCGGCGGCGTCGGAACCGGCCTTCGGCTCCGTCAACTACGCGGTCGCCGTGGACGAGTCCGCCAGTCTCGCGCCCGAGGACATGAAGGCCGAGAAGGCCGCCGCCGCCCGGATCGCGCTGGGTGACGTCTCCTCGTCCTCGAACGTCACGGTCTTCGGTTTCGCCGCCGCCGAGTCCGACGGCCAGCGCGCGGTCGACCCGGTCTGCCCGCGCACCACGCTGGACAAGCCGGGGCGCGAGTCGGTCGGCGCGTGCGTGGACAAGCTGCGCAGCCGTAAGAAGAGCGAGGGCACCGGCACCGACTTCCCGAGCGCGATACGGCAGGGCGTGCACGACCTCAGCACCGGCACCGACCCGTCGGTGCCGCGCGTGCTGTTCCTGCTCACCGACGGGAAGATGGACGTCAGCGGCAGCCCCAAGTACGGCGATCCCGCGCACCGCGAGGCCGAGGGCGAACGCCAGCTGGAGCTGGAGCTGAAGAACGCGGCCGAGCAGCAGGTCCAGATCTGGCCGCTCGGGTTCGGTCCCGCCCCGGACAGGAAGCAGCTCGACCGGATCGCCGCGGGCGGCTTCCAGAAGGGCTGCGTCGAGCTGCCCTCCGCCCGTCCGAAGGCGAGCAAGGTGTCCGGAGCGAAGGACGTCGGCCCGACGCTGGAGAAGATCTTCGCCGCCGCCCACTGCCTGCGCTACGAGCGGGGCCCCAGCAACCGGCCGCCCGCCACCCTGGAGATCGGCATCTCGCCGCTGGCGACCGTGGGCAGCATCGTGGTCGACAAGGGCGACCCCGAGGTGACGGTCACCTACCTCGACCCGAGCGGCCACGAGGTGCCCACCTCCGGGACGTACCGCGCATCGCGGTTCGAACTGGCGGGCGCGGGCGGCGCCGTCGAGGCGCTGAAGATCGTCGACCCCGTCCCCGGCATCTGGAAGGTGAAGGCCGAGGCACCCGAGGGGCACCGCTCCCTGCCGGTCGGTGTCAGCGTGCTGTGGCAGGGCGAGCTGCGCGGCTCCATCACCATGGACCCGCCGTCGCCGCAGGCCGGCGAGAAGACCACGGTGACCATGCGGTTGCAGACCCGCGAGGGCTACGAGATCAAGGACCCGGACGACTACGCGGGGCTGCAGGTCCGCGGTGAGCTGACCGGCGACGGCTTCGCCCCGGTGGCGCTGGACCTCTCCGACGACGGGAAGGGGGCCGACCCGGACGGCAGCGACGGCTCCTTCACCGGTTCCGTGCGGATCCCGAAGAGCGCCGGCGGCGCGCTGAAGGTGAGCGGCACCCTGACGGCGTCGGGGCTGAGCGCCGACACCCGCAGCGAGACCGGCCAGGTCGCGCCCGGCGTGCTGCCCGTCACCGCCGCGCTCACGCTGCCCGACGCGGACACCCATCCCGGCTCCACGGTCACCGGCACCCTGGCCGTCCACAACACCAGCGACACCCCGCACACCCTGCGGCTGTCCGTCGCCGACCTCCAGGACGGGCTGCTCTCGGTCACCCCGGCGGAGACCGAGGTGAAGCCCGGTGAGTCCGGGACCCGGAAGGTGACGGTCGAGGTCGCCCCCGAGGACGTCTTCGGCGACCGCCTCGGCGACGACGGACTGCGGCTCGGCGGCACCGTCACGGTCGTCGACACCACCGACGACGACCGGACGCTGGTGCGCTCCCCGCTCTCGGTACGGGTGACGCCGGAACCCGGGATCTGGGACATGTACTGGTGGGCGTTCCTGACCGCCGCCGTCGTGGTCGTCCTGGCCGTCCTGGCGGTCCTCGCCTGGCTGCGCCAGCGCCGTACCCGCAGGGACCCGTTCGGCCTGGTGCTGCGCCTGGTCTCCGAGACGGGCGACATCCTCGGCGAGCACCCGGCCGGGCACGGGCACAAGCAGTGGTACGAGTTCGCCGTCGTCGAACCCCACCGCAGCCCGCGCATCGAGCGGCGCAACCACGGCCCGTACGCCGTCCAGCGCAGCCCGGAAGGCGGCGCGGTGCTGCGCGAGCGCGGCGGCCGGCGGACCAGGCTGACCGCCAGCGGACAGGTCCCGCTGACGGACTCGCTGAGCCTCGCGCTCGGCGAGGAGACCCGTATCCGCCCGCCCCGTACGCGCACCACCCGTACCCGCAGCACCCGTTGGCCGCGGCCCTCGCGGTCGCGGACCACCACGCCCAGCACGCCCACCACCACCCCCGCGACCGGTGAGGGCGGGAGTTCGAGCACCTACGACTCGTACCTGTGACACGGCATGAATCCACAGACGCACCGAGGACGAACCGGCCGCAGGTACGGCCGTGAGCGGGAGGAAACCTCATGAAAATCTTCCAGCCGATGCTCTTCGTCGGCCTGGGCGGCACCGGTGGCCTGGTCGGCGCCGAGCTGGAACGCAAGCTGCGCGCCGAACTGTGCGGTCCCGACGGTGTCGCGCTCAGCCATCTGAGCGGCCACGCCCCCTACCAGCTGCCCGACTGCCTCCAGTTCGTGTACGCGGACTACAGCGAGTCCGACCTCCAGCGGCTGCCGCAGTTCAACGTGGACCCGTCGCTGCGGGCCGCGTACGCCCGTACCTCCCGGGCCACCCACAACCTGCTGCCGAACTTCGACAGTTCACCGGAGGTGACCAAGATGCTGCGGGCGAGCCTGCGCGACGAGGTCGCCGACTGGCTGCCGCCGCGTATCGACGAGCCGAAGGTCACCCCGCTGCACAACGGCGCGGGCCAGCTGCCCACCGTCGGGCGCGCGGCGCTGTTCGCCACGCTCCGGCACAGCCTCGCCCCGGTCCTCGAACCCCTGCTCCAGGCCATCGACGCGATCGCCAGGTCGGCCGGCGAGCTGAGCGAGCTGGGCGGCGGAAAGGTCACCGGCTGCGATGTGTTCGTCGCCTTCTCGGTGGCCGGCGGCACCGGCGCCGGGATCTTCCTGGACTATCTGCACCTGATCAACTACGCGTTCCAGCTGCGCCGCTTCGACGGGGTCAAGATCTACCCGCTGGTCGTGATGCCGTCCTCGTTCTCCTCGTCCGCGGGCGGCGGCCGGGAGGCGGAACTCAACGCGGCCCGCGCCCTGGTCGATCTGTTCCGGCTGGTGGACGGACAGAACGCGCCGACGGAGGGGTCGGAGATCGGCGACCTGGACCATGAGTCCGGGCTCGGCATCCACTACCCGGGCATGCAGCCGATCCGGCTGCGGACCGGCATCCTGCCCACGGCCTTCCTGTTCAGCCCGACCGCGGGCATCCGCCAGGACGATCTGCGCCGCTCCATCGTCTCGCTCGTGATGTCGCTGATCGGCACCGAGCTGGGCGACGGCCGCTCCCGGGGGCGGTCGACGGCCGCCGACGACGACTTCCAGACGTTCGCCGCGAGCTTCATCAACCGGGGCGTGCACCGCAGCGCCCTGTCCCCCACCGGCATCGGCAGGCAGGGCGTCTCCACCAGTCTGGTGGCCTCCATGACCGCGCCGATGGACCAGCTGGCCGACCTGGTGGCCGGCCGGCTGCTGCGGGAGGCGGTCACCGATCTCGTGGAGCGGCCACGCACGGCGCTGCGCGAGACGGCGGTCCCGATGATCCGTCAGCTCTTCACCGACTCGTACCTCGAAGAGCTGTGGGAACGCAAGCAGTTGACTGTGCCCGAGCCCGATCCGCTGCCGCGCGGCAGCCGGGCCATCGAGCAGGCGCTGGGCGAGCGGATCGCGGACATGCAGCGGCTGCTGTCCGATCTCCAGTCCATCGCCGACCGCCAGGCCGCGACGATGGCCGACCGGTTCGCCCCGCGCCCCGCCATCGACAAGCTCCTCCAGAGCGTGGACCCCTTCCTGGCCGAACGCGTCGTCAGGGGCGTCCCGGACAGCGAGGAACCGATCGCCCGGCTCGGCTTCCTGGGCATGCTCAACAGCCGCGCCACCGCCCCCCAGCGCCCGCCGGGGGTGACGGAACAGCCGCCCAAGAGCCCGCGGATCAAGGGCCGTCTCGCCGGCATGTCCCCGGCACGCTGGGGCGACGACGACGTACAGGCGGCCCTGAGGGACCAGGAGACCTGGTACCAGTGGCGCAGCAGGACCGTGTGGCACGAGGCGTGGCGGGAGCAGCAGCAGCGCTGGCAGTCCCAGGCGGAGGTGGCGGGCACCGACCTCGGGCGGCTGGTGAACTCCTTCCGCAAACACTCCGACCGGGAGCGCAAGGTGTCCGCGCAGAAGGGCCTCGAACTGTACGAGGACCGCACCGGCATCTCGTATCTGCTGCCGCCGCAGCGCACCCTCAACCACTTCTACGAGGACCTGGTCACCCGGATGATCCGCCGGGAGGGGCTGCGCGAGAACGACGACGAGGCCACCCTCCTGCTGAAGATGATCGACGGGGACACCTGGCGGCGGGTCCACTCGCTCAGCCGCCGCAGCCCGGACAGCGCGGTGGCGGTCGTCAAGGCGCAGCTGGAGGGCCGGATCACCCGGCTGTTCGCGGAGAGCGGCGAACAGCTGGAGGAACGCCCGCTGCTGCCGCCCATGAGTACCCTGCTGGCCGCCGCCGCGGGCGACACGGACGCCACGGACCAGGTCAGCAAGGAGGCGCTGGAACTGTTCGGCCGCAAGCTGACCGGACTGCTGCCGGTCGGCTTCACCCCGGAGGGCACAGGACCGCTCCGGGCCCTCGTCACCTACCCGCGCGTGCAGGCCGTGGAGGAGGTGCAGGAGTACCTCGGCAAGGCCCTGCGACTGCCCTCCGACGCCAAGAACTCCGTGGAGTACCGGGGCGTGGAGAGCGACTCCATCACCGTGGTCCTCTTCCGCAGCGAGATGAGCCTCACGCAGGTGCCCGAGGCCCGCAAGGTGCTCAGGCAGTGGGCCAGGGCGAAGGACTCCGAACAGGCCCAGGACGTGCTGCGATGGCGGCAGCGGCTCGGCTTCCGGGACAGCTGGATGGTGAGCAGCGAGGACGACCGCCGCACCATCCTGCACCGGCTGCTGTGCTGCATGTGGAACGGCCAGGTGGACGTGGTCGACGGCGACTCCGCGTCGCCGGGCCGGGTGCGGCTGCGGCTGTTCCCCGAGACGGGCGAGAACGTGCCCGGCGTACGGCTGCGGCTGGGGGACTTCCCCGGCGGTGTGTCGAGCTGGGCGGAGCTGCTGCGCTCGTACGAACGCTGGACGGTGCTGGACGACGAGCGGACCGTCGAGGACTACTGCCGCGAACTGATGGGGGCTCAGCCGATCGGTCTCGCCAGGAGCGGCACCGATCCGCATCCGCTCTTCGTCGAGCTGGTCGAGAAGATCGCCCCGCGCCAGCTGGAGCTGCTGGAGGACCGCCGGGAGCGCGGCGGCGAACGGGTCGAGGGATGGGTACGGCCGCTGTGGGAGTTCTGGGCGGAGACGCTGCCCGCCGCGCTGGACACGGAGTTCGGGGACCAGCGCGCCATCCAGCCGACGCTGCGGACGCTGCTGGAGCACGTACGCGGCGGGACGCCGAAGCCGCGCGCCCGCAAGGAGGTTCCGGAACCCCGGCGCGCGGTGGCCGATGACGACGACTGGGGCACCGCGCCGCGCGCCCCGGCCGACGCGTACCCGGCGGGCGGCAGCCGTGAGACGCACGGCGACCGCGACCGGAACGGTGACCGGCACGGCGGCGGTGACAGGTACGGCGGCGGTGACGGGCACGGCGGTGGTGACGGGCACGGCGAGCGCGAGGCGTACGGCAACCGTGACCGCGACCGGAACGGTGAGCGCGACGGATACGGCGAGCGCGAGGCGTACGGCAACCCGGGAGGCGGCGGTAACCCGGGCGGTGGCCGCGACGGGTACGGCGGTCGCGACTCGTATGGCGATCGTGAGTCGTACGGCGATCGCGACTCGTACGGCGATCGTCCGCGGCGCGCCTCCGGGGACGGTGCCAACGGCCGTTCCAGCGGCGCGGACCGGCCCTCCGTGCCGTGGGACGGCCCCGGCGGCCCCGGCGACCCCGTCGATCCCCGCCGCCCGTACTCCGGCGCGGACCCCGACGCCCGCGGCGGAGACCGCGACGGCGGCTTCGACCGCGCCCCCGACGGATCCCGCCACAACCCCTGGGACGGTGACGCGGAGTGATCACGCCAGAAGAGATCGCCACCGTCATCCATCTCGACCTGCGCGCCGGGGCGGCGGAACTCGACGGCCCCCCGGTCCTGCGGGCCAAGGTCGCCAGACAGCTGGGTCTGGCCGGGCTGCCGGAGCCCGACCACCCGCTGTTCCTGGTGGTCGACACCCCGGCCGGGCTGACCGACCATCAGCGGCAGTACGAACTGATCACCGCCTACCGGGCCGTGGGCGAGGTCCGGATCCTCGTCCTGCTGGTGGGCAGCGCGCCCGGTTCGTACGCCGGTGAGAACGAGGCGTTCCAGCCGGACCGGCGGCTGCTGCGCCCCGCGCTGCTGCGGGGCTCCGGTATCGGCCTGCTGTGGGCGGGCGATCTGCGCTCCGCCCGTACGGCGCTCGAACAGCCCGCGCCCGACGACCCGGACGCGCTGGCGGTCCTGGTGGATCTGCTGTCGGTACCCGATGTCTTCCTGCGGGTGCTCGACGACCTCGGGTCGCTGCCCGACGCCGTCGCCGCGCCCGGGGTGCGGCTGCTGGAGCAGGACCTGCCGCCCGAGGTGCGCGACCGGGCCTGGCGCGACGCGCTCACCCGGTTCGCGGGCGAGGACGGCCTCGCGGGCGGGGACAGCTTCGCGGGCCACGACGGCCTCGCGGGCGGGGACGGCCTCACGGGCGGCGGCGGACGCGTACCGGACCTTCCGGTGACCGCGTGGTCCGCCGTCGATCTGCCGGAGCCGCTGCGGGGCCTGGTGACGGGCCGGGGCGGCCCCGACCAGCGGCACCGGGTGGCGGGCGGGGTCGCGGACGACGCGTACCGCGCCTGCGCGGACGCCCTCGCCGACGCCGAGGACGCGCAGGCCGGGCTGCGTTCCCTCCCCGGGCTGCTGAGCGGCGCCCGCAGGGAGGCGTTCGAGGCGGACCTCGACCAGGCCCGCCGGGCGCTCGACGGGTATCAGGATCTCGTCGGCACGGCCCTGCGCGGCGGCGGCTCCGGCGCGACGTCGTCCGCCGCCGAGGCGGCGGCCCGGCTCGCGGCCCTCGGTCTGCGGGTGCCCTCGGCCGAGGGGGTGGGCGAGCGGATCGGCGAGGGCCTGCGGGAGTTCGCCGGGAAGCTGCTGGGGCAGGGGCTGGCGCTGCGCGCGGTGGCCCAGCGCTTCACCGGGCTGGCGGGGCGGGTGGAACCGGTGCCCGGTTCCGCGCTGCTGCCGAGGCTCGCCGGGCACTCCGCGGACGCGGTGGCCCCGCGCGTGCCGACGGGCGGCGTCGCGGTGCCGGGCCCGGTGGTCGTTCCGGTGGCGGCGGCCGCGGGACTGCTCGGGGCCCTGTGGCAGGGGCCGTTGGCGGCGCTGGCGGTCGTCGTACCGCTGGTGTTCCTCGCCGTGGCGGTGCTCGGCGCGGCCCGGCTGCGGGGCGCGGGGCGGCCGGGCCACTGGACCGTGGGCCCCCGGGTCGCGGCGGTCGTCGGCGCGGTGGCCGGGGTGGTGGTGGCGTACGTCGCGGAACCCCCGCTCTGGCTGAGCACCGCGGGACTGCTGGTGGGCCTGGGTGTCGCGGTGGAGACGACGCGCCGGCTGTGGGGCGAGGCGGCCGACTTCTGGGCCGCCGGCCACGGCACCGCCGTACTGCGCCGGGCCCTGGAGGGGCTCGACGGCCTGCTGGCCGAGGCGGTCCGTGAACACTGGGCCGCCGAGGAACGCCTGTACTGCGCCGACGCGGCCCGGTCCGTCGCCGGGATGCTGCGGGCGACGGCCGCCGCGGCGGACGCCGAGGCGGTGCCCGAGCCGGACCGGCCCGCGGTCGCGGATACGGGCGGCGCCGAACCGGCCGCCGAGGACGACTGGCTGACCAGCGCCTCGGGCCTGGAGACGGACGCCTTCGGTACGGCCGACGACGAGGACACCGACTGGGCGAGTGCGTACGCCTGGGAGGACGGGTCCTCCTGGGACGAGCCGGCGAAGACGGAGAGTGCCGCCCGGTCCGCCGCCCCGTGGGGGGACCGCACCGCCGGGGTTCCGCGCTGGCTCGACCGCGAGAGCGGCGAGGGCGGTCCCGAGCTGGTCGCCACCCTGGCCGGCGATCTGACGGACGCGGCGCTGGTCGCGATGGCGCCCTACTGGGGCGCCGTCGAACGCGGCCAGGCCGGCACGCTCGCCGTCGGGCGCACCGAGACACGGGTCCGCGAGCTGCTGTCGACCGCGCGCCATCACCTCCAGCGCAACGGCGTGCTGGCCCCGCCCCCGTTCGCCGCCGCGCACCGCACCCGCACGACGTCGGCGAACCTGCTGGGCACCGACCCGCACCGGGTGGCGGAGCTGGTCGGCGCGGAGGCCGACCGGCGGATCGTGGTGCAACTCTCCTCACCCGAGCAGGGAGCACTGCTGAGCCGCGACCCGGCGGCGGCGGTCTGGATCAGATTCGCCCCGGAGGCCGTGCGCGGCGAGGTCGAGAACGCCTGGCGCACCAGCGGTTCCGGCCAGCCGGAGGAGGCGCTGTGGACCTCGTCGGGCCGGTACGCCGGTCTGATCCGGCTCACCCCGCTGCGGATGGGGGTGGTGGACACGGTCCGGTCGCGCCAGAGCCCCGAGTCCGACCGGCAGGACGCGTACAGGTCGGGCAGGGAGGACGCGTACAGGTCCGACCGGCAGGACGCGTACAGGTCCGACCGCGAGGACACGTACGAGTCGGGCCCGGTGGACGCGCACGGGTCCGGCCGGGAGGACGCGCACGGGTCCGGCCGGGTGGACGCGTACGAACGCGGAGACGCGTACGGACGAGAGGACGGCGAGCGCTGGTGACCAGAACCCCGCACCCAAGCCGCTCAGCGCACACGTACCGGGGCCCGGTGCGGATGTACCGACGAAAGGACGGCGACCGCCGGTGACCAGCACCACCCTCTCCTTCACCGTCCCCTCGGGGCGCCGCCGCACGGCCCCCGTCCGCTTCGGCCGCGAATCCCGCCGCGATCCGCTGCTGCCCCAGTGGATCCGCAAGGGCCTGCTCGACGACGAGGGACAGCAGTGCCTCCAGGTGCGCCTGCCCGCCTCCGCCGCGGCGAACCCGGCGGCGCGCGCGCTGCTGGACGCGGAGGCGGGCACCGCCCTGCATCTGCACCGGGTGCTCGACACCACCGAGTACGCCGCGCTCTTCCCGAAGGTCATCGGCTACGAGCTGGACACGGCCGAGCCGTTCCTGCTGTACGCCGCGCCGCGCGGCGAGCCCGCCGTACGCACGCATGTGATGTCCGCGACCGACCAGCCGCGCTTCGCCCGTGACCTGATGCTGGCGCTGTGTCTGCTGGAAGGCCAGGGCCTGGTGTTACGCGGCATCTCGCCCGCCAATGTGCTCTGGGACGGCACGTCGGTCCAGCTCTGGGGCCTGGAGGGAGCGGCCCGCGCCGGCCGGCCGAGGACCCGGTGGGGCCGGGCGCCCTACTGCTCGCCGGAACAGCGCGGGGGCGAGGGCTTCGCCGACTCCCGGGACATGGTGTGGAGCGCGGCCCAGGTGCTCTACCAGCTGGCCACCGGCCGGGCCGGGCCCGCCGACCGGGCACCCGCCGATCTCGGCGAACACCGGGTGCTCGCCGAGACCCTGCGGGGCGCCTTCGCCCCGCTGGCGGCCGACCGGCCCACCCCCGACCGGCTGCTCGACCTGCTGGCGCCGGGCGCGGCCCGGCGTATCGCGCTCACCGTGCCCGCCGACGAGACGCGCCCGCACCAGGAGGCGTTCGAGCAGGCGCTGCGCCTCAAGCGGCTGGCGCCCGCTGCCGGATCCCCCGACGGCCCGGACCCGGCGGCCGGGCGCGCCAACGGCGAGGTGCTCTGCCCGTACTGCCTGGAAACCATCCAGCTCGACCTCACATCGCTGTTCGTCACCGACAGCAGGATGCAGTACCAGCCGCTCGACCCCTCGAGCATCGGCAACTCCCTGCGCCGCCAGGACGTCATGCGCGGCGCCGTCCAGAAGTGCACGGCGGACCCGGACTTCCCCGAGCACTTCATCCCGGTGCCCTACCTCACCTACGGCCGGCCGCTGACGGTCGCGATGGTCGGCCAGTCCTCCACCGGCAAGAGCCATCTGCTGACCCAGATGATCGCGGAGATCACCGACGGCGGTCTGGAGCCCTTCGGCCTGAAGTGGCAGTCCGTCAACCCGGAGCAGCACGCGCGGTTCGTACGGGAACGGGTGCAGCCGCTGCGCAACGGCAAGGTCCTGGACCACACCGGCGCCCTCGGCCTGGACGGCTTCGCCCGCTTCGTGGAGTCCCTGCTGATCACCGACGTCCACGGGCAGGTACGGCCGGTCGCCTTCTTCGATCTCGGCGGCGAGGATCTCGTACGGACCGACGCGGCGCTCCGCTTCCTGCTCGGGGTCGACGCCATGATCTTCGTCGTCGACCCGGCGCTGGCACTCCCGCTGCCGCATCTGGACCACGCCAGGGAACGCTGGGGACTTGAGGTGAACCGGGACGGCGATCTCGCCTTCGGCACGGTCCTGGACCGGCTGCCGAAGAGCGGGCCGTATCTGGACGTGGCGGCGGCGATGGTGCTCGGCAAGGCCGATCTGCTGCGGTTCCAGCCGCCCGTGGACCGATGGCTGGACACGGCGCCGGCCACCTCGCTCGACCCCGCGCTGATGCGCGAGGAGAGCCAGGACGTGTACGGGCTGCTGCGCCGGCACGCGGGTCAGGCGTGGCTGCGGCCGTTCGACGCGATCCGCCGGTGCACCCTGCATGTCGCGTCGGCCACCGGCGGCCAGGAGGAGCACGGCCGCTACCCGGCGGGGGCGGGACCCCGGCGGGTGCTCGAACCGCTGCTGTCGCTGCTGGCGATGCACGGGCTGATCGACGTGCCGGGCGGCGCCGAGGAGTTCGCCGTGGGGACGGCGCCCGCGATGGAGGCGGCGCCGACATCGCTGGAGGCCGCCATGGGCTCTGCGGGCCCCGTGGGCTCTGTGGGCTCTGTGAGAGAGGGAGCGAAGTGACGTGAACGACTTCGAGGAGCAGCGGCCGTCCCGGCGGACGGCGGGCGGCATGAGCGGGGCGGGCGGCAGCGGTGCCGCGGGCTCCGGCCCGGTGCATCAGGTGGTCTTCCGGTGGGACGGCAACCAGGGCCGCCAGGGCACCGGAATGACGGCCGTCGCCCACTCCTGCCCGGCCGGACGCGCCGAGGAACTGGGCCGGGAACTGGGCCCGTTGCTGTGGGTGTCCGGTACGGCGGCCCCGCGGCAGAGCGTCGTACGGGTGCTGTCCCGCGACGGCGACGTCATGCTCGTACAGCGCTGGCCCACCACCGACCGGGGCGGCCGGCCCAGCACCGTCAGCCATGTCCTGATCGGCGACCCGAAGACCCTCAAGACCCGTCTGTGTCTCGGGCTGGCGCACGGCGGCTGGGGCGGCAGGGAGTCCGCCGAGAACGCCGCCGGACGGCTGCGCGCGGTGGAGCCCGCGGCGCTGGACGCGGTGGCGCGCAAGCGGCTGCCCGGGATGCGGCAGCAGCTGCCGACGGTCCGCAACGCGCTGATCCTGGTCACCGCGGAGTGGCTGCGCGATCCGGCACAGCGGGTGTCACTGCTCACGGACGGGGGGAAGCAGCCGGGCTGGCCGGACCAGGACGCGGCGCAGCTGGTCTACCTGGGGCTGTTCATGCTCTTCGGTTCCTGGCTGGGCCACGAGTGGACGTTCGCCACGTACGACACGGTCGACACGCATCAGCTGCGTCTGACGTCCGTCCCGCGCTGGGAGCCGGACGCGGGCGGATCGGGTCCGCTGGCCCGGGTCATGGGCCGCTCACCGGCCAACCCCCAGTTCGAGCACATGGCGGCGGCCCGGCTGGTGGACCACGTCCTGGCCCACCCGGCGGACGGCCCGGGAGTACCGCAGCTGATCGACGGGCTCAGGGACGGCGCGGGGCTGGAGTGGGCGCGGCGGCGCCTCCTGCTGAAGGAGATCCTGTACGCCGACCGCCGTGAACCGCCCCGGCCCGCGACCGCCGCGCCCACACCCACCCCCACACCGACGGCACCGGAACCGGAACCGGTGCCGGAACCCGCGCCCGTACCCGTATCCGCACGGGAACGCGAACGGGAGCGGGAGCGGGAATGGGAACATGAACCGGAACCGGAACCGACACGCTCACCGACACCGACACCGAGGCCGACGTCGGAGCCCGCGCTCGCCGCCGGCCATCCGCTGACCGCCCACGAAGCGCGCTCGCTCCACGCGGAGCTGCGCGTCCACCGGCGCGGGAACATCACACAACGCGGCCTGCTCGCCGACCGGTTGCGCACGCTGTCCGACGAACTGCTCCTGGACGAGCTGCGCTCCCCCGAACTGCCGCAGGACTCCGTGGAACTGCTGCTGGACGAGCTGGGAGGCGACCACCGCGTCCGCGTACGCCGGACGAGCGTCCAGCACGAGCTGTGCGCGGAGGTGCTCCGCAACGGCCTGTACTCCACGCCGAACAGGCAGGACACGGAGCCTCTTTCGAGGACTGCCATGGCCAGACGGGCGGCCGAGCTGTTCACCTGGGCCGTCGCCCCCCTGGCCCGCGACGAACGCTATCTGCGCGATCTCCAGGAACTGCTGCACCGCATGGTCCGCGACCGCCACCCCACGGCGGGCAACTGGCTCTGGCAGAGCGTCATCACGCCCAGGAACGGCCTGGCCCCCGATCTGCCCCCCGTCGTCTGGCAGCAGATCCTGCGCGATGTCATCAGCCAGAACACGGCCCCGGTGCCCCCACCCGCCACACCCCAGGCGCCGCCCGTCACCCACCAGCCGCCCCAGCCACCCCAGTCACCACCCGTCACCCACCAGGCACTCCAGCCACCCCAGCCGCCGCAACTTCCTCAGCTGCCCCGCTTGCCGCAGGCGGTCCCCGGGAGCACCACACCCCCGCCGCACTCCCCCGGCCACCCGGCGCCCCCCACCCTCACGACCCGCCTGTCCGAACTGGCGACCAACCCGGGCTGCGTGATGGGAACCGGCATCGGCGTGATCGTGATCGCCGTGCTCATCGGGGTGCTGATCCTGGTGTGACGACCGCCGCCGCCCTCCTCGGCGAGCGCAGCCCGAACGCGCTGACGAGGGCCGCGATCAGAGCCGCCGCGAACGGGACGACCAGCGCGGCCCGGTACCCGTCCAGCAGGGCCGTTGGCGCGTCCCCGTCGGTGGCGGCGACGTTCACGGCCGTGACCGCCGAGAGGCCGAGCGCGGCGCCGAACTGGAACGAGGTGTAGAGCAGACCGCCGGCCAAACCCTGCTCGCGCTCCTCGATACCGTCCGTGGCGGCGATGGTCAGGGGGCCGTACGCGAGCGCGAAGGCCAGCCCGAGGATGATCAGGCTCGGGAACATCGCCGGATACGTCCAGTCGGCGCCGACCGGCAGGAACAGCGCGTAGGCGAGCGCGGCCAGCAGCAGCCCGCCGAAGATCACCCTGGCGTTGCCGAACCTGGCCACCAGCCTGGGCGTGAGAGTGGGCGAGAGGATCGCGTCGATGCCGATGACGATCATGGCGAAGCTGGTCTGGAGCGTCGACCAGCCGCGCAGCTCCTGGAGGTACAGCACCACCAGGAACTGGAATCCGAAGAAGCCGGCCGCGAACAGCAGCGCGGACAGGTTGGCGCGCACCAGCGGTCCGCTGCGGAAGATGCCCAGGCGTACGAGCGGGGAGGCCGAGCGCCGCTCGACGGCGACGAAGACGGCGAGGAGCGCGAGGCCCGCCGCGAGCGTGCCGAGTGTCCCTCCGATCCCGGTGTGGGAGGCGCGTTCGACGCCGAGGACGAGCAGCACGATGGCCGCCGTGACGCTGACCGAACCGGCCAGGTCGACACGCTCTCCGGTCCGGTCCGGCCGCGGCGGCCTGGGCAGCAGCGCGAGCGCCGCCGTCAGGACGAGGAAGGACAGGACGACCGGCGCGAAGAACACCCACCGCCAGTCGACCGCGGTGAGCAGTCCGCCCACGACCAGACCGATCGAGAAGCCGCCCGCCGCCGTGCCGGAGTAGACGAGCAGGGCCTTGTCGCGCCGCGGGCCCTCCTCGAAGCTCGTGGTGATGAGCGACAGTCCTGCCGGGGTCATGAAGGCGGCGGCGACGCCGGTGACGAACCGCGCGACGATCAGCGTCCAGCCGTCGGTGGCGAATCCGCCGAGGCCCGAGAAGAGCAGGAAGACGGTGAGCCAGAAGACGAACATCCTGCGCCGGCCGAAGAGGTCGGCGGCCCGTCCCCCGAGCAGCATGAAGCCGCCGTATCCGAGGACGTACGCGCTCATGATCCACTGCAACTCGCCGGTGGACAGACCCAGTTCGGAGCGGATGGCGGGAAGGGCCACATTGAGCATGGCCACGTCGATGCCTTCCAGGAAGATCGCACCGCACAGGACGAACAGCACGCCCCAGTCACGCGCACTCATCTGAATTCCTCGATGGTGTAGGGAAGTTCTTGGCTCAGCCACCATCGATCAGGGGCTACGGGGGAACAACGGCGAAGATCGCAACGTTCGTCAAGCCAGGCTTACCGATCCGGCGGGCTCACCGATCCCGCGGGCTCACCGATCCCGCGGGCTCACCGATCCGGCAGGCTCATCAACCGGGGGCATCCATGGAGCGCGTTGAACAGGAGTGCTTTCTCATCCTCGCCGAGGAGCTGCATTTCGGCCGCACGGCGGACCGGCTGCGGCTGTCCCGCGCCCGGGTGAGCCAGCTCGTGCAGCGCCTGGAGCGCCGCGTCGGCGCCCCGCTGTTCGTCCGTACGAGCCGCCGCGTCGCCCTCACCGCCCTCGGCCGGCAGCTCCGTGACGATCTCGAACCGCACCACCGCGCGATCGGGGCCGCCGTCGCACGGGCCGCCGCCACCGCGCGGGGCATCGGAGGAGTGCTGCACGTCGGCTTCTCCGCCCCGCTGGCCGGGGAGATCGTGATGAAGGCCGCCGAGGCGCTGCGCGCCGGCCACCCCGAGCTGGGCGTGGAGATCTGTGAGGTGCCGCTCTCGGATCCGTTCGGACAGCTGCGCAGCGGTGAGTTCGATGTCCAGCTCACGGAGTTCCCCGTACGCGAGGACGATCTGGGCGGGGGTCCCACCCTGCTCACGGAGGGGCGCGTGCTGGCGGTCCCCACCGGGCATCCGCTGTCCGCCGACGGGAAGGTGTCGCTCGAAGACCTGGCCGACGTGCCGTTGCTGACCATCGCCGGTGAACTCCCCGGCTACCGGCTGGAGCAGCGCGTGCCGGCGCGCACGCCCGGCGGCAGACCGATCCGCCGCGGCCCGGCCGTCACCCAGATGCAAGAGGCGCTCATGCTGGTCGCCGGCGGCAAGGGGGCCCTGCTGGCGGCCGCGCACTCCGCCACGTACTACGCGCGGCCCGGTGTCACCTACCTCCCGTTCGCGGACGCCGACCCCATCGGGTACGGGCTGGTGTGGCGGGCCGGGAACGACACCGGCGCCGTCCAGGTCTTCGCGCGAGCGGCGCTCGATGCGGCGAGGGACGTTCAACTCACCCTCTGAGACGTCGCGTTCACCCCATCTGATGAATACGGATACTTTTACGGACGTACCGCCCTCCGCCTCGCATAGTGAAAACGCATGCACGCCGGTCACTGCCTCACGGAGGACGAGACACCATGCGTACGGAAGCACTCAACCGGGTCAAGCTCGTCTTCACCCTCTTCGACGTCGATGGCAACGGACACCTCGAAGCCGACGACTTCGACCTCATGGCGACCCGCGTCATCCGGGCGGTGCCCGGCGCCGACGAGACCGCGAAGAGCGCGATGGTGGCCGCGTTCCGGACCTACTGGACGACCCTGGCCGCCGAACTGGACGCCGACCGCGACGGCAAGGTCGGTTTCGACGAGTACACGGCCTGCGTCCTTTCTCCGGAACGCTTCGACGAGGCGGTCACCGAATTCGCCGAATCACTGACCGCCCTGGGCGATCTGGAGGGCGACGGACTGATCCGCCGGCCCACGTTCGCCGCGCTCATGACGGCCATCGGCTTCCGGCTGGCGAACATCCACGCCCTCTTCGACGCGTTCGGCCCCACGGACGCGGACCGGATCGCGCGGGCGACCTGGGCCGAGGCCATCAGGGACTACTACCACCCCGACAAGGCGGGCATCCCGGGTGACCAGCTGGTCGGAGACCCGGCGGTCTGACCCGGCGGTCCGACGCGCCGCACGCGGTGAGGGTACGGGGTACGGATCCGGCGAGGACGGCCCCGTACTCCGCGGGTTACGGCGTCACTCCGCGCGTTACGGCGTCGCCGCCCTCCGCAGCGCGTCGAGCAGCCCGCGCAGCGCGATCGGGTCCGGGCCCGGTCCCCGTACCGCCGCGTAGATCGCCCTGACCGGTTCCGGGTTCCTGACCTTGCGTACGACCACGGCGGGATGGTGGCCGGCCAGCCCCGTGACCGGGACCAGACTGACGCCCAGCCCGGCGGCCACGAAGCCCTGCGCCGTGGCGTAGTCCTCGCTCTCCACCACGAAGTCCGGGCTGAAGCCGGCCGCGCCGCACGCGGTGAGAATGGCGTCGAGGCACGGGCCCGGCCACTCGCTGGCGACCCATGGCTCCTCGGCGAGATCGGACAGGTCGAGCACCCGCTTCGAGGCGAGCCGGTGCCCCTTGGGGAGTACGGCACGGTAGGTGTCGTCGAGAAGGTGCACGAACCGTACGCCGTCGACGAACGCCCCGCCCCTCGGCCGGACCACGAGCGCCACATCGGCCCGGCCCTCCCTCACCTCCGGCAGCGGATCGTCGGAACCGGTGAGCCTCAAGTCGACCTGTATGCCCGGGTGTTCACCGCGCAGCTCCGCCAGCGCGGGGGCCAGCAGAGTGGCTCCCACCGTCGCGAAGTAGCGGACCACCACCCGCCCGGTCCGCCCGGCCCGCAGGTCCGCCAGAGCGGTCTCCGCCTCCGCGACCTGTCTGCCGATCAGAGCCGCGTACTCGGTGAGCAACCGCCCGGCGTCGGTGGGCCGCACTCCCCGGCCCGACCGTTCCAGCAGCGTGATCCCCGCCTCCTTCTCCAGCGTCGCCATCTGCTGGCTGACGGCGGAGGGCGTGTAGCCGAGATTCCGGGCCGCCGCGGTGACCGAACCACTGGTCACCACCGCCCGGAGCAGTTGCATGCGCCGCATATCAAGCATGCAGAAGAGCTTAACGGTGAGTGCAGTTCTTTTCGCTTGTCTTACGACAGCCTCCTGGGACACCGTAAAACCCCCACCTCGCCCCACCCCCGTCCCGACCCATCCGGTCCCGTCCGGTCCTGTCCGGTCCTGTCCGGTCCTGTCCCGTCCCGACGCGCAGGAGGCGCACCATGCTCGGCGGCTCACGCACCACCCTTCTCCGCATGGCCGTTCTCGCCCTGCTGTGGGGATCGGGCTTCCTCTGGATCAAGGTCGCCCTGACCGGGGGCCTGTCCCCCCTCCACATCGCCGTCATCCGCTGTGCGCTCGGGACCACGGTCCTGCTCGCCCTGGCGTTCTCCGCCCGCCAGCGCCTCCCCCGCGACCGCGGGACCTGGGGCCATCTCATCGTGGCCGCCTTCTTCTGCAACGCCCTGCCGTTCTTTCTCTTCGGCGTCGGCGAACAGACCGTGGATTCCAGCGTCGCGGGCGTGCTCAACGCCACAACACCCCTCTGGTCCCTGCTGATCGGCCTCGGGCTCGGCACGGAACGCGGGCTCCGGCCGCTCCGGCTGGCCGGTCTGCTCCTCGGCTTCGCAGGCACCCTGCTCATCTTCGCGCCCTGGCAGCGGAGCGGACTGACCAGCTGGGGCGCCCTGGTCCTGCTCGGCGCCGCCGCCGGCTACGCGGTGGCCTTCGCCTACATGGCCCGCCATCTCACGGGCCGGGACACCGCGCCGCTCGCCCTCTCCGGGGCCCAGCTCCTCGCCGCGACGGGCCTGACGACCCTCGCGCTTCCCATGGCACCGGCGGCTTCCGGCGCTCCCACCCTCAGCGCGGTGATCGCCGTCGTCATCCTGGGCGTTCTGGGCACGGGCGTCACGTTCCACCTCAACTACCGGCTCCTGGAGACCGAGGGCCCCACCACGACCGCCACCGTCGGCTATCTCCTGCCGGTGGTCTCGGTGACCCTCGGCGCGATCTTCCTGGGCGAGGAGCTGAGCGCCCGCGTCCTCACCGGCATGGTCATCGTGCTGACGGGCGTGGGTATGACGCGCGGCCGGGAACGCGGCCCGGCGGAGCGCGTGCGCACGGCCTGACCCGCGTACGGCCCGACCCGTACACGGCCCGATGCTCACACGGCCCACCCCGCGTACGGCCCGATGTTCATACCGCCTCGCGCCGACCCACCACCGAAAGAACGGATCATGCAGCCCCATTCCCCCTGGCGGATGGCCGACTTCCGCACGCTCTTCACCGCGACCGCCCTCAGCCAGCTCGGTACGAACATCGGCTACGTCGCCGTCCCGCTCATCGCCGTCACCACACTCGACGCGTCCCCCGGCCAGGTCGGAGCCCTCGCCACCCTCAGCACGGTCGCCTTCCTCCTCATCGGACTGCCCGCCGGGGCCTGGGTGGACAGGATGCGCCAGCGCAGCGTGCTGATCACCGCGGATCTGGCGCGGGCGGCGCTGCTCGCCTCCGTTCCCGTGGCCTGGTGGCTCGACGCCCTCACGCTCACGCAGCTGTACGTGGTCGTCGTACTGACCGGCTGCGCCACCGTCTTCTTCGACATCGGCTCGCAGAGTGTGCTGCCGCGGCTGGTCGGCCGCGAAGGGCTCGTCCAGGCGAACGCCGCCGTGATGACCCTCATCGCCGTCGGCAATGTGAGCGGACGCGGCGCGGGCGGCGGGCTCGTCCAGTTGCTCACGGCGCCCGTGGCCCTCGTCTGCACCGCCGTCGCCCATCTGGCCTCGGCTCTCCGGCTCACCGCCCTGCGCCGCGCCCCGGCGCCTCCCCCGCCCCCGGGGCGGCCCACCCGGCTGAGCGCCCGGATAGCGGAAGGTCTGCGCCATGTCCTCGGCAACAAGGAACTGCGCGCCCTCGCCCTCACGGCGGCCCTCGCCAACCTCGGCTCGCAGATCATCAACACCATGCTGCCGGTGCTGTTCATCCGCGAACTCGGCCTTCCGGCCGGTGCGCTGGGACTGTTCTGGGCGGTGGGCGGCGCCGGTCTGCTCCTGGGCGCCCGCTGCGCCCGCCCCCTCGCCGCCCGGCTCGGCCACGGCCGCACGCTCGCCGTCGCCGGCCTGTGGCTGGCCCCCGCGGGACTCCTCGTACCGCTCATCGACGACGGCGCCGGTCTGTGGCTCGCGGGTACCGGCTATCTGCTGGCCATGTTCAAGACGGGCATGGACAACGTCCTCGGCGTGAGCCTGCGCCAGCGGATGACCTCGGACGCCCTGCTCGGCCGCATGAACGCCACCTTCCGCTTCCTCCTCACCGGCGCGCTCGCCGTCGGCTCCGCCCTGGCCGGCCTGTTCGGCGAACTGCTCTCCGTACAGAGCACGCTCTGGATCGGCGGCGCCGTCCTGGCCGGGGCGTTTCTGCCGACCTTCCTCTCCCCGGTCCGTACGCGACGCGAGCTTCCCGAACCGCCCGCCGAGAGCCGGCACGCCGCTTCGGGCCGATGACCGTCCCCACCGTCCTCACTCGTTGTGCAGCACCTTCGCGATCGTCAGACGGGCCGCCGAACGTGCCGGGACCAGGGCGCCCAGGGCGGCGATCACGACACCCGTCAGCGCGAGCAGGGCCAGTACGGGGGCGTGCCAGACGTCCGTCATGAAAGCGGGGAGCGAGACACCCGCCGCGTCCGTCATGGCGGGCATGATCAGACCGTACGCGCCGATGCCCGCCGGGATGCCGAGCAGACCGCCGACCGCGCCGAGCGCCGCCATCGAGGTCACCACCATCACGCTCACCTGACGCGGTGTCATCCCGAGGGACTTGAGCGTGCCCAGATCCCGCCTCCGCTCGCGGGTGTTGAGGAGGACGGTGTTGAAGACGCCCAGCGCCGCGACCGTCGCGAGGAGCACCGTCAGCGCCGAGGCCGAGCCGATGATGATGACGGCGTCGCGGTTCGTCTCCGGGAGGGCCACGGGGTTGAGCCCGGGGTCCGCCGCCCTGACCGCGGCGTTGTAGGCGCCGACATCGGTGCCCGGGGCGAGCCGGATCTCGTACTGATTGGCCTCGCGGTCCGGTGCGAACGCGGTCAGCGTCTCCCAGTTGGACCGGAGCAGGTCGGGCATGCCGTCCATGGACTCGCCGACGATGGTGGCCGACGCCTTCTCGCCGCCCAGCGTGAAGGTGACCCGGTCACCGACGTCCAGGCCGCGCTTCCTCAGGAACGCCGGCGGCGCCACCACCTCGCCCGGCCCTTCCAGCCAGCGGCCCCTGGCGACCGTCTCGCCCAGGGTGCCGGAATCGCCGCGGAAGAACTGGCAGCTGATGTTCTCGGCGTACCCGGCGAGTTTGACGTCGATCCACGCGTCGGCGGTCACATGGACCGTGCCCGGCAGCGAGCGCAGCAGGGCTTCCGTCCCGGCGTCGCCCTGCCGCGGCGCGGGCTCGCCGAACTGGGGCTTGCCCACGTACACCACGGTGTGTACGTATCCGACCCGCTGCACGGCCTCGCCGTACGCGGCCATCGTGCTGGACAGTCCGGTGGCCAGCGTCACCGTGGTCACGCCGAGGACAACGGCCGCCAGAGTCAGGGCGGTACGGCCCGGCCGTGCGAACGGCAGGCCGAGGCCCAGGCTGACCGGGCGCGGCAGCCGGGTGCCGGCGAGCGCGCGCTGTACCCGGCGCCCGCGTCCGGCGCGCGGCGCGCTGCCCGCGCTGATCGCCCTGGCAGCGGACAACCGGTGCGCGCGCAGCGCGGGGACGAGCGCGGCGAGGACGACGAGCACGGGCATCCCGAGCAGCGTCACGCCGTACACCCACGGGCTGATGCCCACGACGAGATCCTGGGTCCCGATCCCCATGAAGACGCTCTTCAGCAGGGGTTGTGCCGCGACGCCGCCGAGGACCGTGCCCGTGACACAGCCGACGACCCCCGGAACGAGCACCATCACGAGATAGACGGAGACGACCTGGTTCGGTGTGAAACCGAGCGTCTTGAGGACCCCGATGTGCCGGAGCCCCGCGATGACCGCCCCGCTCACCACATTGGCGACGATCAGGACCGCCACCACCAGACCGAGGACCCCGAAGGCCAGCAGGAAGGGCACATAGGCCGCCGCCGCGCGGCCGACGTCCCGCTTGATGCCGAGGTACGACTGCGAGGCGAGCGGCGACACCGGCAGGTCCGCCGTGGCCGAGGCCAGCGCCTTCTCGATCCGGCCGTCCGTGCTGGAGGACGGGCCGCTGAAGCGGTAGAGCATCTGCGCCGCGGTCGGGTGCAGGGCCGCGATCTGGCCGGGGGAGACCCAGCCCTGGGCGGACCGGCTCAGACTGCTGGCCCAGCCCACGACGGTGAGTTGAGGACCGCCGGGGACGCTGATCACCGTACCGACATCCCGTTCGGCGCCCAGTGCGTGCAGGACGATCTCCCCGGGGCGGGTGGCCCAGCGTCCGGCCAGAAGGCGCACCCGGTCCACAGGGCCGCCCGGATCGGCGCGCCCGACGACCGTGAGGGGGCCGGTGATCGTGCGCGGAGCGGCCGGCGGCCCGGATCCCTTGTCAGCGGATCCCTTCTCAGCGGGTCCCTTCTCAGCGGATCCCTTGTCAGCGGCGGCACCGGCGTCGGGGAGGGTGATGACGGCCTGCTCGAACGGACCCGCCGCCGCCTCCACCCCCGGCCGTCGCGCCGTCGCCGCCAGTTGGGCGTCCGAGACCCCTGCCCGGTCGAACGACGCGACGACATGGGCGCCGCGCTGCTGAGCGAAGGCACGGTCGAAGGGCGCCGAGGCGGCTTCGAGCAGCCCGAGGGCCACCACGATCGCCACCGTGGAGGCGAAGACGACGAGACCGATGACGGCCGTCTGGAGCCTGCGGCGCCGGACGGCCGCGCGCGAAGCGTGCCATACGGCGCTCATACGGCCCGCTCCGAACGCTCCGTGCGGTCCGCGCGCACTGCACGCTCCGTACGCTCCAAGCCGCGTTCACCCGCCACCCGGCCGTCCGCGACCTGGATCACCCGGCTCGCGCACCGGGTCGCCATCCGCTCGTCGTGCGTCACCAGCAGCAGTGTCTGGCCTATCTGGTTGAGGTCGAGCAGCAGATCCATCACCTGCTCCCCCGCGCGGCTGTCCAGGGCGCCGGTCGGCTCGTCGGCGAGCAGCAGGGCCGGCCGGTTCATCAGAGCGCGGGCGGCGGCGACCCGCTGGCGCTCGCCGCCGCTCAGCACCGCCGGATAGGCGTTGCGCCGGTCGGCGATGCCGAGTTCGTCGAGGAGTTCCAGTGCGCGCTTGCGGGCCCGCGAGGCCGGTACGCCCGTCAGCTGCGCGGCCAGCGCGACATTGTCCAGCGCCGGCAGATCGTCGAGCAGGTTGAAGAACTGGAAGATCATGCCGATCCGCCGGCGCCGGAACAGCGCGAGCCCCTTCTCGCTCAGCCGCCCCAGATCCTCGCCGTGCACCATGACGGTCCCGGACGTCGGACGGTCCAGCCCCGCGACCATATTGAGCAGCGTGGACTTGCCGCAGCCCGACGGTCCCATCACCGCGACCGACTCCCCCGCGCCGATCTCCAGCGATACGCCGTTCAGCGCCGTGGTGTCGCCGTACTCCTTGCGCACGTCCGTGAGCCGGACGACGGCCGCCGCCCCGGCGGCCGGTCTGCTGTCCTCTTCGGTTTCGGTAGCCATGGCATGAAGCTTGGAGGAGCGGTACGGGCCGCACGTCCCTCCCTGGAGGTAACCTCCCGGTCGCGTCATCCCACGGATGTACGGTGCTGGACCTGGGGATTGATGCGTGCCACGGGGCCGTCTGCGAAGGTGAGATCCGTGGGGATATCCGGGACGGGCGGACTGATCGCCGCCCTCGTGGCGGCCTGTGCGGCCGTCGGCTGGCTGGGCGTGGCGCTCGTACGGGCGCGAGGGCTCCATCGCAAGGCGCTGGAGGACCGGCGCTGGCTCCTCGAACGCGAACGGGAGAGCGCGGCCCGTACCGCCGTGGACACCGAACGGGCCAGGATCGCACAGGAGTTGCACGACATCGTCAGCCACAACGTGAGCGTCATGGTCGTCCAGGCGGGAGCCGCCCGCGAGGTGCTGGACACGCTGCCGGACGAGGCCGCCGCGGCGCTGCTGGCCGTCGAGGGCGCGGGCCGTGACGCGATGACCGAACTGCGCCATCTGCTGGGGCTGCTGGCACCGTCGCAGGACGGTGCGGACGGGGACGACGACAGCGCGGGCGCCCTCGCGCCGCAGCCGAGCCTGAGCCGGCTGAGCCCGCTCATCGACCGGATCGCCTTCGCAGGACTGCCCGTCGAGGTGCGCGTCTCCGGAGAGCCGCGCACGCTCCCCGCCGGGATCGATCTCACCGCGTACCGGATCGTCCAGGAGGCCCTGACCAACGCGCTCAAGCACGCCGGCGGCGGGAAGGCCGAGGTGACGGTGCGGTACGCGGACCGCAGTCTGCGGGTGGAGGTGCTGAACAGCGGGCCGAGCGTGCTCGCCGGAGACCGGCCCGCGCCGAGGGAACCGGCCCCGGAGAAAAGGGGCGGAGCGGGGCGCGGCCTGCTCGGGCTGCGGGAACGGGTCGCCGTGTACGGGGGCGAGCTGGACGCCAGGCGGCGCCTCGGCGGCGGATACCGCGTACGGGCACGGATACCGCTGGACCGGCCGATACCGCTGGACCGGCCATGAGCACCGCCCCCGGCACCCCGCCGTCCCGGCCTCCGTCCGCACCCGCGCCCGGACCCACACCTCGGCCCGCGCCCGCGCCCGCGAACGAGCCCGCGCCCGCGCCCGCGCCCGCGAACGAGTCGGCCCCCCGTGTCCTCATCGCCGACGACCAGGCCCTGGTCCGTACCGGCTTCCGGCTGATCCTCACCATGCGCGGCATCGACGTGGTCGGCGAGGCCGTCGACGGGGCCGAGGCGGTGGAAGCGGCCCGCCGACTGCGCCCGGACGTCGTCCTCATGGACATCCGTATGCCGAACATGGACGGTCTGGAGGCCGCCCGGCGCGTACTGGAGCAGAACCCGGACTGCCGGGTGCTCATGCTGACCACCTTCGACCTCGACCGTTACGTCTACGCCGCCCTGGCCCTCGGCGCGAGCGGCTTCCTGCTGAAGGACGTCACCCCGGAGCACCTCGCCGCCGCCGTACGCCTCATCAGCACCGGTGACGCGCTGCTCTCCCCCTCGATCACCCGGCGCCTCGTCGAACGGTTCGCCTCCGGCGGCGACCGGCCCGCGCACGCGCCCGAACTCCCCGCCGTCCACCGCGATCTCACCGCCCTGACGCCTCGCGAGCTGGAGGTCCTGACCCTCATGGGCGGCGGCCTCTCGAACGCCGAACTCGCCCGCCGACTGACCCTGAGCGAAGCCACCGTGAAGACCCATGTCGCCCGTATCTTCGCCAAGCTCGCCCTGCGCGACCGTGCCCAGGCCGTCGTCCTGGCCTACGAGACGGGCCTGGTCTCCCCCGGAGGACCCGCCGCATAGCCGCGGGCCCTCCGGACGGTCACCGGCCACCGATCACCGTCACCAGTCACCAGTCACCAGTCACCGGCCACTGATCACCGATCACCGGTCCGCACACCGTACGCAGGACCGTACGCCGTGCGCGCCCTGGGCTATCCTGGGCCGCCGGGGACCCGGAGGAGTGCCAAGCACCGAGAGTGGAGTGCGTATGCCGGCCGACGACCAGCCGTTCCCGTCCGTGTGGACCCGTCCGCGCAGGCAGCGGCGGGAGCAGCCGGCCCTGAGCCGGGAACAGATCGTCGCCACGGCCCTCCAGTTGCTGGACACCGAGGGCATCGACGCGCTGAGCATGCGGAAGCTCGGTACCCGGCTGAACGCGGGCGCCACCTCGATGTACTCGCACGTCGCCAACAAGGACGAGCTGATCGAGCTGGTCGTGGACGAGGTCTACGGCGAGATCGAACTGCCGGACGCCGGGGACCCGGAGCGGTGGCGCGAGGCCGCCACCCGCTGCGCCCACAGTCTGCGTGGCGCGTTCCTGCGGCACCCGTGGATCGTCTCCGTGCTCGGTGAGGTGGGGATGGCCTACCTGGGTCCGAACATGATGCGGCTGTTCGAGAGCCTGCTCACCGTCTTCGAGGAGGCGGGCTTCCCGCTGCCCGAGGCCGACCAGGCCGTGAACACCGTGGTCTCGTTCGTCATCGGGGTGTCCACCAGCGAGGCCGCGTGGCTGACGATGCTCGCCCGCAGCGGTCAGAGCGAGCGGGAGTGGACGGAGCGGCTGTGGCCGGCCGCCGAGCGGGCCGTGGCACCGTACCCGCGCCTGCGCAGGCTGTACGCCGCCCAGCGCGGACAGGACATGGGCGGTGCCCGCGAGGACGGCTTCGACGGCGGACTCGCCTGCGTACTCGACGGCCTGGAGACCCGGCTCGCCCACTGAGCCCCGCGCGCCGGACGAGGAATCGTCACTTCGTTGAAATGTCATACATATCGATCACTCCGAATTTTTTGCCAGATCGGGCGACGACACGGTGTGTCGTTTTACGAAGTCTTGGTCTTCTGTAAATGTGTGCCCGTCAGCACGTCGCCTGAACTCGTGACCGGGCGGGTTCTGGAATGAGGGAGAACCATGCGCTACGGCAATGCCTTGCGAGAAGCGGTCGAATCGCCTCGTACGACACCTCTCATCGGCATCTACGACATGTACTCGGCCTCGATCGCGGCCCAGCACTACAACGGATTCTTTGTCTCCGGCTTCGGATTCGCCGCTTCCCATTACGGGCTGCCGGACATCGGTTTCATCGCCTGGCCCGACATGGTGGCCTTCGCGGAACGGCTCCGTCTGGCGTTCCCACGCCATCACATGCTTGTCGACATCGACGACGGGTACGTGGACCCGGAGGTCGCGTGCCATGTCGTCCAGCGGCTGGAGCGCGCCGGGGCCTCGGGGGTGATCCTGGAGGACCAGAAGCGGCCACGCAGGTGCGGGCACGCGGACGGGAAGCTCATCCTGCCGCTGGAGGAGTACCTGGCCAAGCTCGACCTGGTGCTGCGCAGCAGGGAGGAGATGCTCGTGGTGGCGCGTACGGACGCCACGGAGGAGTCGGAGATCGTACGGCGGGCCGCCGCGCTGGCGGAGACGGACGCGGATGTCGTCCTCGTCGACGGTGTGCGGAGCGTGGAGTGGATTCGTAAGATCCGCTCGGTCGTCGGCGACAAGCCGCTGCTGTTCAACCAGATCGCGGGCGGAAAGTCGCCGAGGCTCTCCCTCTCCGAACTCTCCGACCTGGGCGTGAATCTCGCCATCTACAGCACGCCGTGTCTTTTCGCCGCGCACGGCGCGATCGACGGCGCGCTGGTCGATCTGAAAATGGCCGACGGCCGACTGCCGGACACCAGGGAGACGGGGGCGATCGGGGTCAAGGGATCGACGGAATTGCTGGAAAAGAACATCAGCAGACACCACGACAGTCGCGTTTCGGTGTCGGTGTGACCACGGGAATTCCCTCTTGTCATCTCATTTCCTTCGGTCCGGCACCGGCCGGCACCGTCTTCCGAAGAAATCACCCCTGCTGAGGGGAGTCTCCACGACGAGTGTCCTCGTCGCGGCGACGACGAGCGTCCTGTGCGGTGCGGGCACCGCACAGGCCGACGACGACGAGCCGGAGAAGTCGGGGCCGGTCGCCGGACGCAACGTCGGTCTGCTGGTGGTCGACAACTCCCACGCCGACTCGTGGCTGGAGGTCGACCGGACGCTCAACATGCTGTTCAGGAGCAAGGGCACGGCGGGCAGCGACCACGACGGGGGTGGTGGCGCCATCGACGTCCAGACCGGGAACAACGGGACCGGAAGCGGCGACCCGGGCGGGTCCTGCTCGTGTCCGCGCCCGTCCTCCGGCTCCGAGGCGTCGCCCGCCCCGTCCTCCGGCCAGTCCCCCGGCTCGGGTTCGGGCGCGGCTTCGGGCGCGGGCACCGGCTCCGGCTCCGGCTCCGGCTCGGGCTCCGGCGCGGGCTCCGGCTCACGTGGTGTGATCGAGCAGATCGGGCAGATCGGGCATCCGCCGTACCAAGGCGAGAACGGTGAATGACGTGACCTCTAAGTCCTGGCTGACGTCGTCCTGGCTGATGGCCTGGCCAGGCCGGCTGGGAAGGGCGGTCGACCTCTATGTCGTCGCCCTTCTCGGCACGGTCGTGTTCGCGGCGCTGCTGCCCGCGACCGGCCGGGCGGCCGTGGCCGTCGGCGGTGCCGCCGATCTCGCCATCGCGCTGCTCTTCTTCCTCTACGGCGCCCGGCTCTCCACCCGCGAGGCGGTCGACGGCCTGCGGCAGTGGAAACTCCACCTCGTGGTGGGGGCCAGTACGTTCGCGCTCTTCCCGCTGCTCGGGCTGGCCGTGGGCGGACTCGTACCGTTCCTCCTCACCGACCAGCTCTACACCGGCCTCCTCTTCCTCTGCGTCGTTCCCTCGACCGTCCAGTCGTCGATCGCGCTGACCTCCACCGCCCGGGGCAATGTCCCGGCCGCCATCTGCGCCGGTACGTACTCCAGCCTGTTCGGCATGGTCGCCACCCCGCTGCTCGCGGCGTGGCTGATCGGCTCCACCGTCAGCTTCTCGGCCCACGGGGCGGTGGCCATCACCACCCAGCTCCTGCTTCCCTTCGTCGCCGGGCAGTTGCTGCGCCGCTGGATCGGCGGGTTCATCGGACGGCACAAGAAGCAGATCGGCCTGCTGGACCGGTTCTCCATCCTTCTCGTCGTCTATACGGCCTTCAGCCAGGGCATGGCGGAAGGCATCTGGCGGCAGATCACCCCGGCGCGGCTGGCCGGTCTGGTGACGCTGGCCGTGCTTCTGCTGGCGGTGGCCCTCACGGTGACCTCGTTCGTCGCGCGACGGCTGGGGTTCAGCAAGGAGGACCGGATCACCATCGTCTTCTGCGGCTCCAACAAGAGCCTGGCGACGGGACTGCCCATGGCGGCGGTGCTGTTCGGGGCCTCGGCGGGCCCGGTGATCCTTCCCCTCATGCTCTTCCATCAGGTGCAGCTGATGGTGTGCGCGGTCCTCGCGGGCCGCTGGGCCCGCCGGCCGCTGGACACCGCGCCCGACGCGCCCGACCGGACCCCCTCGCAGACGTCCCGCGCCGTTCCCGCGCGGGAGACGGCCCGCTGACCGCTGCGGTTCCGGTCCCGGAGCGGTTCCGGAGCGGTTCCGCCCCCGGAAGACTTCCGCCGTGAGAGGGGTTGCGGAAAAATCTTCGCCAGTCCGTCCCGTGAGCTGTCGAGAACGCGCGACCCGCTCCGACGTCCCCTGTGAGAGTCGCCCACGAGGGGTGACGGTCCACCGAGGAACAGAGGAGACGACATCATGAAGTACCTGGTGATGGTGCAGGGCGCGCAGGCCGACTACGACGCGATGGCGGGCAAGGCGTCCGCCCACAGCCCGGCCTGGAACGAGGACGATCTGCGGGCGATGTTCTCCTACATGGAAGAGCTCAACAACGACCTCGCCGAGAGCGGCGAGATGGTGGACGGGAACGGTCTGGCCGAGCCCGCCGCCACGCGCGTCGTCGGAGTCGGCGACGACGGCCGGCCCGTGATCACGGACGGCCCGTACGGCGAGACCAAGGAACTGCTCGCCGGCTACTGGGTACTGGACTGCGAGAGCCTGGAGCGCGTGACGGAGATCGCCGAGCGCTTCCTGCGGTGCCCGGCGCCCGAGGGCTCCCCGGTCTACCCCGTGATCATCCGGCCCATCCCGGACATGGGCGGGGGCGACGTGTGAGACGTACGGAATGAGGCCCGGAACGGAGATCGAGGACCTGCTGCGGCTGCACGCGCCGCAGGTCCTCGGCGCGCTGGTACGCCGGTACGGACACTTCGGCGCGGCCGAGGACTCCGTACAGGAGGCGCTGCTCGCGGCGGCGCGGCAGTGGCCGGAGACAGAGGTGCCCGCCAACCCGCGCGGCTGGCTGATCCGGGTCGCCTCCCGGCGGCTCATGGACCAGCTGCGCGCCGACGAGGCACGGCGCCTGCGCGAGGAGACGGCCGCGGCGCTCGCACCGCGCGACGCGTTCACGGCGCCGCCGCCCGGTGAGAGCCGCGCGCCGTCCCAGGACGACACGCTCACCCTGCTCTTCCTCTGCTGCCACCCCGCACTGGCCCCGGCCGCGCAGATCGCGCTCACGCTGCGCGCCGTCGGCGGTCTGACCACGGCCGAGATCGCCCGCGCCCATCTCGTGCCCGAGGCGACGATGGCGCAGCGGATCAGCAGGGCCAAGCGGCGGATCAAGGGGGTGCCTTTCCGGCAGCCGGGCCCCGAGGACCGGGACCAACGGCTCGCGCCCGTGCTCCAGGTGCTCTATCTGATCTTCAACGAGGGGTATACGGCGACCTCCGGCAGCGATCTGCACCGCGCGGATCTCGCCCGTGAGGCGATCCGGCTGACCCGGGCCGTACGCCGGCTGCTGCCCCGGGAGGGCGCGGTGACCGGGCTGCTCGCGCTGATGCTGCTCACCGACGCCCGGAGCGCGGCGCGTACGGGCCCTGAGGGCGAACTGATCCCGCTGGACGAGCAGGACCGTTCCCTCTGGGACGGGAAGGCGATCGCGGAAGGCACCGCGCTGGTGACGGAGGCGCTGTCCCAGGGCCCGGCCGGCGCTTACCAGTTGCAGTCCGCGATCGCCGCGCTCCATGACGAGGCGGCCCGCGCCGAGGACACCGACTGGCCGCAGATCCTGGCCCTGTACGACATTCTGGTGCGCCGCGCGCCCGAGCCCATGGCCGAACTCGGCAGGGCCGTGGCCGTCGCGATGGTGCGCGGCCCCCGGGCGGGGCTGGCCGAGGTCGCCGTACTGGAGGACCGGTTGGCGGGCCATCACCGGCTCGACGCCGTACGCGCGCATCTGCTGGAGAAATCGGGGGACATCGACGGCGCGCGAGCCGCCTACCGGCTGGCCGCCGGGCGTACGCTCAGCGTGCCCGAGGCACGGTATCTGCGGACGCGCGCCGCCAGGCTGTCGACCTGAGTCGCCGGCTGGACCGCCACCGAAGCGCTGCCGGAGATTGTCATTCCATGAGATCTCCATGAGAGATCTGATCCAACTGGCCCTTATTCTATCTTTAGGCCCTTTGGGTGCAATTGAACACATAGTCCATGCCTGTCCGGGCCACGGGCGTTGTTACGCACGTGGATCCACGTGAACTCTGGGAGCGGAACACTGTCCTGGCCGAAGCGTTCTGCGCCAGCGATGACCGTGTGCGCCAGGCGCAGTCAGTGCTGGACGAGGCGCAGGCCGAGCGGAGCAGGACGCTCGCGGCCTTCTCCGTGACGGTCGGAAACGACGGCGCGGTGGCCGATCTGATGGGCCTGAACGAACGCGAAGTGCGGGTCGCGCGGCGCACGGTGGGCAGGGAGGACGCCCGGTCGGTCGCCGAGGAACTCCTGATCCGCGGAGCGCAGCCACCGCCACCACCGCTCGCGCCGCTGGCACCGCTGTTCCCGCAGGAGCCACCGCAGACGCCGCCGCCCCCGCCGCAGGCACAGGGGCAAGGGCACGGGCAGGGGCAGGGGCAGGCACCGGGGCAGGGGCACCCGCCGATGCACGATCCCGCCGCCGACGCCTTCCCCGTGTCGGATGTCCAGCTGCCGCAGCCCCGGGCCGAGATGCCCCCGCAGCCGGACGCGATGCCCCAGGACGCGCAGACGGCCGCCGCCGCGCCCACGGTCTTCCACACCCCCGCCGTGGAGGAGTCCGTGGTCTGGTCGGCCAGCATGGACTCCGTCCTGCTGTGGAGCTGGAAGTCCGGCCTCGACCTCCAGACGGTCGCCGCCGAACTGGGCCTGGATCTGCGGGCGCTGCTGCTCCGCGTACAGACCCTGGCCAACGACGGGCTGCTCACCCCGCGTACCCCGCCGTCCGACAGCGGCCAGTCCGGCCGTCATCGCCGCCACGAGGACCCGTACGCGGCCCTCATCAGCCCCGCGACCACGCCGTTCCCCGTCTACCACTGAGAGCCGGGGTCCGGACGGCGGCGGACGGCGGCGGGCGCTGCGGAAGCGGCGGCAGCGGCGGAAGCGGCGGGCGCTGCGGAAGCGGCGGCAGCGGCGGAAGCGCTCAGCGCTGTTCCCTGGCGCCGTCCAGCCGGCGCGGCAGATCGCGGGGGTTGCCGTCGGAGACATCGGCGGGCAGGAAGTCGGCCGGGACGTCCTGGTAGCAGACCGGACGCAGGAAGCGGCGGACGGACAGGGTGCCGACCGAGGTCGTGCGGACGTCCGAGGTGGCGGGGTACGGACCGCCGTGCACCATGGCGTGGCTGACCTCGACCGCCGTGGGCCAGCCGGCGTAGAGCACGCGGCCCGCCCTGGTCTCCAGCAGCGGCAGCAGGGCGGCGGCGGTGTCCTGGTCCCCCGGGCCGTGGTGGACCGTGGCCGTCAGCTGGCCCCGCAAGGCACGGGCCACCTCGGTGAGTTGGGCCGTGTCACGGCAGGTCACCACGGTCGCGGCGGCGCCGAACGTCTGACCCTGGAGTTCCGGCCGGCTCAGGAACGTCTCGGCCGGGACCGTGAACAGCCGGGGCGCACAGGTGTTGGCCCCCTCGCCCGGCTGTCCGGCGGCGATCTCCCGTACGTCCTCGACCGCCGTCAGCGCCGCCGCCGCGCTCTCGTACGCGTCGTGGAGGGCGCGGGTCTGGACCGTCTGCGCGGTCCGCGTCGACACCTCCCGGCCGGCCGCCGCCAGGAACTCTGCCAGCTCGGGTCCGTTGACCCCGGCCAGCAGCCCCGGCCGGGTACGGAACTGCCCGGCCCCCGCCGTCAGCGCGTCGACGAACCCCTCGACCAGCGCGGCCGACCGGTCGCGGAGGGCGCCGGGCAGCAGGAACACCGGGTTGACGCTGCTCATCTCGGCGTACACGGGGACCGGTTCCGGGCGGGCGGCGGCCGTACGCATCAGCTCCTCGCCGCCCGCCCGTGATCCGGTGAAGCCGACGGCCCGGATCCGGGGGTCGGCGACCAGGGCCCTGCCGAGTTCCGCGCCGGAGCCGAAGAGCAGCGAGAACACGCCTTCCGGCAGCTCGCTCTCGCGTACGGCGGCGGCCACGGCCGAGCCGACCAGTTCCGAGGTGCCCAGGTGGGCGCTGTGCGCCTTGAGCACGACGGGGCAGCCCGCGGCGAGCGCGGCGGTGCTGTCGCCGCCCGCCACCGAGAACCCGAGCGGGAAGTCGCTCGCGCTGAACACCGCCACCGGCCCGATGCCGATATGACGCTCCCGCAGATCGGGCCGCGGCTCGGGGACGCGGTCGGGCAGCGGCCGGTCGATCCGTACCTCCGCCCAGGAGCCGTACCGCACCTCCGCCGCGAGGAGCCGCAACTGCCCCGTCGTACGGTCCCGTTCACCGGTGACCCGGTCCGCGGGGAGGCCGCTCTCGGCGACGGCCCGGACGGTCAGCTCCTCGCCGAGCGCCTCGATACGGTCCGCGATCCGCTCCAGGAAGGTCGCCCGCCGCTCGGGGGAGGTGGCGCGGTAGCCGGGGGCCGCCTGCTCGGCCAGTTCGCAGGCGCGGGCGACGTCCTCGGGGGTGCCGGAGCCGTAGCCGGGCTCCAGCGGGGTGTCCGTACGGGGATCGACCGAGGCGACGACCGGTCCGCGGCCGGTCCGCCGCTCGGCGCCGAGGAACATCGCTCCTGTCAGGGGCATGGTGCGCTACCTCACCTCTCTGGGCCCTGTCCGGGCTTCGTCCGGATCGTTGCCTCGTACGCCGTACGCCGGTACGCCGCGCGCTGTGCGGTCGCGAGGGCGACGGGGGCCGGGCGTGGCCGGGGGCCGGGCGTGGTCGGGCGTGGCTGGCCGTGGTCGGGCGGGGCCGGGCGGCGGGGATCAGCCGCCCCTGGCGTTCGTCCCACGGTCCCGCCCCCACCTTGTCGGCGGCTCCACCGGGCTGAGGTGCGCCACCAGATCGGCCAGCTCCACGCACGCCTCCTCGATCTTCAGCCGGACGTTCCGCTGCTCGGTGACGATCGCCGCCAGCAGCAGCGAGGTCAGCGCGACGGACCCGTTGAGGGCCTGGAGGCTGACCATCCGCTGGATGAGGTTGTGATGGGCGAAGGCCCCGACGAGGTCGGTCGCCTCCGAGATCGCCAGTACGGTCACGAACAGCGCGTACGGCGCGCTCCCGGGAAGCTGGAAGCGCAGCGCGGCCCAGATCAGCACCGGGAAGACGAGGAAGAGCAGGGAGAGGCTGCTCATGGTGGCCAGCGGCGTCACGACGACGGCGGTGATCAGCAGGGCCACCGCCTCGGGCCAGCGGCGGAAGTCCCTGGCCCGCGGGCGCCGGGCCCTGCGGAGCATCAGCAGCACCGGCGTGACCACGAGCACGCCCATGGCGTCGCCCACCCACCACGCCGACCAGGTCGGCCAGAATCCCGCCAGCCGCAGCTTGCCGCCGAGCACCAGCATCAACACGCCCAGCGTCGCGCTGATCAGCATCCCGGCCAGGGCCCCGAGGAACACCAGGGCGACCCCGTCCCGCAGCCGGTCCAGCTCCGTACGGAAACCCACGCGCCGGAGCATCAGACAGGCACCGACGGGGGCGAGGGTGCTGGCCGCGATGATCCCGATGTCGAAGAGGTGGACGGAACCGAGCGTCACGACGGTGAAGAGGGCGCCGAGCGTGATCCCCGGCCAGACACCGAGGCCCAGGAAGAGCAGCGCGGCCAGCGCGATGCCCGTGGACGGCCAGAGAGCCGTCACGACCGCGCCCTCGATCACCAGCTGCTTCAGCAGACCGAGCTGTGCGACCCCGTAGTAGGCGACGGCGACGCCGAGAATCCGGAGAGCCGCCAGGGACAGACGTTGGACTTCCTCGGTACGCACCACATCAGCCATCAGACAACGCCCACCGCCCGGGTACGCCGTGACACGCACTGCCGGAGGGCTCGCGTCACCCCGGACCGTACGCGCGGACGCCGGGCCTCCGGGTCAGCGGCACGACGGGTACGCGCCGACGGGGCCGTCCGGTACGGAGTCATGGCAGAGGACGAGCACGGCGGCGTCGTCCGAGTGACCGGTCAGCTCGGCCACCTTCAGCACCTCGGCGGCCAGCTGGCCGGGGTCCACCCCGGTACGGGCGTCCTCGGCGGCCAGGACCGCCTCGGCGGTCAGCCGGGCCACCCGCCCGAGACCGTTCTCGACCGGGAAGGACGGCCCCTCGACCACACCGTCCGTGACCAGCACGAACGCCCCGGTGTCCGTCAGGCGGCGGCGGATCACCGGATACGTCTCCCCCGGCAGGATGCCCAGCGGCAGACCGCCCGGGTCCTCGTCGACACCCGAGCTGCCGTCCGCCGCGGCCCACACCGAGGCCACATGGCCGGCGCGGGCGCTCTCCAGCACCCGGGTGACGGGGTCGAAGCGGAGGAACGTGCAGGTCGCGAAGAGGGTGGAGTCCACCGACAGCATCAGATCGTTGGCCCGGCTCAGCACCTGCCCGGGGTCACCGGCCGCCGCGGCGACCGCCCGCAGACCGATCCGCACCTGCCCCATGATCACGGCCGCCTCGACGTCGTGCCCCTGCACATCACCGACACAGAACGCGAGCGCGCCGTCGGGCAGCACGAATCCGTCGTACCAGTCGCCGCCGATATCCAGCCCGTCCCGCGCGGGCGCGTACCTGGCGGCGGTCCGCAGCCCCGGTACGGCGGGCAGGAAAGGCGGCAGCATCGCACGTTGCAGGGCCTCCGCCAGCTCCACCCGGGCATGCTGCAACTCCACCCGCCGCCGCGCCTGGGCGGTGAGCCGGCCGAGTGTGGTCAGCAGGTCGTCGGCGCTCGCCGACCGGACGGGACGACGCCGGGTCATGCACCGCTCCGAGGTACGTCCGTTGGTGGACCGCTGTGAGTTGTTCCTCGCAACGGAGTACAGAGGGCTCTCGCTCAAGCCTCACCCCCATCATATTTCGAACACGCGGCTTCCGCCGGACGAGCCGGACATACCTGAACATATATACATGCATGGCGCATGCAACGTGCGCCATGAACCGGTGTCCGGCGGGGGTTCTGCTCCGCGTGGGCCGGGTTGATTGGCCGGCGGCTTGTCGAGCGATCCGATTGGGCATTCCATCGAGCTACGACGACAAGGCGGCCCCACCGACCACACGCCTCTGACAGCATGGAGGCATGAGGACGACCGATGGTCAAGCAGCAGCAAAGCTGATCTAACGCCGCAGGTCGAGAAGGGTGCTCCCCGCACAGGCGGGGGTGTTCCGTGGAACACCCTTGCGACGGCGTCCGCGACAACGTGCTCCCCGCACAGGCGGGGGTGTTCCGTTGGTAGCGGCGATGATAGGGGTCCGGAACCGTGCTCCCCGCGCAGGCGGGGGTGTTCCGCCCTGAAGGACATGCTGGACGACCTGCACCGGGTGCTCCCCGCGCAGGCGGAGGTGTTCCGCCGACCTGTACGACAACACCGCCCGTGAAGTCGTGCTCCCCGCGCAGGCGGGGGTGTTCCGTCGTTCACCGCGCTGGAGGACAACGCCACCACGTGCTCCCCGCGCAGGCGGGGGTGTTCCGCGACCGGCGCCGACCTTGCGGCCGGACTGGTCGTGCTCCCCGCGCAGGCGGGGGTGTTCCGGACGACGGGTTCTGTGAGGCGCGGTACTGGACGTGCTCCCCGCGCAGGCGGGGGTGTTCCGGAGCCGGACGGCAGTGACATCGGGCAGGGCGAGTGCTCCCCGCGCAGGCGGGGGTGTTCCGCCTTGGGATCAACCGGCGATCGAGGTCGTTGAGTGCTCCCCGCGCAGGCGGGGGTGTTCCGCCCTCCAGTACCTTCGCCGTGACCTTGA
>NZ_JBIUSY010000003.1:0-815789 GCF_044741565.1 Streptomyces sp. NPDC088147 | reverse complement strand
GTGCCCGTGCTCCCCGCGCAGGCGGGGGTGTTCCGTCCATCGTCATCATCGCCAGGTCGCGGATGCCGTGCTCCCCGCGCAGGCGGGGGTGTTCCGCCCTCCAGTACCTTCGCCGTGACCTTGTGCCCGTGCTCCCCGCGCAGGCGGGGGTGTTCCGTCCATCGTCATCATCGCCAGGTCGCGGATGCCGTGCTCCCCGCGCAGGCGGGGGTGTTCCGTGCATCAAGCGTGAATCCCTATGTTCTGTTGGGTGCTCCCCGCGCAGGCGGGGGTGTTCCGAGGCTGCCGCGCTTGTGGAAGGCAACCGGCTCGTGCTCCCCGCGCAGGCGGGGGTGTTCCGCCGCCTCCGGCGGTCGCCTCCGGCGAGCCCGGGTGCTCCCCGCGCAGGCGGGGGTGTTCCGGGCCCGGAGTGATTCACCCCGGGCCCTCAGCAGTGCTCCCCGCGCAGGCGGGGGTGTTCCGGTCACGCACAACACGTGGGGTTCGGGTGAGCTGTGCTCCCCGCGCAGGCGGAGGTGTTCCGCGTCTTGAGCGGCACCGCAGGCGCGCCCAGCGGTGCTCCCCGCGCAGGTGGGGGCGTTCCTCGAGTTGCTGCTCCTCGGTCCACTCATGATCCGTGCTCCCCGCGCAGGCGGGGGTGTTCCGCCGGAGTATTCTCCGACGCCGGCCCCGGCTTGGTGCTCCCCGCGCAGGCGGGGGTGTTCCGGTCAAAGCGGGCGGCAAGTCGCCCACCCGAGGGTGCTCCCCGCGCAGGCGGAGGTGTTCCGAGCACGGGTCGCCATGCCCGTGTCCAGCGCCCGTGCTCCCCGCGCAGGCGGGGGTGTTCCGAACCCGCCGCCGAGGCTGCCCGCCGCGGCTGACGGTCTACGCCAACAACTGCTGAAACCGCTCGTTACTCGCCGCCGCGCCCCGCGTCCCGACTACCGCCGACCACCGCCGGCAGGTGACCGTCACCAGCGCGTCCACAGCCTTCGGGTCCGCACTGCGCCAGCTCGGGATGCCCCGGAGCCACGCCAGCGCCGACGCAGGGGTATGCCCGTACTCCATGAGCCGGACCGCCGTGTAGGCGGCGTCGACCCATTCAGGGCCGACCGCGGGCATGGCCCAGTCGACGATGTACGCGGTCCCGCCCCGGTTGCTGACCAGGATGTTGTGGGGGTTCGTGTCCGTGTGCAGGAGATGGCCGCCGGCCAGCGCCTCGGCCTCGCCGGGCATCAGGTATCCGGTGAAGCGGTCGGCGAGTGGCGGGATGGGGATGTCGGGTGTTCGGAGGCGGTGCATGCGTCGGATCGTGAAGGCGACCGCGTCCAAGTCCGCGGATTCGGGGCCAAGATCGGCGTTCCGGCCGTCGACGTACACGAACGCCAGGCAGTACCAGCCGGCAGCACGTAGGGCATGGCGGATGCTCGGGCTGACGCCTCCCACGGTGTCGGTGAGGTGCTCCTCCCAGCGGAGGGCGGAGGCGCCTTCGAGGTCGGTGTCGCGGACGCCTTTGAGGAAGAGCGGCCCGTTGCCGCGGGTGGTGATGATCTGGGCTGTGGTGCAGTTCAGTCCCTGGGTGACCGGAGTTGAGGCGGTCACGGTGCCGGTCTTGTCCTCGATGGCGGTCCGGAGTCCGGCGGGGAGTTGGTCCCACGGGACGCGCTCGGTCATGGTGCCCTCTCGTCTGGGGAGGGGCGCCGGGGATGCCCCGGCGCCCCCGGTACTTGATCAGCTCTGCGTCTCGCCGCACTTACGGCAGCGCTGCTTGCCGCTCCACTCGGTCCAGTCGTGATCGCATGCGCTGAGTGTGTGCCACATGGCGTGTCCCTTCGAGGATGTGGTCGGTCGGATGAACGGAGGGCCTCAGGGCCCTCGCCCTGCCCGTCACCGGAGCGGCGGACAGGGGGCGCTGGGTGCGACCCTTGACCCCGATTCGGTCGCCATGGGGTGCTGCTGGATCAGGTGCTGTTCTGGTTCTGGTTCTCGTCCCGGTACCGCTGCTCCGTCGTCCGACGGAGGTGGCGAGTGATCAGCGCATCCTGGCTGAGCTCAGCCGTAGAGGCGCCGCCGTTGGTGTAGCGCGCGCTCTCGCGCCGGGCCGCCTTGACGGTCTGCTTCTTGCTGGCCATCGGGGTGGTGCCTTTCGTGGTCGGTGCTCGTCAACGGGCCCTCGGGCTCACGCCCGAACCCGAGGGCCCCACCCCTGCCCGCCAACGGGGGGTAGCGGACCGGGAGTCGGTGGGTGTGCATGGCCGCTACGTAGGGCCGAACCAGGGGCCGCTGCGCGTCGGCGAGCAGCATGAGCAGCCGCCCCTCGCAGCGTCGGCAGGCGTCAACCGGGATCTCGGTGGCCGTGTGGCCGGGGCCGGCGGCGTTGGTGAGGACGCCGACTGTCACGACGGCGAGGTGGTCGCGCTCGCACATGTGGCAGGCGCCCGGCGCGCTGGTGGCTGTCGGGTCGATCCGGAGCCGGAGCCTGAGGTTCACGATCCCTCGCTCGGCCCGGCGCTGTGGCCGATGGCGATCGCGAGCGCGGCCAGCAGCGCGGCCAGGACAGCGACGTACAGCAGCTGCTGGGTGCGCTGGGTCACCGCGGTCCCTCCGGGCGGTGGCATGGGCAATCGCAGCGCAGCGTTTCGACCGCCGGCTGTGTGGGCGTCTGCCAGGCGAGCCGGGTCTCCCCGGGACCGGAGCATTCGCCGTGCTCGTCGATCGTGCAGGCCGGCGTGATGTACCCGCGGGCTCTGGTGGTCGTCACTGCGTCTCTCCCTCCCGGCGTGGCCACTGGGTGCGGGTGTAGGCGTGGTAGTGGTCGCCGTCGTGGCCGGGGGGCTCGGTGCAGTGCAGGACATCGTCCGGCTCCGCGGTCCAGCAGGGAGCGGAGATGTGGGTGCGGGGCGGTTCGCCGGCGGTCACGGGGTGCCGCCTTCGAGACGGGTCCGGCCGACGCGGAGCAGCTCGGCCACGGCCTCGGCGGAGCACAACTTCCGCACCTCCGCCGCCGGTACGGCCCAGTAGGTGGCGACCGATGTCGGCGTCGTGCGGTCGGGCCGGGGGATCCCGAGCCAGGCCCCCGGGCCGCGGACCACCGCCTCCGCCGATCGCCACGTCTCGCAGGTCCCCGGAGGCACGAGCGCGTAGTACCACCGGCCCGGGTCACAGATCACCGGCCCGTCGAGCATCTCGGCCAGGACGCCGGCCACGACGTCCGGGGCGTTGCTCCCGGCCGCCGCGTGGACCAGGCTGAGCGGCATCCGGACGGCGTCGTAGGGGCCGCCGGTGCGCAGTATGGCGGGGCGGCCGTCCTGCCACGCGGCGACCTCGGACGCCCGGCTGGAAGACGTCAGCCACCGGGCGATTGCGCTCTCGGTCTGTGCTTTGGCGTGCACGGCTGCCCCTGTCATCGTGTCGGTTTTGATCCACCAACAGCCTCGGGCATTTTGCTCAAGGCCGGGATGACCGGCGGGGGTTACCGAGGCGGTAATACACTCGTTGCAGCTCCAGGAAGGCGCGCTCGCGTGCGTAGGATCGCCTCGGAAGTCGGCCCACATGGACGCCACCACCCCCGGCCCGCTCGCCCCCGAAGTCCTCGACAGAGACGATCTGCGGGCAGCACTGATCGAGCACGACTTCGCCGCCGTCTTCGCACTGGTCAAAAAGTGGGGCGGCCTCTCCCAGAACCGAATCGCGTCGGCCTGCCAGCTCACCCCCGGCAAGGTGAGCACGATCATCAGCGGCTCGCAGCGGGTCACCAGCTTCGAGGTGGTACGCCGGATTGCCGACGGACTCCGCATCCCCGGAGCCCTCCTTGGCCTGGCGTCCCGCCCGTGGGAAGGCCGGCAGACACAGCAGCAGCGCCCGTCGGAGTCGCCGGGCGGCCAACCCGACACGACCGATGTTCCGTGGCGGCCCGACGCCACCGTCGGCCTGGCCGCAGACCTGACGAGGAGTGATCTCGTGATGGACCGCCGCGCGATGACGCACGCCCTGGCCGGAGCCGCGGTGACCGGCGCAGCCCTACTCGACTCCCTCGAAGGATGGCTCCAACCAGCTGCCGCATCCCCGGCGCCGCCCCGCCGTGGCCGTCTCGGAATGCGCGAGATTGATGAGCTGGAGACGACGGCCAAGGCGTTCCGCCAGTGGGACCACCGGTACGGCGGTGGCCTCCGGCGTAAGGCCGTGCTCGGCCAGCTCAGCGAGATCGCCAGTGCCCTCGATGAGCACCAGGCCCCGACGATTGAAACCCGTCTGTACCGCATCATGGCGCAGCTTGCCGGGACCGCCGCGACGATGGCCTGGGACTCTGGCCTCCATCGGAGAGCGCAGGAGTACTACCGGCTCGCCCTGCGGTCGGCACACGCGGGCGCGGACAAGGTATTCGGTGCCAACGTCCTGGCCGGTATGGCCAGACAGATGCTCTACCGCGATCGCCCCGACGACGCGCTCCAGCTCATCCAACTTGCGCAGGAGGGCGCGCGCGACGTGATCGGGCCACGGGTCAGGGCGATGCTCCACACCCGTGAAGCGTGGGCGTACGCGGCCCAGGGCCGCACAGCAGGCTTCGAGCGCGCGACCGCGCGAGCCGCCGAAGCGCTGTCCGCGGCGGGCCCCGGCGAGGAAGAGCCGTACTGGATCGCCTACTTCGATGATGCCGAGCTGGCGGGCGTCACCGGTGGGCGACTGCTCGATCTCGCCCGGCAGGACCCACGACAGCACGCCCACCGAGCCGCCACAGAGATCCGCAGCGCACTCTCGTCGCGCGGGCCTGAGGCCGGCCGTTCGTACGCGCTGGACAGGATCGGCCTCGCCGAGTGTCACTTCCTGGTCGGCGACATCACGGGCGCTGTAAAGGAGACCCACCAGGCCGTTGGGGCAGCCCGACTTACCCAGTCCGGGAGGGTCCGCGGGCACCTCGGGCAGCTCTACCCGTACACGGTGGGCCACGGCGCCTCGCGGACCGTGCGCGAGGCGCGGGATAGTATCCGCGATCTTCTGTCGAGCTGAGGGGTGGATGCGTGACGACGCTGGCTGTGACTGGGCACATGGACCTTTCCGAGGAGAGCGTTCCGCTTGTGCGGGCTGCTCTGCGCAAGGCGCTGGAGCCGTACCGTGCAGACCTTGTCGGGGTGTCATGCATTGCGGCTGGATCGGACAGTCTGTTCGCGGAAGAGGTAACGGCCCTCGGCGGGCGTCTCGTCGTGCTGATTCCCTCGGTGGACTACCGGGCGAAGAAGGTGAAGAAGGATCACGCCCCGGTGTTCGACCGCTTGGTGAAGGCTGCCGTTGAGGTGGTGACGTTGCCGAACGAGACGGCGAACAGGGCGGCGTATGAGGAAGCGAACGCGCTTCTTCTGGAGCGCGGCGATCGGCTGGTTGCGGTGTGGGACGGGACGCCTCCCTCCGGGAAGGGTGGCGGCACGGCCGACACGGTGCTGCTGGCTCGTGAGGCGGGGCTGCCAGTGGATGTCGTCTGGCCGGAAGGTGCCGCGCGGCGGGCCTGATCGTGCCCGCGGCGGCGAAGCGGGTTGGATCCGCCTCGTGGCAATCGAACTGGCGCTCCCCGCGCAGGCGGGGGTGTCCCGTGGCCGGAGCCGGTGAGGATCGGCGCGAAGACGTGCTCCCCGCGTAGGCGGGGGTGTTCCGAAGGCTTCCGGCTGTCCGATCAGCGTGGACAGGTGCTCCCCGCGCAGGCGGGGGTGTTCCGGACCCGACGATGGCCATGGTCCTGTCCCTGGAGTGGTCCCCGCAGGCGTGCCCAGGACCTCCCGTACCGGACCGCCTGGGCACGCCCTTGCCGGACCGGCCATGGCTCAGGTTCCGCTCCCGGACGGCGGGTCGTTGGCTGTTCCGCCCGCGCCCAGGAGGGTGGTGGGGATCGCCGCCGAGGCGGGTTCCAGGGCGGGCAGGGCGCGGCGGGCCCGGTGTGTCGCGGCGGACGGGAGGGCCGCGCGGACGAGTTGGGCCGCGCGGAGCCAGGGCTGGGCGTAGATGTGGTGGGCGCGGCGTTCGATGCCGGTGGTGAGGCGGTCCACGGCAGGGGCCAGCGGGTAGGTGCGGTTGGCGGGCCAGCGCATACGGGAGCGCAGCTCGCGCAGCGTGGAGTCCTGGTCGGCGCTGCGGACCATGTCGGTGTCGGTCCAGGTGAGGTAACCGACGCCGACCCCCACCCCGTGGTGCGCCAGCTCGGTGCGGAGGGTGTGCGCGAAGGACTCCACCCCGGCCTTCGAGGCGCAGTAGGCCGTCATCATCGGCGCGGGGGCGAGGGCCGCGAGCGAGGCGACCTGGAGGTAGTAGCCGCGGGAGTCCAGCAGGGCGGGGAGGAAGGCGCGGGCGGTGTTGGCGCTGCCGATCAGGTTGACCTCGATGACGCGGCGCCACGCGTCGGGCTCCGAGTGACGGAAGAGGCCGCCCACCGCGACCCCGGCGTTGGCGACAACGACATCGACCGTACCGAAGCGTTCCTCGACGAGCCGCGCCGTGCGCAGCATGGCCGCCGCGTCGGTGACATCCGCGTGCCAGTGGTCCGCCTCGCCCGTCAATGACTCGGCGACGCGGGCGAGTTCGGACTCCTCCAGGCCGACGAGCGCCAGCCGGGCGCCCCGTTCGGAAAGGGACCGGGCGAGCTGCTCGCCGACGCCGCGCGCGGCGCCGGTGATGACGGCGGTACGTCCTCGGAGCGGTGGGTGCCTGCTCATGGTGGGCCTCCGGGATGCGAGTGAAGTGAGGGGAGGCCGCCCCCCGGCGCGTGGCTGGAGGACGGCATTCCATACGTCGGCGCATTGTGTGCGCCGGCGCGATCCGTACAGCCGACGCGGTCCGTGCGACCGGGGCGGCGAACGTACGGCGGTGCCTGTGGCGGGTGCGTACGGCGGTGGCGAGGCGGTGGCGAGGCGGTGCCTACGCGCGGTCGTACGCGCGGTCGGACACGCGGTCGTACGCGCGGTCGGACACGCGGTCGTACGCGCGGTCGGACACGCGGTCGTACGCGCGGTCGTACGCGTAGTGCGTGCCGGGCCGTGCGTAACGCGCCGTGCGTGCGTGGCGTACGGCGGCGTGGGTCAGGCGCGTTGCAGCGCCAGTACCGCGTTGTGCCCGCCGAAGCCGAACGAGTGGCTGACCGCCCGGTCGATCCGCTGGCGCAGCGGCTGCTTGGTCACGCAGTCGATGTCGAACTCGACGGCCGGCGCGTCCAGGTTGGCGATCGGCGGTACGACGCCGTGCTGGAGCGTCAGCACGGTCAGGCCCGCCTCGATCGCGCCCGCCGCCCCCATACAGTGCCCCAGCACCCCCTTGGGCGCCGTGACCGGCGGCCGGTGCGGATAGACCCTGCTGATCAACGCCGCCTCGGTCGCGTCGTTGAGCGGCGTCGAGGTGCCGTGCGCGTTGACGTGCTCGACATCACCGGACTGCCAGCCCGCGTCGCGCAGCGCCACCTCCACCGCGCGCTGGGCGACGGCGCCCGAAGGGTGCGGGCTCGTCGGGTGGTGCGCGTCGGTCGTGGCACCGGCGCCCGCCAGCAGCGCGCGTGGCTCCGCGCCGCGCGCCCGCGCGTCCTGCTCGCGCTCCAGCACCATGATCGCCGCGCCCTCCCCCAGGACCAGCCCCGCGCGGTCCGGGGCGAAGGGCCGGCACAGCACCGCCGGATCGTCGCCGGGACCGGCCAGCGCGGCGGCGCCCGAGCGCACGAACCCGGTTATGGCGACCGGGAAGACGATGGATTCCGTCGCCCCCGCGACGGCGATGTCGCACTGCCCGGTGGAGAGCAGATCCCGCGCCACGGACAGCGCCGTGACCCCCGAGGAACACGCCGTGCACGGCGCCATGCTGGGCCCGGTGGCCCGCATCTTGATGGCGATCTCGGCCGCCGGCATGTTGGGGATCGTGAGCAGGATGCCGGACGGGGAGGTCGCCTCGGGACCGCGTCTGTCGAGCGCGACGGACTGTTCCGTCAGGCTGGCGGATCCCCCGCTGCTGGTCCCGACCACGACGGCGACCCGGGTACCGTCCCAGCTCGTCGGGTCGAGTCCGGCGTCGGCGACCGCCTCGCGCGCGGCGAGGAGCGCGAACTTCACGTACCGGCCCATCCGGAAGGCCGTACGCCCGCCGATCGCGGCGTCGAGGTCGATGCCCTCGACCGTACAGGCGAAGTCGACCGCGCAGCCGCTCAGTTCGGGCACCCGGTGGGCCGGGGAGACCCCCGCGCACACGCCGTGCCAGGTGGAGTCGGTGTCGTTCCCGGCCGGGGTGATCATCCCCAGGCCGGTGATGGCGATGGCGGGTCCGGTCATCGGCCGACGCCCACCGGGGCCTCGTTCGCCTCGCTGACGCCACTCGTCGCGCTGACCGCGTGAACCGCGCGAAGCGCGTGCGCCGCGTGCGCGGGGCGCACCGTGCACGCCGTACGCGCCCCGTTGAGGAACGCGGTGATCTCGGCCAGCGTCGCGCCCTTGAGCAGCGAGTCCGAGTCGGCGTCGATCCCCAGCGTCTCCTTGATGATGACGGCGAACTCGGCGACGGCGAGGGAGTCCATCTCCAGGCTGTCCATCGTGGCCTCGGGGATGATCTCCGCGGCGGGCACCTTGAACGTCTCCGTCAGCACCTCGGTGATCTTCGGGTGGATCTCGCTCATGGGAAGTCCTTTCCAGGGGGTGGGTCGGTTGAAGGGGTCGGTGGTTTCAAGCGGGTGCGGCGGGTACGGAGAGTGCGCCGGGTGCAGGGGGTGCGGCGAGTACGGGAGGTACGGGAGGTACGGCGGCGGGAGGTACCGCGGGTACGGAGACTGCGGCGGGTGCGGCGTGCCACGCGCCCTCCGCGTCGTCGTAGGCGTCCACGTAACCGGCCCCGGAAATGGGCCAGTCGGCCAGCATCTCCTCCGGCAGCGCGAACGACTCGACGAGGGCGGGGGCATGGCCGGCCAGCCGCGAGATGAGCTGTTCGACGGCCTCGGGCAGCTCGTCGAGATGACGGGGGGCCAGCCGGCCCGCGGCCAGCAGATCGCCGCTGTTCCGGTCGATCCACTGGAGCGTGAAGAGCCGGTGCAGCGAACACAACAGGTCATGGGCCGACGGCGAGGACCCCGAGACGGGCTTCAGTCCCGCCACCGCCACCGCGTACGCCTCCGACGCGCGCCGGTACGCGTATGCCTCCACGGCGCGCAGCGCGGCACCGGACGCCGCGTTCCACCGCGCCAGCGAGTCGCCGTGCGGCACCTGGCTCATCCGGCGGCGGGCCCGTGCCAGCCATACGGCCTCGACAGCGACGAGGAGTCCGTCCAGGAACAGCGGATCGGTCAGCTCGCGGTCGGCGGGACCGTACGCCCCGTCCTCCTGCCCCGAAGACGGAGATGGAGACGGAGAGGAAACCGGGGCCGGAGACGAAACGGGAGCCGCAGCCGGAGCCGGGGCCGGAGCCGCCGAGAACAGCATCTCGGCCGCCGCCTTCGCGTAGATCGCGACGTTGTCGCCCTCCGCCGTGATGACGCCCTCGATACCCGCCAGCAGCTCGGTCATGCCGTTGTTCTCCAACAGCGCCTGCGCACCGCACCGTTCCCGCGACTCCACGATCACCTCGCGCGCCCGCCAGCTGATCCAGCCCTTGGCGACGGCCACCAGCCGCTCGGCCTCGTCCGAGTCCGCTTCCGTACGCGACTCCCAGGCGTCCAGCGCCGTACGGTGCAGCAGAGTCATCGCGAAGACCGTGGCCAGGGCGCCGACCAGCGGGCCGTGGTGGCTGCGGTGCGCGAACACCGGTACCCGCTCCCCTCCTCGGGAACCGGAGATGTGCCGGTGCCCGCCGTACCGCACGGCGAGCGCCAGCGTGACCCGCGCCGAGCCGACCGCGCACGCGCTCATCGAGAGCTTTCCCGCCGTGACCCGGCCGATCGAGGTCAGGAAACGCCGTCGGCGGTTGCTCTGCTCGCTCCGGAACTCACCGTCCTCGTCGATCCGACCCTGCGCGCCCCCCAGGAGCGCCTCGCGCCCCACGAAGACCCGGTCGAACGCGGTCAGACAGTGGTCCACCGGGCTGCCCAGCCGGGCGGGCAGCCTGCGCACCCGGACGCCGGGGAGCGCCCCGACGGAGTCGGTCAGCGGCGTCAGGAACAGAAAGACGCCGTGATCGGTACCGTCCACGAGCAACCGGGCCGCCACCACACCGGACTTGGGGCCGCCCACCGGGCTGGTGTTGGGCATGAACTTCTGCGCCCCGGCATGCGGCGTGCGCAGGACGAAACCGTCCCGCTCCCGGTCGTAGGTCGCCGTCGTCTCCACGGCCACCGCGTCGTTTCCGTGCGCGACTTCCGTACAGAGGAAGGTGCCCACCCGGCGCAGCGCGAAGAAGTCGCCCAGATCCGCGATGCCGCCCGCCGCCGGTCCCGGTGCGCTCTCCGCGTGGTCGAGGAGGCTGCCGAGGAACAGGTTGTAGTGGATGCCCGCGACCGTCGTGAAGGCCGGATCGACCGGGCCCAGCCACTCATGCAGCGCGGCGAGTCCACGCGGGTCGGCCACCAGCCCCGCCGGGCTGTCGAGCGCATCGTTGACGGTACGGAGCCGCTCGTACGCCATCGCCAGCCGTTCCCCGGACGACGCACCGGGCCGGCGGCGGAACGGGGCCGCGGCGGCGAGCCGGCGCCACGGCGCGTGCTCGCCGTCGAAGTCGTCCCCGAAGAGCACGCGCGTCAGCGGATCCAGCGTTGCGGTCAACGAGCCCACCGGGTCCAATGAGCCCGATGGGTCCAATGAGCCTGTCTGGTCGAATGACTTCATGGCAACGGTGTTGATATTTATACTCACGCCGGTATAACGATCAATCAATGGCGAAGAAACGACTCTCCCACCCGCAGAACCATGGGACATTCGTACGATCAGCTCCCTGATATGACCTGTCGTCAGGCCCGCCGAAACGCCAGCGCCACGTTGTGCCCGCCGAACCCGAATGAGTGGCTGACCGCCGTCTCCACCCACTGCCGCCGGGGTTCCTTCGTCACGCAGTCGAGGTCGAACTCGACTGCGGGCGCGTCCACGTTGGCGATCGGCGGAATCACGCCATGTTCGAGGGTGAGCACCGTCGCCACCGCCTCGATCGCCCCCGCCGCCGCCAGCGTGTGCCCCACTACCCCCTTCGGCGCCGTGACCGACGGCCGGTGCGGGTAGACCCGGTCGATCAGTGTCGCCTCCATCGTGTCGTTGAGCGGCGTCGACGTGCCGTGCGCGTTGACATGCTCTACGTCGTACGGGCTCCAGCCCGCGTCCCGCAGCGCCGCCTCCACCGCGACCTGGGCCCACCGGCCGTCCGGCGCGGGCGCCGTCGGGTGGTGCGCGTCCGTACTGGCGCCCGCGCCCGCCAGCAGCGCGCGCGGCGCCCGGCCCCGCGCCCGCGCGTCCGCCTCCCGTTCCAGGACGACCATCGCGGCGCCCTCACCGATCACGAACCCGTCGCGGTCCGAGGCGAACGGCCGTGACGCCCCGCCCGGATCGCCGGTACGCGTCGACAGCGCGCCCATCCGTGCGAAGGCCGTCACCACCAGCGGGGTCAGTACGGCCTCGGAGCCCCCGGCCACCACCACATCGCACTGGCCGCTCGCCAGCAGATCGCGGCCCACGGCGATCGCGGTGGCCCCCGAGGCACAGGCGGTCGCCGGGGCGAGGCTCGGCCCGCGCGCCTTGAGCGCGATGGCGACCTCTCCGGCCGCCGCGTTGGGGATCATCATCGGTACCAGCACGGGGGAGACCGCCTGCGGACCGTCCGCCTGGAGCTTCAGCGCGTTGTCGACGAGTACGGAGACGCCCCCGACGCCCACGCCGAGCACCACGCCCACCCGGCCGCCGTCCCAGCTCGCGGGGTCGAGTCCGGCGTCCACCACGGCCTGCCTGGCCGCGATCAGCGCCAGCTTCACGAACCGCGCCATCCGCCAGACCGACCGTCCACCGATCACGGCGTCGAGGTCGATGCCCTCGACCGCACAGGCGAAGTCGACTGGCATACCGGCCAGTTCCGGGAGCTGTCTGGCCACCGACCGCCCCGCGCACAGCCCCTCCCAGAAGGACTGTTCGTCGTGACCGGCGGGAGTCACCACCCCGAGCCCGGTCACCGCGACCGTCCCGCTCCCCCCGTGCCCCTGACCGTGTCCCCGCTCAGCCGTCGGCGTCATGATCCGTTCCTTCCGTCGAGGGCCGTGGCCCGTGAGTGCTCGGGCCGTGCGGCCTCGGACGTGGTCGTCGCGAGCGTGATCGCCTCAGGCGCGGCCGCCGCGTACGCCGTCTCCGTCGGCGCGGTCGCCGCGTGCGTGATCGCCGTCGGCGTGGTCGCCGCGAGCGTGATCGCCTCAGGCGCGGCCGCCGCGTACGCCGTCTCCGTCGGCGCGGTCGCCGCGTGCGCGGTCTCCGTCGGCGCGGTCGCCACGTGCGTGCTCGCCGTCGGCGCGGTCGCCGCGTGCGCGGTCTCCGTCGGCGCGGTCGCCACGTGCGTGATCGCCGTCGGCGCGGTCGCCGCGTGCGTGCTCTCCGTCGGCGCGGTCGTCACCGGCCAGCGCAGCGCGACCGTTCCCCAGGTGAGGCCGCCGCCGAAGGCGGTCAGCAGCATGCGGTCGCCCGCGCGGAAACGTCCCCGCGCGTCCGCGTCCGCCAGGGCGAGAGGGATGGAGGCCGCGCCCGTATTGCCCACCCGGTCGAGATGGGTGACACAGCGCTGGACGCCGATCCCCACCCGTTCGGCGACGGCCCGCAGGATCCGGGCGTTGGCCTGGTGCGGTACGAAATGGTCGACCTCGGCGGCGTCCCAGCCCACCGCGCGCAGCAGGGAGCGGCACGAACCGGTCATCCGCTCGACCGCGTGCTGATAGACCGCCCGCCCCCGCATCCGGAAGAACTCGTCGCCCTCGGCGGGCGGTTCGGCCACCGACCTCGACCGCGCTCCGCCGCCCGGCACGGTGATCAGGTCGTATCCCGTGCCGTCGCTGCCCAGATCGAAGGCGAGCAGCTCGCCCTGGTCCCCGGCCCTGCCCGCGCCGATCAGCGCCGCTCCGGCGCCGTCGCCGAAGACCACCCCCGAGGAGCGGTCCCGGGGATCCAGCCAGGTCGAGTACACATCGGCGCCCACCAGGAGCACCCGGTCGTAGAGGCCCGAGACGACGAGGCCGTGGCAGACGGCGAGGCCGTAGACGAAGCCGCTGCACACCGCGCCGATATCGAACGCGGGGACCGTGCCCAGCCCCAGCCGCGCCGCCAGCGCCGGCGCCGTGCCGGGACAGAGATGGTCAGGTGTCGCCGTCGCCAGCACCACGGCGTCCACCCCCCGGGCGCCGCCCGCCCGCGCCGACACCGAAGCAGCCGAAGGCGCCGAAGCCACACCGGCGCCCGCGCCCTCACCCGCGCCGCCGCCCGCGCCCGCGAACCCGCCCGCGCCCACGCCCACCAGGCCGGGCGCTTCCGCGACCAGCAGCCGCGCCGCCTCATACGCGATGTCCCCCGTGGACATGCCCGGGGCGGCCCGATGGCGGCCCGCGATGCCCGTGCGCGTACGGACCCAGGCGTCGTCCACCTCCCACTCCGTGGGCAACGCCCCATTGGGGACCGGCTCCCCCGGGACCCACCCGGCGACGGCCTCCAGTACCGCCGCCCGTGGCTCCACCCCCTCCCGGGGCTTCTCACGCCCCCTCGCGCGCGGGCCTCGCGCCTCTGTGCGCCCGTACAGTGCGTTTCCGCTCGCCACTCACGGCCCCCATCCGGTTAACGATCACATCGACCGGATGACAAACGGGCGCGCGCGTAGGCGAGTTACTGCGCCATTTGGGGCAAAGATCGCTCCGGTTCCCACCCAGGTAGGTGAATCCGTGCCGCGGAGGTGCCGAGTCCGCTCGGAACGGGGGGCAGCCAGCGGGGGACACCGGCCCGGTCTTCCAGCAGTTCGGCCTCCTTGTACCGCTTACAGCCGTGGTGCCAGTTGAGAATCCCGGACAGCCAGTTCTCCAGCTCCTTCACATAGCCGTCGAGCACCCGGCGGGCGTCCGCGTCGAGGCCGAAGTCGTCGTACAGCGTGGGAAGTTCGTTGGCGACGACATGCTGGAACTGGCTCATCCGCGAGTTCATCAGGTCGTCGATGATGGCGAGCCCGGTCGGGTAGTCGCAGTTGAAGAAGTTCTGCACGACCAGCACACCGTTGTGCACCTCGCCCTCGAACTCGATCTCCTTCTGGTACGAGAAGACGTCGTTCAGCAGCGTCGCGTAGTCCTGGGCCGCGTTCTCCATGGACCTCATCGGGCCCGACCGGTAGATCTCCGGCGGCACCACCCGGCCGTGGCTCAGCCGGGACAGACTCATCGTCATGTCCGAGCCGAAGGTCTGCCGGCGCATCTCGATGTAGTCGACGGGGTCGGGGATACGGTTCTGCGTCTGATTGGCCAGCTCCCACAGCCAGCTGTCGGTCATGTCCACGACGGACTTACGGAAGACGCGACGCGCGTCCAGGTCCATCGGGCCCGCCGTACGGACCCACAGATCGGCCAGCCCCCGTTCCAGCCCGGTCGCGGGCACCGGCGTCTCGAGACCCTCGACCGGCATGAACAGCGCGAGCCGGTCATTGCACGCCTTCGCGCCCGCCACATCGCGCGCGTTGCCGTAGACGACCGGGTAGTAGTCGTCGCCGTACGTCCCCCACGTCAGCCAGTCCGAGGTGAGATCGAGCCCCTCCGCCGTGGCGTCCGGATGGATGCCGGCCGCGCAGAGCGGCAGATCGATACGGCGCAGCCGCCGCTCGTCCCAGACATCAGAACCCGGGATCCCCGGCTGCGCCTCCAGGATCCCCATGCGGTGGGCCCACTCGACCGTGTGCTCCCGCGAGTGGTCCAGATGCGGGCTCATCGACAGCGCGAACGGCATCCGGAACTCCGGCAGCGCGGAGGGACCGACCCGCTGGAACGGGACATGGCTGTGGCTGCGCGCCCGCGCCGGCGCTCCCGCGCCGATCGTCTTCGCGATGTCCGCCGCGGCCGTACCGAGACCGACCGGCACCATCGAGAACGACGCGCCCGCCCCGCCCGGCGCACCCCCCGAGCCGCCGACGCCCTCGCCGCCCGTGCCGGAAACGGCCTCCGAACCGGCCTCCGAACCGGCGCCGTTCATATAACGGCTGGAGCGCATATGCCACTCATGGCCGCCCGACTGCCAGTCCTGGAGCCCCTTCACATAGGCGAGGGTGTCGGCGCACGACCGCGGATCGAGGCCCTTCGCGGCGAAGAGCGGCCCCAGTTCGGTCAGCGCGGTGTTCTCGAACTGCTGGACGCGCGAGGTGAGCAGATCGTTGACGGCGTCCGCCGCCTCCTGGGTCGTACAGCCGAGGAACGTCTCCAGGACGAGCACGCCGTTGCTCAGCTCACCCTCCTCCTCGATCTCCCGCTGGTACGAGAACAGGTCGTTGCGCAGATGGACAGCGTCCGAGAACGTCTCCTTCAGCACCCGCAGTGGACGTGAGTCGGCGATGACCGCGGGCACTTCGGCGCTCGCCGCGTATTCGATGAGCCCCGCGGACCAGGGCGCTCCGCCGACCTTGCGGCGCATCTCGATGTACTCGACCGGGTTCGCGACCCGGTGCGCGTTGATGTTCGCGAGCTCCCAGTCGGACTCGTTGAGGAGATTCTCGGTGGACTCCGCGAACCGCCGCCGCCAGTCCATGGACATGCCCGGGACCGTACGGGCCCAGAGGTCCGCCAGTCCCGCCTCGACCGGATTGGTCGGCTCCGGGAATCCGGCGGCGAGATCCATCGGCATGAAGGCGGCCAGCCGTTCGAGATACGCCTTGCCGCCCTCCCGGTCCTGGGGGCGCTTGTAGACCTCCAGGAAGTGGTCGTCGAAAAAGAACACCCACACATACCAGTCCGTGACCAGCGACAACGCCGGACCGTCGCAGTCCGGGTGCGTATACGAGCAGAGCAGGGCGTAGTCATGGGAATCGAGGTCGTGTTCCTCCCAGACGCCCGATCCCTCCAGCATTCCCCTGTCCCTGGCCCATTGCTTGGAGTGCGCCCTGGCCTCCTCCAGGTGCGGATTGAGTCGGGCCGGATAAGCCATATAGAAATCCGGCAATTCAAACGGCTGTGTCACGAGCGAGCGGCCTTTCCCGACAGTTCCGGTGGTTTTCCCTCGTGTCGTGATCTACCCCTCGCCCCACTCCCCCATCCGGACCACAAATTAGTCATATGAACACACAGCAAGCGCGTGGCGTACGCGCACGGCGCCGCGGCCCAGGTGATCATCGCTGAATGAGCACCACAATCCGGCTCGCACAACAGCCCGAGGCCGACGAACTGCTCGGCCGCAGCCCGCTGGCCGCGCTCGTCGGCATGCTGCTTGACCAACAGGTCCCGATGGAGTGGGCGTTCTCCGGCCCGTACACCATCGCCGTACGCATGGGCCACGACGACCTCGACGCACGTGAGATCGCCGCGTACGACCCCGAGGCGTTCGTCGCACTGCTCACGGACAAGCCCGCCGTGCACCGCTATCCGGGGTCGATGGCCAGACGCGTCCAGCAGCTCTGCCAGTACCTCGTCGAGCACTACGACGGCGATCCCACCGCGATCTGGCGTGACATCGCCACCGGCGCGGAGGTCCGGGACCGGCTCAACGCGCTGCCCGGCTTCGGCACGCAGAAGTCCCAGATCTTCCTGGCGCTGCTGGGCAAGCAGTACGGGGTGCAGCCCAAGGGCTGGCGCGAGGCCGCGGGCGCGTACGGGGACGTGGGGTCGTACCGTTCCGCGGCGGACATCACCGGACCCGAATCGCTGGCCAAGGTACGGGCGTTCAAGCAGGAGGCGAAGCGCGCGGCGAAGGCGGCGAAGCCGGCGCGAGCGCCCGGGACCGACTGACCGGCGGCCGGTCCGCGCACCGGAAATCCAGGCCCGATACGCGAGTGATCCCCCGCTACGCACCGTGAGCTGCGGCACAGCTGTTCCCAGGCGGCGCGGCGCTGGCTAGCTTTCCCTCACATTCGTTCGCACCGGAAGGATCCCAGCCCCTGTGAACGCAACTTCCCGCAGGCTCCTGGCAGTCGCGGCAACCGCCGCGCTCTCCGCGCCTCTTCTGCTGTCCGCCTCGCCCGCCTCCGCACGCTCCCACGACCCGGCCAAGGACGCCGCCAAGGACGCGGCGAAGCTCTCCCGGAAGCTGGTGCGCGAGGCATCGGCCGGCGACGCGTACCGGCATCTGGAGAAGTTCCAGGCCATCGCGGACTCCGCCAACGGCAACAGGGCGGCGGGCACGCTCGGCCATGACGCCTCCGCCGCGTATGTGTACAGCCAGCTGAAGAAGGCCGGTTACCAGGTCTCGTACGACACGTTCGACATCACCTATATCGAGACGCTCGCCGAGAAGCTCACGGTCACCGCGCCGACGCCGCGCGACGTCGCGATCGTGGCCATGTCGTACACGACGTCCACCAAGGAGGGCGGCATCGCGGCCGACCTCGCCCCCGTCCCGGTCGACGCGACCACCGGCTGCGAGCCCACCGACTACGCCGCCGGCGCCTTCACCGGCAAGATCGCGCTGATCCAGCGCGGCGGCTGCGACTTCGCGGCGAAGCAGAAGGAGGCGGCGGCGGCCGGCGCGGTCGCCGCGATCATCTACAACAACACCGAGGGCGCGCTCAGCGGAACGCTCGGCGGCCCGGACGCCGGGAAGATCCCCACGGGCGGCATCACGCAGACCGAGGGCCAGGCACTCGCCGCCGAGGCCGCCAAGGGCCCGGTGAAGGTCTCCCTGGACATCCGCCAGCTCCAGGAGGAGCGCACCACCCGCAATGTGGTCGCCGAGACGAAGGGTGGCAGGGCGGACAGGACCGTGATGCTCGGCGCCCACCTGGACTCCGTCACCGAGGGCCCCGGCATCAACGACAACGGCTCCGGTTCCGCCGGGCTGTTGGAGGTCGCCCTCAAGCTCGCCAAGACGCACGACAAGCCGACGAACAAGGTGCGTTTCGCCTGGTGGTCGGCGGAGGAACTGGGCCTGCTCGGCGCCGAGGCGTACGTCAACGGCCTCACCGCCGCCCAGCGCGAGAACATCGCCCTCTACCTCAACTTCGACATGATCGCCTCGCCGAACTTCGCCCAGTTCGTCTACGACGGCGACGACTCGGACGGCGAAGGCTCGGGCGCCGGCCCCGAGGGCTCCGCCCAACTGGAGAAGGGCATCACCGACTTCCTCGACAGCAGGAACGTTCCGCACGAGGGCACGGACTTCGACGGCCGCTCCGACTACGGTCCCTTCATCGACGCGGGCATCCCCTCCGGCGGCACCTTCACCGGCGCCGAGGGCATCAAGTCCGAGGACCAGGCCGCGAAGTACGGCGGCGAGGCCGGTATCGCGTACGACCGGTGCTATCACTCGGCCTGCGACGACCTCTCGAACGTCAACATGAAGGCGTTCGGCATTAACATCGGTGTGATCGCCGACGCCGTGGGCACCTACGCCCACGATCTGAGCTCGGTGACCAAGCCGGCCGCGACGGCCGAAGCGGCGCGGATCCCGCTCAAGGGCGCCAGGGCCGAGACGGTTTCGCATGCGCGCGGCCACACGCCCACCGCATAAGGGACGCCCCGACGGCACAGCGCACCCCATCGCGTTCAGGCGGTGGGGTGCGCGGCGGTTCTGGCACCGGAAACGAAAGTGGAGAAAACAGCTCTGCTGAACACAAGGACCGGGCCTTCGGTATTCTTGCTGTCACGTACGGGGATAATGCCCGGGATACCGGTGCCTATTTCCACGCAGTTTCCGCTGTTGTCGCCGCTGTAACTGCTCTTTACCCACGTTGTCGCTCTGAAATCGCGATTCATCATGGTGGCCGTACCCTTCCATCGCGTCAGTGAGCAACGCGGCAGACTCGGAGGCGGACAGCGCATCCGCCCTCAGAACAGCATAGGTCTGTGCATGACGGCCGGTAACTGCCGGATCGTCGCTGAAGTGCCCGCGGTCGAGCGATTCCGAGTACACCCAGACATGGCCATCCGAGAGGGTGATCAGAGACATGGACGTATTGGGACGCCAAATACCCGGGACACCCGCCGGGGCGACTTGAACACGGATGTTCGGCTGCTTTCCCACGCGCAGCAGATGTGCGCACTGATCCCGCATGACGGCCGCGCTTCCGACGGTGTTCCGGATGCAGCTCTCATCCAGGACCATGAGCAGAAGCGGCCCCTCGGGGGAGAGAAATCTGTGTTGTCTGCTGAGCCGCGCGCGTACACGCCTCTCCAGCTCATCTCCACTGGCCCGGCGCGAGAGCAACGCGCGGGCGTAGTCCTCGGTCTGCAGCAGGCCCGGCATCATCTGGGTCTGGTACTCGCGGAGCGCCGTCGCCTCGGCGTCCATGGCGGCACGGCGCTTGAACCAGTCCGGATGGTCCACTTCCGGATACCAGTCGATCTTGTGCCAGAGCTTCTGGAGGATGCCGCCGGTACGCAGCACGATGTCGCACGTCTCAGCGAATTTCTCGTCAGGAACACGTGTTCCGGCTTCCACACGGGCAACGTAGGAGCGATCGCAGGGGACTTCGCCAGCCAGTGCTATTTGCGTAACACCTATGGACTCGCGGCAGTGCTTGAGAACTTCGCCGAACACATCGGCCGTGCTGGCGCCTTTCTCCCCGCCCCCTGCGTTGCGTCGGCCCATGGCCGCTCCCCTCATGTCATGTGACAGATCTCGACTGGAACGCGTGCGACGTTGTGCACCCGCCCCGCGCAACGCAACCCTTGTCCTGTGCAACGTAGTTGCATCGCCCTGAGGACGACAATGCGCAAGGAATCGAACTCAATGACACACCGTCCCCCTGAATTGGAGGCCGTGGTCCTCGGCACGACCATGCTCCGGCGGCGCGGGACGGAACGACTATCCGCCCAGGAGGGCATCAGAACGCGGCGCACAGAAAGGTGACCCGATGCCCAGGGCGACCTTGACCACCGTGCTGCTCTCAAAGACGGACTGCTGGTACTGCGAATCCTGCTGGATAAACAGCGTGGAGGCGGCACGCACCACCCAGGACGGCTGTATGGACTTGCTGTGTCTCAGCTGCGCCGAGGCCAATTTCCCGAGGCGCGTGGATATCTTTCCGCCGTTCGGAATCTTCGGGCTCTCGAACCGGAAGACCAGAATCAGCAACGGAAAGCACGCGAAACCGGGCGGCCCCAAATTACCCCCCGATCCCGGACCGCATCCGCCGCCGAACCCGCGCCCGCAGTCCCCGCCGGGGACCCCGCCCGTCTGACGGGCCCGACGGGCGGGCGGGCCGGGGTGAGCCGAGGTGAGCCGGGGTGAGCCGCTGTCGCGCACCCCGCCGGACTCCTTTCGAGCGAATCAGCGGCACGGTCCGGCGGCCGACGGCCGCACCCCCTGGGCCCCATCCTGCGGCGTCTCCGCGTCGTCCTCGGGGCGCTCCCGGGGCGTTCCCGGGGCGTTCCTGGGCGTACGAGCACCGGACGGATCGGTTCCACTCACGCTTCACTCCCCCTTTGCCACCGAATGCGACTTTTGCACTCGGGCGCCATGGCTGCGCCCGGAGCCGCTCGCCCGGTAGGCTTTCCGTGTGATCTTCAAGCGCATCGGTAACGGGCGGCCGTATCCCGACCACGGCCGGGAAAGCACCCGGCAGTGGGCGGATGTCGCGCCGCGCCCGGTCCGCCTCGATCAGCTCGTGACCACGAAGGGTCAACTGGACCTGGAGACGCTGCTCGCCGAGGACTCGACCTTCTACGGGGACCTTTTCGCCCACGTCGTGAAGTGGCAGGGCGATCTCTACCTGGAGGACGGGCTGCACCGCGCCGTCCGCGCCGCGCTCCAGCAGCGCCAGGTGCTGCACGCGCGCGTGCTGGAACTCGATCTGGGCTGATCCGGCCCGTACGGCAGGCCCATCCCGTACGGCGGGCGTGCGCCCAGTTCAGAGGCAGGGCCTGCGGCGGAGTCCGCGACGAGGACGGCCCTTCGGGTGCCGAGCCGTCGTGCACTGAGCCCTTCGGGGTCTTTCGTCACCCGGATCGAGCAACCCATTGATCATTTAGTAGGAAACACCAGCAGCGCGCACTACGCTGCGGCCATGAGCATGCTGACTCCCCCCGGCATGGGCGGAAAGTATCGCATTACGGGCACGAAGTACCCGCGCATGCGCCGCCCCCGTCATCGTCGCAGGATCGTGCTCGCGGCCGTCGCCTCCGTCGCTGCCCTCGGCCTGGCCGGCTGGGGAACGCTGCAGCTCATCGATGTCTTCACGGGAGGCGGCACGAAGAGCGCCGCCGCCGCCCGGAAGTCCGGCTGCAAGCACTCGTCCGAGCCCGTCAAGGCGCTCCCCAAGCCCGGCCAGATCACGGTCAACGTCTACAACGCGACCCCGCGAGGCGGACTCGCCATGACCACCGCCGACGAGCTGAAGAAACGCGGCTTCGTCATCGGCAAGGTCGGCAACGCCCCCGCCGCGTACGACAAGAAGGTCCCGGGCACCGGGATACTGGTCGGCGCGTCGAGGCCCGAGGACGGTTTCTTCACCGTTCTCGGCGCCCAGCTGAAGGGGGCCACGTCGAAGACCGACAGCCGGAAGACACCGGATGTCGATCTGATCCTCGGCACGGCCTTCAAGGAGCTGAACGTACAGGAGGAGGCCGACCAGGCCCTGGCCACCGCGTCGAGCACCGCGCCGGATCCCGCCTGCGGGGATCTGGGGGCGGCCCCGAAGCACTGACCGCGCCTTCCGACGGGGCCCGGTTCGCCTGCCGCGCGAACCGGGCCCCTGCCATGTCCTGCTCGGCGGATGCCTACTCGGCCGTCCCGTACATACGGTCGCCCGCGTCGCCGAGGCCCGGGACGATGTAGCCGTTCTCGTTGAGGCGCTCATCGACCGCCGCCGTCACGACCGTCACCGGCGTGCCCGCGAGCTCGCGCTCCATCACCTCGACGCCCTCGGGCGCCGCGAGCAGCACCACCGCGGTCACATCGTCCGCGCCGCGCTTGATCAGCTCACGGATCGCCGCGACCAGCGTCCCGCCGGTCGCCAGCATGGGGTCGAGCACATACACCTGACGTCCCGAGAGGTCCTCGGGCATACGGTTCGCGTACGTGGACGCCTGAAGGGTCTCCTCGTCGCGGATCATCCCGAGGAAGCCCACCTCCGCCGTCGGCAGCAGCCGCACCATGCCGTCCAGCATGCCGAGGCCGGCCCGGAGGATCGGGACCACCAGCGGACGCGGATACGAGAGCTTCACGCCCGTCGTGCCCGTCACCGGTGTCCGGATGTCGACCTGTTCTGTCCGTACGTCCCGGGTGGCCTCGTACGCGAGCAGGGTGACCAGCTCGTCGGCGAGGCGCCGGAAAGTCGGGGAGTCGGTGCGCCGATCGCGCAGCGTGGTGAGTTTGTGCGCCACCAGCGGGTGGTCGACGACATGAATCCGCATGGCGACCACAGTAACCGGGGGCCAAGGCTGTACGCGCTGCCACCGCTCAGCTGGCATCAACCCCGGTCAGCGAGGGAAGGTGTCAGAGGGCGCCGGTACGACCGCGGAGCCGAGTACGCAGCCTGAGGTGGTGACGCAATCCATGCCGGACGAGGATCGGGAAGGCCGGGACGAGCGCGCCGCCCGGAGCGCGGCCGACGCGCCCGCGGAGGCGGAGACCCGGGAAGCGGCTCGGGCGGGGAGCCGGGACGAGACCCGGTCGGAGCCCCCGGCCGACGCTCAGGAGAACGAGGCGGAGCGCCGCCGACGGCGCGCGCAGTTCCTGCGGGAGCTGAACGAGGCCAAGGCCCTGCGCGAGCGCGTGAAACCCCGGCAGGCCCGCGCGGCGCGGATGCGCCAGCAGATGCGGATGCGTACGTTCCGGTGGTGACCGGCCGGTAGCCGCGCCCGGCGCGCGACGTACCCCGCCTTCGTCCCGCATGCTCATGGAAGGCATCCGGCGCCCGGGGCCGAACAGGGGCCTAATAAAATGGCCCGACGACGCAACGGTGGAAGACCTCTCGCGAAGCGTTCGTTTCTGCCACGATTCCGAGTGGGCGGGGCAGATCAGCGCACCGCCGGATCGTCACACCTCTGACCAGTGGGAGAGTCACGGTGTACTTCGCCGCACTGCTCGCGCGCACCGAAGACGGGTGGGAAGCGAGCGACACAGAGCTCGACGATGTGGAGACCTTGTCGGACCTGACCGACTTGGCCCGCGAAGCCTCGGTGGACGAGGACACGGTGCTCGTGTTTATCGAGCAGGAGGATGCCTGGTTCGGCATCCTCCGCGTGGAGGGCGAGGAAGATCCTCGCATCTACGTCTCCGACGCGGCCGCGGCCGCACGCTCCTCTTATGGGGAGATCCTCATTGATGAACTGCTCGGCAGGGACGACGACGACCCGGCCGACGACTTGGACACGCTGGACCTCGACGGTACGGAGGACGGCGAACCGGACGAGAACGACGAGGAGGAAGTGGACATCCCCGTGAAGAACGGGGAGACCGTGCCCGCGGGAGCCGTCGGCGACCGCGAGATTCTCACCGACCTGGGCCTGTCCGAGGCCGATCTGCTGGCGCTGGATTCCGACGCGATGGCCGAGATCGCGGAGGCTCTGGGCGCCGCCGAGGTGCTGGAGACCGTCCGCTGAGGCAGGCCCACGTGATCCGGCACGACCCCGTGCCCGACCCGGTGCGCGCACCGTGGCGGGCGGCCATGCGCCTCGCCCTGGACGAGGCGGCACGGGCCGCCCTGTCCGGTGATGTGCCGGTCGGCGCCGTCGTGCTGTCCCCGGACGGCACGGTGCTCGCCGCGGGCCACAACGAACGCGAGGCCACGGGCGACCCGACGGCGCATGCGGAGATCCTGGCGATCCGCAGAGCCGCCGGGAAGCTCGGAGCCTGGCGGCTCACGGACTGCACGCTGGTGGTGACCCTGGAACCGTGCACGATGTGCGCGGGCGCGATCGTCCAGTCCCGGCTGGACCGCGTGGTGTTCGGCGCGCTCGACGAGAAGGCGGGGGCGGCCGGCTCGCTCTGGGATGTCGTACGGGACCGGCGGCTCAACCACCGGCCCGAGGTGATCCACGGCGTTCTCGCGGAGGACTGCTCCGCGCTGCTGACGTCGTTCTTCCGGGATCGCTGACCGGTCGTCGGGCAGCCGCCGACCAGCGGTCCGGCGGCGGTCGGGCAGCCCCGGGGATACCGATTTCGGAGCACGGCCCACCTTGGGCTAAGCTCTCTCTCGGTAGCGTGTCCGAGCGGCCGAAGGAGCTCGCCTCGAAAGCGAGTGTGGGGAAACTCACCGAGGGTTCAAATCCCTCCGCTACCGCTCTTACACCCTCCTGACCTGCGGAAACGCGGTCAGGAGGGTGTTTTGCGTGGGGCATGCCGACATAGCCGTGTGGACAGTCACCGGCACGCGGCCCCGCAGGGACACAACTGGCCTGCCGGTACGGCCGTTGAGGATGGAACTACCGAGGGATCCGCCGCCCGCGGTCCCGGCGCGGCGCGGTCATTGCAGTGCGCCGCCGGCCACGACCAGGCCCTGCCCACTGACCCAGCCGGCCAGGTCCGAGGCCAGGTACTCGGCCGCGTCGGCGACGTCGTCCACGGTCCCCATCCGTCGGCCGATGCGTCCGGGCCTGCCGGTGACGAACTGGCGGATCGGGTGATCCGGGTCGGCCGCGGTGAAGACGCCCGCGCCCTCGATCGCCGTCGGCATGATGGTGTTGACGGTGACGCCCCGTTCCGCGAGCTCCTGCGCCAGCACCCGCACGGCGTAATGCGGCGCCACCTTGCTCGAGCCGTACAGCGCCTCACCCGCGAACGGAAGGGCCGCCGTGCTCGAACTGATGTAGATGATCCTGCCGTTGTCGACGACGTGACGGGCCGCTGCCTGAAGGGTGAAGAACGTGCCCTTCGTGTTGATGGCGAACTGCCGGTCGAACTGATCCTCGGTGATCTCGATGAAGGGAACGCCGATCAGTTCGATGCCCGCGTTCGCGACGGCGATGTCGATCTGCCCGAATTGGTCGAGGGCCTGGGTGAAGAGCCGCTCGATGTCGGACACGTTGGACATGTCGGCCTGAAGGGAGAGCGCCTTGACGCCCAGCTGCTCGATCTCCGCGACCGTGGCGTCCGCTGCCTCCCGGTTGGCGGCGTAGTTGACGACGATGTTGGCACCGCGGGTCGCGTAACGCAGCGCGATCGCTTTGCCGAGACCTCGCGCAGAGCCGGTGATCAGGGCTGTCCTGCCGGTCAGATCGGTCATTTCTCACTCGTTTCAGCTCGGTTCGGACGGTGGGGCGTTGTTCGTGCCGGGAGTGCTTGTAGGCGGAGTGCTCGTGGCGGGAGTGCTCGTGGCGGAGTCCTCGTCCCGGGGATCGCGTTAGATCAAGGACACGGACGCGGCCCAGAGACGCGCGGCGTTGTCACGGTCGAGGGCGTACGGGGCGACACCCGCGATGGCCCCGGCGCGCTCGGTGACGGGTTTGGCCTCGGCGCAGTCCTCGTAGTAGCGGCCGGTGACGCCGGCCACGGCCGGGGAAGCGGCCATCAGGACGGAGGTCGCGGCGCCCTGCTGCACGGTCTTGCCCGGCGGCAGAGCGAGTTCGCCTGCGGCCAGCATCCCGGCCACCGCCTCCATGTCGGTGTTGCGGGCCAGACCGGTGTCGCCGACGTTGCCCGGCATCACGGCGTTGACGGTGATCCCGTCGTCGGCCCAGCGTTCGGCGGCGGCTACGGCGAAGTGGACGACAGCCGTCTTGGACTGCCCGTAGGAGGTCCACGGGTCGTAGGGGCGATAGCGGAAGTCGAGGTCGTCGAAGGCGACCGGGGAGAAGAGGTGCCCGATGGAGCTGACCGCGACGACCCGGGCGCCGTCCGCCGCCGCGAGCGCCGGGTGGAGGCCGGTGGTGAGGGCGAAGTGGCCCAGGTGGTTGACACCGAACTGCCATTCCCGGCCGTCGGCCGTGCGGGCGATCCGGGGCGGCGACATCACTCCGGCGTTGTTGACGAGGATGTCCAGAGGACCGTCCCAGGCCGCCACGAACGCGGCCACCGTCGACCGGTCGGACAGATCGAGCCGGCCGACCGACAACGTGCCCGAGCCGGACGGAAGTTCCGCCTCCAGGCGGGCCGCCACCCGCGCGCCCGCGTCGGTGTTCCGGACGGCCAGGGTGACATCGGCGCCCGCGGCGGCGAGTGCGCGGACGGTCTCCACTCCGATCCCGGAGCTGGCTCCGGTGACCACGGCGCGGCGGCCGTGCAGGTCGACGCCGTCGATCACTTCGGCGGCGGTTGTGGCCGCACTGAACGAATGGGGAGTCTGAGGTACGGACATGAGCGATGTCTCCTGATGTGTGAGGTGCCGAGGGCCACGTCGTAGGGGGCACCGTCGGACGAGTTCGACGCTCGGTGAGGGTGGGCCGCCGGGCCCAGGGGTGGAACCGCCGGACCCGGGACGGTGGCGGGAAAGGTTCCCGCGCCGTCGGGCTGTGACGGGTTGGTCAGCCCTGCGCGATCCGGGAGACGTGCTGCCAGTCGGCCCAGGTCTTGAGTCGCTCGGCGTAGAGCGGCTCGACGATCTCGATGGGCTCGGTCCCGAACAGCACACGCAGGGGCGGGTTCTCCGCGTCGACGATCCGCAACAGGGCGGCGCCCGCGTTGGCCGGTTCGCTGTGGCGGGCCTCGCCCATGCGGGCCGCCATGGCCTCGCGGACCGCGTCGTAGGCGGGGTTCGACTCGGCCTGCGCGGCCGAGGAACCGGCCCAGTCGGTGCTGAAGCCGCCCGGCTCGACGATGGTGACCTTGATCCCCGCGCCGGCGACCTCCTGGGAGAGGGAGTCGCTGAAGCCCTCCAGCGCCCACTTGGATGCCTGGTACGCGCCCAGCGACGGGAAGGCGGCGACGCCTCCGACGGACGAGACCTGGACGATGTGGCCGCTGCCCTGTGCGCGCAGGATCGGCAGCACGGCCTGGGTCACCCAGAATGCGCCGAAGAAGTTCGTCTCCATCTGGTCGCGCACCTGCTGCTCGGTGACCTCTTCGACCATGCCGAACAGCCCGTAACCGGCGTTGTTGACCACGACATCGAGGCGGCCGAACTTCTCGTGCGCCGCGGCCACCGTGGCGGCGACGGCCGCCGTGTCGGTGACGTCGAGCGCCAGTGGCAGGACCGCGTCGTCGCCGTACTTGGTGACCAGATCCGCGAGCGTCGCCGCGTTCCTCGCGGTCGCGACGACCTTGTCCCCGCGCTCCAGCGCGGACTCGGCGAAGGCGCGGCCGATGCCGCGGGACGTACCGGTGATGAACCAGACCTTGCTCATTGCTTCTCCTTGAGGGATGACCTCCCGGGGCTGTCCCCGGCGTCGGCTTCACTGTAGACGACAAACTTAGACTCGTCCAAAGATGGCTCGATCCAGAAATGCATCCGTCCAGAAATGTATCCGTCCAGAAATCGCACGTAGTATGGACGCATGGGAGGAACCACATGAACCTGCGCGAGCGCAAAAAACTGGCGACCTGGCGTGCCATCCAGACCGCCGCGCTGCGGCTCTTCGACGAGCAGGGCTACGAGGCCACGACGGTCGAGCAGATCGCGGAGGCGGCGAACGTCTCGCGCGCCACCTTCTTCAACTACTTCGCCGGCAAGGACGCCGCGGTCCTGGACCAGGATCCTGAGGAGCGGCTCAACTGGCAGGCGCTGATGGATGAGCGTCCTGCGGACGAACCGCTCTGGGACTCGCTCACCGCGATCCTGACAGGGTTCTGCGAGAGTCTGCGCGACCGCATGCCGCTACAGCGCCGTCTCAAGGCGCAATCACCCGCCTTCGCGCAGTCGGCTCAGCGCTTCGGCGAGCAGTTCTTCAAAGATCTGAGGCGCTGGGTGGAGTCCCGCATCACGGGCGCCGACGAGTTGACTCCCATCCTCCAGCTGAACCTCGCGGTATCCGCCACGATCACCGCCTACGAGACCTGGCCCGCGGACGAGTCCTTCAACAGGTTTCTGCGGCGCCTGGAACGCTGCCTACGGCAGGCCGGCCCCGGCACGCCCGTCGAGTGACCGGCGGGGGAAGGTGATCGAGCCGGTCAGTCCTCGAAGGAACGGTGGTCCCCGCGCGTGCGGGGGTGCCCTGGACGCCCACCCCACTCGCCGGGGAGGGGACAGCACTCTCCGGAGAGGGGACGGCGACTGACGCGCGACGTCGGCGCGGGCTCGGGCGCGGGCGCGGGCGCGGGCCCTCGGGTGGGTCCGTGGGCCCTGGGAATGGGCCCTGCGCGTACGTACTGTGCCGCCATGCGGCGCGGCTGGATGCCTGAGCCGGACATCGCGAGCAGTTCGCTGGAAGGGTTCCCCCGTGTCGGACTCACAGGGCTTGACGTTCCGGACCGGCATACCCACGCACCGTTGGGAATTGCCGAGATCACTCGCCGTGACCCGGGTGCTGCTGTATCTGATGTTCGCTCTCACGCTGCTGGGCGGCTTCGGCGTGGTGAACTCGCTGCTGGAACTGGGCAGCCACATCACGCCGATGCTCACCCTGCTGGCGCTGTACGCGGTGGTGCCGGGGATCGCCGCTGTGATTCTGGCGCGGCGTCTGTGGACGGGTGGGAAAGTCGTCTGGGTCGCGTTGATCGCTCTCCAGGGCTGGCTGCTGGTGGGCAGCATCGTCAATCTGTACGCGGGCTCGGCGCGTGGGCTCAGCCAGCTTCTGCTGCCGGGTGCGCTGCTGGCGCTGGTCAGTGCGGGTGCCAGCCGGGCGTGGTTCGAACTGCCTTCGGAGCAGCGGGCTGTGAGGCCGCGGTGGACGCTGGAGCGGTTGCGCCGGGAGGGGATCCCGTCGGTTCCGCACGTGATCGGGTGGCGTCGGGATCGTGGGCAGTCGGCGGCCGAGTACGCGGGCATGGTCGGTCTGGTCGCCCTGATCATCGGTGCGCTTGTTCTCGGTGGCGTGGGCACCCAGATCGCGAACGGTCTTCAGACGGCGGTCTGCACCATCCTCGGCGGCGACTGCGACAGCGACACGGTCGCGGGCGGCGGCGGCGAGTCGGGCGGCGGCGGCAACGGCGGCGGTGACTCCGGTGGTGGGGACAACGGCGGGAGTGACTCCGGTGGTGGGGACAACGGCGGTGGTGACTCAGGCGGCGGATCGGACGGGGGAGGTTCGGACGGCGGCGGAGGATCGGACAGCGGAGGCTCCGATGGCGGTGGGTCCGACGGCGGCTCCGACAGCGGAGGCTCCGACGGGGGCGGCTCAGATGGCGGCGGGTCGGATGGCGGCGGGTCGGATGGTGGTTCCGACAGCGGCGGATCGGACGGCGGAGGGTCCGACGGCGGCGGCTCCGACGGGGGCGGCTCCGACGGGGGCAGTTCGAACGGCGGTTCCGACAGCGGCGGGTCGGACGGGGGGTCCGACAGTGGCGGCTCCGACGGCGGCGGCTCAGATGGCGGCGGGTCCGACAGCGGAGGCTCGGACGGCGGAAGCTCGGATGGGGGGTCCGATAGTGGCGGCTCCGACGGTGGTTCCGACAGCGGTGGGTCCGACGGCGGAGGTTCGGACGGCGGTGGCTCCGACGGGGGGTCCGATAGTGGCGGCTCCGACGGGGGCGGCTCGGACGGCGGCGGGTCCAGCGGCGGTACCAACTGCAATCCCGTCATGGCCCCCTGGGGCATCATGCAGAACTGCACGGACTCGGACACCGGCGGCTCGGACAGCGGTGGATCCGACGGCGGTGGATCCGACGGCGGTGGGTCCGACAGCGGTGGGTCCGACGGCGGCAGTTCGGACGGTGGGTCCGACAGCGGTGGGTCCGACGGCGGCAGTTCGAACGGCGGTTCCGACGGCGGAGGTTCGGACGGTGGGTCCGACAGCGGTGGGTCCGACGGGGGCGGTTCGAACGGCGGTTCCGATGGCGGAGGTTCGGACGGCGGTGGATCCGACGGGGGCGGCTCCGACGGGGGTTCGGACAGTGGTGGGTCCAGCGGCGGTACCAACTGCAACCCCGTCATGGCCCCCTGGGGCATCATGCAGAACTGCACGGAATCCAACACCGGCGGCTCGGACGGCGGTGGAGGCGCCAGTGGCGGCTCGGGCGGAAGCAGCGGCGGCAAGAACGACGACAACAAGGATGACGACAACAAAGACGACGACCAGGACGAGGACAACGAGGACAAGAAGAATGACTGCCTGAACGGTTCCAAGGTCGCCTTCTCCGGCCCGGTGAGCACCGGCGCAGTCGGCGATGGGCGCTACACGCTTGCCTCGGCCGCGGTTCGTACGCGTGTGGGAACCGGGGGTGTTCTCGTCGGCGGCGTCTCGCTCGCAGCCGATCCCGGAAGCGCGTCGGCGATGGACCTGGTGCAGTCGGTGTCCGGGTCCTCTCTCGCTGGTGTCGATACGTACCAGGACGCGGAGGACAGGGTCGTCACCGCTCTCGGACTCACTGATGAGCCGAGGCCGGAGCCCGAGCCGGACCCGGAGCCCGAACCCGAGCCGGAGCCCGGCCCGGATGGGGAGAGTTGCTCCGAGCGCCCGGACCCGATGACCGCGCTGGACGACGTCCCGAAGTACGGCTCCACCGACAGGAAGGACTGGGCGCGGAAGGTCGAGGAGATCGCTCGCCAGAACCCGCTGACCAAGGACTTCACCGCCGAGGACGCGCTCATCGTCGCCGACTACACCGGCTCCTGGGCCGAGGACGCGAACAAGTACCTGCGCGGTCAGCCGATCCCCGGCAGCCGTTCGAATTCGGTCCCGAAGTTCATCGAGCGCATGGACCGGGCTCTGGACCATCTGCCGCCGGTCGACGGGACGTTCTACCGGGGCACGTTCATGCCGGACGAGTTGCTGGAGAAGTTCGCCAACGGTGAAGAGGTCGAGATGCCCGAGTACCTCAGCACGTCCAGCGACCCGGCAAAGGCCGACCGCGCCGCCGAGAACTCGAAGAGCAACGGCCGGAAGGGCGAGAAGGTCGTGCTCGAGGTCACCACGGACAACGGCCGCAACATCGACCCCCTCTCCCGCTACCAGGGCAAAGAGTCGGAGGTCCTCATCCCGCGCGGCGGCAAGTTCGTGAAGACGGGCGAGAAGACGAAAATCATCGGTGGCAAGGAGTACAAGGTCATCGAGGTGAAGCAGGTCGGCTGAGCCATGCGTACGGTCCGGGGCGGTGACCGGTCGCCACCCCGGTTCAGCCGCCCGTCCGAACGTCGCCACCGCACATTCACACCGATCTTCCAACGGTCCCGCCGGGCCCGTTACGCTCGCCAACCAGAACTCCTGATCGATTTGTGCCACGCACGCGATGATGGCGACCGCAGAGGCGGGCGCGGTACCCGGGACCGGTGTGGTGAGTGAGAACGGCTTCCGGGCACAGGCGTTCATACGGTTAGACTCACGCGCGACCGCACTGGGAAGACAGGGGAGGAAGTGGCGGATGGGGCAAGCGAGAAAGATCGTGCTGTACGCGGTCGCCGTCTTCGTGCTGTACACGATCATCACGTCGCCTGCCAGGGCCGCCGATCTTGTCCAGGTAGGGTTCGAGGGCATTTCGAGCGCTGCCCAGGGTGTCGGTGAGTTCATGTCCGAGCTCATCAACTGACCGGCACCCGGTCACGGGCCGGCGCGCGCCCACCGTCTCTTCCCCGCGTCCTCCAAGGAGTGCCCGTGATCCGCCACCTGGTCCTCTTCAAGCTCAATGAGGGTGTCTCGCGCGACGAGCCGCGCGTCATCGCGGGGGTGAAGGCCTTCAAGGAGCTCGACGGGCAGGTCCCCGAGCTGGAGGTCTGGGAGTGCGCCTGGAACATCAGCGACCGCCCGATCGCCTATGACTTCGCCATCAACGCGGCGGTCGCCGACCACGCCGCGCTCCAGCGCTATCTGGACCACCCCGCGCACCAGGCGGGCGTCGCACAGTGGCGTGAATTCGCCACCTGGGTGATCGCCGACTACGAGTTCTGAGCCGTCCGCCTCCTCGCCCCACACCCATTCGGTGTGGGGCTTTTGGGTTTATTGCTCCATCTTGCCGTCAACACGGTTTTTTCAGGTGCTTGCACACAGTGGACATGTCTTGTGATGCTATGACCGCTTTTGACGGATGAGTTGACGTAGTCGACCGCAAAGGGGTGGCGTCACCGTGCCGGCCAGTACTACGCCTCAACTGCTGCCCCAGATCGAGACCGAGCCCCGCCCCACGGCACAGAGCCGCGGCGCGGACACCAGGGCACTGACCCAGGTCCTCTTCGCCGAGCTGAAGGGGCTGGAACCCGGCAGCGAGGAACACACCCGGGTGCGTGGAGCGCTCATCGAGGCGAATCTGCCGCTGGTGCGCTATGCGGCGGCCCGGTTCCGCAGCCGTAACGAGCCCATGGAGGATGTCGTCCAGGTCGGCACGATCGGCCTGATCAACGCCATCGACCGGTTCGACCCGGACCGCGGGGTGCAGTTCCCCACCTTCGCGATGCCGACCGTCGTCGGCGAGATCAAACGCTACTTTCGGGACAATGTACGGACGGTCCATGTCCCGCGTCGGCTGCACGAGCTGTGGGTACAGGTCACCGGCGCGACCGAGGACCTGACGACGGCCCACGGACGCTCCCCCACCACCGCCGAGATCGCCGAGCGGCTGAAGATCTCCGAGGACGAGGTACTGGCCTGCATCGAGGCCGGGCGTTCGTACCACGCGACCTCACTGGAGGCCGCCCAGGAGGGCGACGGACTGCCGGGCCTGCTGGACAGGCTCGGCTACGAGGACCCGGCGCTGGCCGGGGTCGAGCACCGCGATCTGGTGCGACATCTGCTCGTACAGCTGCCCGAGAGGGAACAGCGGATCCTGATGCTGCGCTATTACAACAACCTGACGCAGTCGCAGATCAGTCAGGAATTGGGGGTTTCCCAGATGCACGTGTCAAGGCTTCTGGCCAGAAGCTTTGCCCGACTGCGATCCGCAAATCGGATCGAGGCGTAACTCTCAGGGGTAGACCCACTTCGACTCCCCTTCGCGGTCCGAAAAGCCCCACACCCCCTCTTTCCAGGGCGGATTCAGCACTTACTTGTCGACATGTCACTACAGCGTGTTGCCGACATGTGACATTCTGCTGGAACCGCGTTTGCCGCAGTCCCGGCTCCGGTATTCAGGTGGAGGCTGCGTTCCACCGACGGGAGCGGCCGACGCGACCGTCCGCGACCTCAAGGGGGTGGCATGTCCGTAGAACAGGGCAGCTCGAAGGTGCTCACGCTCACAAAGAGCGCTCCCGCGCCCGATGCTCTCGACCACGTGGTCCAGCCGCGCGTGTCCCAGCCGGAAGCCATCGACACCCGCACTCTGTCCCGCTCCCTGTTCCTGCGGCTCGCCGTGCTCGATCAGGACAGCCCGGAGCGCACCTACGTACGTGACACCCTCATCGAGCTGAATCTGCCGCTGGTGCGTTACGCGGCGGCCCGGTTCCGCAGCCGTAACGAGCCGATGGAGGACATCGTCCAGGTCGGCACGATCGGCCTGATCAAGGCGATCGACCGGTTCGACTGCGAACGCGGTGTGGAGTTCCCGACGTTCGCGATGCCGACCGTCGTCGGCGAGATCAAACGGTTCTTCCGGGACACCTCGTGGTCGGTGCGGGTGCCGCGCCGGCTCCAGGAGCTGCGGCTCGCGCTGACGAAGGCCAGCGACGAGCTGGCGCAGAAGCTCGACCGTTCGCCGACCGTCCCCGAACTCGCCGCCGTACTGGGCGTGTCGGAGGAGGACGTGGTCGACGGCCTCGCGGTCGGCAACGCGTACACCGCTTCCTCGCTGGACTCGCCCTCCCCGGAGGACGACGGCGGGGAGGGCTCGCTCGCGGACCGGCTCGGCTACGAGGACATGGCGCTCGAGGGCGTCGAGTACCGCGAGTCGCTCAAGCCGCTCCTCGCGAAACTGCCGCCTCGCGAGCGGCAGATCATCATGCTCCGGTTCTTCGCGAACATGACCCAGTCGCAGATCGGCGAAGAGGTGGGCATCTCCCAGATGCATGTCTCGCGGCTGCTGACCCGTACGCTCGCGCAGCTGCGGGAAGGGCTGATCTCGGACTGAGGCCCGCGGACCCCGCCCCTCGCCCGTTCTCGGGCGATGTCGCGGGCGGGGTTCGGAGACGACCAGGATCCGGGAACGACTCAGGATCCGGGAACGACCCAGGATCCGGAGACGACCCGGGATTCGGAGACGATCCGGGAGTTCGGAGGCGACCCGGGATTCGGGGACGAGGAAGCGTCAGGCGAAGGCCAGCCAGGCCACCACGGCCAGGACCACGACGGCCGCGACAACGCCGACGATCACTCCGACCTTCGGCCCGCTCTGCTGCGGAGGCGCCTGCCGGCGCTGCGGCTCGCCGTCGTCGACGAACGCACGGAACATCTGGGTGCTGCCCGCGGGATCGGGATTGCCCTCGGGGCCCTGCGGGGCATGGGGGTTGTGTGCCATACGGCAGGACCCTAGCGAACGCGCGGATCCCGTCCAACGCCGGGCCCGCCGCTGACTGATATGGCGCCGCCGGTCCGATGCCCCATCCGCTGTTTGTCGACCCGATACGCCCCTCTTGCTCCTCTGATCCTCTGATCCTCTGCTCCTCTTGATCGGACCGGACCGGCATGTACCGGACCGGCCCGGCCCGCTCCCTCGTCCGACCGGCCGCAATCGCCACCCCTCGTCCGGCAGCCGAGCGTCCACTCGCCTGACCATCGAGCGCTCCCTTGCCAGATCAGACAGCCCCCGCGCCGGTCATTGACCTCGGCCATGCGAAGCCTTTTGGGTTCCTTTACTCCACTCGGCCCGATTTCGTTTGCCTGTAGCAACCAACAGCTTCTATGGTTCCATGGTTGCCCCAAGCAACAAGATGCCGGGAGGGCCCATGGCCGCAGCACAGAGTCAGTACGCGGAGCTGGCCCGACAGATCAGTGCCATCGGCGCCGTCAAACGGGGGCTGGCGCGCATCCTGCCCGCCGAGTGCCCGGCCGGCACCGCCGCCGTACTGACCCTGCTCGACCGGCACGGCGAGATGCGGATGAGCCGCCTCGCCGAGTTGCTCGCCGTCGACATGTCGGTGACCAGCAGACATGTCGCCCATGCCGCCGAGCGCGGCTGGATCGAGCGGTCCCCCGACCCCGCGGACAAGCGCTCCCGCATCCTGCGGCTCACCCCGGCGGGCCAAGAGCTGATCGACGAGCTGGCCCGGCGGACGACAGAGATGTTCGCGCGGACGCTCGACGACTGGACCGACGACGAGGTCGGGCAACTGGTCACGATGCTGGAGCGGCTGCGCAGCAGCTTCGGCGACTGCCGGGACTGGCGCTACCAAGATTCGTACACCCGTACACCCATGCGGCACGAGACGTAAGACAAGGAATTCAATGGCTACGACCACACCAGCGGGTGTGCGGGGCGGCCACGCCAAGCACGGAGGCGGCGCCCCCGCCTCCGCGAGCGGCGCGCCGATGACACACCGTCAGATCATGGAGGCGCTCTCCGGGCTGCTTCTGGGCATGTTCGTCGCGATCCTGTCGTCGACGATCGTCTCCAACGCCCTGCCGGAGATCATCTCCGACCTGGGCGGCGGACAGAGCGCCTACACCTGGGTGGTGACCGCGTCGCTGCTGGCGATGACGGCGACCACCCCGCTGTGGGGCAAGCTCTCCGACCTCTTCAGCAAGAAGCTCCTGGTTCAGATAGCCCTGATCATCTATGTCTCGGGCTCGATCGTGGCCGGCCTCTCGCAGAACGCCGCGATGCTGATCGTCTGCCGGGTGTTCCAGGGCATCGGCGTCGGCGGTCTCTCCGCCCTCGCCCAGATCGTCATGGCCGCGATGATCGCCCCGCGCGAGCGTGGCCGGTACAGCGGCTACCTCGGCGCGACCTTCGCCGTCGCCACCGTCGGCGGCCCGCTGCTCGGCGGCGTCATCACGGACACCTCGTGGCTGGGCTGGCGCTGGTGCTTCTACGTCGGCGTCCCGTTCGCCGTCATCGCGCTGATCGTCCTCCAGAAGACCCTGAAGCTCCCGGTCGTCAAGCGCGAAGGGGTCAAGGTCGACTGGTTCGGCGCGTTCTTCATCAGCGCGGCCGTCTCGCTGCTGCTGGTCTGGGTCACCTTCGCGGGCAACAAGTACGACTGGATCTCGTGGCAGACGTACGCGATGGTCGGCGGATCGGTTCTGCTGGGCGCCATCTTCATCCTCGTCGAGTCGAAGGCGCGCGAGCCGATCATCCCGCTGCGGCTCTTCCGTAACCGCACGATCACGCTGGCCTCGCTGGCCTCGCTCTTCGTCGGTATCGCGATGTTCGCCGGCACGGTCTTCTTCAGCCAGTACTTCCAGCTGGCCCGCGACAAGTCGCCGACGATGTCCGGTGTCATGACCATCCCGATGATCGGTGGTCTGTTCATCTCCTCCACCGTCTCCGGCATGATCATCACCAAGACGGGACGCTGGAAGATCTGGCTGGTCAGCGGTGGTGTGCTGGTGACGGCCGGGCTCGGGCTGCTGGGCACCCTGCGGTACGACACCCCGTACTGGCACATGGCGATCTACATGGCGCTGATGGGTCTCGGCGTCGGCATGATGATGCAGAACCTGGTCCTGTGCACACAGAACCAGGTCTCCCCCGAGGACCTCGGCGCCGCCAGCTCCACCGTCACCTTCTTCCGCTCGCTGGGCGGTGCGGTCGGCGTCTCGGCGCTGGGCGCGGTGCTGGGCAACCGGGTCACGCACTACGTCAAGGAGGGGCTGGCCGACCTCGGCCCGCAGGGCGCGGCCCTGGGCCACGGCGGTACCGGTGGCGGCGGCATCCCGAACCTGGACACGCTGCCCGCCCCGATGCGGCAGGTCATGGAGGTGGCGTACGGCCACGGCGTCGGCGATGTCTTCCTCTACTCGGCACCGGCCGCGCTGATCGCGCTGCTGCTGACGCTGTTCATCAAGGAGGTCGCGCTGAAGACGCGGGCCGGCGGTGAGACGGCGGAGGTCACGGCTCCCGCCGCGACGACCGGGCCTGCCGCGACGGCCGCGACCACCGCCGAGATACCCGCGATACCCGAGGTGGCGGCGGTACCCGCGGCGAGGGGATCCGGAATGGCGGGGTCCGGAATGGCAGCGGCTTCTGGAGGGACCATGACAGCTGGATCGGCCGAATCGGCCGGCGCGTCGTTCGCGGCGGCACCCGCGCCGGGCACCGCCGTACAGGGTGTGGTGCTCGGTTCCGAGGGCACGCCGGTGCCCCGCGCCGCCGTCACCCTGATATCCCTGGCCGGGCGGCAGCTGGCCCGCTCGGTCGCCCAGTCCGACGGCGGCTATGTCCTGGACGCGCCGGGCGCCGGCTCGTACGTACTGATCGCCTCCGCCGACGGCTTCCAGCCGCAGGCGTCCACGGTGGTCGTCGGGGACGGACCGCTCTCGTACGACATCCTGCTCTCCGGTACGAGCGGCCTCACCGGGGTGGTGCGCGCCGCGGACGGCGGGTACCCGATCGAGGGCGCGATGGTGATCGTGACCGATGTGCGCGGCGATGTGCTGGCCACCGGGAAGTCGTCCGAGCAGGGCGAGTTCGGCTTCGGTGAGCTGGTCCCCGGTTATGTGACCGTCGCCGTGAACGCCACCGGCTACCGCCCGCTGGCCCTGCCGGTGGAGATAGGTGGCCAGGGCGTCACCCGTGTCGAGGCGGTCCTCCTCTCCGGCGCCCTGGTGCAGGGCACGGTCAGGGCGGGCGCGGCCCGCCGCCCGGCGCACGACGCCCGGGTGACGCTGGTCGACGCGGCCGGAAACGTGGTCGCGACGGCGACGACCGGCGAGGACGGGGTGTACGCCTTCGCCGACCTGGACTCCGGCGAGTACACGGTCATCGCGACCGGCTACCCGCCGGTGGCGGGCTCGCTGACGGTCACCGGCCGCGGGGTCGACGACCACGACATCGAACTCGCCCACCCCGGCGAGTAGTCGAAACCCCCCGGACCGCGCGGCGCTTGTAGCGGGCGGCGCGTCGGCCGGGTGCGGAAACGGGCTCCGGTGGCGGGGACGGCGGTGGGCAGGGGACGGCCTGTCGTCGTACCCCGGCCGGAGCCCGGCTCTTTACGGGACTGGCCGAGGGACGAGGGAGAGAGAAACGGGATGGGCGGGACGGGCGGAATGGGCCGGGCAGTCGGAACGGGCAGCGCAGTCGGAACGGGCAGCGCAGTCGGAACGGGCAGCGCAGTCGGAGCGGGCCGGGCAGTCGGAACGGGCGGGACGGGACTTCGCGGACAGGTACGGACGCGGGACGGCTGGGCCGTACAGCACGCGGTCGTGACCATGACCGATATGAGCGGTACGCAGGTGCTGCGGCAGGACGCCGACGAGAACGGCTCGGTACGGACCGACACGGCGCTGGCACCGGGCCCGTACACCGTGGTCGTGACGGCCGTCGGCTACGCGCCCGTCGCCTCCACGGCGCTGGTCACGGCGAGCGGGCGTGCCGAGGTCGGCACGGTGGTCCTGGCCAGGCAGGGCGGGGTCGAACTGCCGCCGCCGGGCGCCTGGAGCCTGGATCCGGCGCATTCGGCGGTGAGCGCGGTGGCCCAGCATCTGGGGATCTCCAGCGTGCGCGGGAGGTTCACGGAGTTCGGGGGACGGATCGAGATCGCGGCGGGCACGGCGGGTGCGGGGAACGCGGGAGGTACGGGGAGCACGGGCGGCACGGGGAGCACGGGCGGCGCGTACGGAGTCGAGGCGTCGCGCGTCGACGCGGTCATCAACGCGGCGAGCATCGACACCGGCAACGCGCTGCGCGACAAGCACCTCAAGTCGCCCGACTTCCTGGACGTGGAGCGCTTCCCGGAGATCACGTACAGCAGTACGGGGCTGACCCCGGCGGGCCCCGACCGCTGGACGGTGCACGGACAGCTGGCGCTGCACGGCGTCGTGCGCGAAGTGGATCTGGACCTGAGCTACCTGGGCACCGGGCCCGACCCGTGGGGCGGGGTACGGGCGGCGTTCCGCGCGACCACGGAGCTGCACCGGGAGGACTTCGCCATGAACTACAACCAGGTGGTGCAGGCGGGGATCTCCGCGATCGGGACGACGCTGCGGGTGGAGCTGGACATCCAGGCGGTGCAGGGCGAGAGCCTGCCGGGCGTGTGATCGCCGGGCGTGTGATTGCCGGGCGAGGGGGCGGCTCGGGCGAGGGGCGTGGTACGCGGCGGGCGGGCTCCGAGGTCGTAGGCTGCGCGGCATGGCACCGAATATCGCAACGAATACGGCCGTTGACCTCGCCGGGCTGCTGGAGTTCGTACGCCCCAGGCACCGCGCGATCCTGCTGACCACCCGTTCCGACGGCCGGCCGCAGGGCTCCCCGCTCGCCTGCGGGGTCGACGACTCGGGCCGGATCGTCGTCTCCACGTACCCCGAGCGGGCCAAGACGCGGAACGCCAAGCGGGACGAGCGGGTGAGCGTGATCGTCCTGTCGGACGACTGGAACGGCCCGTGGGTCCAGGTCGACGGTACGGCCGAGGTGATCGACTCCCCGGAGTCGGTCGAGCCGCTGGTCGAGTACTACCGGAACATCGCGGGCGAGCACCCCGACTGGGACGAGTACCGGGAGGCGATGGTGAAGCAGGGGAAGTCCATCATCCGGATCACCCCGGAGCGCTGGAGTCCGCTTGCCACCGGCGGCTTCCCGGCCCGTCTCGTCTCGTAGGAGCGGGGGGCGGCCATCGCGTAGGCCGCTGTCCGGGGTCTCGGTCCCGGGTCCCGTCCGGGGTCTCGGTCCCGGGTCCCGTCCGGGGTCTCGGTCCCGGGTCCCGTCCGGGGTCTCGGTCCCGGGTTCCGCTCAGGGGCTCAGTTGCGGGTCCCGTCCCCGCTCGCGCCGCCGGGTCCGTCCGCCGCCTCGCTACGGGGCCCGGCGGCGGCCCGGTCGCGCTGCCGCATCGTCTCGATGCCCGCGATGAGGAGTTCGAGCGCGAACGTGAAGTCGCGTTGGCGCATCTCCGCCACCGTATCGCCGCCACGCGCCTCCATCAGTTCGTCCGCGGTCTCGAACGACTCCTGGAACTTCGGCTGTTCGTTGATCGCGCCCATCGCCCGCCGGAAGTACTGGTCCTGGGTCAGCCCGGCGTCGGCGCAGCGCTGTACGAAGTGGCCCTCGATCGTGCCGAATCCGTAGACGAACTGGAAGACCGCCGCCAGCCCGCCCATCTGGCCGTGCGGCGCCAGGCCCGTCCTTCCCATGACGGCCTGGACGGCCGCCGAGAAGGCCATCGAGTGCGGGCCGATGTTCAGATATCTGCCGACGAGCGGCGAGACCCAGTGGTGCCTGACCAGCACCTCCCGGTAGCTGGTGGCCAGTTCGCGCAGCTGGTCGCGCCAGTCGGCGTCCTCGTCCGTCATGTCGGGGACCTGGACCTCGCCGAAGACGGAGTCCAGGGCGAGTTCGAGGAGGTCGTCCTTGGTGTCGACGTACCAGTAGAGGGACATGGCGGTCACCCCCAGCTCCGCGGCCAGCCGCCGCATGGAGAACTTCGCCGGGCCCTCCGCGTCGAGAAGCCGCATCGAGACCGCTGTTATGCGGTCGCGGTCCAGGCCGGCGGGATGGGCCGAAGTCTCGCTTCCATGGTCCGCGTTCTCGCTACGGCGACCGCGGCCCGCGGGCTTACCCTCCAGCCACACGCTGGTACGGGTCGGCCGCTTGTCGCGATCGGCTTCCGGCACCATGGGTGAGCCTCCTCGGTTCCCTCCGGCCTGGCTTCGGCCGGACTCCACTTTCACTGCCCGGTCTCTGCCCGGCCTCCGCCCGGCCTCCGCCCGGCCTCCGCCCGGCCTCTGCCCGGCCTCTGCCCGGCCTCTGCCCGGCTCTGGCTCCCGGCCGGCCACGCCCCACCGGCGACGACCAGGCCGTCCGATCGCCGGAGCCCGGACGTCTGCCGCTCTTCCGATGCTATGCCGCCCCCGAGACGGAGTCCGACGGGGAGCCGGGCGCGGAGCCGGGCGCGGAGCCGGACGACGAGGCCGCCGGGGAGCCCGGCGAAGAGTCCGAGGCTCCTGGGGTGCCCGGGGAGCCGAGGGAGCCCGAGGAGCCCGGTGAGCCGGGCGTGGGTTTCGCGCGCTCGGCCCTGCGGAGCAGCAGCGCGGCCAGCAGACCGCCCACCAGCACGGCCACGGCCCCGACCAACTGGCTCGTCTCCAGGCTCGACGCGAACGCGTCGGAGACGCTCAGCCGCTCCGCCTCCCCGTCCGCCGCCGCGAGCGCGGCGGGCAGCGAGGCGCCCCCCACCGCCGCCGGGACGAGCGCGGCGAAGCGGGAGTTGAGCACGGCGCCCAGGACGGCGACCCCGAGACCGTTGCCGAACTCGCCCAGCGTGCCGTTGATGCCCGCGCCGACCCCCGCCTTCTCCGGCGGGATCGCGCTCATGATGGCGTTCGCCATGGCCGGCATGGAGAGAGCGACACCCGCGCCCATCACGATCAGGCCGAGCAGCATCCCGCTGTACCCATGGGCGCCGAGCACCGCGATCGCGGCGAGCCCGGCGGAGACCAGGACCATGCCGAGCGCGATGGTGCCCGGGGTGCCCAGCTTCCGTACGGCCAGCGCGCCGATGCCCGCGAGGTTCAGGACGACGACGCTGACCGCGAGGGGAGCCGTACGCAGACCGGCGTCCAACGGCCCGTAGCCCAGCACGAACTGGAGATGCTGGGTCAGCAGGAAGAGCGATCCGGTCATCCCGAAGGAGACCAGGATGGCCCCCGCCACCGCCCCGATGAAGCGCTGGTCGCGGAAGAAGCTCATGTCCAGCATCGGATACGGGACGTGCAGCTCCCAGAAGACGAACAGGCCGAGAACGAGCAGGCCGAGGGAGGCCGAGAGCAGCACCTGACCGGAGAGCCAGCCGTGATCCGGCCCGGAGATGATCGCGTACACGACGGCGGTCATGCCGATCGTGGAGAGCAGCGCGCCGAGCAGATCGGGCCGCTCGCCCTCCTTGCTCTTCGACTCCGGTACGAGCGCGACGACCGCGATCACTCCGAGCACCGCGACCGGGATGTTGATCAGGAAGATCGCGCCCCACCAGAAGTGGTCGAGCATGGCCCCGCCGATCAGCGGACCGGCGGCCCAGCCGACGGAGTTGACGGTCGACCAGATGCCGATCGCCTTGACGCGCTCGGTGTCGTCGAACAGCTGGACCACGACGGCGAGGGTCGTGGTGATCAGCAGCGCGCCCCCGACGCCCATTCCGGCGCGGGCGGCGATCAACTGACCGCTGGACTGGGCGAGTCCGGCGGCCAGCGAGCCGATCCCGAACAGTACGAGGCCCACGATCAACAGTTTCTTGCGGCCGTACCGGTCGGCGGCGTTGCCCGCCGTGAGCAGCAGACCCGACTGGACCAGGGAGTAGGCGTTGATCATCCACTGGATGTCGGCGGTGGAGGCGTGCAGTTCACGGGTGAGGGACGGGATCGCGACACCGAGGACGGTGTTGTCGAGCAGCACGGTGAGCTGGGCGAGACAGATGACACCGAGGATCAGCCAGCGCTGCGGGTGCCGTGCGGGGGCGGTGTGGTGCTCGGCGGCGGTCGCCGTCATGGAGACTCCTTGTACGGTGTACAGGAACGGTCGCTGTACACCGTACAAGAATCCCTTACGCCGTATAGCTTCTTTTTCCGCCAGTCGGGTGCTGGCCGACCAGTCGGCTGCCGACCGGCCGTCGGCTGCCGCCCGGCTGAGTGCCTCGTCGGCCAGGAGGCCCGACAGACCTGTCAGACCTGTCAGACCTCTCAGACCCGTCAGACCTGTCAGACCTCCTGGGTCAGGTCGTAGAGGGTCGCGCCGTCCACGGTGACCTTCTTGAAGGTGGACTCCACCCAGCTGGAGATCCCGGAGTTGGAACCGCCGAAGCCGCCGCCCCGGCCGCCACCGCCCCCGCCCGCGCCCTCAGCTCCGCCGCCGCTTCCACTGCCACCGCCGCGGGGGGCGCCGCCCTCGCCCTCGCCGCTCGACAGGAAGTAGTGGATCTTCCCGTCCGCGACGTACTGCTTGAACTGTTCGAGCGTCGGGGACGGATCGCTGCCGTTGAACCCGCCGATCGCCATAACCGGCTTCTCGGTGGCGAGTTGATAGCTGGCCGCGTTCTGGGAGCCGATGGTCGCGGCGACCCAGGTGTAGTCGGAGGCGTCCTTCTTGAGCGCGGCCTCGGCCTCGGAGCTGACGGTCTGGCCGTTGAGGAGGCCGCCCATGCCGCCTCCGCCACCTCCGCCGCCCCTGCCGCCCATACCGCCCTGACCGCCCTGACCGCCCTCGGGGAGCGCGCCGTTCGGAGGCAGCTGGGGACGGCCGCCCGCGGCCGGGGTCTGTCCCTGGCCCAGCCCCTGCCCTTGGCCCTGGGCCTGTCCCTGGCGCTGCCCCTGCCCCTGTGCCTGGCCCTGGCCTTGCCCCTGGGCCTGGCCCGCTGCCTGCTGACCGGGAAGCACCATCCCGGCCTCGGCGGCGCCACCGGCACCACCGGCACCACCGGCGAAACGAGGCCCGCCGCCACCGCCGAAGCCTCCGCCACCCCGCGCGACGGCCGGTCCCGCCGTGATGATCGAGCCCCGGTACGCGGTGTTGACCGTGGTCAGCGTGTACGCGAGCGGTCCGGCGAGCGAGGCCGCGACCGCCAGACCCGCCGCCGCGAGCGCCAGCGGCCGGCCCAGCCTGCTCGTGACGAGCAGCGCCACCGCGGCCAGCAGACCGCCGACCAGCACCGCCCAGCGCAGCCACGGCACGTAGTCCGGAGTCCGGCCCAGCAGTACGTACGCCCATACCGCCGTACCCGCCGCCGCGAGCGCCAGCGTCGCCGACGCCACGACCCCGGCGCGCTCCTCCCACAGCACGGTAACGCCCATGCCGATGACGGCCGCGACGTACGGCGCCAGTGCCACGGTGTAGTACTCGTGGAAGATCCCGGCCATGAAGCTGAAGACCGCCAGGGTCACCAGCAGCGAGCCGCCCCACACCAGAAACGCCGCGCGGGCCGTGTCCGTACGCGCGCTCCGCCGGGTCACCACGAGTCCGACGACGAGCAGCAGCAGCGCGGCGGGGAGCAGCCAGGAGATCTGCCCGCCGATGGACTCGCTGAACATCCGGCCGATTCCGGTCGCGCCGCTGCGACCGCCTCCGCCGCCGCCTCCTCCGCCGACGCTGCCGGTCTCCTCGCCGTTGATCCGGCCGAGGCCGTTGTAGCCGAAGGTCAGTTCAAGGAAGGAGTTCGTCTGGGAGCCGCCGACGTACGGGCGTGAGGACGCGGGCCACAGCTCCACGATCGCGACCCACCAGCCGCCGGCGACGACGAGCGCGAGACCGGCCAGCGCGAGCTGGCCGAACCGGCGCCGTACGGACGTGGGCGCGCACACCGCGTACACCAGCGCCAGCGCCGGCAGGATCAGAAACCCCTGGAGCGTCTTGGTCAGGAACGCGAAGCCGATCGCGATGCCCGCCCACACCAGCCACGTGGTCCGTCCGGCCTCCAGCGCGCGCAGCACGCAGTAGACGGCGGTGGTCATCAGCAGTGCGAGCAGCGCGTCCGGGTTGTTGAAGCGGAACATCATCACGGCGACGGGCGTCAGCGCCAGCACCACGGCCGCCGTCAGTCCGGCGACGGCGCTGAAGCGGCGGCGTACGGCGGCGTACAGCACCGCTGTCGTCCCGAGCCCCATCAGTACCTCGGGCACCAGGATCTGCCAGGATCCGAGCCCGAAGAGCCGTACGGACAGAGCCATCGGCCAGAGCGCGGCCGGGGGCTTGTCGACAGTGATGGAGTTCCCCGCGTCGGAGGAGCCGAAGAAGAACGCCTTCCAGCTCTCGCTGCCCGCCTGAACGGCTGCGGAATAGAAGGAGTTGGCGTAACCGGAATCGCTCAGATGCCACAACTGGAGCAGTCCGGCGACCAGCAGGATGGCGAGCAGGGCCGGGCGTACCCAACTGGCGTCTTCGGCCCTGCCCCGCCAGAAGCGGAGGGCGCGGCCGGCGGCGCGATGGCGCTGATGGCGCGCCGCCGCCGGAGGCCCGTCGGGCTGAAGGGTCATGGTCATCATGCGGTCCTTGAGTCGAGGTCGGCGGTGTCGGAAACAGCGGAGACGGGAGCGGGGACGGGAGCGGATGCGGGAGCGGGTACGGGCGCGGAGGCCCTAGCGGAGAGGAAGTCGGAGGCAGTAGCGGGCTCGCGGGGCGGGAGATCGTCCGTACGGCGCTCGGGGAAGACCCAGGCGCGCAGGAGGAGGAAGCGCAGCACCGTCGCGGCGAGGTTGGCGGCGATCAGCACGGCCAGCTCGGTGGAGTGGGAGGGGGTGCCCGTGGCCGTGTCCAGGGCCGCCAGTGAACCGCTGGTCAGGGCGAGTCCGATGGCGAAGACGACCAGGCCCTGGGCCTGGTGACGTACGGCGCGCTCCCGGCCTCGTACTCCGAAGGTGAGCCTCCGGTTGGCGGCGGTATTGGCGATCGCGGAGACGAGCAGGGCGATCGCGTTGGCGAGTTGTGGACTCGCCGTTGCCCGGAAGACGGAATAGAGCAGAAGATAGAAGAGCGTGGACAGGGCGCCCACGAAGCAGAAGCCGACCAGTTGCCGGGCGAGTCCGCCGGGCACCCCACCGATCCGGCGGTCTCTCGGGTCATCCCCGAATGGCCTGGCCAGCCGGTCCAGAGGCAGCGCGCCCACCGCGAGTGCCCGCCCCACCCGCCAGACGCCCTTGAGATCCTCGGTCGCGGTCCTGACGATATGCACCGTGCTGTCGGGGTCGTCGATCCAGTCCACCGGGACTTCATGGATCCGCAGTCCGGCGCGTTCGGCGAGCACGAGCATCTCTGTGTCGAAGAACCACCCGGTGTCCTCGACCATCGGCAGCAGCCGCTGGGCGACGTCACGCCGTATGGCCTTGAACCCGCACTGCGCGTCGCTGAAGCGCGCGGAGAGAGAGGACTTGAGGATGAGGTTGTAGGCCCGCGAGATGAACTCGCGCTTGGGGCCGCGTACGACCCGTGACGAACGGGACAGCCGCGACCCGATCGCCAGATCGGAGTGGCCCGAGATCAGCGGCGCCACGAGCGGAAGGAGTGCGTTGAGATCCGTGGACAGGTCCACGTCCATATAGGCGAGGACGGGTGCGTCGGAGTGGGACCACACCGTACGGAGCGCCCTGCCCCGGCCCTTCTGCTCCAGGCGGTACGCCCGTACCTCCGGGATCTCGGTGTCGAGTCGGGCCGCGACCCGCGGAGTCCGGTCGGTACTGGCGTTGTCGGCGATCGTGATGCGAAAGCTGTACGGGAAGGTGCGGGCCAGGTGTTCGTGCAGGCGCCGCACACATGGTTCGAGGTCCTGCTCCTCGTTGTAGACGGGGATCGTCACGTCCAGTACGGGGGCATCGGTCACCTCGACCGGGAGATGCTCCCGGGCCGGGAGTGTGCCCCATGAAGTGTCGGTTCGCATGACTCGACATTCGCCAGGCGCGCTGTCACGGCAGTGTGGTGAAGCTGTGCCCCGTCTGTGAGTCACCACCGGGTCCCGACGGACGCCGCTGGGGCTGATGCTGCCCCTGCGAGGGGTGGGTCTGCCCGCGCGAAAGGGCGGTCCGCCCGTGCGGGAGGACAGCCTGCCCGTGGGGAAGGACAGCCTGCCCGTGCGAGAGGCCGGCCTGCCCCTGCGACAGGGCGGATTGCCCCTGCGTGGGCGGGCCGGCGGGCAGGCGTACGGAGAACACCGTCCGGCCGGGGACGCTCTGTACGGCGACGGTCCCGCCGTGCGCGGTGACGACCGCCTGGACGATCGCCAGGCCGAGACCGGTGGAGCCGGCCGCGCGGGAGCGTGACGCGTCACCGCGCGCGAAACGCTCGAAGACATGCGGCAGCAACCCGGGCGGGATGCCGGGGCCGTCGTCCTGCACTTCGAGGACGACGGAGGATCCGCCGGCCGCCCAGATGTCCCACGGCCCGCCCCACGGCTCGTCGCCCCAGCACCCGTCGTCGCTTCTGCGGACGCGTGCGGTGACGGTGGTGCCGGGCGGGGTGTGCGTACGGGCGTTGGCGAGGAGATTGACGAGCACCTGGTGGAGACGGGAGGCGTCGCCGTACACCGCGGCGCAGGGCTCGTCCGGCTCGGGCAGTTCAAGGCGCCAGTGATGGTCCTGCCCGGCGGCATGAGCATCGCTCACCGCGTCCACGACCAGAGGGGAGAGATCAGTGCTCTCGTACGAGAGCGGGCGTCCGGCGTCGAGCCGCGCCAGCAGCAGCAGGTCCTCGACCAGGCCGGTCATCCGTTCCGCCTCGGCCTCGATACGCCCGAGCGCGCGCCGGGTGTCGGGGCCGGTCTCCTCGCGCCCGCGCCGGGTCAGCTCGGCGTACCCACGGATGGAGGCGAGCGGTGTCCGCAGCTCATGGCCGGCGTCGGCGACGAACTGCCGTACCCGCGTCTCGCTCTCCTGCCGGGCCGCGAGTGCGGAACCGACATGCCCCAGCATCCGGTTGAGCGCCGCACCGACCTGCCCGACCTCGGTGCGTGGATCCGCCTCGGCGTCGGGGACCCGTACGAGCGGGGCCACCTCACCGCTGTGCAACGGCAGTTCGGAGACCCGGGTGGCGGTCGTCGCCACGCGCCTGAGCGGTCGCAGCGCGACGCCGACGAGCGCACTGCCCGCGATACCGGCGGCGATCAGCGCGGCGACGGTGACACAGATCTCCACGAGCACCAGGGTGTTGAGACTCTCCTGCACTTCGGCGGCCGGTATGCCGACGAGGTAGGTCCCGTTGACGCCGTCGACGTACCGCACCCGGTAGTCGGCGCCCTCCGGCAGCGTGACGGTGTGGGCCGCGTCGTCCCGCGGTACGGCCGCGATGGCCGCCTTCTGCGCTTCGCTGAGCGGCGTCTCCGTGATCGGCGGCCAGGTGTTCTCGTTCTCCTGCAAGGCGCTCATCAGCCCCCGGCCGAGGGAGCCGTCGGCCAACAGCTCGACACCGACCGTACCCACGGGCGCGCCGCCGCCCGTGACGATCTTCATCGGGTCCTTGCTCTCGGGGGCGATGTCGGGCAGCCGCTCGCCCTCGCCCATACCGTCCCCCGCGCCGCTGCCCGTACCGTCCCCTGCCCCGTTCGCTGACCCGCTGCCCGCGCCGCTGCCCGTACCGCTCCTCGCGCCGTCCCCCAGCCTGTTCTCGGCGTTGTTCGCCGCCTTTCCCGGCGGCGGTCCCGAGGCCCGCTTGGCGATGGCCTGCACCTGCGTGTCCAACTGGTCGTACAGATAGGAGCGGTACGCGATCGTCGTGACCGCCCCGATCACCGTCCCGACGATCGCGATCAGCGTGACCGCCGACACGACGAGCCGGTTCCGCAAGGACCAGCGCCGCTTCGTCGCCCCCCGCAGGCGCCCTTTCATCGCGGGGCGTCACCGGGCTCACCGGGCTTGATCAGATACCCGGCGCCGCGCCGGGTGTGGATCATCGGCGCCCGCCCCGCGTCGATCTTCCGCCGCAGATAGGAGATGTACAGCTCGACGACATTGGCCTGGCCGCCGAAGTCGTACGACCACACCCGGTCCAGGATCTGCGCCTTGCTCAGCACCCGGCGCGGATTACGCATCAGATAGCGCAGCAGCTCGAACTCGGTCGCGGTCAGATGGATGGACTGCCCGTCGCGGGTGACGTCATGGCTGTCCTCGTCGAGCGTCAGATCCCCGACGACCAGCAGCGACTCACTGCGCACGGCCGCCGCGCCGGACCGCCGGATCAGCCCGCGCAGCCGCGCCACGACCTCCTCCAGGCTGAACGGCTTGGTGACATAGTCGTCACCGCCCGCGGTCAGCCCGGCGATCCGGTCCTCCACGGAGTCCTTCGCGGTGAGGAAGAGCACGGGCACCTGCGGCAGTTCGCGGCGCAGCCGCCCCAGGACCGCCAGCCCGTCCATGTCGGGCAGCATCACGTCCAGTACGACCGCGTCGGGCCGGAACTCCCGCGCCGAACGCACGGCGCCCCCGCCGTCACCGGCGCTGCGCACCTCCCAGCCCTCGTACCGCAGGGCCATGGACAGCAGCTCGGTGAGCGAGGTCTCGTCGTCGACGACAAGCACGCGGACGGGGCTCCCGTCCGGCCTGAGCATTTCGGTGCGCCCCCGGGGCGAGGTGATGGTCATGCTGTTCACCCTGGGGACGGCCTCTGAGATTGGTCTTTCCGCTTCCTGTGAAATCCCTGAGAAACGGCAGAAGTGGCAGAAACGGCTGCGGGCGATGGCCGAGGGGCCGCCGTCCGGGTCCCCCGGTTTCCGGTCCTGACGGTCCCGACGGCCCTGACGGCCCAGGCGGCCCTAGGCGTCGACGGCCCTAGGCGTCGACGATCCCGAAGAGCCGGGCCCCGTTCCCGTAACAGACCGCGCGCAGCCACTCGTCCCCCAGGCCGAGCCGCTCCAGCGCCTCCAGCTGGTGGACGTACGGATAGGGGATGTTCGGGAAGTCCGTCCCCAGCAGGATTCGGTCCCCCAGATCCGCCAGCCGCGCCCTCGCCTCTCCGGGGAACGGCGCGAAGTCCTCGCTGAAGTCCGTGAACGCCATGGTGGTGTCGAGCCTGACCTCCGCGTACCGCGCGGCGAGATCCAGGAAGTCCACGTACTCCGGCATCCCGAGATGCGCGACGATCAGCCGCAGCCGGGGATGGCGCGCCAGCAGCCGCCCCACCGGCTCGGGCCCGGTGTACTTGCCGGGCGCGGGGCCGGAGCCGCAGTGCATCACCACCGGGACGGCGGCCTCGGCGAGCAGCCCCCAGACCCGGTCGAGCCGCTCGTCGTTCGGGTCGTACGCGCCCACCTGGAGATGCGACTTGAAGATCCGGGCGCCGCCGGCCTCCGCGTCGCCCTCGACGGCCTCACGTACGTACGCCTCGACGCCGTCCTCCGGGAAGAGCGTGGCCGTCCGCAGACAGTCCGGCGTACGCGCCGCGAACCCGGCGGCCCAGCCGTTCAGCCACTCCGCCATCCCCGGCTTGTGCGGATAGAGCATCGAGGTGTACGCCCGCACGCCGAACGCGCGCAGCAAGGCGACGCGTTCGGCCTCCTCCCGCCGGTACGAGATGGGCCACTCCCGCCCGATGAGCGGACCGGCGGAGTCGAAGTAGGCCCAGACCTTCCTGAGGACCCGCTCCGGCATGAAGTGCGTATGGACATCGACGAGGCCCGGGAGTCCTGTCCGCTCCCGGAACCGCCGTACGGCTTCGATCTCGTCCTGGTGACCGCCTATACCGGCCATCCCATCCATATCTTCCATATCTTCCATACCGGCCCACTTTCCTTTCAGAAGAGCCCGTCCTGCACACCGCCGCCGTGCACATCCCTGACGGGCACCGTGACCGCGCCCGCACCTCCGCCGCCGCGCACGATCCCGCCACCGCGCACGACCCCGCCGCCGCTCGCGCCCTCACCCGTACCGCCGCCCGCCGCCGCGGTCAGCTCCCACCCGCTCATCAGCCGGGTGTCCAGGACGATCACCCCGCCGTCCGCCGTGGCGAGATGCAGATCGGGCCCGGCTGCCGCGACCAGCCGCCCCGCGACGCACCCGCCGTCCACCAGCTCCACCACCACGCCGGTGGCCGGCGCCAGCCCGTCCAGGCCGAAGGCCCCGGCATGGTCGACAGCCGCGAACGCCATCCGCTCCAGCGACTGCGGCCACCCTTCCAGCGCCACCGCCCGTACGTACAGCCGCTCGATCTCGGCCTCCCGCTCCGCCAGGACCGGCAGCGCGGCCCGTACCTCCCGCTTCCGCGCGTACGGGATACGGTCCGGCACCCCCAGTGCCCTGCGCAGCAGTTCCTCGGTCCGCCGCGCGGCCATCAGCGGCCCGCGCCCCAGCCAGCTGAACGCGACCGCCCCCTGCTCCAGAAGGCGCGCGGGTCCACGCTCCTCCGCGGTGATCCCGACCTTCACCATCCCGGGCCCGAACCACGCGAGATAGACGCGGTACGTGCGCGGATCATCGGCGATGGTGTCGGCGGCCACGGAGTGCGCCCGGTCCAGCCGCGCGCACTCGGCGCACTGCCCGCCCGTACCGCGCCCGGCGATCACCGCCCCGAGGGGACACACATTCCCCCGCGCCCCGACACACGTACGCGTCCCGACAGAACAAAACCCCAGGTCACGCCCGTACCCCAGCACGCTCTCCCGCCGGTCGCCCTCCCCGCCCCGCCGCCACCCGAGCGCGGGCACCCCCTCGCTCCAGCGAAGGCCCTGGCACTTCCACCTCATACCGCACAGGATGACAGGCACGGCCGGACGGCACGGTCGTCGACGAGGCGCGAGGGGCAGGGGGCTGTCGGTGGAGATGACGTACGTACGGTTCCAGGGCACGGTCCGCGACCCACGCGGCCACTTCCCCGGCGTTTTCGCCCTGGCCAACGGCCTGGCCCGGCAGGGCGTCCTGACCGACGAGCAGTGGAGCTTCTGGCGGGCCGGCAACGACTGGTACGACGCCAACTACCCCGACCCCTCCACCGTCGACCCGCACGTCTACGACCCGGAACTCCACCCGGGCGCGGTCGCCTGGTTCAAGACCTCGGCCCCGGCCGCGGAACTGATCGGCCGCGTGGACGGCTACCTGGAGATCCTCACGGCCCACGGCGTCGAGTGCCACATGATCCGCTCGACGGACCCCGGCAAGGTCGTCTACGAGGACGAATACCAGGTAGTCGCGGTCCCCCATGTCCCCGAGCGCCCCCGCACAACGGCCCGCCCCGCCTGAGACACCGCCCGCCGACCCCCACCAACTCCCGCACGGCGGCCCACCCATACGACTCCCCGGCCCACGTCCCGCGCCCACGCCCCGTCCGTGCAACGCAGAAGGCCCCCGGATTTCTCCGGGGGCCTTCTGATCTGCTGTGCACTCGGCAGGATTCGAACCTGCAACCTTCTGATCCGTAGCTCTAGCGAGATCGGCCAACAGGGTTCATAGAGGCTGCCGTTCGGTCTCTCAGCGTGGTTGTCGGCCATGGTCGGTCGCTGTGGTTGCAGTACTTCGCTGCTGTACAAAGCACATGAAGAGGTGTTGTCACTGTCGCGCTGATACCGGTCCTGCCCACCGCAGCAACTGCTGAGCTGGCGGTGCCTCCACGTAGAGCGACCGCAAGCGAGTACGGTCGCGGACACGGCCAGACGACGGTGAACGAGACGAAACTGAGAGGGAGTGAGCGGCTGCTAGCGATCTTCAGGGGCCTAAGGGCTGTCCCGTAATCGCTGGTGGGTCAGCGCGCGGCGTCAGATGCGGTGCATCACAAGGCGGAGGGACGTCCCCATACTGGGCGTATGAGGACGTTCCGACAACGCGGCGAGGTGCCGTAGCAGTCGTCGCGCGCCCGCCAAGGATTACGGGACAGCCCTTAAGTGTATCACCCGCCTATAGCTCGTAGTCCTCATTCCGCGACTTCGACTGCACCATCCCGCGCCCACAGATTACAGGCCCGAAACAATTCAACCATCCAAAGATCACTTCGTTAGGGGTTCTACGTCGCGTGATCTCGAATCCATTTAGGAACCAGAGCAAAGGGCGCAATTTACCCCTCTGGCCCATCACCACGGTTCTCGTCGTCTCGTTCACTGTGGCGCTCGTGGTGGCGAGTTCAGTATTCACTGCCGGATGGGGCCTACTGGACGTCCATGGTCTCAAGCCGGAACACACGATCACCTCGCAGACTCTTTTCGATCTGGTAAAACTCTCCTTCGGAGTGGTTGCTGGAGCCGGTGGTCTTGTCGCTCTAGTGGTGGCTTACCGTAGACAGCGCATCGACGAAGAAGCAGCTTTGCGCGAAAATGAGGGTGCTCTCCGTGAAGCCATTCGCCTGCACACCGAACGTTTCACCGCTGCCGTCTCTCATCTCGGCGATTCTTCGCCCGCCGTGCGCCTAGGCGGCGTCCACGCCCTAGCCGGCCTTGCAGATGACGCGCCTTCACGCGAGCTACGTCAGACCTGCATCGATGTTCTGTGCGCCTACCTTCGCCTCCCCTACACGGTTAATTCCGATGCACCAAACAACGATCCAGCAGCCCGCCATGAGTATCTGGCGCTGCGGCAAGTACGGCATACGATCATCCGACTTATTCGCGACCATCTCCGCCTCTGCACCAATCACCCCCACACCTGGCAGGGACATGACTTCGATTTCACCGACGGAATCTTCGATGGCGGTGACTTCACCAAAGCGAACTTTTCCGGCGACGGCCTAGTGGACTTCGGTGGAGCTCGCTTCGTAGGAGGCATGCTCGACTTTAGTGAAGCCCGCTTCGCAGGAGGAAAGGTCAGCTTCCGGGGTGCCCGCATCAGTAGCGTGGTCTCCTTCTCGGGGGCCCACTTCTCTGGAAGCGCTGTAGAATTCGACAATACGCTTGTTGACAGAGGGCTCTTCAGATTTGACGACGCTCACCTCAACGGAGGCGTCGTCAACTTCCGCAATGTACGCTTCAGGGATTGCGAAGTGTCTTTTACGGAAACCCGTTTCGCCGGCACGGCTGTCAGATTCGGCGACCCCAGCTTCTATGACAGTGGCCCTCCCCTCTTCCGTGAGAGTCGCTTCACCGAATGCCTCTTCCTCTTCCTTCATACTCATTTCAACGACGGCATAGTCGACTTTCGTGGTACCGCCTTCATGGGTGGGAATATAGTCTTCGGCGACGCACATTTCAGCGGGTCCGCAGTCAACTTCAGCTGCGCCCACTTCGGCAACAGAATGTCTTTCGGTAGAACGTTCTTCAGCGGGGGTGTAGTGGACTTCTGTGGGTCTGATCCTGAGCATCACGCCACGGGCACTGCACCAAGTGGTCTGGTGCCAGATGCGGGGCAGCCTCTGCCGCGAGGGCTGCTCTTGCCTCCGGCGTGGTACATATCAGCCCCGTGACACAGCCTCAGACCGAGTCCGTTTGGTGAGGTAACCAGGTGCGTATAGCGGCACATGCTGTAGGTTGACAGAGCGATTTTGCCCTGGAGCTGCTTTGGCGCGAGTGATCATGGCCCCGTAAGCTTGCTGCACGTCGGGCAGTCTGTTGACCTGCCCGCTAAAACACGGCGTTGGGGTCATAACCTTCGAGGCTCGCGCCAAATTGGCTGGCTAAAATCGCGAAGCCCACCGCCCCAGCCACGATGTACCCATTCTCTGGCCTCAGGCGGCTGACTGCTGTGTGCCGCAAGGGTGCCGACCGGGCTGGAGCGGGGCGGAGACTGAGGCGCAGGCCCGGGCGGAGGCCGGTCCGCGCGCGGGGAGCGGAGCGAGCCGCCTTGAATCACGTAGAGAAAGTTGTAACTGAGAGCCGCCCCGGCCCGCGAAACGTGGAGTAGTTCAGCCCGCACCTGTCCCAGAGAAGGGCGAGCTGAGAGGCGCACGCTGTTCACAACGATCTCCGGGCGAGAAACAGTGCGACCGGGCAAAAGCCGAAGAAGCACCTCTCTCTGACGGGCGGCCCCCATTCACGATTCTCAACAAGAGAACCAACAGTCACATCCCGCACACCGCTAATCAGCACGAACACCACTCCGTGGGTAAATCTGAGGACTGGAGGCGGGGACACCAGGGAGACAGCCGGACGAGATACGGGCGTTAGCCGCCTGCCTGTCCCCCATCCCTGCGAGCGGCCGGCAGCAAGAGGTCCCGCTCTGGGTGGTTCTCGCCGGTGACCTTCCCCTGTACTCCAAGGTCCACCCGAGCGGCCTCGTGGAACTGGTTGATCTCCCTGAAGACGGCACGATTTCGTTCGCGCCAGTCCTCCAAGGTGCCCGTAGTCTTCCCGCTCGCCTGCCAGTCGACGGCAAGGGCCACCACGTTCAACTCGTGCGCGGCCTCAACCACCTCGTCTCCGCCGAGCAGCATGATCTGTTCAAAGGCCCGACCGCGGAGACGTCCGGCTTCAGACTGCTCGGCGAGCATCTCGCTCTCTGTCTTGCCGCTCTCACGCAGGCCTTCCTTGTGCTCGTACAACTGCACAGCCACAAAGATGCAGGTCCTCATCGTGTCGATGTAGCCCGCATAAGCATCGAGCTTCCGGTCGTCCCACCGCGTCAACAGCTCCCGCCGGTGCCGGCTCCGCTCCATCACATAGTTGGTCAGATGCGTCGTCAACGCACCGAGCAACACAGCGGCGACGGTCACAAGTTGCTCGCCGATGCCCAACTCGTCCCCCAGTCAACCAAGTCATCTACATCTCTGGAGGATCTTAGGAGTGGGACGGCCTCAAGCCCAGGTGGCAAATGAGCTACGAGTGAGACCGAAGCCGGAGCTTGGCAGTGGCCTGACGGCGACGTTGGTCGCGGCTCCGATGAACGGGCCGCGACCAACGTGGTGCTCCACCGTGACGACGACGTCTGGAGCCAGCGCCCCGTTACAACTGGGCGATCACGAAGCCGATCACCACCATCAGGAGCCCTACGCCTCCGATGGCCACCAGCAAGGGCGTGGCGAGTGCGGGATGCCTGTACGACACGTACACGAGTCCAACGAAGACAACGGCAAGCACGATGAGCAGCAAGAGCAACAGGAGCATCTGAGTGGCGTTCTGCGGGCCGGTCGGAGTCATCTGGCTTCTCTCCGGATCAGGGCATGCGTCATCCGCATGCGAAGGGACGGGAATGAGCCCCGGGACCGAGTGACAGGTCCGCGGCTCGACGTGGGCCACTATCGGGAGAGCGAGGGTTAGCCGCGCAACCTCGCTGGGAGCGGCTCCGTCACGGCGCCACCAGACGGCGCCACCCGGTGGTGACCTAGCACCAAGATTTCCAACCGCTGGCATTCATTCAACGGTTCTGATCTGCGGTTTCTCGGAAATTTTGCTCCTGTGATCGCCTTGAATGGACGACATCCCCGCGCTATGAAACTCGCGACAGCAGACACTTGAATCAGCGCCTCTACACCAGTACAGGGTTAGCTACGCACACCTCGTGGGCATCGGCGGCAGTCGGCCCGGCGTCGCAGCCGGTCGCAGAGCTACGGTTCACGCGGAACCGGCGGAAAGGCCAGTTGGATGCTCAGTCGCAGCGCAGATGTACTGATCAGCCTCGGCAGGCGCTACGTGCGAGATGCTCCCGTGGCGCTCGGCAAGGCTGCTCTGGCCGCGCGGTGCTTGAACCCTCGGTTGCGGCAGCACCCGCGGTGGCGCGTTGTCCCGGCACAGTTCGATGCCCGGTTCGCCGTCGATACTCAGGACCTCATCCAGCGGTACCTGTACATGTTCGGAGTATGGGAGCCGCACATGACGCGGTGGCTTCAGAGCCGACTCGGGCCAGGAGACACGTTCGTCGACATCGGGGCGAACATCGGTTACTACAGCGTTCTTGCGTCCGGGCTCGTTGGGGACGAGGGCCAGGTGGTGGCGATCGAAGCCTCGCCAGACTTCTATCGGAAGCTCTTGCAGCAGGTACAGCTCAACGAGCGCGGCAACGTGCGGGCGGTTAACGGTGCTGTGTCGGACAGTCGAAAGACTCTGACTTTCGTGCTCGCCAGTTCAGCCAACATGGGGGCGAACAGCATCGTCCCGTACGACGGGCCGGCGGAGTCCTCGTTTGAGATTGAGGCGCGGTCACTGCCGGAACTGCTTGAGTCGGACGAGATCGCCCGTGCTCGCGTGATCAAGATCGACGTTGAAGGGGCGGAGGGACCCGTCGTGCGGGGGATGGTGCCCATGCTCGACAAGCTGCGGCCGGACGCCGAGGTCACGGTTGAGGTGTCCCCCGACCGTATGGCCCAGCTCGGAGACTCCGCCGAGGAGCTGCTGACGGCGATGCGTGATCACGGGTTCAACGCCTACCGGCTCGCCAATGACTACGCGCCCGGAAGCTATCCGGCAGCGATTCGTGGCAAGCCGGTTGTTCCGGTGCGGTGGCGTGGCGCGGTCGTTGAGGAGAGTGACTTGATCTTCTCCCGGATCGACGCGGAGACGCTCGCCTGACTCCCGGAGCCACAGACAACACGACAGGCCCCCGGTTCGGAGACCGGGGGCCTGCGTGGTCACGAGGCGAAGCGCCGCAAGACCGCGGGATGCCTCGTCTCCGCATGCCAACTCGGGCGTCAGGTTCCGCCCTCGTCGGTTTGGCGCTTCCTCGTCGCCGCGTCCTCGGCGAGGCGTCTCAATGCACGGCGCTTCCCTTCCTCCGTCTTCCAGTCAGGCGGGGATGTGCGCTCATACGCCTCCCGTACCGCGTCCATGCGCCGGTGGAGACCTCGGAACGAAACCTTGCGCTCCCACCACTCCTCGGCTGCGAGCAAGCACCCACCGAACCGGCTGAGGAGGGAAGGCTTCGGCGGATTGAGGATCCGCCGAGCGTTCCACTCCACACGCTCGTTCAAGTCCTCAGGGGCACGGTTCCGCCTTGACTCGCGTCGGTCGATCAGGGCGAGAACCCGAGCGATGAACTGAGTCATGAGATCAACCCCGACTCCACGCATGTGCACGGAGCGACCAGCAGGAACAAGAAGAATGCCGGGCTGATCGTCCATCTCAGTGTCGCGTTGTGGTGCAGCAGGGAGAGAGCCACCGGTTCGCCTCGCTTGAGCTGGTCAGCTGCTGTCCACTGATGGCGCTCAAGCCATTCGAATGCCCTCCGGGCCTCCACTCGATCGAGACCGCCGGTCAGTGTGCGCAAATCCACGCGCAGCCAGGACAGTGCTCCCCCGGCACTCCGAACCGCGCGCATCGTCTGCTCACCGGGTGCATCGGCCCCCGCCGCGGTGACGGTGAACTCGCACCAGAAGCCGGCCCGAGTCCAGACGCTCACAATGCCCCCAGCGGGGCCGGCCGTTTGATCTGTGCCCACACCGTCTTGCCGACTACGCGTTCCGCGACTCCCCAAGTGCCGCCGGTCAGGGTGTCCACCAATTCCAAGCCCCGTCCGCGCTCGGCGTCGCCCTGTTCTCCATCGCTGGGAGGGGACAGTTCGGGATGGCGTTCCGCGTCGGCGTCGGACACCTCGACACGAATCACTTCGAGATTCGGCACGACGGCCAACCTCCACTGGCGACCGGGGAACTTCCGCGCGTGCGTGACCGCGTTCGCGCTCAACTCCCCGACCACGAGGAGCACGTCCTCCCTCGTGTCCGAGTCCACGTCCCAGCCGCCCATGACCTCTTCGAGCGCGTTGCGGGCGAGGGGAACAGATCGAGCGGTCATCGGGAGTTGGACCTCGAACGAGGCTTCCGATGTGGTGATGGCGTGTGACGTAGTCATCCCGCTGCCTCCAGTTCCTGAATCACAGAACGCTTGGTGAAAAGGGCATCGGTGCGGTCACCGGGCAGCACCAGGAGCGCCGCCTCCACCACACGGTCGCTCGCGTCGGTCGACGTACGTTCCACGGCCAGGACTGGGGCCCTGGTGCTGATGTGCAGGGTGTGCGCCTCCCACGTCGTCGGAAAGCGCGCGGTGACGCGCTCAGCGGTCGCCATCACTCGTACCCCCACCCCGGACAGCAGCTGCCGCACGCTGTCGCCCCACGGCGACTCGTTCACATCCGGCACGCCGAGCCGGGCCACGGCATGAGGCACGTAAACGCGGGCCAAGCTGCGCGGTGCTGCCCCTTGATGGCTGATGAAGGCGTACTCGGCCAGGGGACTCCCCGCCCGCACGGCCAGGAGCAGAGACAGGCGAGCATCCGCCTTCACCAGCGCGGTTTCGAGGCTGACGCTGACGGCGACATTGGGGATGGGGCTCCGCCCGGCCTCGTGCCTGTCGCTGGCGTACGTGATCCGCTGTCCCGGCCGACGGATGAAGTTCCCACTGCCGTGGCGCTTCTCCACCAGTCCCTCGCTCTGAAGAACCTCCAGTGCGTTCCGCAACGTCGGTGTGCTGACCTTGTAGCGCGAGGCGAGTTCCTGTTCCGCGGGCAGTCGCTCCCCGACGGGCAAGGCACCTGTCGCGATCAGGCGCCGGAGGTCGTCCGCGACATGCTCATACCGGTTAGCCATGCGTCCCGCCTTCGCCGGAGGCCTGCGCCTCACTGAGATGGCACGAGCACACGCAGGTCTCGTAGACGATCGGCACGGCGGCCGGCGCGGCTTTGCGCACCGCTTCCTCGCACTTGGCGTGCGTACCGACACGGCAGGCCATCGAGTAGTACGGCACGGCCGTGGAGGGCCCGGTCGGTTGCTGGTGACGGATCGGCATCAGTGCACCTCCACAGCGTTGAGGTACGGGCGGACCACGAGCGTTCGGGGGCGCGGCCGGCGCCACAGCCGGGCTCGTTCTTCAGCCGTCAGCACGTACGGCCGTACGAGAACGTTGTCTTCCGCGCGAAGCGGCGCGGCGTGCTTCGGGCGGAGCGGTGCGGACGGCGGCACCAACGGCGCAGGTGAAGTGCGTCGTTGGGTCCGGCCGGCGATCGCGCGATGCGAACCGCGCCACCGAGACGAACGATGACGCGGTGGAGGTGGAACGAGCCGTCGTCTGGTCCATGCGGCAGCACGGCGGATAAAGTCGAACACGCTGATCAGCTCCCTATAGCTGATGGGTGTGCCCCCGGACGGTGTCGCCTGTCGCGGGGGCATTTCTGCGGATGGCGGCCCATGCGAGGCGACCGCCCGCGCTGCTGACGTCCAGCCCGAACCGATCGGCTGCTTCCAGCACCGCTAAGAGCTCCTGCCACGACCCGGCCGAGACCGAGTCCGCGACCTCCATCTCGATGCGCGTGTGATCGTCGTGATCCGTCACGCGCGGGGTGAACCCGGCGGCGGAGAGACGCGTGGCCAGTTGGTCAGCACGTCCTTGGGGTAAGGACACGAGTCCCCCGTCGCCGCAGGATCACTTTCAGTGAAGGTAGTGAACTAGATTAGAGCTAGTGGACTAGATTTTCTACATGCGAGAGCAACCGCCCTACCTCCGGATCGCCGACGTGCTGCGGCAGCGCATCGCTGACCAGGAGTGGACGCCGGGAGACCGGCTCCCGTCCCGTGCTCAACTCGCACAGGAATGCGGGGTCGGAGACAACGTCATCCGCCGCGCGCAAGAGCTGCTGATCTCACTGGGTGTGTTGGAGGGCCGTACGGGATCGGGCACGTACGTCGCCGAACCGCGTGAACGCCTGCGCATGGTCCGCTCGCAGTACCGCGAGCAGCGCGGAGGATCACCGTTCCGCGCCGACATGGCGTCGCTCGGCAAGCGCGGTACGTGGGAGAGCCGTACGGACGCGAAGGTCCCGGCGCCGGCTGACATCGCCGCTCGCCTCGGCATTTCCGAGGGAGACCTCTGCGTCCGCACCGCGTACGAGTTCCTGGTCGACGGCAAACCGGCTCAGGTGTCGACCAGTTGGGAGCCGTACGAGATCACGTCCGGCACGCTGATCGTGCTGCCCGAGGGCGGACCGCACGCCGGCGCCGGAGTCGTTGACCGCATGGCGGAGATCGGCATCACGGTCAGCCACGTCGTGGAGCAACCGGAGCCCGGACAGGCCAGTGCCGAGGAGGCGACGCTCCTCGGCGTACAGCGGGGCGCCCTCGTCACGCGCATCCGGCGGACGTACTACAGCGACGACGCGCGCCCGGTCGAGACGGCGGACATCGTCATCCCGGCCGCCACCTGCGAAATCGTCTACGAGGTGCCTGTCCGCAACTGACCAACTAGAGCCTGTCCTATGTCCTCGTACTACAGGGGACGATCTCGACGGACTGCGCACCTGGCTGTGCTCGGGCGCCGGGGGAGATGTCGCGTCCGCCGTGGACCACGCGCTTGACCTCGTGCACCGCACCTGGGGTGAGACCGGTGAAACGCTCGTGGTCGTGGCCAGGACCACCACCCCGAGGTGGCAGATCGTCCCACGCATCGAGAGTCTGCGGCCCGAGCGCGGCCGGGCCGATATCGAGTAGCGGCCGAGAGGATACTCAGTGCCCTGGCGGGGGCCTCAGTCGCTATGGGCGACCGGCTCGGGATCGGCGTCGAGCGCATCGAGCACTGCGTCGCCGTTCGCCCTCGCCCACTCGGTCAGCATGTGGATCGGATCGATCAGCGTCGCCCCGAGCGGGGTGAGCTCGTACTCGACGCGGGGCGGCACCTCGGCGTAGGCGTGGCGGCGGATGAGTCCGTGCGCTTCGAGTTTTCGGAGCGTCTGGGTGAGCATCTTGCGGGAGATGCCGCCGATCAGCTCGATCAGCTCGCCATGGCGCACCGGGCCTTTGCTGAGGCCGTAGAGCACGACCGCCGTCCACTTGTCGGCGATCAGCTCGACCGCCAGACGTGCCGGACAGTCGGCGAGAAAGGGATCACCGGGAACGAAACCGCTCATGGCGCCAACGGTACCTGCTGGTTCCTATCGGAAACCTAGCCTGGGTTCTCTCCCCCCTTCAAAGCCAGGAGAGTCATGCGAGTCATCACCCAGCAGGTGCTCGGCGGCCCCGAGGTGCTCACCATCGTGGACGCCCCCGAGCCCCAGCCCCTTCCCACCGAGGTTCTCGTCCGCGTCAAGGCGATCGGGCTGAACCCGCTGGAGGCGCTCCTGCGCGCCGGCGAGTTCCCCCCGCTGATGGGCCCGCCGCCGTTCGTCCTCGGCTGGGACATCAGCGGCGTGGTCGAGGAGGGGTCGCTGACGTATCGGTTCAGGCCCGGCGACGAGGTGTTCGGGATGCCGCTGTTCCCGCGAGCGGCGAGCGCGTACGCCGAGGTCGTGTCGGCGCCGGCGTTGCACCTGGTACGCAAGCCGGCGTCGCTCTCGCACGTCGAGGCAGCGGCGCTGCCGGTCGTCGGGCTGACGGCGTGGCAGGGCCTCGTCGACCTCGGCGGCGTGACCGAGGGCGACCGCGTCCTCGTCCACGGCGGTGGTGGCGGGGTCGGCCACGTCGCGATCCAGATCGCGAAAGCGCTCGGCGCGCACGTGATCGCGACCGCCAGCAGGAGTAAGCGGAAGTTTGTCGAGGGGTTCGGCGCCGACGAGGTGATCGACTACACGGCCGTCGACTTCACCGAGGCGGTTCGCGACATCGATGTCGTGCTCGACACGATCGGCGGCGACACCGTCGAGCGGTCACTCGAAGTGCTCCGCCCAGGCGGTCACCTGGTGACGGCGGTCGCCGAGGGGGACTCGGAGCTCGCAGCCAAGTACGAGGCGGCCGGCATGCGCTTCAGCGGCATCGCGGTCGACCCCGATCCGGTCGCCCTGCGAGGTCTCGTCGGACTCGTCGAACAGGGCAGGCTCCGGGTCCACGTGCAGGAGACGTTCCCGTTCGAGCGCGTCGCCGACGCGCACCGGCTGCTCGACGGCGGTCACCTCCAGGGCAAGCTCGTCCTCACCGTCTGATCCCGTCGTGGGGCCTCGCGTGAGCGAGGCTCCACTGATGAACGGCTGGTAACCCCCCGCCTGTGGCGACCCGGCAAGAGTTGATGAACGGACGCCTTGGACGCTCTGGCCGACCTGGCTTTCGGCGAACTGCCCATGCACCGCCTCCAGGCAGTCACCCACACGGACAACACAGCCGCGCTCACCACCCTGGCAAACGCCGGGTTCGTCCAGGAGGGAGTGCGCCGCTCAGCATGCCTGCACCGGGGACGCCGCTACGACCTCACGGCCCTGTCTCTGCTCCGCACCGAATGGGGGGCGCAGACGCGCCCCAGATCCTGGCACCTCTGACCAACGTCACCTCCGACCAGCGTCGTGGCCGCAGGCTCCGGTTGACCTCGCTCAGCCCGCGGCCGGATAGTTCCACCGCAGGTACGAGAGCGCCCGCGCCCTCGCCTCCACCACCGCCATACGGGCATCACGCTCCGCCGGGTCGGTGTGCGCGGCCTGGCCCGTCGCCTGGCCAGGCCACTTGCGGTACAGGAGCCCCACCTTCGGCGAGAACCAGCCGCGGCTGACCGAGTCCAGCGCGAGCAGCAGCCCCGTGTCCTCCGAGGCCGGCAGCGCCATCCACCCGCCGAGAGCGAGCACCAGGTCCCGGCGCGCGAAGAGCGTCGCCGGGTGGACCGGAGCCCGGTAGTTGTTCGCCGACCAGTACGCGGCCACCGCGCCGCGCGCCATCGGACCCGCGTCGGGGTCGCCCTCGAAGCCGACGGTCGAGCCGTCCGGCAGCAGATCCAGCACACGCGACGTCGCCCAGCCGAGCGTGGGGTCGGCTTCGAGCGCCGCCAGGTCCCGGGCCAGCGCCCCCGCCGACAACTGGTCGTCGGCATCCAGGACCTTGATGTACTCGCCGTCGGCGTACGCGAGCGCCAACGTACGGGCAGTGCCGGGACCGCCGGGGCGCCCCTGCTTGAAGGTCACGCGCGGATCGTCGGGGACGTACGGGGCGACCTCGTCGCTCCGGCCGTCCTCCTGGATCAGCCAGTGCCACTCCCACCCCTCGGGAAGCTCCTGCTCGCACAGCGACTTGAACGCGTCCGGCAGGAAGTGGGCGGACGGTGCGTGCACGGCGGTAATGACGATGATGCGCCGGCTCACGGCACTCACCACCTTTCCAGGGGGGTGGTGAAGAGCATTTCCGTACGGTCACCGGGCAGCGTGACGTCGGACATCTCCACGACGCGGTCATTGAGGTCGAACGAGGTCTTCCGGAGCAGGAGGACCGAGGTGCCAGGCGGGAGCTCAAGCTCCTCCGCCTCTTCGGGAGTCGGCGGCCGGGCGGTCACACGCTCTTCGATGCGGTCCAGCTCGATGCCGACCGAGAGCAGTTGGTTCTGAGTGCCCCCCGGCCACGGCTCGTTGGCCGCGTCCAGGAGGTCAGGGTTCGACTCGACCAGCGCACGGATGAGATACGAGGTGACCAGGGCGAACGGCGCCGTCTCGGCGGCGTACCGCGTCCGATAGCTGCGCTCCACGAGGGCGCTGCCCTCAGGAACGCCGAGCGCCTCGGCGATCTCCTTGTCCGCCTTGGTCTCGCGGTACGACGCGTGGAACACCAGGTCGTCCACTTCAAGCCCGGTGTCGTGCTCCGTAGAGCCCGTCTCCAGCCGCTTGGCTTCCGGCTCCCGCGCTCGGTTCTTCTCCCACTGGTGGCGGTCGTTCGTGCGCAGCACCCTCGTACGGGCCTTGCGGACGAAGTTCCCGCGGCCGTGCAGCTTCTCGATCAGCCCTTCGTCCTGAAGGAGCCTGAGCGCGTCACGGATCGTCGGGACGCTGCGCCTGTGGTCCTCGGCAAGCTTCGTCTCCGAGGGCAGGCGATCGCCGGGCTTGAGCTCACCTGCGCGGATGGACTCTCGAAGCTCGTCCGCGATCCGCTCGTATGCCTTGGCCATGGGTGCTCACCGTCCTCTTGTGCGACGGCGCCAGCATACGACTCCTAAAGAGGTCTTGACGACTGGGGGAGGGATGCCTCATAGTCCTAGCTACTCCTAAAGAGGTCTTGAGGAGAAGACCTCTTCATGAGTTGCTTTGACGTGGCCGGTGACGGCGGTCGACGGGTCAGACGATGCCCGCCGGGCCGGCTTCGCCCATCCCAACCAGGACCAGGAGAGAAGGTGAGGACCCCCATGCGTACGTACGTCGGCGGCTGGGCGGCCCACGGATTAGAGGAGGGGGAGCGGGAGCCGGATTCCGAGGACTTCCGGGACTTGTTCCTCGGCGAGTACGGCGAGACCGCCGAGCAGCGGGAGGTCAGGAGGGCAGCGGCCCGCGATGTGCTGCTGGAACTGCTTGAGCAGAGCGAGAACGACGAGATCGCCCTGCTCAACGCGGTGTACGCGGCTCAGCTCAGCGGCGTCGCGGCGCTGAGGAACATGGCTGGGGTGCTGTCGGCGACCTGGGCGAGGGCCGCCGCATGAGCCGACCGCCCGCGCCTCTCCCGCTCAGCGCAGTGGACAAGGCACTGCTCAGCGTCGTGATCCCGACCGGCGGGGCGGTCGGCGGCCTCGGGCTTGTCGCCTCGTTCGGCTCTGTCTCCTCGGCCGCGGAGCGTTGGGGATTCGCCGAGGCGTGGATGCTTCCGGTCGGTATCGACCTGGCCATCCCGGTCTTCACCGCGGCCAATCTGCTGTTGATCCGGCTCGGCATGCCGTTGGCCTGGGTTCGGTTCGTGCCCTGGGCGCTCACGCTGGTCACCTGCTGGCTGAACGTCGCGGCCGGGACCTCGGTCTCGGCGAAGGTCGCCCACGGATCGATGCCGCTGCTTTGGGTCGTGCTCAGCGAGGTCGCGGCGCACGTCTACGCCGTCCGCATCGGGGTGGCGACGGGGGCCCGGATGGAACGCATCCGGCGCTCGCGGTGGCTGTTCGCGCCCCGTACGACGCTGATGCTCTGGCGTCGGATGGTGCTCTGGGAGACGACCGACTATCGCGAGGCTCTGGCTCTGGAGAAGCAACGGCTTCTCGTTCGCGCCGCGTTGCGCGAGAACTACGGTCGGGCCTGGCGCCGCAGGGCTCCGCACCGCGATCTGGTGTTGCTCAAGCTGGGCGAACTGGCCCCGGAGGGCTACCTCCCGACCGCCGACGACGAAGACCAGCCCGCCCCGACGACGGCGGCGCCGGTGGCTGATCGTGAGTCGGCCTCGGAGCCGAAAGTCCGGCCGCGCTGGAAGGCGACGGCGCAGAAGTACCGCCCGCGTATGACATGGGACGAGGCGATCAAGAAAGCCCGCGAGGAAACGGCGACGTGGCCCTATGAGCGCCTGGACGCCGAGCCCATCCGCAAGGCCGTCGGCTGTGGCCAGGACCGTTCGCGCCAACTGCGCGACGTGCTCAGGTCCGAGCGCCGCGCCGTGGAAGCCGAACCGGAACCGGCCGCGGCTGTGGTCTGACACAGGCCGACCCAACGCGCACAAGTACCTGATTCGAACTGAGGCCCGGCCGCTGCTTTGGCGGGTAGGGCCGGGCCTCAGCCTCCCTCCCTATCCGGAAGGAAGTGCCAGTGAAGCACGAGGATCACGACGACCAGGAGCGCGAGTTCTTCGCGCGGTTGGAGAAGGAGATGAGCGTCGGTAAGCCCGGATCGGAGCAGTCGGCCCCGACCGAGGCCCCGACCAAGTCGGCCGACTCCCACACGACCGAACACGGTGATCCGGACGCGACAGTCATGGTCGACCGTCCCGGCGGACCGTCGGGCCCCGGGCTGATGGATCGGGTCCGCGGCGCGAAGCGGCGCGCGGTCGTCCCGGCCTGGGCCAAGTCCCGGACCGAGTTCACCAGCGCGAGCAAGGGCGTGGCCGCGTACGCCTGGCACGTCACCGCGTACCACGCGATCCGTACACCGTGGTACTCCCTGCGTCTCGTACTCCAGGCGCCACGGGGCATGTCCCGGTTCGTCGGCGGCTCGCTGCGGTGGATGGCGGACGCCGAGGGCGGACCGCTCCGTCAGTCGGCGGCCACGAACGACGACATCGACGACTATCTGAAGCTCTGCCGACAGCGGGATCGTCGGGTGCGTTGGCGTACGGTCGTCGCCGTCCTCGCCTCGATCGTCGGGCCGACAACGGCGCTCACCCTGTACGTTCTGGCCCCGGCCTGGCTGCTCGCCCTGGCCGGAGCAGCCACCACCCTCGCGCTGGGCTGGCTGGGCCAGGCCGCCGACGCTCCGGTCATCAACAGGGCTGTGGAAATCCCCAAGGCCACCAAGCTGACCAGCGACATCGTGTTGCGCGCACTGGGCTCGATCAGCATCCCCGCCATCAACCAAGCCCAGTCCAAGGGCGATCCGGGCTTCACCTTCACCGCGCCCATCACCCGGGACGGTCCGGGGTGGCTGGCCGTGGGGGACCTGCCGTACGGCGTCACCGTGACCGACGTCGCCGACCGTCGCGACAAGTTGGCCTCGGGACTGCGGCGTCCGCTGGGGTGCGTATGGCCGGAGGCCGTACCGGACGAGCACACCGGCCGGCTCCGGCTGTGGGTCGGGGATCAGGACATGTCGCAGGCCGACCAGGCGCTGTGGCCGCTCGCGAAGTCCGGCAGCACGGATCTGTTCAAGCCAGTGTTCTGGGGCACTGACCAGCGCGGACGGTGGGTCGGCGTCACGCTCATGTTCATCGCCGGTGTCATCGGTGCCATCCCGAGGATGGGTAAAACGTTCCTTCTCCGGCTGCTCCTGCTCATCGCCGCGCTGGATACGCGAGCCGAGCTGCACACGTACGACCTGAAGGGCACCGGCGACCTGGACTCCGTCGGTGACCGTGTCGCGTACCGACACCGGGCCGGCGAGGAGGACGCGGACATCGAGTACGCCATCGCCGATCTGCGAGACCTTCAGGGTGAGCTGAGGCGGCGAGCCAAGGTGATTCGCTCGCTGCCCCGGGACATCTGCCCCGAGTCGAAGGTGACCACCGAACTGGCCTCCAAGCGCTCGCTCGGCCTCCACCCGATCGTGGTCGGGGTGGATGAGTGCCAGGTCTGGTTCGAACACCCCAAGTACGGCGGGGAGTTCAAGGACATCTGCACCGATCTGGTCAAGCGCGGACCAGCCACCGGAATCGTTCTGCTGCTGGCCACGCAGCGACCGGACAAGGACAGCATCCCGACGGCCATCAGCGCCAACGCCTCGGCCCGCTGGTGCCTGAAGGTCATGGGCCAGATCGAAAACGACATGGTCCTCGGCACCGGCGCGTACAAGCGCGGCGTGCGCGCCAGCATGTTCGCCTGGGGCGACAAGGGCATCTCCTACTTCCTCGGCGAAGGCGCGGACGCCCGTATCGTCCGCTCGGCGTTCATCGACGCCGTGCAGGCCGACCGGATCGCGCTCCGCGCACGCGCGCTACGAGAACGCGCCGGCACCCTCGCCGGGCACGCGCTCGGCGAACAGCCCGCGTCGAATGCGGCCTCCTCGTATGACCTGCTGGCCGATCTCTGCGCCGCGATCCCCGCCGACAAGTCGAAGCTCTGGAACGAGGCCGTCGTCCCGCGCCTCGCCGAACTCCGGCCGGACGTCTACGGCGCGTGGACGCCTGAGCAGCTGACCAGCGCGCTGAAGCCGTACGGCATCCGCACCGCGCAGGTATGGGGCACTACCGAGGACGGCAAGGGCGCCAACCGCCGTGGCATCAAGCGCGCCGACGTCCTCTCGGCGATCACGAAACGTGACGGGAAAGCGGAAGCGACATAGCCATTCGCGCCGCTGGACCTAGCGGCGAGCCCCGCTAGGTCTAGCACTCCCGCTAGCGCCCAAAACCAACTCTGAGCAGGTAACTAGCCCCTAGCGGCCCTGCCTGGCTCATGCCCTGATTCCTGCCCTGGGAGGGGTTGTCATGCCTTCTCTGCTCTCCGCTATGCCCATCCTCATAGTCGCCACGCTCTGCTACGGGCTGATGTGTGCCGCGAGTCCGTACGGAGCCTGCCGCACGTGCAAGGGCTGGGGCCACAAGATCCATCAGACGCGCAGCGGACGGCTCAAGCGCGGTCGCCAGTGCAGGCGCTGCGGCGGCTACGGCCGGCGCCTCCGGATCGGCCGCCGCCTCTACAACGGCGCTGCTCGCCTCCACCACGACGGCACCCGCTGATCACCAACAGCTCCTGGAGGCCACGCCTATGTTCCTGACCATCTCCGCACTCGCGCTGCTCGGGCTCCTGCTGGCGCTGCTCCTGCGCTTCAAGGCCGTCGGCATCGGGGCCGCCGTGGTCGCCGTGCTCTTCGGCTTCTACCTCTCCCGCACCGGAGCCGCCGAGTCCATCGACCAGATCATGACCGCGCTCGCCGATGCCGTACGCGACCTCGGCAACTGACGCAGATCTCACCCATCCCACCGAGAGGAATCCCGCCCATGTCCGAGCAGTACGCCACCGCCCTGCCCCAGATCTCGCTGATGGCCGCCGGTGAACTCAGGGACGCCCTTGAGGCCATCAGTGAGGGCCGCGGCCCTGCCGCCGTCGCCTCGCTGATGGCCATTGACTCCGTCTCCTGGCAGGCGATCGAACAGCGTCTCGCCGTGGTCGTGGGCAGCGACCTCCGGACACTCCTGCTGGCGTCCGCTGGCGGCACCAGCGCGGCGCAGCAGTTCGTCGGCTGACGGTCCCCTGTGCGGCTCCAACTCCCCCCATCCCGGCCGGAGGTGGAGCCGCGCAGAGGACCGGACAGCCGCCCGGCCTGCGCCCGATACGGAGGTTCCCATGCCCAAACCGACACCCGCGTGGTTCAACACCCTGACCGCGAGCGTGCATGCCCTCGGCGCCGCCGCTCGCGAATACCGAACCGCCCACCAGACAGCGTGCACCGCCTCGTGGAACGTCGATCCCACCCGAGTGCTCCCCATCAACGGCAAGCTGAGCGTTCTCGAAAGGGACTTCGTGCGTCCGCAGGACGATGCCCTGTGGCGGCTCGGTGAGCTGTACGGGAACCTGCGCGACACGACGAAGAGGCTGTACGAGAACACGGCACAGGCGTACGCGTACGGCACCGCCGCGGCCGTGAAGTCCGTACTCAACGGCGAGCGTCCGCCCCACATCGTGCTCGGGCGTCGCGACAGTTGCTACGTACTGCCGGCCGAGCCCCTGCCCGATCTGCGGAGTGCGCTCAGCCGATGGACCGGAAGCGAGCGGCTCGCCAGTCTGCGGCAGCGGGTACTGGAGCAGGAGCACGCCCTCGCGTACGTAACCGACCTCGCGTTCTACGAGGACCTGGCGGACTACGAGAGCGCCGACGTCGCCCATGCATCCGAGCGTGCCACAGGGCTACCGGACACTGCGTACGCCTACGGCGTGACAGCAGAGAGCGCCCTGCACTTCGTGCTTCTCACGGCGGCGACCAACCAGGTCTCCGGGGACGACCGATGATGCAGGAGATCCCCCCACTCACCGCGCAGATGGGCCGTACCGGGGACGGCTCCCACTGGGCTGTCTACGTCGTCCTCCCCGGCGAGAGCCGGTGGCCGGAGGAACTGCTCCCCGCCGACAGGGGCATCCCCAGCGTCAACGACCGCGCCTCCGCCCTCAAGCACCTCGGCTATGTCCCCTTCAGGACATGCCCGTACTGGGGCTGGGTCGAGACGGAGAACCCGCGGGACACCGCGTCCCCGGTCCGGCTGATCGCCACCTTGGCCGTTGTCCCAGCGAAGTCCGAGCACCCCGCGGAAGACCTCTCCCGGCACTCGTAACTGCACCCGGGGCAGCGGTCGACGGGTCAAAGACGCCCGCTGCCCCGGTTCCTCCCATCCCATCCACGGAACCAGGAGGTGCCTTCAGAATGCCCCACATCCGCCGCGTCGTGGACCGCCGCATCGGCGGGCTGGCCGAATTCGACAAGCTGCCCGACCTGCCCGACCGCACCCACCGCCTGGAGGGGGATTGCTCGTGACTTCCGCTGTGATCGAACGCAAGTGGCACACCACGGCCGAGGTTGCCGAGATGCTCGGCTTCGGTCTGTCCAAGACCAAGATGCTCGTGCTCACCGGTGAGATCCGCTCGGTGAAGGTCGGCCGTAACCGGCGTATCCTGCCTGCCTGGGTGGACGCGTACGTCACCCGCGTTGCTACCGACGATGCGCGGTGGTCGGCATGAGTGGCAAGCGGGGCAACGGCGAAGGATCCATCTACCCCTACAGGAACGGCTTCGCCGCGTACGTCTGGGTCGACACCCCGGACGGCAGGCGCAAGCGCAAGTACGTCTACGGGCCGACCCGCGACGTCGTGCACGACAAGTGGATCCAACTGCACGGTGAAGCCAAAAAGGGACCTGTGACGACCCGTCACCGCACCCTCGACGCCTTCCTGACGTATTGGCTCGACTCGATCGTGAAGCCGAACCTCGCTCCTCTCTCCTACATCTCGTATGAGGGTTCCGTACGGCTCTACATCGGCCCGCACCTCGGCACCAAGCGCCTCGACAAGCTCACCGTGCGGGACGTGCGCGAGTGGCTGACCAAGCTTGCCGGTATCTGCCAATGCTGCGCCCAAGGCAAAGACGCGAAGCGCTCACCGAGTCGGCAGCGCTGCTGCGCCGTTGGTGAGTGCTGCGAGGCGTTCCCTTCCCGGCGGGTGATCCAGGCCGCGCGAGACGCTCTGCGGGCCGCCCTGTCGCACGCCGTGGCCGAAGAGGAGATCGGTAAGAACGTCGCCTCCCTGGTCAAGGTCCCCAAGCCGCGCCGCCGCCGCATCAAGCCATGGTCCGTCGCAGAGGCGGGCCACTTCCTCGCCGACGGCGTGGCGCGTGACGACCACCTGTTCGCGGCTTGGGTACTGGTCCTCTGCCTGGGGCTGCGCCGTGGTGAAGTACTCGGTCTGACCTGGAAGTCCATCGACTTCGAGACCGGCGAGCTGTACGTGGACCACCAGATCCAGCGGGCCGGACGGCAGATCCTCCACCGCGAGACCAAGACGGAGGAGTCGGACGACTTCCTGCCGCTGCCCGCACTCTGCCTCAAGGCCCTGCGCATGCGCCGCGCTCAGCAGACCGGGGACCGGAAAGCCGCGGGTGCCCTCTGGCAGGACCGGCACGATCTGGTCTTCACCACGAAGTACGGGACGCCGATCGAACCGGGGAACCTCACCCGCATGTTCGCGCTGCGCGCCCGCCGGGCCGGCCTCCGGGTGATCCCGCTGCGGAACACCCGGCACACGTGCAGCTCGCTCCTGGTCGCCCTCAAGGTGCATCCGAAGATCGCTCAGCGCATCCTTCGGCACTCCCAGATCGCCATGACGATGGAGGTCTACGCGGAGGCGAGCGAGGACGAGGTGCGTGCGGCCATCGGCAAGCTTTCCGAAGTGATGGGCGGCGCTGGCTGACGTTCCCAGCCCCGGTTGACCCGTTGCTGTACTTCGCTGCTGTACGGCCCAACGCGAGAGGCCCCCGGATTTCTCCGGGGGCCTCTCACCTGTGTGCACTCGGCAGGATTCGAACCTGCAACCTTCTGATCCGTAGTCAGATGCTCTATCCGTTAAGCTACGAGTGCTTGGCGTTCCGGGCTTTTCTTCCCGGTCGGCGTTGCGGGAACAACATTACATGACCTGTGGCGCCAGGTGAAATCCATTCGCCAGACCACAGCTGACCTGCGAAAACGCCCCAGATTCGATGTCGGGACCGCGCGTCGGCGGCCGTGCGGACGATCACTCGTGGGGGCGGTCACTCGTACGGGCCATCGGCGCCGGAACGGCCGAAGCCCCGGCCGTGGGGCCGGGGCTTCGGTGATTCACGCGCGGAGGCGGAGGGATTTGAACCCTCGATGGGCTTTAAGACCCAAACCGCATTAGCAGTGCGGCGCCATAGACCGGACTAGGCGACGCCTCCAGCACACCCGCGCGAGCGCGGATGGTGCGTGCAGATGATGACACAGCCGGGTGGGGTGTCACCAATCGCTTCTCACGGTACTAGGCGGGTGGCCCACAGGGCAAAGCGCTTCCGCGTCCGCAACGCCGGGGCTTGACGCGCGTTAGAGAGGGCGGGGCGTTGGCCCCGGATCCGTCACCCGTCAGGAGCTTCCATGCTGCGTCGCCTCGTCCTCACCGCCGCCGCTTCCGTCGCCGCGTCCGCCGCCCTGCTGGGTGCCGTCGCGCCCGCCGCCTCCGCGGACGCCTCGGCCCGCGCCGACACCGGCGCCTTCACCGAGTCCGCCGGCTCCGGGCTCACGCGGCTCGCGCCCGTGGCGCTGCCGCTGCCGGTGCCGTCGGCCGAGGACTCCCGGGACGAGTTCACCGTCACCGTCGCGGACTCCGGGCTCCGGGGTGCCGACGGCACGTACCGCCTGAAGTGCCGGCCGGCCGGGGGGACGCATCAGCAGGCGCGGGCCGCGTGCGACCGGCTGGCGCAGCTGGCGAGCGAGCAGCGGGACCCGTTCGCGCCGGTGGCGAAGGACATGCAGTGCACGATGCTGTACGGCGGTGACGCCACGGCGCGCATCACCGGCACCTGGCAGGGGCGCGCCGTCGACGCCACGTTCAACCGGAAGAACGGGTGCGAGATCGCCCGCTGGCAGACGCTGGAGCCGGTGCTGCCGAACACCCGGGCGTAACCCGTCGTAGGCCGCTCCCGGTCCGTGCGGAGGCATACGCAGGCATACGCAGGCATACGCAGGCGTACGGAAGCGCATGGAGGCGTACGCGGCACCGGTCCTGCCGCTTGTCGGCTCGTCCGCCGTCGGCTCGTCCACCGTCCGCTTCGTCCACTGTCCGCTCGTCCACGCGCCTGCCCCGGACCGTCCGTCGGGGCAGGCGTCCCGTCCGGCAGACGCCCGACCGGGCAATACGTTCCACGGTGAGGCAATTGCGAGGTGCAGGAAGTCGCGTGAAAGGCCAGTGGCACAGGCCATTCGCACAGAACCCCTGCGAGAGCTCCCGCTCATCCGCCGTCGCGGCCGCCTCCCCAGCCTTTAGACTCCCTTCCGTGACATGCCGGAACCCGAGGGGCAAGATGGGTGCCGCGGTCCGCAAGGTGCAGTGGTTCAGGGAGGAAGCGTCGTCGTGAGCAGCAGGCCATCCCGAGGCGCTGCTCGCCTCGCGGCGATACTCGACGCACTCCCCGACGGCTTGGTGCTCGTCAACGCCAACGGCACGGTCGTCAACGCCAACACCATCGCGCTGGAGATGTTCGAGACCCCCGGCACCGCACTGGTCGGCCGCGGGCTGCTCGATCTGCTGCCCGAGTTCGACTCCAAGCTGATCCCCGGTTCGATGCGCCGCCCGGAAGCGGCGGACGCGCGCGGCCGTACGAAGCCGACGCGGATGATCGCGCGGCGTACGGACGGCGGCGAGTTCCCGGCCGAGGTCACGAGCGCGAGCCTGGAGGACGGCCGGGACGCGTACAACGACTCGCACAGCTACACCGGCGACGAGCTGCTGATGCTGGTCGTCCGTGATCTCTCCGGCACGATGGACACCGAAGCCGAGCTGGCACGCTCGCAGCGGCAGACCGAGATGATCCTGCGGGCCGCGTCGGAGGGTGTCGTCGGTACGGACACCGACGGCCGCGTCGTCCTCGTCAACCCCGCCGCCGCGCAGATCCTCGGCTTCCGCGCCAGCGATCTGGGCGGCCACCAGCTGCACCCGCTGATCCTGCACTCGCGTGCGGACGGCGAGCCCTTCCCGTACGAGGACTCTCCGCTCGCGGACACGCTCAGGTCGGGCCGCAAGCACCGGGTGCGCGGGCAGGTGCTGTGGGCGAAGAGCGGCAAGAAGGTGCCGGTCGATCTGACGACCGCGCCCGTGCGGGACGGCGATCAGCTCGTCGGCGCCGTGATGACCTTCACCGACCGGCGTCCGTACGACGAACTCACCGAGCAGCACGCCGCCGAGCTGGCCACCGCGGAGGACCGGCACGCCGCGGAGCTGACGGAGACGACGGAGCGCCTCACCACCGAGCTCACGGAGACGACCGCACGCCTGCGCGCCGAGCTGGCGGAGACCACGGAGCGGCTGCGCGCCGAGCTGGACGAGGCGACCGAACGGCACGCGGCGGAGCTCGCGGACCGCAGCGACCGGTACGCGGCCGAGATCGAGGAACTGACGGAGCGGTACGGCGAGACATCCGGCCGGCACTCCCAGCTGACCGCCGTGCTCGGCGAATCGCTGCGCGGGCCGCTGGTCGAGCTGCGCGGCGAACTGACCACGCTCGCCGCCGACCCGGCCGGGCAGCTCTGGCCCGAGGCCAACCAGATCCTGCACCATCTGGCCGCCGGCTACTCGCGGATGACGACGCTCGTCGACAACGTCCTCGGGTACCAGCGGCTCGACGCCGGTATGGAACAGCTGATCAAGACGAACACCCTGCTCGACGGGGTCGTGGCGGCCGGTGTGGAGGGCGCGGTCGAGCTGATCGGGCCGGGCCGCGCGCAGTTCGCGGTGCACGCCCCGCCGATCGAGGCCGAGGTGGACCCCGGGCGACTGGCGACGGCCCTCGCGCATCTGATCGCCGATGTGGCCGGGGTCGACTCGACGGGCCGGGCCAGGCTGGTACCGGGCGGCGGATACGTCGACTCGACGATCGTGGTGGCCGCGGCGCAGCGCGGCGATGTCGTACGGATCGAGGTGCGCGGGCCGTTCGCCGGGGGTGATCCGGTGCACGAGCCGATCGTGCGCGGGATCGTACGGGCGCACGGTGGGGTGCTCCAGACGCACGAGATGCCGGGCATGGGCGGCAGCGCGTATGTGCTGGAGCTGCCGCTCGGCGAGGGCGCGGGTACGGTCAAGCCGCCCGCCGGGATGCCGGGGTCCGCGCAGCCCGCCCTGCCCGCGCAGGAAGCGGGTACGGGAGCCGGGACGGGCACGGGGACGGGGACGGGGACGGGCTCTTCGACTTCGGGCGGCGGCGGCAGGCGACGCGCGCGGCGGGCGTCCACGGACGCGTTCCTGGCGTCCGCGACCGAGAACGCCGGGGAACCTACGGGACGGCGCCGGGCGCGGGCGGCCGAGCCGGAGGCGGAAGCCGGGACGGCCACCGGATCCGGGACGGCCGCTGGAACCGGGACGGAGGGCGCCGGGACGGAGGGCGCCGGTCTCGGGGGCCCGGGAGTTCCTGGGCACCAGAACCAGGGGAATCAAGGGAACCACGGGAATCCGGGAAATCCCGGGAATCCGGGAATCCGGCAGGACCTGATCCCCGCGCAGGACTCCGGTGGGGGCAGCGGAACGGGCCGTCGGCGCGGCCGTCCGAGCCCCGCTGACGATGTAGCGGCGGCCGGCGGGCCGGGCGTTGGCGGGCCGGGTGCCGGCGGGCATGGTGCCGCGGGGCCGAACCCGGGGTCCGCTGTCGCGCTGCCGGCCGCCCCGGCTTCCGAAGGGTCGGTCGTGACGGCCGCCGAGGGTGCGCATCCGACCGGACGGGCGGCGCTCGGCCAGGCCGTCCCGCCCCAGGGTGTGCCCGCGGAGGCCGCCGCCGGAACAGGGCGCCGCGCCCGGCACGGAGGCCCGGGTGGACAGGGCGGACAAGGTGGACAGGGCGGCCACGGTGGGCAGGGGCAGCGCGCGCTGCCGGCGCTGCCGGCCGGGCCCATGACGCCCGCCGCTCCGATGGCGCCCGCCGGCCCCGTATCCGCGCCCGTACCGCCGACCGCTCCGGCGGGCGCCGCGTCACCGGGACCGGGACCGGGAGCCGCTCCGGCCCCGCCCCAGGCCCAGACGCCCCGGCAGATGCCTTCCGCTCCCGCTCAGCCGGCACCGCCGGCCGGGCGCCGTGCCCGCCGCGCGCTCGCTCCCGCGCAGGAGCGGCACATCCCCGTGCCCGCCGAGCCGGAGGGCGCGCGCAGTCCGTTCGCGCTCCCGCCCGCCGAGGCCGACCGCACGCCCGCACCGGGCCCCGGTCACGGTCCCGTCGCTCCCGCCGCCCCGCCCGCGCCGCGCGGCCCGGTGCCGGGCCGCCATGACGCCGTACGGACGAATCCGGACGACGATCACACCCCGCCGCAGCCACACCCGCTGCCGGCGGCGCGCAGGGGGGCCTTCGCCGGGACCGGGGACGCCCCGAACCCGAACCCGAACCTCCAGCCGACCCCCAACCCGAACTCCAACCCGAACCCGAACACCTGGGGAAATCCGGACCACGAGTACGGCCGTGGCGCGGGCCCTGCGTCCCACGCCGGCCCGGGTTCCGGTGCGGGACCGGCGTCCGGTGCGGGACCGGCGTCCGGGACCGGCCCCGCGTCCAACGGCCGGGGAATGCCCACGACTTCGGGCTTCGGCACGATGGCCGCGCCCCCGGGCTGGCCCGACGACCCCGCCACGAGCAACGCCACCGGCAGCGTGCCCGTCCCGCCGGCCGCCCGTACCTCCCCGGCACCCGAGGCCGCGCCCGAGGACTCTTCCGCGCAGCACTCGTCCTCGTCCGCCGACGTCGCCGCCGTACCGAATCCCCGGCGCGGCGCCCATCAGCCGCTCCCGCCCGCGCAGCCCCTGCCCGAAGAGGCTCCGGTCTCGCCGGACTCCACGCAGGGGCGGGCCTTCAGCGTCCGTACCCTCGGCCAGGGGGTCCCCTTCACGCAGCAGCCGCCCCACCAGCAGAACCAGCCCCAGATCCCGGGCCAGGCGACGAACCAGCCGCCGAGCCAGCCGCAGTCCCTCGGCTCCGGCCGCCGCCGCAAGCTGGGCACCCCGCCCGACGGCACCGAACGCCCCGACCTGACCGGGTCCGGCGCGGGCTCCGGTCCGCACCCCGGCGTCGGCGCGTCACAGGGCGGCTCGCGTCTGCCCCACGCCCACCCCGAGGGACGTTCGTACGCGATAGGGGCGCCCGACGAGGGCGCCGAGGGCCCCGAGCCGCTGGACGGCCCGGGTGGCGCGGTCGAGGTGGCCAACCGCCCCCAGCCGCGGCCCGTCGACGACGAGCTTCCCCCGGAGCCGCTCGACAACCCGCGCCGGCTGCTCGTCTGGCCCGCGCCGGACGTTTCCACCCAGCAGGCGCTGAGCGACCGCGGCTACCGCCCGGTGGTCGTGCACTCCCGCGAGGAGGTCGACGCGCAGATCGCCGCGTTCCCGGCGGCGCTGTTCGTCGATCCGCTGACCGGACCGATCACCCGTACCGCGCTCCAGTCGCTGCGCCAGGCCGCGGTCGCCGCCGAGGTCCCCGTGCTGGTGACGGCGGGTCTCGGGCAGGCCACCCGCGAAGCGGCGTACGGCGCCGATCCGGCCGTACTCCTCAAGGCCCTGGCCCCGCGCGACAGCGAACAGCACCCCTCGCGCGTCCTGTTGATCGAGGAGAACGAGGAGATCGCGCTCGCCCTGACGGAGACGCTGGAGCGGCGCGGCATGCAGGTCGGGCGGGCGGCCACCGACAACGAAGCGGTCAACCTCGCCACCCAGATGCGGCCGAACCTGGTGGTCATGGACCTGATGCAGGTACGCCGCCGACGCGCCGGGATCATCGACTGGCTGCGCGCGAACGGCCAGTTGAACCGGACACCGCTGGTGATCTACACCTCGGCGGGAATCGACCGGACGGAGCTGCCGCGGCTCGCTTCCGGGGAGACGGTGCTGTTCCTGGCGGAGCGCTCCACCAGCGACGAGGTGCAGTCCCGGATCGTGGACCTGCTCGCGAAGATCGGGACGAACTAGACAGGTGGATGTCCGGGTGGGGCGGGTGCGGCTCCGGGGCGGGGCACCGCCCCACCCCGCTGCCCCACCCCAGCGCCGACCACAGCTCCCGGACCTCCTGCCTCCTGCTCGTCCGGACGCGCTCCGGATGCTCCGGACGGAACGGCTCCGGACGGGACGGCTCCGGACGGGACGGCTCCGGACGGGACGGCTCCAGGCGCTCTAGACGCTCTAGACGAGGGTGATGTCCAGCTCCCCGTCCGCGTACTGCTTGCGGATCACCTTCTTGTCGAACTTCCCGACGCTCGTCTTCGGCACGGCGGACACCACCGTCCACCGCTCCGGGAGCTGCCACTTCGCGATCTTCCCCGCGAGGAACTCCTTCAGCGACGCGTAGTCGGCCGTCGCCCCGTCCTTCAGAACGACCGTCGCGAGCGGACGCTCGCCCCACTTGTCGTCCGGTACGGCCACGACCGCCGCCTCCGCCACCTCCGGATGGGCCATCAGCGCGTTCTCCAGTTCGACGCTGGAGATCCACTCGCCCCCGGACTTGATGACGTCCTTGGCGCGGTCGGTGAGCGTGAGATAGCCGTCCGGGCTGATGGTCCCCACGTCGCCGGTCTTGAGCCAGCCGTCCTCGCTGAACTTGTCCGCGGGCCTGATCTGTTCACCGCCCGCGCCCCCGTAGTACGCCCCGGCGATCCAGGGTCCCCGTACCTCCAGCTCGCCGGCCGACTCACCGTCCCAGGGCAGGACGTCACCACGGGGTCCGGCCAGCCGGGCCTCGACACCGGCCGGGAAGCGGCCCTGGGTGATGCGGTACGGCCACTCCTCCTCGACGGTGAGCCAGGCGGGCGGGTTGGACATCGTGCCCAGCGGCGAGGTCTCCGTCATGCCCCAGGCGTGGCAGAGCCGTACCCCGAGTTTGTCGTACGCCTCCATCAGCGAGGGCGGACAGGCCGCGCCGCCGATCGTGACGCGGGCCATCGAGGTCAGATCGCGCGGGCGGGCGGTGACCTCGGCCAGCAGCCCCTGCCAGATGGTGGGGACCGCGGCGGCGTGCGTGGGCTTCTCGCGCTCGATCATCTCGGCGAGCGGGGCGGGTTGGAGGAAGCGGTCGGGCATCAGCATGCCGACGCCGGTCATGAAGGTGGCGTGCGGCAGGCCCCACGCGTTCACATGGAACTGCGGGACGACGACCAGCGTGGTGTCCTTGTCCGTCAGCCCCATCGACTCGGACATGTTGACCTGCATGGAATGCAGATAGATGGAGCGGTGGGAGTAGACGACGCCCTTGGGATCGCCGGTGGTGCCGGAGGTGTAGCACATGGCCGCGGCGGACCGCTCGTCCAGCTCGGGCCAGTCGAACGTGGTGGGGCGGCCGGCGATCAGCTCGTCGTAGTCGTGCACGCGCGCGGTCGCTCCGTCGAGCGGGGCGCGGTCGCCGGGACCGGAGACGATGACGTGCTCGACGGTCGGCAGATGCGGGAGGAGCGGGGCGAGCAGCGGCAGCAGCGACCCGTTCACGAGGATCACGCGGTCCGCGGCGTGCTGGACGATCCAGATCAACTGCTCGGGAGGGAGCCGGAGGTTGAGGGTGTGGAGGACCGCGCCCATGGAGGGGATCGCGAGATACGCCTCGACATGCTCGGCGTTGTTCCACATCAACGTCCCCAGAACACTGCCCTCGGTCACGCCGAGGTCATCACGCAGGGCGTTGGCGAGCTGTGCGGCGCGGTCGCCGATCTCGGCGAAAGTACGGCGCTGGGGTTCCGCTTCGCCGGTCCAGGTGGTTACGGTCGACCGTCCGTGGATGGTCCGGCCGTGCTCCAGAATCCGGCTGATGGTGAGCGGTACATCCTGCATTGTGCTTCGCACAGCATCCTCCCGGTGGGCGCTGTCGCTTCGTCGCGACAAGTGGGAAGATTCTGCTCACATACCGCTCGGTATGTCACTACCCGAGAGTAGAAACCACGGTCGGACGTCAGAACCTCGGAACCTGCTACCGGCCCGGTCGGGCTTCGGTCCGGTCGAGCTTCGGCTCGGTCGAGCGCGGCAGCCCAGTCCGGCCCGACACAGCCCGGCCATCAGTGGACGGGCGAAAGCTCCGGGTCCTCACGGAGTTTTCCGAGCGCGCGGGACACCGCGCTCTTGACCGTGCCGATCGAGACACCGAGCACCTCGGCGGTCTGGGCCTCGCTGAGATCCTCGTAGTAGCGCAGGACCACCATGGCCCGCTGGCGGTCGGGAAGCCGCATCACCGCACGCCACATCGCGTCGTGCAGCACCTGCCGCTCGGCCGGATCGGGCTCCGGCTGCCCGGCGGGCTCGGGCAGTTCCTCGCAGGCGAACTCGTCGACCTTGCGCTTGCGCCACTGCGAGGTCCGGGTGTTCAGCAGGGCGCGGCGGACGTAACCGTCCAGCGCCCGATGGTCCTCGATCCGCTCCCAGGCGACATACGTCTTGGTGAGGGCCGTCTGCAGCAGGTCCTCGGCGTCGCACGGGTTGGACGTGAGCGAGCGCGCCGTACGCAGCAGCACGGGCCCCCGCGCCCGTACGTACGAGGAGAACGACACGAAGGGCGGGTAGGGCGAGAAGCCCGTGGGGCCGGTGTGCGCGCTGTGTCCGGTGGCCGGCGGGTGACTCGGATACGACGAGTGCGCGGCCGGCTTGGCGGCTTGAGAGGCGCTCGTGCAGACAGGCGTGGTCATGGCTCCACGCTAGGAGCGAGCCCCCCTCGGGGGATCGGCCCCAGGTCCCGAAGCGGTCTCCGCCTCAGGGTGTAGTGATGGTGCCTGCTCCACCTCCTGTAGGTGGAGGAGGGGACGAGGAGATCATCAGGGTCATCCCCGGGAAGTACGGGACCGCCACCGTAGGGGAACGACCGGGCGCGCGAGGGCGATCGGCGCCGCACGGCCGTCGGCGCCGACGGAACGCGGGGCGGGACGCGGGGCAAGACGCGGGCGGGACGCAGGGCCAGACGCAGGGCGGGACGTGGGTCGGATACCGGCGAGACCGCAGGTGGCACTGCTGATGGCACTGCTGGTCGCACCGCTGGCGGGACCGCTGGTGGGCCGGTCGGCGGGACCGCTGATGGGTCGGTTGGCGGGACCGCTGGTGAGCGAGGCGCCGGTGAACGCGGAAAACGCCCTGCGCGGCGGTACCGGAGTACCGCCGCGCAGAACGTACCTCACCCCTCAGTCACGCCCCCCGTCGGGCCGTACTTCACCACCAGAGGTTGTTGAAGGTCACCGCGACGTTCTCGTTGGACTGGTCGATCGTCGTGAAGCCCGAACCGATCACATTCGCGGTGTTGTTCTGATTGGACGCCCCGGCGCCGGTCGCCACCTGCTGCGTCGTCGTCGAGTTGCCGAGGTTGTGTCCGCCCACCCCACTGCCGCTGATCGTGGCCACGGTCGCGTTCGACCCGGCGCCGGAGAAGGCGCCGTTGTCGGCCTGAGCAACGCCGGTGAAGAGCGCGGCGGCGAGGGGCAGCGCGGCAACAGCGGCGAAGGCACGGGCGGTACGGAAGTTAGCCATGACATTTCCTCCAGGAACCATGAAGTACAGCTTGTTTCCGAGGCAGTTGGCCGACTGTCTCGGTCGCGGTGACGACGTCGCGACCTCAGAATTGCCCACCGAATCCCCCGCGAACCAGCCCGGAGAGCCTGATTCCCTCGCAAGCGTGAGGACATGTCGATAAACCCCCAATGCGCCCCCAAAGCCCTGCCCCGCCCTCGCCCGGGTGTCGCGATCCGCGTCACGAGTCCGCCCACCACAAGGGAAGAAGCGTTTCTGCGCCCCTCACCCCTCTCTCCTCGAACCACCCCCTCTTCCCTTCTTCGAACACCTGTACGAACATAGACTCATGGCCATCGCCGCCCGGCACACCGCCACCGCCACCCTGGCCCTCACGCACGCGCTGTCCGCCGCCGAGCGTGGGCTCCCCGTCTTCCCGCTGTCCCCCACCAAGCTCCCCGCGCTGCGCTCACCACACAGGGGCGAGCCCGAGCCGGTTCTCTGCCGGGGCGAGTGCGGGCGTCCGGGCCACGGGGTGCACGACGCCACCACCGATCCCACCGGCGTACGCTCCCTGTTCGCCGCCGCACCCTGGGCGACCGGCTACGGCATCGCCTGTGGCCGCCCGCCGCACCACCTCATCGGCATAGATCTGGACGTCGCCCCGGGACCGGCCTCAGGACCGACACCAGGACCGGCCTCAGGGCCAGCCCCAGGACCGGCCTGGGAAGCCGCCTCGCGACCGGCGCCGGACTCACCCCTCGGCTCACCGCCCTCACCGCCCGAATCGGTGGCCGCGCTTCAACAACTGGCTCTCCAGCATCTGTTCACGCTCCCGGAGACCGTGGTGATCCTCACCCCCAGCGGCGGCCGCCACATCTGGCTGACGGGCCCGCCGGACGTCGTCGTACCGAACTCCGCGAGTCGGCTCGCCCCCGGCATCGACGTACGCGGCGCGGGCGGCTATCTCGTAGGACCCGGCTCGGTCACGGCGCGCGGCGCCTACCGGCCGGCCCCCGGTACGGCCGGCCTGGCGCCCGCGCCCTGCCCCCGCGCCCTTCTGCGTCTGCTCACACCCCCTGCGCCCCCAGCGCGCGCTCAGCACCACCGGCACCGCTCCGGCGCGGCCGAGGAACAGCCCGCGCGTGGCCACGGCCTCGTGCAGTTCGTACGCGCGGCACACGCGGGGCAGCGCAACACCCGGCTGTTCTGGGCCGCCTGCCGCGCGTACGAACACGGTTTCGGCGAGACCCTGACGGAGCCCCTCGTCGACGCGGCCCTGTACACCGGTCTGACCGAACAGGAAGCCCGCGCGACCATCGCCTCGGCCGCCCGGCTCACCGCGGGCCCCTGACCCGACGACACCGGAGGGCGCCCTCGCGCGATGCGAGGACGCCCTCCGGAGGGTGGCGGCCGACCGGACAGGACCTGGCCTGGACCTGAACCGACCCGACCTGGACCAGGACTGACCTAAACCGACCTGGCCTGGACCACCGACCTGGACCTGAACCGACCCGGCCTGGACCACCGACCTGGACCTAGCCGCGGCTCTTGAACTCGGCCGCACCCAGGGTGGTGAACCAGCCGCGCATCTTGTCCACGTCGTCGGTGGCCGCGAGGGAGAGGAGGAGCAGGATGCGGGCCTTCTGCGGGGTGAGGTCCGCCGCGCCGATCAGCGGGCCGTCCGCCGCGTCGTCGTAGACGGCCCCGTTGCCCGTACGCGTCGTGGAGGCGAACACCACGCCCTTCTTGGCCGCTTCGGTACGCGCCTTGCTCATGGCCGGGGAGATACCGCCCGCGCCCGTACCCGCGGTCACGACGCCGGCCACGCCGGAGTCCGCGAACGCCTTGATGGCCTCGCCGCCCGCGTCCTGGTAGCTGTAGGCGATCTCCACCTTCGGCAGGCTCTTCTCCTTGCCCTCGATCTTGTCGAGGTCGAACGGCGTCTTCCAGCTCGCCTTGCCGCACTTGTCCACCCGCGCGGGCGCGCGGTTGATCCGGACCCGGTCCTGGTCGACCACGCCCAGGACGCCGCCGGCACCGCTGTTGAACGTATCCATGCGCAGCGCGTCCGTCTTACGGACCTCACGAGCGGCCTGGATCTCGTCGTTGAGCATGATGACGCTGCCGAAGCAGGTCGTCTTGCGGCCGGCGGCGAGCTGGATGGCGTTGTACAGGTTCGCCGGCCCGTCGGTGCCGATGACGGTCCACGGGCGCATCGCTCCGGTGAGGATCACCGGCTTGTCGCTGCGTACGGTCAGATCGAGCCAGTACGCGAACTCTTCCATCGTGTCCGTACCTGTGGTGACGACCGCGGCATCGTTCGAGCGCAGCGCGTGGTCGACCGTCCGGGTCAGCTTGCGGTAGTCGGCTATGGAGTAGCCGCTCGAACCCTGGTTGCCGAACTGCACGGTGGAGACGTCGGCGACCCGGTCCACCTCGGGCTTGAGGTCACCCACCAAGTCGGATATGGGTATTTTGCCCGCCTGGTAGTCCTGGAAGTCCACCCGGCTCTCGCTCACCCCGGCGATCGTCCCGCCGGTGCCGATGACCGCGACCTTGGGCCGTTTGACCGGCGCTTTGTTCTGCTCGGCGGCTGCGGCCGTACCTGCCGTCAGGGCCATTACGGCCGTCAGCAGGACGGTTCGACGCACGATTCCTCGCATACCGCACACCCTTCTCCGGGATCGACAAGACTGGCTGGGCTGCCGGGATCGCCGGGGTGCCGGGAACGCCTGATCGGATGGATCAAGCAGGGTCCGGGAGAAAAGGTGGCCGAATCGCGTTTCGCGCCACGGCCCGCCCAGTTAATTCGGCGTTTCCCGATGCCGACGCCAGGAGGCCGCTCAGCAGCCGCGGAAGGGACCACGGACGGGACCACGGACGGGACCACGGAACGGACCACGGGCGGGAGCGCTGGCAGGAGCTACTGACAGGACCGCCGACAGAACCGCGCCTGGCCCCCTTCACTCAGACGCGGCGATCAGTCGGCGATCAGGTCGGCGATTTCGCGCGCGGTCCATCGGCCGGCCGCGCCGGGGCACGCCGCGAGATAGCGGGCGATGGTGTCCCCGTCCCAGGCGCTCGCCGCCAGCAGACCGGCGCCCAGGAGCCGGACGTAGGACGCCGAGGGCTTGTTCCACTCCGGCTCGTCCACGCTCCACGGAGCGGTGAAGGTGAGCACCGGGACCCCGTCCATCGCGCCCGGACAAACGAGCGTCTCGTACCGCCCGCCCCCGAGCACCGACCGTCCCTCACCCAGCGCTTCCGTGAGGTCGAGATCGGCCCCCGGCTCCCGGTACATCTCCTGCGCGGCGATGTCCGAGAACTGCCCGACCGAGACAAGGTGCGCCCTCGCCAGCACCCTTCCCCCGGCGCCGGGATCGTAGAAGGCCCTCCCGCCTCCCCAGACGGGCGATTCGGTGGCGAAGTACATGACGCCGCGAAGCTCCACGGGCACGGAGGCGCTCGGCGGTCGCTTGTCCCTGCACCCGGGATACGTCCGGGCGGCACCCGGCGGCCGTCCGCCAGCGATGTAACACGAGAGCCGGTCGAGGCACGTATTGGAACCGTACGACGTGTACCAGACGTGACTCGGCGGAGCGCCGCCGCTCTCCCGCCGCTGAAGGGCGCGGGGGCTGATCATCATCACTGCACCTGAGCCTCTCGCGCGGCTGACCGGCCTACTTCGGCTGCGTCACGATCTGGATCAGGTTGCCGCAGGTGTCGTCGAAGACAGCGGTGGTGACGGCGCCCATCTCCACGGGCTCCTGGGTAAAACGGACGCCGAGGCCGCGCAGGCGCTCGTACTCCGCCTTCACGTCGTCGACGGCGAACTGGGCGAGCGGGATCCCGTCGTTGACGAGCGTGTCGCGGTAGGGCTTGACGGCCGGGTGACCGGCGGGCTCCAGGAGGAGTTCGGTGCCGCCGGGCTCGTCGGCCGAGACGACGGTCAGCCACCGGTGCTCCTCGCCCAGCGGGATGTCGTGCTTCTTCACGAACCCGAGGATCTCGGTGTAGAAGCGCAGGGCGTCAGCCTGGTCGTCGACGAAGACGCTGGTCAGATGGATCTTCATGGGGTGCTCTCCTCTGGTCCGGATGTCTCGGGGATGGGCCATCGCTCGACGATGTGCCGCAGCGGGGCCGCGTTCAGGTCGTGAAACTTGTAGCGACCCTCCCGCCTGGTCTCGACGACCCCCGCGGCCTCCAGCACGGCGAGGTGCTGCGAGACCGCCTGGCGCGAGATGCCGAGCTGATGCTTCATGCTCAGGCGCGAGCAGATCTCGAACAGTGTCTGCCCGGACTTCTCCGCGAGCTCGTCGAGGATGGTGCGGCGGGTGGGATCGGCCAGGGCTTTGAAAAGGTCGTCGGCCACGACCACAGAATAGGCAAGCATCCACTTGCCTATCAAGACGAGGCACACCGAAGACCCCGCTCGTCTGCTGCCTCTGCCGGGGACGTCGGCGAGACAGAGCAAACCCCGCGCCACGCGCGTCGTGCAGCGTGCAACGTGCCACGAGTCGAAGACTCCAGGCAGTTGATCAAGCAGGCCCTTGGTAGCAAACAGCGCCACGCTCGCCACACCTGAGCCACCTGGAACCCAGAGCGTGAGGGTCATATCCACTAGTTCCATACTCCTTCCCGCGCCTGAAAACGCGTCCATTGATGGGGACGCCCCCTAGGGAGGAGTGGGCCTGCGGGTCGGTCTGCTGGATCTCTTTGTCGCACCAGTATTCGTCAGTCTGACGTGAATCCTGACTGAACCTAGCTCTAGTTAGCCCGTGCTCTGCGATGCTGGAGGCCGATTGAGAGGGGCCGCAGCGATGCAGTGGAAGATCCACGGGGAACGTCCGATCTACGAGAACAGCTGGGTGAACCTGTGGCTCACCGACGTCGAGACGCCGGACGGGAATCGCTGGGAGCACCACGTCGTCAAGCTTCGGCACCTGGCCGTGGCCGCCGTCGTCAATGAGCGCCGCGAGGTGCTGATGATGTGGCGGCACCGCTTCATCACGGACGCCTGGGCGTGGGAGCTGCCCATGGGCCTGGTCGAGGAGGGCGAGACACCGGCGGACGCGGCTGCCCGTGAGGTCCTGGAGGAGACCGGTTGGCGTCCCGGCCCGGTCAAGTCGCTGATCTACGCCGAGCCGGCCAACGGCATCACCGACTCCCAGCACCACGTCTTCCGGGCCGACGGGGCGACGTACGAAGGTCCGCCGACCGAGAAAAACGAGTCGGACCGGATCGAGTGGATCCCGCTGGCCGACGTACGGGGCATGATCGACCGTCGTGAAATCGTCAGCAGCGGCTCCCTGGTCGGCCTGCTCTACGTGCTCATGGACGAGGCGATCCGCTGACCTGGCGGGGCAGCACCTCCCGGAGCCGGGACTCGAACGCCACCGCGGCCGGCTCCCGGCGGAAGGGCTCCAGTTGCTCGTAGAACTCCCGGAGGTGGCCGGCGACTCGTTGCGAGCTGACGGCCGCCGCAGGGGCCAGGGCGTCCATGGCCGTGTGGCACGCCTCGTCGAGTTTGCCGCGCTGGAGCTGGGTGCGGGCGAGCCAGAAGGCGTGGAAGGCGCGGCCTCGGTGGTTCGATGCGTGTTCCCGGCGGAGGGCGTCCGTGATGAGGGGTTCGGCGAGGGCGGCTTCGCCCAGGCGGCCGTGCGCGATGCCGGTGTCCACGATCAGCTTCGGTTCGTCGAAGTAGGCGACCCAGGCCGGGTCCGGATCGCCGGTGCTGATCCGTCCGAACTGGGTGTGGGCTTCCGCGATCGCGGCGTGGGTCGCACCGTGGTTGCCGAGGGTGGCGTGGGCGAAGGCTTCGCGCATCGCGAGCATGGCCAGCACGCGCGGTGTCGTCCCTGCGGCCGTTCGGACCTGGTCCTGGGCGGCCGTGACGAGTGCGAGAGCGTGGCCGGGCTTGTCCTGGTAGGTGGCCTGGAGGCTCATGCAGGCGAGGACGTTGGCCATGAACTGGCGGTCGTCGACGGCCTTGGCCAGACCGAGGGATTCGGTGAAGTAGGCGCGTGCCTGGTTGTACTGGCGGGCGTCGAAGTAGGTCCATCCGGTGAGCCGGGCCAACTCGGCCGCGATGCTGTGCAGGCCGTTCCGCAGAGGAGCCGGACGCTGCTCCTTGAGGAGATCGACGACGTAGCGGAGTTGGCCGACGACCGCCGGCCGTAAGGTCTCGCCGCCGTGCTCGTCGTCCCGGCGCCAGTAGTCCGCGATCGACGAGTGCAACGCGTCCAGCGTCGACGCGCCGAGATCCCGCTCGGCCGCAAGGGCGAGGATGCCGTCGACGTCCGCCCCCGGTAGTCCGGCGGCAAGCGGTTTGGCGGCTGAGGCCGGTACCTCGGCCGGTTCGCGGGTACGGCGGGAGCTGCACTCAGCTCGACACTGCCCCGCCCGCGAAGCCGACGGCAAGGTCTCCCAGTACGTCGCAAAAGGCGCTGGCCCACTGCTTCATCTTGCTCAACTTCGGCGCATCAGCCATACGGTTCTCCTCGTCGTTCGTCTCGCTGCCCTGGTCGTCGTTGCTCAACCTCGATGCCAGAACCTTGCAGATAACGGCTACGGAGAGGGGCAGCACGAGACTCGGCAGCAGTGCCGAGCTGAGCGCAGCTCCAACCTGATGGTAGCCAAGCCAAACGGCAGAGATAACCCGAATGTTGGCCTGCGCGCGGGTCCAACCTCGACAGGTCGCTCCCGGTTGATAGGGGCGTCGATCAGCCCACCGCACCCCCTGAACCGGTGGCCTGGGCGGCGCGCGACTCCCTCCGCGCACGCCTTCGACGCGGTGACGGTGGCAGTGAACGCATTACCAGCGAGGGCCAGTTGACCTGCTCAACCATGTGAACTAGTGTTCTAATTCCTCGGGTTCCAAATATTCGCCCTCAGATGAGGTACAGTTTTTGGAACCTACGCAAGCTGGAGGGCATGTGGAACCCGTGTGTCACGTTGACGTCGCGGCGGTGCGGCGGCTGCGAGAGCTTGATCTCACACCCGAGGATCTGCAAAGGGCGCTCGCCGGCGGACTCTCCGAGGCCCGCCTCTGCACGGAGATGGACGCACCCGGCATGGCGGGATACGCGTTCTGGTCCAGGAGCAATCGCACATTCCGAGAACGAATGACGCTGAAAGCGTGGACCTACAGCAACGCTCAGTCGATTCTTCGGACCACCCATCCGACCGGCACCTTTGCCATCACTGCGGTCAGCGGCTCCGGTATGGTGGGCGAAGAGGCGGCGAGCTACTCCGGAGACGTTCGGACTAAAAACCCGAAGGGCTCCGCCGTGGCGAAGCTCGTTGAGCGGAACTTTGAGCAGTTGCCCCTTCCTATCTTCGATAATACAAACATCGAAGACGGCACAGAGGCTAACGATATCCCCACATGGTTCCTTCTCTACAAGTCGAGCAAAGAAGGTCTGAGGTTCGAGTTGTCCCTTCCGGTGCAGATGCACGGGAAGCACGTAGATACGTGGATGGAGCGCATCATCCTCAGTGACGAGGATAACCCGTTCCTTGGCGCGGAGTTCGACATCAAGCGCTTGGACGAGATCCCGTCCATCGCACCCGTAGATGTCCCGGTCGAATTCAAGGGAACCTTGTAAGCTCCCTAGAATCAGGAGAAAGTCATGCTCACTGCTTCGCGATTGGTGCTCGCGCGAAAGAGGAGGCGCATGACGCTATCCGCCTTGACCAAGAAGTCAGGAATTTCGGTACGGAGCCTTACGGCCTTTGAAAATGGCCATAAGGTTCCGTCACCGGAAACACTGGAAATTCTTGCAGAAGCTTTGGGACTCCCTGTCGCCTTTTTTACTGCATCAGACGTCGAAGAGATCGCCTTGGACACTGTGAGCTTCCGGGCTCTCTCCAAGATGAGCGCCCTCGACAGGGACTCTGCACGCGGAGCGGGCCGGATTGTCGTCGAGATCAACGATTGGATCGAGCGGAGTTTCGGTCTTCCTGAGCCCCATGTTCCGACTCTCCCTCATCTATCCCCAGAGGAAGCCGCAGACAGGGTTCGCGGCCTCTGGGGACTCGGCGAAGCACCAATTCCCAATATGGTTCACCTATTGGAATCTCACGGTGTCCGCGTGTTCTCCCTCGCAGCAGATTGCTCTTCCGTAGATGCGTTCTCATTTCGATGGAAGAGAACGCGCCCGTTCGTTGTCCTAAATCTCGAAAAAAGCGGCGAACGTGGTCGCTTCGATGCTGCCCATGAACTAGGCCACCTTGTCCTGCATTCCGAGCATCGGATTCCACACGGCCCCGAGGCCGAACAAGAAGCACAGCAATTTGCCTCGGCATTCCTCATGCCGAAAGGCGGATTGCTGGCACAAAGACTGTACTCTGCTGATACACGGCGGATTCTCGGCGCAAAACTAAAGTGGCAAGTCGCAGCCGTGGCACTGGCTTACCGCTTGAAGGATTTGGGACTAATCTCTGAATGGAATTACCGAACGACGGTTAAGCAGCTATCCCAGATGGGATACAGGAGCGGCGAGCCGGGTGGAATCATCAGGGAAAGCTCTCAGTTGCTCGGAAAGGTTTTCGCAGCGCTACGTTCTCAAAAAATTCCCATTTCCCGTATGGCTGAGGATGTAAACCTAACCATCGAAGAACTAAATCTGCATGTCTTTGGCCTTGTTCCAACCGTCATCGATGGCGGGGAAATGACCAGTCCTATGGCTCGCCCGCGATTGAGGGTTGTCTGACGTCGCAACCCGCGTTGCAGAGCAGCTGGCTTCCACCCATCAGCCCACTACTCACCCCCGCTCCCGTCCTGTACGCCGTCGACCCACACACCGTGGAGCGGGCCTAGTTATGGCGTCCAGGTGGAGCGCGCCACCGTACGAACGACCTGGACGCCATGGGCCGCGTCTACTCGGCTCTGCCTGGGGCGATGGCGTGCGGGACGGGAGCCCCCCGCGCACGCCGCTACGGACGCGGGCGGGAACGGCGCCCTTCTTCCCCCGATGCCGGCCGATCCCCCGCCGGAGGCATGGCCTTGACTGTGGTCCGCGCTATGCGGTGCTCGCCTCATGGCCTCCGGCCCTACCACCCAAGCGTGGGCGCGCGTCAGCGCAGCGTACGCGGAAGCGGGCCGGAGGCAGGAGCGCGCCCGGCGGAGCGGAGCCGGGTGTCTTGAAAGACAGTAGAGGAAGTTGCAACTCAAGCCCTACTGGTCGCTGGCCCCTTGGGCTCGCCCTCCTCGATCTACTCCAAGGATTACCTAGATCTGGGGGACGGCTGGGGGACGAACACTGATCCCAGGTGATCCACAAGCGCAACAAGGTGAGGCACGGGGAATGTGGAAAGGGCGCCCCTCACCGAGGAGCACCCCTTCTGACCTGCGTACGCGCCGGCCTGCTGCGGTGGGTGTGGGATTTGAACCCACGGTGACATCGCTGCCACGACGGTTTTCAAGACCGTTCCCTTAGGCCGCTCGGGCAACCCACCCATGCCCCGCCCACCAGCGGAGGAGCGGCTACAGCCTACCGGGCCCGGCCGGTCGCGGGGGCCGTTGGTCCGTCCCTGGTCCGTGGGCTCCGGAAACGGGCCGTTGACGGGACCAGGACCAGGGTCCACGGGCACCCGCCGTAATCGCTGAGGAACATCCCGCACTGGCGTCAAGAGGAAGCTGCATCGTCGCGGCGCGCGGAGGGAAGTAGGAGATCCCGCTCGGGATGGCCCTCGCCGGTGACGTTGCCCTGCACCCCGAGATCCACCCGAGCAGCTTCATGGGACTCGTTGATCTCCCGGAAGGCGCGCGATTCCGCTCCCGCCACTCCTCCAGGGTGCCTTCGGTCTTCCCGGCCGCCTGCCAGTCGAGTGAGCCGCCCCAACGACCTCGTCGCCCCCGTGTCGTGGACCGCATGGCGGAGATCGGCATCACCGTCAGCCATGTCGTGGAACAGCCGGAGCCCAGACAGGCCAGTGCAGTGCCGAGGAGGCAACCCTCCTCGGCATTCAGCGCGGCGCACTCGTCACGCGCATTCGGCGGATGTACTACAGCGACGACGCACGCCCAGTCGAGACGGCGGGCCTCGTCATTCCGGCCGCCACCTGCGAAATCTTCTACGAGGTGTCGGCCTCGAACTGACCACCAGGCCGCGTCTCTTCGGTCGTCGGCCGCCTTCCCGAGTCCCCCGAACCGCACAACGCCGAGCCGGCCGGAAACCGGGTGCGGACTGTCGGTGCGGTGGTGTGTGATCGGGGGTATGGCGATTGTGCTGGGCAAGCCGGGAGTCGGCGGGCTGATCCAGGCTGTGGGCGTGCTGCGGGAGTGGCAGTACGACGGGGCGCCGATGCAACTGCATCCGGGGGACCTGGGCTGGTTCTGGCGATCAGGTGCGGAAGCGACCGCCGCGGCGGTCAGGACGTGGAGCCAGGACGGACTGATTCTCGCCGTGGGGCTGCTGGACGGTCCCGGGCTGTTGCGGCTGACCATCGCGCCGGAGGCTCAGCGGAACGAGGAGTTGGCGCAGAGGTTGGTCGAAGACGTGACCGATCCGGAGCGCGGCGTGCTGCCCCGGGGGAAGGTGAACATCGAGTCGCCGATGGGTGCCCTGATCCAAGATCTGCTGTTCGAGCAGGGCTGGAACACCGACGAGCCATGGACACCGCTGCGCCGCGACCTTGCCGAGCCGGTGAAGGACCCAGGCGTGCGGATCGGGGTGATCGGGCCGGAGCGGGCACACGTGTTCGCCGCCGTACATCGGGCAGCGTGGGACGGGTCGACGTTCACGGACGAGCGCTGGCATGCGATGGCTGCGGGGTTGCCGTACGCCGACGCCCGGTGTCTGGTCGCGTACGACGACCGCGACAACGCGGTGGCGGCGGTAACAGTGTGGTCGGCCGGTCCGTGCAGGCCAGGGTTGCTCGAACCGATGGGCGTGCACCGGGAACATCGCCGTCACGGCTACGGCAAGGCGATCACCGTCGCCGCGGCTGCCGCACTCCAGGAACTGGGCTCGTCGAGCGCGATCGTCTGCACCCCGAGCTCCAATCCCGGCGCCGTCGCCACCTACAAGTCAGCCGGCTTCCAGCAACGCCCCGAGGTCCGGGACCAATACCGGGACGTCTAGGGCGTGTTGCCTCCTCGATCACGAGCGCAGCCAGATGAGGGGTGCGGCAGCGGTGATGGACGGCCAAGCCCATGTGCTGCTCGTCAGATCTCCACGCCCCACAACGCGTGATCACCACTACCTTGATCAATTTTCGCGACAGACCCTGGATCCGTGCCCCGGGGTGGGCGCGACCGGTGGGAGGACCGCTGGACCCCCGCTCTGCGTCTACCGCTAGAGTGCGATGCTTGTTCGATTCGCCGGGGGGCGAAGGGGGAGGGGTCGTGAGCGTACAACTGAGAGACGTCGCCGGTGAGTTGGCGGGGGTGTTGTGGCGGGAACACACCGTCTACCGGGAGCGGTCCGGTGGTGTGGTCATCCGGGGCGAGCATGTACGGCGGTGGATCAGCCTCGCGCCGACGGGCGGCCGGGACGAGGTTCTCGTACGCGCGGGACGCATCCTGGACGGCGGCACCACCGCTCCGGCGCGTTCGGAGGCCGTGGTGCCCCTCTCAGCCGGTACAGGCGTGCTCGCCGCGACCTGCCGTCGCCTGCTCGCCGAGACGGCGGCCGACGTGGCGCCGGTCGCGCCGGGACGGACAGCGCCCAAGCGCTCGAAGGGGTCGAAGCGGTCCGGGAAGGCCGCGCGGCCCAAGGGCCGTGGGAAACACACCAGTTTCGGTTCATGGGTGATCCTCGCCTGCGTCGCCGGTGTGATCGCCCTGTACGTCTACAGCACCGCGAGGCACGGCTAGCCGGTCGGCGGCACCTTCGGCACCCGCATCCCCACCTGCTCGGCGAACGTCATCACCTCCGCCTATGTGAGCGGCCAGGGCTGAACTGGACCTCTCGCGCACCGAGTTGCCGGTCAGCCGCCCTGGTAGATCGTGGTGCACAGCAGCGTGGCGCCGTCGTCCACCAGCCAGGACCAGTAGCGCGTCTGGTCGCCTGCCGCCCGGCGGCAGTTGTTCGCGTTGGCGCCCGCCGGGGCGCGGTAGACGCCTGTGATGTGCATGATCTGGTTGTACGGGGCGGGCACCGGCTCGCGTCGGCAGGCCACGGCCGTCATCATCGCGAGCGAGATCGAGTCGCCGGACTGCTGGCCGAGCATGCAGTAGGTGGCGTGGTAGATGCGGGTGAGGCAGAGCTTCGTGGTGTCGCCGGTGCTGGCGGACCGGTAGCTCCAGTACGACTTCCCGTAGCTGGTGGGGCAGGCCGTGTCGGTGGCGGTCACCCGGACCAGCGCCTGCTCGTCGGCGCAGGACACGGGGGCCGGCGGAACATCGACGCTCCAGTCGATGCTGGTGGTGCCCCCGCGGCCCGTGTCGTAGACCGCCAGGCAGTCGCCGGCCGAGATGGCTTTGAACGCGTCTTCGGTGGGATCCGGAGTGGGTGTCGACGGCTCGGGGCCGGGCTCGTCGTCAGTGCTTCCCTCACCGGTGTCAGAGCCATCGCCAGTGTCAGGGCCATCGCCGGTGTCAGGGCCATCGCCGGTGTCAGGCCTATCGGGGGTGTAGATGGTCGGCGAAGAGGTGTACGGGGATGGGCTGGAACTGGATGGGGACGAGTCGGCCAACAGCTCCTTCAGCTCCGCCGCGTTGCTCAAGCCCAGCCAGGTCAGGATCGACAGCACGGATGCGATCCCCCCGAGCAGTGCCAACCACTTGGCAGTGGAATGATCATCAGATGCGCCTGCCACAATGCCCTCCCCCGCCGAGGCTCAGACGATATTAAATTTCTGGCACCGCTGAGGGTCGAACTCCCGTTATCCCGCCCCTGTTGGCCACCCCCCGCACAGATCCCAGCACCCCGCGGACCGACGTCCGGCCAGATCACCGTTCATTCGAATCGGTCATGTGCGGAGGATCGGGCCAGGGCGCGGTGCCCACCGGTTAAATCGTGTGGCCGCGGCCTCCAGCGGTCCGTAGCATCCGCCCGTGACTGAGGAAGCGATGGAAGAGCCGGAGCCGGCGGCTGAGACGATCCGGGAGCCGAGTTGGCGAGGGAGGAAAGTCGGTCTCTCTCCTCTCGATGCCGATGACGCCGAGCTGCTGCACAGGTGGCGGTCCGACCCGGTGGCCGCTCATGAGATCGGCATCTGGCCCCAGCCGCTGTCCGGCCTCCGTGAACGTATCGAGCGCCACGTGGAGGACCAGGGCCGGGACGACTTCATCGTTCTCCTCCCCGATGGCACACCGATCGGCCACATCGCCCTCTTCGACCAGGACATGGTCGACGGTACGGCGGAGCTCTATCTGCTGATGGACCCGCAGAACCGCGGGCAGGGCCACGGCACGGACGCCTTGAACGCTCTGGTCGACCTGGCCTTCGGCGAACTGCCCATGCACCGCCTCCAGGCGGTCACCCACACGGACAACACAGCGGCGCTCACCACCCTGGGAAACGCCGGGTTCGTCCAGGAGGGAGTGCGCCGCTCAGCATGCCTGCACCGGGGACGCCGCTATGACCTCACGGTCCTGTCTCTGCTCCGCGCCGAGTGGGGGGAGCTGACGCGCCCCAGATCCTGGGACCTCTGACCAACGTCGCCTCTGACCAGCGTCGTGGCCGCAGGCTCCGGTTGACCTCGCTCAGCCACTCGCGGGGCAGGGCCCCACCTCCGGTGAGAACCAGCCGCGACTGACCGAGTCCAGCGCCTAGCCGAGGCATCCGCGGCCAAGCCGCTCGCCGAGGAGATCGCCGTACCGCCCAGGCCACGCCTGACCGTCTCCGGCGACTCCCGTCCGTGAGCGTTCCGCCGTGAGCGTTCCGCGGAATCGGGTTGGTTCCGGGGAATCGCTTATCGTCGCGCTCATACCGTTTTGGCCTGGTTCGTCGTTTCACGTAACGGGGTGACCGGCGTTCGTAACGCCGTCCTCATGCCATCGAATCCCGCCTCCTTGAGAGTGATCTTCGCGGAAGGTTCATTCCGCATGCCAGAAGCGCTCAGGGGAGATGTTCGTGCTGATACGACGCGCAGGCTCGTTGCTGCGTACCTCACTGTTCACTCAGGTCGCCGTCGCTCTGTTGCTCGGAGTGCTGGTCGGGAAGGTGTGGCCGGAGGCTGGCGCTGCCGTGCAGTGGGTCAGCGACGGCTTCATCCGCCTGATCAAGACGATGATCGCGCCGCTGGTCTTCTGCGTCGTCGTCACCGGGATCGCCAAGGCGGGGGACCTGCGGGCGTTCGGGCGGATCGGGGTCAAGGCGCTGGTCTGGTTCGAGGTGGCCAGTACGCTCGCGCTCGTCCTCGGGCTCGTCGCGGCCAATCTGGTAGCGCCGGGGGCCGGGATGAACGTCGACCCCGCCACCCTGGACCCCGACGCCGTCGACGCCAAGACCGGCGGGGGCGAGCTGGCGTCCACCTCCGACTTCGTACTGGAGTCCCTGCCCACCAGCTTCGTCGGCGCGTTCGCCGAGAATTCGATCCTGCAGGTGCTGGTCCTGGCCTGTCTGACCGGCGCCGCTCTGCTCCATCTCGGGCCCAAGGTGCCCGCCATCCTGCCCGCCGTCGCCCAGGTGGAGACCGTCGTCTTCACGCTCGTGGGATACATCATGCGGCTGGCGCCCCTGGCCGTGTTCGCCGCCTCGGCCGGCCTGATCGGGCAGTACGGGCTGACGGTCATCACCACGTACGGGAAGCTGATCGCGGTCTGCTACCTGGTCGGGCTGCTGTTCCTCGGGCTGCTCGCGGTCGCGCTGCGGCTGCTCACCGGGATCAGCCTCTGGCAGTTCGTCCGCTACACCCGCGCCGAGCTGCTGCTCGCGCTCGGCACCGCCTCCAGCGAGAGCGTGATGCCGCGCATGATGGACAAGCTGCGCAAGGCGGGCTGCCGGGACGACGCGGTGGGGCTCGTGCTGCCCACCGGCTACTCCTTCAACCTCGACGGCGCGTCCATCTATCTCTCCGTCGGCACGCTCTTCATCGCGCAGGCGGTCGGCGTGGACCTGAGCCTGGGCCAGCAGGTCACGGTCGTACTGGTGCTGATGCTCACCAGCAAGGGGATGGCGGGCGTGCCGGGCTCGGCCTTCCTCGCCCTGTCGGCCACCGCCTCGTCGCTGGGCGTCATCCCGGCGGGCGCGGTCGCGCTGCTGCTCGGCGCGGACCGGATCATGGACTCGATGCGGGTCGTGGTCAATCTGCTCGGCAACTGCGTGGCGGTGTTCGTGGTCTCGCGCTGGGACGGTGCCCTCGACCTGCCACTCGCCCGCCGCGTTCTGACCGCACCGTCGGGTGAGCCGGTGAGGGACGAAGCCGAGGCGGACGAGGACGGGGACGGGTCCGCGACGGTTACGCCCGTGACCGACGAGTCCCCGACCGGTACGTCCACTACGGACGCGTCCGTGGCGGATGCGTCCCTGACCGACGCGTCGGCCGGCCGTACCCCTGATCAGGCCCCCTCCAACACGACGGCCGGCGGTTGAGCGTGCTCCACGCCCTACCGCCGGCCTCCGGATACGGGCCCGGTGACGCGTACCGGCCCGGTGACGCGTACGGGCCCGCCGTCAGCTCTCGCCCTGGCGCTCGCCCAGGGTGACCTGGGCCGTGGACTCCTTGCCGTCGCGCTTGTAGGTCAGGGTGACCTTGTCGCCGGGCCGGTGGGTCCAGATCTGGCCGATGAGGGTGGGGCCGCTGTCGATCGGGGTGCCGTTGAACTTGGTGATGACGTCCCCGGCCTTCAGACCCGCCTTGGCGGCCGGGCCGTTCGGGACGACGGCCGGGCTGCCGCCCTCGCCCTGTGCCGAGATCGTGGCGCCTTCGCCGCCCTCGGCCATCGTGACCGTGGCGCCGATCACGGGGTAGACCGGCTTGCCCGTCTTGATGAGCTGATCGGCCACGTTCTTCGCCTGGTTGATCGGGATGGCGAAGCCCAGTCCGATGGAGCCCGCCTGGGACTGCCCCATGCCGCCGCTGCCCGCCGACTGGATGGCCGAGTTGATGCCGATGACCGCGCCCCGCGAATCCAGCAGCGGGCCACCGGAGTTGCCCGGGTTGATGGAGGCGTCGGTCTGGAGGGCGCTCATGTACGAGTTGCTGGCGCCGGAGCCGTCACCCGACGCGACCGGGCGGTTCTTGGCACTGATGATGCCCGTGGTGACCGTGTTGGAGAGACCGAACGGCGCGCCGATCGCGATCGTCGAGTCCCCGACGGCCACCTGCTCCGAGTTGGCGAGCGGGAGAGGGGTCAGCCCGGGGGGCGCCTCCTTCAGCTTCACCACCGCCACGTCGTAGCCCTCGGCCCGGCCGACGACCTCGGCGTTGTACTTCTTGCCGTTGGAGAAGGTCGCCGTGAGGTCACCTCCGTTCGCCGCGGAGGCCACCACGTGGTTGTTGGTGAGGATGTGGCCTTCCCTGTCGTAGACGAAGCCGGTGCCCGTACCGCCCTCGCCGTTACCGCCCTGCGCCTCGATGGTGACGACGCTCGGCAGCGACTTGGCGGCCACCGAGGCGACCGTACCGGCGTCGCGCTTGACCTCCTTCGGGGCGTCGGCCGCGGAGACCGTCGTCGAACCGATCGAGCCGTCATCGTTGCTCTCGGCGGCCCAGTAACCGACCCCGCCGCCCACGCCTCCCGCGAGCAGCGCCGCCGCGAGCACGGCGGTGATCAGCCCGCTCGCGCGCTTGCGCGGCGGCCGCGGCTCGTGTCCCTGCACCGGCGCGCCCCAGGCGGGGGGACCGCCGTTGCCCACTCCTTCGTCGCCCGCTCCGCCGTACGAGCCGTACGAGGGGTACTCCGGCGGCGGCGGGGGCCAGCCCGCGTCCGCCGCGCGCGGCGGCACGGCGGTGGCATGCTCCGGCGCGGGACCGTGCTGCGACTGCGGCTGCGACTGCGACTGCGATGACGGGTACTGGGGGGCGGACTCGGGGAAACGGCCCGTCTGGTCGGCCGTCTGGTCGGCTGCCGGTGCCACCGGCTCACGCGGAGCCGGCTCACCCGGAGCCTGCTGGTGCGGCGTCGGCTCAGGCGCTGCCCCTCGCGGAGCTGACGCGGGCGTGCCCTCGGGAGCGGCATCCGGCACGGGAGGTACGGACGGGGCGGCGGGGACCGCGTTGCCCTCGTTCTCAGTGCTCACAGCTCTTTCTCCTCGGTTCCACGTCGTCTTCGGCAAGAGTCCGCTGTGCAAGTGTCCGCGGTCAGCTTTTCCCACAGCACGTCAGGCCACTGTAAGCAGGACCTGTGCATCTGTCCGTCATCCTTTACACCGGACAAAAAGAACGCACCTGGACCGACCGGCCGTGAGACACCAACCGTTCACTCACGTACCCCCTCACGATGACACCATGACGCGGTGACTCAAGCACGCCAGCACAGCATCCAGGTCGTCGCCCACCGCGGAGCCTCGGAGGACGCCCCCGAGCACACCCTGGCCGCGTACACGAAAGCCATCGAGGACGGCGCCGACGCGCTTGAGTGCGATGTACGGCTCACCGCGGACGGCCATCTCGTCTGCGTCCACGACCGCCGGGTGAACCGCACCTCCAACGGCCGCGGCGCCGTCTCCGCCCTGGAACTCGCCGATCTCGCGACCCTCGACTTCGGCTCCTGGAAGGACAGCGAGGAGAGCCCGGACTGGCGGGACCCGGAGTTCACCTCCGTACTGACGCTGGAGCGCCTGCTCGAACTGGTCGCGGACGCCGGCCGCCCCATCCAGCTGGCCATCGAGACCAAGCACCCCACCCGGTGGGCCGGGCAGGTGGAGGAACGGCTGCTGCAACTACTGCGGCGGTTCGGGCTGGTGGACGACTCCGCGCGCGGCGGCCGGACCCTGGGCGGCCCCACGCGGGGCGGCCGTGCCCCGGGCGGCACGTCTCCCGGCGAGCCCTTCCGCGGCCGGTCCGTGCCGGGCGGACCCGTTCCCGGCGAGTCGGCCGTTCGGATCATGAGCTTCTCGGCGCGCTCCCTGCACCGGATCGCCTCCGCCGCGCCCCAGCTGCCGACCGTCTACCTGATGCAGTTCGTGTCCCCCCGGCTGCGCGACGGACGGCTTCCCGCGGGGGCGAGGATCGCGGGGCCCGGGATGCGGATCGTCCGTAACCACCCCGGATACATCGCCCGACTGCACAGGGCGGGCCACCGTGTCCATGTCTGGACGGTGAATGAGCCGGAAGATGTCGATCTCTGCGTGCGCCTCGGAGTGGAGGCGATCATCACCAATCGCCCCAAACAGGTGCTCTCCCAGTTGGGCCGCCTCGCCTGACATTTCCTGACTCCGACTCACGGAAAGTGACGAAGAGTGCACCGGCGCGTTCGTTCTGTGTTCGAACGTCATGAGTGCGTCAATGGCCTTCCCCTGGCCGGTTTCCGGTCCAGGCCATTGGGGCATCCACACGGTGGCGTGGGGCAAAGGAGGTCTCGGGGGTGGCGTTTGTGGTGGCACAGAAAGTGCCCACGTCGTCGTGCATGGCCGTACCCCATGGCCCTGCGGGCGTGGGCGAAGCGCGACACCGGATGCGCGAACAGTTGAGGCGCAGCGGAATGTCGGACTCGGTGGTGGACGACGCCGTACTGATCCTTTCCGAACTGCTCAGCAATGCCTGTCGGCACGGCAGACCGCTGGGGCGTACGGAGATCGGGGACGGCGATGTCCGTGCCGCCTGGCGCGTGGACAAAGCGGGCCGGCTGACCGTCGAGGTGACGGACGGCGGTGGTCCCACGCGGCCCATCCCCGCCACACCCTCGGTCACGGCACGCGGCGGGCGCGGGCTCAACATCATCACGGCCCTCGCCCAGGAGTGGGGGGTACGGGACAGCGCTTCCGGAGAAGTCACGGTGTGGGTCATCGTCACGGAAACGGAAGGGCATCGTCACGACAACTTCGCTACGCGCGTCACATCGCCCCGCCAGGGGCCGGAGAGCCGTGACGGCCTGGAGGAACTGGACGGACGACTCGACGGGTTGAACGGGTTGGAGGGACTCGACGGGTTGGACGGACTGGACGCGCTGGAGGGCCTCGACGGACTGAGCGGCCTGGACGGACCGAACGGACTGGACCGAACGGACTGGGCAGGCTGACGGACCGGGCAGGCTGACGGACCCGGCAGGCTGAACGGACCGGGTCAGGATCTGACGGGCGTACCGCGTACCGGAGGGCAGGGACCGACCGCCCCTCCTCCTCGTCAACGCATCGCCCCGCCGACCCGCCGCCTCGCCCGTTCGCGCGACCGCATCGCACCCCCGGCAATCCCCGTACGGCTAGGCTCGCGCCGACACCGCATCGCCGCTACCGGGAGAAAGCCACACCATGGCCAAGAAGCGCCCCCAGACGAAGGCCGCGAAGGCTCAGCTCAAGGACGGACCCATTCCGGTGGTGGGGGCCCGCGAGCCCTGCCCGTGCGGGTCGGGCCGCCGCTACAAGGCCTGTCACGGCCGGGCCGCCGCGCACGCCGTGACCGAGTTGGTCCAGCGCCCCTTCGAGGGTCTCGCCGGTGAGTGCGACTGGGTCGCGCTGCGCGAGCTGGTGCCCGCCGCGACCGCCGAGCTGACCCTGAAGGACGGACTGCCCGAGGGAGTTCCGTCCGTGACCCTCGCGACAGTCCTGCCGATGGCCTGGCCGGCGCTGCGCCGCGACGACGGCTCCGTACTGCTCGCGTTGCAGAACGACACCTCGTCCGGTGATCTGAGCCGCGATCTGGCCGACACGCTCCGGCGCGCGCTGACCGCGGAGCCCGGCAACCCGGTGGCCGCCGAGCGGGTGCCCGCCGACGGTCCGCGCCTCCAGGACCTGCTCGACCCCGACGCCGCCTTCACACCGGTCGTCCACTCCGGGTTCGAGTTCTGGGTGCCGGACGCGCAGAACGCCTCGGCGGAGGTGACCGCCTCCCTGGAGCGCGCCAACGCCGCCGCGATCCCCACCGCGCTGCTCTCGGGCACGGACGCCGCGTACTGGTGCGAGACGCCGGAGAAGAACCACCTCCGCTGGGTCATGCCGTACCCGGAGGAGAAGCTGCTCGACGCGCTCGCGCGGCTGCACGCCGCGGGCACATCAAGCCTTGGTGAGGGCACCCGGCTGGTCGGCTCCTTCCGGGCACACGGACTCACGGTGCCGGTGTGGGACCTGCCGAGCGCGATGGGTGCGGAGGAGTGCGAGAAGCCCGCGGCGGAGTTCGCCGAGCGGCTCACCGCGGCGCTCGCCGTCACCGAGCCGCTGACCGGGGACGAACGCCGGGCGCGCGGCGGGCTCACCAACCGCCAGGTGACGCTGAGCTGACAGTCCCAACGGACTGTGACGCGTTCCACGGAAGTCGGTGACACCTGTCACAACTTCCTCTACCGGCAGGTAATTCATTGTCCGAATACACCGGATCGAATTTGCTAACCGCCGATCTCTTGTTACGGTTCTAGAAGCCCGGTCGCTGGTGCATCCCCCGTCGCCAGCGACCGGGCGTCCGCGTTCTCGGACGCCCCCGGCGTGTCAACGAGCCGCCGGGGCAGGTGAGTTGCTCCCCGACCTCAGCAGCAGCGGCGCGATCTCCACGCTCTCCGTACTCTTCGCGCTGCTTCCCTCGGTCTCCCTGTCGTGCCCGCTGTACCCGCCGTACCCGCTGTGCCCGCCGTTCCCTCTGTTCCCACTGTTCGCGGGAGCGGAGAACTCCGCCACCGCCATGTAGGCGGTGTGTTCACCCCGGGACGGCTCGCGCGGTGTCTCGCAGATCGCCGGTTCGTCGCCGGCGTCGATCGGGCAGTGGGTCTGTACGGTCCGCCCGTACGGCCCCATCAGGCTCAGTACGGCGAGCAGTTCACCGCCCGTCTCGTTGCGGTAGTACGTGCGCGCCCATGTATCGAGACCGACGATTCCACCAGCCCCGGCAGGGCTGCCGGGCGCGCCTGTCCTGTCGCGTCCCGCGGTCAGGACGCAGGTCTGCGCCTCGATTCCCTCGGGAGAGGTGACTTCGGGCCCGCACCGCTCGGTCGTGCGTCCGGGTGCCCGTCCCCCGGGGTCCATACCACCCCCACCGGCGGTCCCAGCGCCCTCAGCACTCACAGCCGTGGCGGACCCTTTAATTCCGGACACAGACGAACGTGCCGTCTTCGCATCCGCAAGGACCCCGGCCGCGCCGCTCGCCATGGCTCTCGCCGCGCTGCTCGCCGTACCGCCCTCTCTGCCGCCCATCGCGGTCGTACCGCTCACCGCTCCCGCGTCGGACGGAGGGCCGTCCGACGGGCCGGCGGAGGCGGCGAGCGGCAGCAGTGCGGTGAACACCACGACGGCCGCGAGCCCGATCATGCGGAGATTCATGGTGGGGCCCACCTGTCACTGCCGGGGAATTGCTGACGGTGGGCCGAAGATATCGACGGAATGAGGCGCCCACGGACCCCGCGCGCGCAATTCCCCGGCAACTCGGCCCCACTCGCACCCGGACGAGTGACAGGACGAGTGACAGAGCGTGAACGTGAACGCGCCCCGGTCCGGGTCAGTCCGGACCGGGGCGCGAAGAGCCCTCGACAACGAGCGGTCAGTACGCGAGCCGGCTGCCGCCGTCCGGCGCACTCGTGCTCGCCTCGACGAGCGCGTCCACGACCGCCTCCACATCCGGCAGCCAGGGCGCCGCGGAGCCCTCCAGAGGCGCCCGCTCCCAGCGCACCTGTCCGCCGGCCGCCTCGGACGGCGGCAGCATCAGATAGCCGCCCTCGCCGTGGAACCGCAGCGAACTGGGCACCCAGTCCTTGCTGTAGAGCAGCTCACCGAGCTGTTCGAGGCTGTACGGGGCCACCAGCAGCGACCAGCGGGTCGGGGTCGCGACAACCGGCCCCAGCCGCATGCCCATCCGGTCCAGCTCCACCAGCGCACGCGCACCGGCGACCGCGGGGAGGCTCACCGCGCACGGCGCGCTGTCACCCGTGGCCAGCACGATCGGGGCCGTGGGGCGGTTGCCCCACCACCAGCGCACCATTCGCTCGTCGGTGGTCGCGGCGAGCAGCCCGGGGTCGAAGGGGTGCGCGCCGGGCACGACGCATTCGAGGTCGGGGCAGGCGCATGCGTGGCCGCGTGTCCCGCGTCCGCCGGCCGACGTGAGTCCGGCGCCCGGCAGTACGGGCCATCTCCACGCAGTGGCGTAGGTGAGCGCCGCGTCAAGCTGAGCAGCCCTCCCCTTGCGCCGGAACCGGAGCCTGCGTCGCCTTCCGAGGATCTCGCGCATGAGCGCTCGTTCCTTTCCGTTGAACGCCGAGGTCCACATGACACTGACACCATGTGTGTGCATCACTTCACCGTGCGTACATTTCGACGCGTGGCCGCCCCTTGCCCGAGGCATGGACAGACCTTCTCGGCCGTGGTGCGTCGCACCGTCCCTGAACCGAACTCGGACTGTCTTCATTAAACGCGTGGCGAGGGGTGGCGTGCGCATGGCGCTTACTGTCCCGCTGCCGTACCGCTGTACTCTTCCCGCCACTCCGGGGGATGGGTGTGAGTTACGGCGGTTAAGACGCCGAAGCCCGTCGGCAGGTTCCGAGGCGGTCCCAACTGCCCCTGTCCGTCACCGTTTACGTACCCATCACGTTCGAAATGACGCTCCACCCGGGTCGTACTCGAACTCAGCCCTGAAGGACTCCCAGTTGAGCGCCCTCAGTCGACCGCAAAACCACATCACCAGGGTCATTTTTTAGCCAAGTTCAGCGTCTCATAGACACCCGTCGTTCCTCTAGGACAATGCTGGACATCACATCAGCTGTACGTGTAGATGTGGATCTATTGATAGCTGCGCAGAATGACATGGGGGTTTGCAATGCTATTGAGTGAAATGAACCGTCTCGGAAGTCGGCTGCTATGAGCGCTCCGCACATGCCGAAAGTGGCTGGAATCAACTCCACGGCCCCTGCCCCCACGCAGACTGATCCGCCCCTCGACGCCCTGCCGGCCGCTCCGGGCGGGCTGATCCAGGACCAGTTGGCGGGCTGGGTCTCCGATCTCACCACCCTCCATGAACTCACCGAACGCCTGGCCAGGACCCGTTTCCTGGACAGCGCGCTGCACGAACTGCTGCGCGCCGGCGCCGCCCTGGCCGGTGCGCGGCGGGGTCTCGTCCTGTTCGAACCGGCCGACGGTCTCGGTCCCGCCACCACCCTGGGGCTCGGACTCAGCCACGCCGATCTCGGCCACTTGGAGACCGTGCCGCGCCGCGCCACCTCGTACGGCAGGCTCCTCGACGGCGACGGCGACGGCGACGGCATCGGCGGACCGGCCGAACCGGTGGTTGTCCGCGATCTGCTCGCCGACACGGACGCGGGTGCGGGTGCGGGTGCGGGTGCGGGAGCAGAAACGGGAACGAGAACGGGGACGGGAACGGGGACGGGGGCAGAAACGGATCCGCGCCAGCGCGAGGTGGCGGCGCGGCTCGGCCTCGGCGCCAGTTACGCCGTACCGCTCCTGGTCGGTGGCGCGGGGGGCCCTCCCGCGGAAGCCCCGCAGCTCCCTCAGTCTCCTCGGCCCGCTCAATCCCCTCAGTCCCCTCCGCCTGCTCAGCCCCCTCTGCCCCCTCTGCCCCGTGTGCCCGCGAAGCTCGGTGCCGCAGTCTGGTTGTACGACGAACCCACGGAGCCGACCGAACGGCAGCGCCATCTGATCGGTCTCTACGTCCGTTACGCCGGCGAACACCTCTCCCGTCTGCTGGAGCTGGAACGGGCGCGCGCCCATGTGACCACCCTCACCCGCGAGCTGCTGCCCGGCCGGCTGCCCCGGATGCCCGGCGTACAACTCGCCGCGCGCCACCGCGCCACGCCAGGTGGCGGCGGCGACTGGTACGACGCGCTGCCGCTTCCCGAGGGCGCTCTCAGCCTGGCCGTCGGCTCGGTCAGCGGCTCCGGGCCCGGCGCGCCGGCCGCGACGGGACGGCTGCGCGCCGCCCTGCGGGCGTACGCCGTGATGGAGGGCGAGGACCCCATCGCCGTCCTGTCCGATCTGGAGCTGCTGCTGCGGCTGACCGAGCCCGCGCGTACGGCCACCGCGCTCTTCGCGTACGCCGAACCCGCCCGGCGCACGCTCCTGCTGGCAGGCGCCGGCCACGCGCCCCCGCTGGTCGTCGGGGACCGGCGCACCGAGTTCGTCGAGACGTCGTTGTCCGCGCCGCTCGGAATGCTGTCCTGCTGGCAGGCGCCGAGCGTGGAGCTGGTGACCGCACCCGGAGAAACGGTGCTGCTCTATACGGACGGCCTGCTGCGCCGTACGGGCGAGCCCATGGACCGGGCCTTCGCCCGGCTGCACGCGGCGGCCGCGAGCGTCCCCGCGACCGCCAGGGACGATCCGGGAGCGGTCGCCGACCACGTACTGCGGGCCCTGCCGCCCGCCGGACCGGGGCCCACCGGACCGGGGCCCACCGGACCGGGGCCGGCGAGACCGGGGCCGGCCGGTCCGCCGGAACCGCACGAGGACTTCGTCCTGCTCGCCGCCCGCTTTGAGTGATCATGACGGTTTTCTCATAGAGAGCCGGACCCTTCCTCCCCTCGCACATACGATGGAAAAGATGGCCCAGATCAGCAGATGGTCCGGATCCGTAGTCGCTATCGGTCGTCGTATCGGTAGTCGTACGAGTCGTATGAGGAGAAGACGTGGCTGAGGAGCTCACCCCGGAGACCCCGGAGCCGGAGACCCCTGAAACAGAAGAAGCACCCATCAAGCCGAGGAAGAACGGTCTGTACCCGGGCGTGTCCGATGAGCTCGCAGAGAACATGAAGTCAGGCTGGGCCGACACCGAGTTGCACGGCCTGGAGCCGATCGCGCAGGCGTCCGAGACCGCCGCGCGCCGCGCCGCGCTCTCCGCTCGCTTCCCCGGCGAGCGCCTGGTGATCCCCGCGGGCAACCTCAAGACCCGCTCCAACGACACCGAGTACGCCTTCCGCGCCTCCACCGAGTACACGTACCTCACCGGCGACCAGACCCAGGACGGCGTCCTCGTGCTGGAGCCGAAGACCGGTCCGTCCGGCCAGGGCGGGCACGACGCGACCGTCTATCTGCTGCCGCGCTCCAACCGTGAGAACGGCGAGTTCTGGCTCGACGGCCAGGGCGAGCTGTGGGTCGGCCGCCGGCACTCCCTCACCGAGGCCGAACAGCTGCTCGGCATTCCCGCCAAGGACGTACGGGAACTGACCGCCGCCCTCAAGGACGCCACGGGCCCCGTCCGCAACGTCCGGGGGCACGACGCCGGCGTCGAGGCCGCGCTGACCGACAAGGTCACCGCCGAGCGCGACGAGGAGCTGCGCGTCCACCTCTCCGAGGCACGCGCCGTGAAGGACGCGTTCGAGATCGGCGAGCTTCAGAAGGCCGTGGACTCCACCGTCCGCGGCTTCGAGGACGTCGTGAAGATCCTCGACAAGGCCGAGGCGACCAGCGAGCGCTACATCGAGGGCACGTTCTTCCTGCGCGCCCGCGTCGAGGGCAACGACATCGGCTACGGCTCGATCTGCGCGGCGGGACCGCACGCCACCACCCTGCACTGGGTGCGCAACGACGGTGACGTACGCTCCGGCGATCTGCTGCTGCTCGACGCGGGCGTGGAGACCCACACCCTGTACACCGCGGATGTCACGCGCACCCTGCCGGTCAACGGCCGCTACACCGAGATCCAGCGGAAGATCTACGACGCGGTGTACGACTCCCAGGAGGCCGGCATCGCGGCGGTGCGGCCGGGCGCGAAGTACCGCGACTTCCACGACGCCTCGCAGCGGGTCCTCGCCGAGAGGCTCGTCGAGTGGGGGCTGCTCGAAGGGCCGGTGGAGAAGGTCCTGGAGCTGGGCCTCCAGCGTCGCTGGACGCTGCACGGCACCGGTCACATGCTCGGTCTGGACGTCCACGACTGCGCTGCCGCGCGCCGCGAGGCGTACGCGGACGGGACGCTGGAGCCGGGGATGTGCCTCACCGTCGAGCCGGGTCTCTACTTCCAGGCCGACGATCTGACCGTGCCCGCGGAGTACCGCGGCATCGGGGTCCGGATCGAGGACGACATCCTCGTCACGGAGGACGGGAACCGGAACCTGTCGGCCGCGCTGCCGCGCCGGGCCGACGAGGTCGAGGCATGGATGGCGGCGCTCAAGCAGGCCTGACCCCGGTCCTGGGCGCCCGGGTACCAGCCGGGTATCGAGTACCAGTCGGCTACCGGGTACCAGTCGGCTACCGGGTGCAAGTCGGATAACGACCAGGTACGGGGCACAACGCGGGCTCAGTGGCCGGCTTCGGATCCCGGTCCCTGGTGGAGGGCGTTCCGCTCGGAGTCACATGGCTCTGAGCAGGGCGCCCTCGCGCCATTTCAGGATCTTGTCGAAGCTGATCACCGCGCCGTGCCCCGGCCGGTTCCCGAACTGCACATGATCGGCGAGCTGCTCGATCAGCCCCAGACCCCTGCCGTTCTCGGCTGTGAGCGCGGGCGCGGGGGCCGTACGCTGCACCACCCGCCGGGCGGGAAAGCCGGGGCCCGAGTCAGCCACTTCGATACGGCATCTCTCCCCGTCCAGATAGGCGGTCACCCGGTACGCCCCGGGCGGCTCGCCGGACACTTCGCCCCCGCCGTGCTCAACGGCGTTCGCACAGGCTTCACTGAGCGCGACCGACAGGTCGAAGGAGATGTCCGGGTCGACACCCACGGTGTCCATGGCGCCGAGCAGAAGGCGGCGGGCGAGCGGAACGCTCGCGGCTTCGCGCCGCAAGTGGAGAGACCACCAGATGCTCATGCTCCAGCCTCCAGGCTGCGGCTCGACATACCGGCGCTCGACATATCGAGGCTCGACATACCGATACGTATTGCCCCGGTCCTCCGGTCGTAAGCACGGGGTTGACGTGATAACCCTCATTCGGCGGACGCGTCCGCGGCGCATCGCGGTGTATGGAACAGGGCCAGGCGATGGGGCGGAGACGGGACGAACGCGGGTCACAGGCGCGACGGAGACAGGCCGAAGACGGGGCGGGGACCGGACAGAGATCGGACAGAGGGTGACCTTCCGGACCTGCCCTACGGCGCCCGGGGCCGCAGTGCGATGATGACCCGGCCATGTCCAGACCCGCCCGCATGTACGCCGGAGCCGCCCCGCGGCTGCTGAGGGCCGCGGTGTTCACCGCGGTCTGCGTCGTGCTGTCGGCGACGGGACATGTGCTGGCCGCCTGCGCGCCGGTCCCCTGGTGGACCTTGCTCCTCGGCTTCCTGGGAGTGTTCGCGATCGCCGCGCCGCTCGCCGGACGCGCGCGGTCGACCGGCTCGATCGTCCTCGCCCTGACGGGTGGTCAGCTCGGTCTGCACAGCCTGTTCGGCATCGGCCAGCAGCACCTCAAGGTGCCGGTCGGCGCGGACGACGCTTTGATCAGACTGGCCGCGAAGCTGGCCTGCGGAGCGGGTCCCGCCTCACTCAGCGCGGTCGACGCACAGCGGATCGTGGCCAACGCGGGTATCCGGCCGGTGGGTTCGACGACGGGCGCCCATCAGCACATGCCGTCCGCCTTCGGACCCGCGGCCTCGAACGCCGCGTCGGCCACCGCCGCCGGTGAGGGGTTGCTCCCCTCCCTGCCCATGGTGCTCGGGCATCTGCTCGCCGCTCTCGCGACGGGCTGGCTGCTGCGCCGCGGGGATCTCGCGCTTCTCCGGCTCAGCCGGCTGTCGACGCAGGGCATCGGTGAAGTCACCGACAGTGCGGCGCTGCGTGCCCTGCGCGCGGCTCTCGCCCTCGTACGGGCGCTGCGCGCCGGGCTGCCCGGCGTACCCGCGCCGCGGCCGCGCGCCCCGCACGGCTCGTACCGCACTCCGCCCCCACCGGCCGGGGAAGCTCTCCAGCACACGGTGATCAGACGCGGCCCTCCGGCCGTATTCGCTCTCGCAGCCTGACGCGACACCCTCCGCGCTTCCGCGTGCCGATGGACATTCGGACACGGACCGGGGTGAGGTCGCCGTGCCGTCGCGCACCGTCGCTGCGGCACCCCTTTCTGATCACCTCTGTCTCTTTCTCTCGCACCGTGGAGTGTTCTGTGTTCTCAGCCAAGAACGTCACCCGCGTCTCCGTCGCGGGCGGTATCGCCGCGACCGCCCTTCTGCTGCTGGCCGGTCCCGCCGCCGCGCATGTCAGCGTGCAGCCGCAGGGCGAGGCCGCCAAGGGCGGTTACGCGACGATCAACTTCAAGGTCCCCAACGAGCGCGACGACGCCTCCACCACCAAGGTCGAAGTGAACTTCCCGGACGACCACCCGCTGGCGTCCGTGCTGCCGCAGCCCGTACCGGGCTGGAAGATCGACGTCGCCAGGACCAAGCTCGCCAAGCCGCTGGAGATGCACGGAAACACCATCACCGAGGCGGTCTCCAAGGTCACCTGGACCGCGGACGGCAGCAAGATCGGACCGGGCCAGTTCCAGCAGTTCCCCCTCTCCGTCGGACAACTCCCCGAAGACGCCGACCAGCTGGTGTTCAAGGCGATCCAGACGTACGACAACAAGGAGATCGTCCGCTGGATCGAGGAGCCCAAGGAGGACGGGACGGAGCCCCTGAGCCCCGCGCCCGTGCTGAAACTCACGGCGGCCACCGGCGACGAGCACGGCGCCTCGGCCGGGAAGGACAAGGCCGCGGCCGACGCGAAGGCCGAGACCGCCTCCGCCGACACCAGTGACACCACCGCCCGTGCCCTCGGCCTCATCGGCATCCTCGTCGGTATCGCCGGGGTGACCTTCGCCGTGCTGGCCGGCCGTCGCCGTACGGCCTGACGAGCCTGACGCGCTCCCTCCTTCCTCTCCTCACACACCACGGCAGCGCGCACCACGGCGCTGCGCACCACACACCCGAGGCACCGAGGCGCCCGGGACACGCGGAGCCGGAGAACACCCCGGCCCGCGTGTCCGGTGCCCGTACTCCACGACCAGGAAATTTCCCCCATGCGCACGAAGACAGTGACCTCCCGCAAGAAGACGGTGGCTTCCGCCGCCGCTCTCGTCGCGGCCCTGGCACTCACCCTGACCGCCTGCGGCGGTGGCAGTGACGACTCCACGAAGCCCGTCGCCGATATCTCCGCCCAGCCGAAGACCGAGGCCGCGACGGTGCTCGACACACCGTTCAAGAAGCCGAACCTCGTCCTGAAGGACACCAAGGGGAAGTCGTACGACTTCCGTGCGGCGACCAAGGGCAAGCCGACGCTCATCTACTTCGGCTACACCAACTGCCCGGACGTCTGCCCGACGACGATCAGCAACATCGCCATCGCCCGTAAATCGCTGCCCAAGGCCGACCAGGACAAGCTCCAGGTCGTCTTCGTCACCACCGACCCGGAGCGGGACACCTCCGCCGAACTCGGCAAGTGGCTGGCCAGCGCGGGCGATCCGTCCTTCGTCGGACTCACCGGCGACTTCCCCACCATCCAGGCGGGCGCGCGTCAGCTCGGCATCGGCATCGACGCGCCCAAGAAGGAGAAGGACGGCACCGTCGTCTCGATGCACGGCGCGCAGGTCATCGCGTTCTCACCGAAGACCGACGGCGGATATGTCCTCTACGGCGAGGACGCCTCCTCGGACGACTACGCCAAGGACCTGCCGAAGCTCATCAAGGGTGAGAACCCGTGAACCGCCGTACGCTTCCCGCTCTCGCCGTCGGCCTGAGCGCCGCGCTGGCGCTCGCGGGCTGCTCCTCGGCGTCATCCGCTTCCTCCTCCTCTTCCTCGTCCACTTCCGGCTCTTCGTCCGGCTCCTCCGCCAACCCCCCGGGCAACGCGCCCCGGTTGAAGGTCAGCGGGGGCTATATGCCGCGCCCCGTCGGCGATCTCGCGGCGGGCTTCCTCGTCGTCACCAACAGCGGTGGCGCCGCCGACAAGCTCACCTCCGTCACCAGCGACATCTCCGACGACATCACGATCCACAGCACCGAGAACCAGAAAATGCGGAAGGTGGAGTCCTTCGACATCCCGGCCGGCGGCGCACTGAACCTCGCGCGTGGTGGCAACCACATCATGTTCATGGGGCTCACACAGCAGCCGAAGCAGGGCCAGAAGGTCAGCATCGAACTGCACTTCGAGAAGGCCGACCCCATCAAGGTCGAGCTTCCCGTGAAGGAGATCAACTACAACCCGGCCCAGCGATGAGGGACTGACACGCCATGACAGCCACCGCCCCGCGCTTCGGATCCGCACCCCTCGTGCGGCTACTGCTCGTTGCCACGGTGCTTCTCGGCACCGTCTTCACCGTGCTCTCCGGCACGGCGTCGGCGCATGCCGCACTGACCGGGAGCACCCCCGAGGACGGGGCGGTGGTCGCCACCGCTCCCCAGGACATCAGCCTCACCTTCTCCGAACAGATCGCCATGGGCGACAACTCGATCCGTGTGCTCGATCCGGACAACAAGCGCGCCGACACCGGGAAGATCCGCGATCTGAGCAGCGGCGGCACCGTCGCCTACGGCATCGACCTCCATGCGGGGCTGCCCGACGGCACCTACACCGTCGCCTGGCAGGCCGTCTCCGCCGACAGCCATCCCATCTCCGGCGCCTTCACCTTCTCCATCGGAGCGCCCTCGAAGACCACGGCCGCCGTGCCCAGCGAGGAAGCGGGCGGGGGACTCGTCGGCACCCTCTACGACATCGCGCGCTATATCTCGTACGCCGGTTTCATCCTCCTCGTCGGCGGCGCGGCCTTCATCCTCGGCTGCTGGCCGCGCGGCGCGTCCGTACGTCCCCTGCAACGGCTCGTCGTGCAGGGCTGGCTCACTCTCACCGCCGCCACGCTCGTCCTGCTCCTCCTGCGCAGCCCGTACACCGGCTCGGGCAAGCTGGGCGACGCCTTCGACCTCGGCGGACTCCAGGACGTCCTGGCCACCAAGACCGGAGCGGCACTCGTCTCCCGGCTGCTGCTGCTCGGCGCCGCCGCCCTGTTCGTCGCCGTCCTCTTCGGCGCGTACGCCAAGCGGGAGACGCCCCAGGACGAGGAGGAGAACAAGGAGAGGAAGGACCTCACCTTCGGACTCGCCGTGGGCGGCGCGGTCGTCGCGGCCGGGATCGCCGGGACGTGGGCGCTCGCCGAGCACGCCTCGACCGGGATCCAGACCGGTCTCGCCATGCCGGTGGACGTCCTGCATCTGCTGGCGGTGGCGAGCTGGCTCGGCGGGCTCACGGCGCTGCTGGTCGCCCTCTACCGGGCACCCTCCCTCGAGAACGCGGCGGTGCGGCGCTTCTCGCGCGTCGCCTTCGTCAGCGTCGTCGTACTCGCCGCGACCGGGCTCTACCAGTCCTGGCGTCAGGTCGGATCGTGGTCGGCGCTCTGGGGCACGTCATATGGGCAACTCCTTCTGGTCAAGGTCGGGCTCGTCGCCGTGCTGGTCGGGATCGCCTGGTTCTCCCGGAGGTGGACGGGACGGCTGGAGCAGCGGGCAGAAGCCGACGCCGGGGTCGGGGCAGAAGCCGAGGCCGAGGCCGCGACAGGATCGGAGACCGGTGAGGGGATGAAGACCGCCGCGGCTGCGACCGTCGTTGGTGACAGTGAGAGAGCTACCCAGCTCGCACGGCAGAAACAGGCACTGGCGACTGCTCGCCAGAAGCGGATCCGCGATTCCGATCCGGGGCGCATCGGACTACGCCGTTCCGTACTCGCCGAAGCCGGAGTCGCCGTGGTGCTCCTCGCCGTCACGACCGTACTGACCTCCACGGAGCCGGGCCGTACGGCCGAGCAGGAAGCCGGCGCGACCGGTGGCACGGCCGCCACCGCGCCCACGACCGAGGGCCCCCTCGACCTCACGCTGCCCTTCGACACCGGCGGCGAGAACGGCAAGGGCACCGTACGGCTCACCCTCGACCCCGGCCGCTCCGGCGCCAACGCGATGCACATCTACGTCGACGGCCCGGACGGGCAGCCGCTGGACGTGCCCGAGGTGAAGGCCGCCTTCACCCTCACGGCCCAGAAGATCGGTCCGCTGCCGATCGTCCCCGAGCACTTCGCTCCCGGACACTGGAGCGCGGACGCCGTGCAGATCCCGATGCCGGGCGAGTGGCAGCTCCAGCTGACCATTCGTACCTCCGACATCGACCAGACGACCGTCGACAAGAACGTGAAGATCGGCTGACCCATCGTGAGCGAGACGACCCGGCAGGACCACGACAACCGGAACGGCCGCGACGGCGGCCGCTCCCGGCCCCTCCGCGAGAAGCCCGAGGACGGAACCCCCGAGAACGGGGCCTCCGAGGGCGGATCCGGGCGCGCCCCGCTCACCGGTGTCTCCAGGCGGCGGCTGCTCGGCTCCGCGGGCGCCGCCGGCGCCACCGGGCTCGCCCTCGGAGCGGTCGGCGGAGCCGGCGCGTACGCGGCGAGCCGTCCCGCGCCGGCGACGGCACTGACCAGCGTCGGCACGGACTCCGTCCCCTTCCACGGCGCGCACCAGCCCGGCATCACCACCCCCCTGCACGCCCGTGGTCATCTGATCGCCTTCGACCTGGCCCCCGGCGCGGGGCGGCGGGAGGCCGCCGCGCTGCTGCGCCGCTGGTCGGAGACGGCACGGACACTGATGGCCGGCGAACCGGCCGCGGGTGGCGGTGCGGGAGCCACGGGAGCGGACGGCGGCCACGACACCGGTATCGCCCTGGACGCCGGGCCCTCCTCCCTCACCGTGACCTTCGGATTCGGCCGCACCTTCTTCGACCGCACGGGCCTGGCCGCCCGGCGCCCGGCCGCCCTCGACCCGCTGCCCGCCTTCTCCTCCGACCATCTCGACGCCGGACGCAGCGACGGCGATCTCTGGATCCAGATCGGCTCCAACGACGCGCTCGTCGCCTTCCACGCGCTGCGGGCGCTCCAGAAGGACGCGGGCGCGGCGGCCCGCGTGCGCTGGCAGATGAACGGCTTCAACCGTTCCCCCGGCGCCACCCCCCACCCCATGACCAGCCGGAATCTGATGGGCCAGATAGACGGCACCGGCAACCCCAAGCCGTCGGAGCCGGACTTCGACCGGCGGATCTTCGTCCCGGCGGCCCCGGCGGCCGGCACCCCGTCCTGGATGGCGGGCGGCTCCTACGCGGTCGTACGGCGTATCCGCATGCTCCTGGACGACTGGGAGGGGCTCTCGCTCGCGAAGCAGGAACAGGTCATCGGCCGACGCAAGTCGGACGGGGCCCCGCTCACGGGCGGTACGGAGACGACCGAACCGGACCTGGACCGGTGGGGACCGGACGGCAAGCCCGTCATCCCCAGCAACGCACATGCCCGGATCTCGACGCCGGAGGCCAACGGCGGGGCCGCGATGCTGCGCCGTCCCTTCTCCTTCCACGACGGAATCGCGCCGGACGGGACACCGGACGCGGGGCTCCTCTTCGTCTGCTGGCAGGCCGATCCGCTCAAGGGCTTCGTACCGGTACAGCGCAAGCTCGACCGGGGGGACGCGCTGTCGGCGTTCATCCGCCACGAGGCGAGCGGGCTCTTCGCGGTGCCCGGGGGCGCGCGGGAGGGGGAGTACGTGGGTCAGCGGCTTCTGGAGTCCTGAGCCCGCACGCCCCCCACCTGGGGGTTTACCCGGCCGGACCCACGAGAGCCGTCGGCCCACTAGGGTGACCGTATGTCGGCCACGCGCTACACGTATCTCGGCCCCGAGGGCACCTTCACGGAAGCGGCCCTCCGTACACTCCCGGAATCCGCCACGCGGGAACTCGTCCCCATGGTGTCCGTACCGGCGGCCCTCGATGCCGTACGGAACGGAGAGGCCGCGGCCGCGCTGGTGCCGATCGAGAACTCGGTGGAGGGCGGGGTCACCGCGACCCTCGACGAGCTCGCTTCCGGCGAGCCGCTGATGATCTACCGCGAGGTGCTGCTGCCGATCACCTTCGCCCTGCTCGTACGGCCGGGGACGAAGCTGTCGGATGTGAAGACGGTGACCGGTCATCCGGTCGCCCAGCCGCAGGTGAGGAACTGGCTGCGGAGCCATCTGCCGGACGCGGTGTGGGAATCCGCCGCGTCGAACGCGGACGGGGCGCGGCTGGTGCAGGAAGGCCGGTTCGACGCGGCCTTCGCCGGTGAGTTCGCGGCGGCGACGTACGGACTCGAGGCCCTGGTCACCGAGATCCATGACGCGGAGAACGCGGAGACGCGCTTCGTCCTGGTGGGCCGGCCTGCCCGCCCGGCGGCGCCGACAGGTGCGGACAAGACGTCGGTGGTCATCTGGCTGGGCGACGACCACCCGGGCGCGCTGCTCGAACTGCTCCAGGAGTTCGCGGTGCGCGGGGTCAACCTGATGCTGATCCAGTCGCGTCCGACAGGTGCGGGGATCGGTAATTACTGCTTCGCGGTCGACGCCGAGGGCCATATCTCGGACCGGCGGGTGGGCGAGGCGCTGATGGGGCTGAAGCGGATCTGCCCCAAGGTGCGGTTCCTCGGCTCGTACCCGCGGGCGGGGATGTCCGCGAGCGATGTGCCGCCGCTGCGGCCCGGAACCTCGGATACGGCGTTCATCGAGGCGTCGGACTGGCTGGCGCGCAGCCAGGACGGCCGCGCCTGAGGCCGAGGCCCTGTCCCGGAGGCCCGGAGGCCCGGAGTTCCTGTGGGGCCTGTGGTCCGGCCGCGGAGCCTGTGGATGTATCGCAGAGTTATCCACAGGCTCACCCCCCACCCTGGGGACAAGTCGACAACACCGGCCCACACAGTCGACAAATCGCTCCTGCCGCCCCCCACCCGTCCACAGGATGCCGAGGAGCCCCGCGTCACCTCAATTCCCGTGATCAACTCGTTAGAGCGAGCAATTCCCACCCGAATGAGTGCGCAAAGCGGGTTTGGGGAGAAAATCCTCCGGACCGGCCGTGACTTTTGAGGCGCCCACTCCACTGATCCACAGATCTCCCACACAGCCTGTGGATAACTCCGGAGCCCTGTGCATTTCTGTGGACAACGCGCACCCGCGCACGACCCAAGTCCCGTGCCCCACAAGGGAAGTGAGTCAAGGCGCTAACATCGGAATGCCTCGTTCCGGGGAATTGCGTCCCCTTTATTGACGAACACCGAGCAGCCGGCGAGGGCTTTCCCGACAGGTTTACCAATTCCGGCAATTAGGACAAAGGGGCGCGCCTGTTGATATCGGGTGGGGCGGCGTCAGTGCGCACCGGTAGCCTGGTGGGGTGATTGACCTTCGCCTGCTCCGTGAGGACCCCGACCGTGTTCGCGCCTCCCAGCGCGCCCGTGGAGAGGACGTCGCCCTCGTCGACGCCCTGCTCTCCGCCGATGAGCGGCGCCGGTCGTCCGGCCTGCGCTTCGATGAGCTGCGCTCCGAGCAGAAGGCGCTCGGCAAGCTGATCCCCAAGGCGTCCCCGGAGGAGAAGGCGGAGCTTCTGAGGAAGGCGGAGCAGCTGAAGGCGGACGTCAAGGCCGCCGACGCCGAGCAGCACGAAGCCGACGAGGACGCCAAGCGGCTGCTCCTCCAGATCGGCAACATCATCCACCCCGACGTCCCGGTGGGCGGCGAGGAGGACTTCGTCGTCCTGGAGACGCACGGCACGATCCGTGACTTCGCGGCGGAGGGCTTCGAGCCCAAGGACCACCTGGAGCTCGGCGAGGCGCTGGGCGCCATCGACGTCGAGCGGGGCGCCAAGGTGTCCGGCTCGCGCTTCTACTACCTGACGGGGGTCGGCGCGCTGCTGGAGCTCGCTCTCGTCAACGCGGCGATCGCGCAGGCCACCGAGGCCGGCTTCATCCCGATGCTCACGCCCGCGCTGGTCCGCCCGCGCGCCATGGAGGGCACGGGCTTCCTCGGCCAGGCCGCGGAGAACGTGTACCACCTGGAGAAGGACGACTACTACCTGGTCGGTACGTCAGAGGTGCCGCTCGCCGCGTACCACATGGACGAGATCATCGAGGCCGACAAGCTGCCCCTGCGGTACGCGGGCTTCTCGCCGTGCTTCCGCCGCGAGGCCGGGACGTACGGCAAGGACACCCGGGGCATCTTCCGGGTCCACCAGTTCGACAAGGTCGAGATGTTCTCGTACGTCGACCCGGCCGAGGCGCAGTCCGAGCACCAGCGGCTGCTGGACTGGGAGAAGCAGTGGCTGACCGGCCTCGGGCTGCCCTTCCAGGTGATCGATGTGGCCACGGGCGATCTGGGTTCCTCGGCGTCGCGCAAGTTCGACTGCGAGGCGTGGATCCCGACCCAGGGCAAGTACCGCGAGCTGACCTCGGCGTCCAACTGCGACGGCTTCCAGGCCCGTCGGCTCTCCGTCCGGATGCGGGACGGCAAGCAGGTCAAGCCGCTGGCGACGCTGAACGGCACGCTGTGCGCCGTCCCCCGCACGATCGTGGCGCTTCTGGAGAACCACCAGCAGCCGGACGGTTCGGTCTGGGTGCCCGAGGTGCTCCGCCCGTATCTGGGCGGCCGTGAGGTACTGGAACCGATCGCGAAGTGAGCACGGACCCCTCGGCAGCGCCCGCACCGGTGCCCGGATCGGTGCCCGCGCCGTCCTCCGCGCCCTCTTCGGCGCCGTCGTTCCCGTACCGCCTGGTCGCGACCGATCTGGACGGCACGCTGCTGCGTGAGGACGGCACGGTCTCCGGGCGTACGCGCGAGGCGCTCGCCGCCGTCACCGCGGCGGGCGCCGCGCACATCGTCGTCACCGGACGTGCCGTGCCGTGGACCCGGCACATACTGGACGACCTCGGATACGAAGGTCTCGCGGTGTGCGGCCAAGGTGCGCAGGTCTATCACGCCGGTGAGCACAAGCTGCTGACGTCGTTGACGCTGGACCGTCAGCTGGCCGGGCTGGCGCTCGCCAAGATCGAGGGAGAGGTCGGCCCGCTGGCGCTGGCCGCGAGTCGGGACGGACTCGACGGCGATGTGCTGGTCGGCCCCGGCTACCGGGTGCAGGAAGGCCCGCTTCCGGCCGTTTTGGTCGACGATCCGGCGGAGCTGTGGTCGGCGCCGCTGAACAAGGTGTACATCCAGCATCCGGAGCTGGACGACGACGCGCTGGCCCAGGCCGCGCGGGCGACCGTCGGCAGCCTCGTGGACGTGGTGATGGCGGGCCCCGGTGTCGTGGAGATCCTGCCGCTGGGCCTGAGCAAGGCGACCGGACTCTCGCTGGCGGCGCGCCGGCTGGGCATCAAGGCGGCGGACACGATCGCCTTTGGCGACATGCCGAATGACATCCCGATGTTCGGCTGGGCGCGGCACGGCGTGGCGATGGCCAACGCGCACGAGGAACTGAAGGCCGTGGCGGACGAGGTCACGGCGTCGAACGAGGACGACGGCATCGCGCTGGTGCTGGAGAAGCTGCTGAGCCAGAGCCGGGCCTGATCCGGAAGACCAGGGTCAGGGACGTCGGCGGAGGATGCGCGGATCGAACGCGCGCGGGCTTGCACCCGACTGCGGCTCAGCAAGCCGTTGCCTTACCACTCGGCCAATCCTCCGGGGAGGGGCGGCCCGCGCGGATGCGCGCTCGAAGCGGCCGCCCCTGGGCAGCGCCGGCGGCCGCGCGGAGTGGTGATGAGTACTCCGGTGCCTACGCTTTGCTGCCCCGCTGGGAACTCGACGGACTCGGCCTCCCGGTCATCGCCGCGTTCCGCTCCCGGTCTGTGGTGTGTCGTGACACAACTACTCTGACCGGCCTGGCGGTTCGGCGCCACCGAATATGTGCGACACGGCTCGGCACGGCACGGCCCGCGTCCGCCCATGGCATGTCTTCGGACGGACGCGGGCCGGCACAGAAGGATCAGCGGCGCTTACGCCCGCGCCGCAGATCCCTCAGCTGATGAACGACATCGTCCACCCGGGCGTCCACGCGGTGGATGTCCGCGGACATCTCGCACAGCCGGTTGCTGATGGCGGCGACAACCCGGTTGGTGGCGTCGAGCCGCCGGTCCAGACTGTCGAGCCGGTACGACATCCGGTTCAGGACCGGCCCCAACTCCCGCAGGGCGACGCCGACCCCACCGAGGCACGCCTCAACGTCGGTGACCCGCCGGTCGAGGTCCGCGTACCCCTTCCGCAGATCGTGCTCGGCATCGAGAAGATACGTGCGGACGCATCGCGCGATGTCGCTGTCGCGAAGAAGCATCGCGATGTTGAGGACGGCGCGGCGGGTGTAGAGCGTGAGGCTGGAACGCCTCTGTGGATAACTTCCCTCGCCCCCGGATGAGAGTGACATCTTGTCACTCTGATATTCCCGCAGGTCAGAGCCCCGCAGCACATGCATCCCGTTCTCTGACAGTTCCGCGCGATGCCTCGCGGTCAACTGCCTGATGACGTCTGTGGATACTTCGAAGTAGCGCGCGACGCCCTCGGTCGCGATGTGTACGCCGTCGTGCAGCAGCCGCAGCGCCTTGACCTTGTCGAGCGCCTCGACCCGTCCCACAACGCTGTCACGCATCGTGCGCGATTCGAGCAGAGCACCTTCAGGTGGCATGGAAATGCCTTCCCCTTGTAGAACCGATGATGGTCGGCCCTGTCCCCGGGCTTCAGGGGCGGAGGTCGGCTCACGGTGGCTACTCACTCAATGACCGGTGCGGCTTTCGATCCGGCACCGGCAATCCCCAGTTTCACAAAGGCTCGACGCTACGAATCCCAGTTGCCTCCACGCACCCCGAACAACGAGCCGATAAGCGTACAGTTACGCCGCAACCCCTACCCATCGGGCAGGGGTTGCGGCGTAACGACGGCGCGCGTCGGAGGACGTGGCGGCAGGCGGAAGCCTTCGGCTCACTCCTCGCCCGCGAGCGTCAGCGTCCGCAGTTTCTGTCCCGCGTACCAGGTCGCGACCACCGAGACACCGACCAACAGGACCACCGCGAGCGGCAGTCCGACGTCCGAGGTGATCGTCGTCCCGTCGCCGATCTTCTGGGCGAGCGCCAGGGACCACTGCTGGACGCTGAGCGTGCGCGCGCCCGCCACCAGGCTGCCGAAGAGGGTTTCCCAGACCAGCGCGTAGACCAGTCCTATGACCACCGCGTGCCGGCTGACCGTGCCGAGCAGCAGGAACAGCGCGCTGTAGGCGATCGAGGCGACAAGCGCCGCGACCGTATAGGCGACGGCGATCTGCTGGCCGTTGCCGTTCAGGATGTACCCGGCGATGAAGGTGGGGATCGCGGAAAACGCCATGGTCACGGCTATCGCCACGATCAGTTTGGTGAAGATGATCGTCGACCGTTTCACCGGCTTGGACAGCAGATAGACGATCGAGCCGTCGTCGATCTCGGGCCCGATCGCGCCCGTCCCCGCGATCACGCCAATGAGCGGCACCATCGTGGCCAGGGCGAAGCCGCCCAGTACATCGGACGCGACCTGGTCGTCCAGTCCGTTGAAGCTGCGGACGGCCGCCGCGATGAGGATCAGCAGCGCGGGCAGTACGAAGAGGATCGCGGCCCGGCGCCTGCCGAGCAGGGCCCGGTAGGTGAGCCGGGCGACTGTGGGGTTGTACATGACGTCACAGCTCCTTTCAGGCCGCTCAGGCCGCTACGAGGTAGGAGAAGACCGATTCGAGGGACTCGTCCGAGGGCGAGACCGCGAGCAGCCGGATGGAGTGCTCGCGGGCGACCCGCGGCAGCAGTTCGGTGAAGCGGCCGAAGTCGACCGCCTGGATGCGCAGTGCGCCCTCGGCGACGTCGACCTCGATACCGGCCGTCGACGGGTCGGCGATCAGCGCGGCGGCGAGCGCGCGGTCGTCGCTGGACCGTACGAGATAACGGTGCGGCCGGTCGGTCATAAGGCGGCGGATCTTGCGGAAGTCACCGGAGGCGGCATGGCGGCCGGCCACGATCACCTCGATGTGCGAGGCGAGTTGCTCGACCTCCTCCAGGATATGGGAGGAGAACAGGACTGTCCGGCCCGTGGCGCCCATACGCCGCAGCAGATCCATCAGCTGCATCCGCTGGCGCGGGTCCATCCCGTTGAACGGCTCGTCCAGGAGCAGCACCGACGGGTCGTGCACCAGCGCGGACGCCATCTTCACGCGCTGGCGCATGCCCTTGCTGTACGTCGCGATCTTGCGGTCCTGCGCGTACTCCATCTCGACCGTCGCGAGCGCCGCGCGGGCCGCTTTCGCGCCCAGTCCGTGCAGTTCGGCGTTTGCCACGACGAAGTCGAGGCCGGTGAGGAAGTCGTACATGGACTCCCGCTCCGGCACGATGCCGATCTGCCGGTAGACGGACTCGTTGCGCCAGATCTGCTTCCCGTCGAGGGTGACGGTGCCCGTGGAGGGGGCGAGGAAGCCGGCCATCATGTTGATGAGGGTGGACTTGCCAGCGCCGTTGGGGCCGAGCAGGCCGGTGACACCCGGACCGATCGTCATCGTGACGTCGTTGACGGCCACCACATTGCCGAACCAGCGCGAGGTGTGCTCGATATTGATGGTGGTCACAGCCCGACCTTCCGGTAACGGCGCATGAGAACGGCGTACGAGCCGAGGACGAGCGCGAGTACGACGAGCAGATAGATCACGCCCACGCCGGCCGAGGGCCCCGCCTCGCCGGGGAAGGCGGAGGTGGCGCCCAGGAAGGCGGTCTGTACGCCGTCGATGAGCGTGATCGGCGAGAAGAGGCCGAGCCACTTGACGGCGCCGAGCGCGTCCGTCTGCCAGGCGATCGCCTGGATGGTGGAGACCGCGCCGTAGGAGATGGTCAGGGTGGCGATGACCGCGGCGACACCGAAGCCGCGGCGCGGTGTGAGCGCGGCCATGACGAGACCGATCCCGCCGAAGAGGAGCGAGAGCAGCGCGACCGAGGTCACTCCCTGGCCGAACCCCTTGGTCTGGTCGACGAAGTCCATCTTGGCCAGCAGAGAGCCCACATAGAGGATCACGAGCGGAGCCGCGGTCAGTACGAAGAGCGCGGAGGCCATCGCCGCGTACTTCGCGACGACGTAGTCGACCCGCTCGATCGGGCGGGAGAAGTACAGCGGCACGGTCTTGAAGCGCAGATCCCGCGAGACGGACTGCGGGGCCTGGGCCGCGAGATAGAGGCCGATGACGGCCTGGGTGACGATCGCGTAGCGCGTGTAGTCCAGCGGCAGGGTCTTGAGGTTGGTCGCGATGGCGACCGCGACGATGATCGCCGCGGGCAGGCACATCACCGCGAAGAGGATCATCGGCAGGACCTTGGACTTGGCCGAGCGGCCGAGTCCGTACGCGCCGCGCAGGGACTGCGAGTAGAGGGAGCGCCGGGCGTAGGCGCGGCCGAGCCGCGGCCCGTCGTAGTTGCGGTACCCGATGTTGTGGATCCGGGTGGCTCCGGCGCCTGCCCCGGTACCGGCCTCGGTCTCAGTGCTCATCGCGGGCGCCTCCCTTCTGCAGTGCGTACTCCGCGTCGTCGGCGCCCTGGCCCGGCCGGGCCCCTTCGGCGGACGGCTGCGGGCGGAAGACCTCCGCTATGTGGTGGCGGCGCTGCTCCATCCGTACGAGCCCCAGGCCGAGGCCGGCGACGGTGTCGCGGACGACGTCGTACGTCTCCTCGCCCTGGGCCTCGATCAGCAGGATGTGGCCCGCGCCTGGCAGCCCTTCCTCCATGCCCGCGTGGAGGGTGAGTCCGGCGGCGATGAGGGCCTCGCGCAGGGACCGCGTGCCGTCGGGGTGCGCGTCCGTGTCGGTGACCTCGACCGCGAGGGTGGTGGTGCTCTGCGTGAAGTCGCTGGTGGAGCTGGAGCGCAGAAGCGTTCCGCCGTCGATGACGACGACATGGTCACAGGTGCGTTCGAGCTCGCCCAGGAGGTGCGAGGTGACCAGGACGGAGATGCCGAAGTCGGTGTGGACGCGCCGGATGAGGCCGAGCATCTCGTCGCGGCCGACCGGGTCGAGACCGTTGGTCGGCTCGTCGAGGAGGACCAGCTGGGGGTCGTGGACCAGCGCCTGCGCGAGCTTGACGCGCTGCTTCATGCCCGTGGAGTAGCCCCCGATGGGGCGGTAGCGCTCCTCGTACAGGCCGACATGGCGCAGCGTGTCGGCGGTCCGCTCGCGGGCCGCGGTCGGTGGAAGTCCGGACATGCGCGCCATGTGGACGACGAACTCGGTGGCCGAGACGTCAGGCGGCAGGCAGTCGTGCTCGGGCATGTATCCGACGCGCTCGCGGATGGCGCCGCCGCTGGTGGCGACATCGAGCCCGAGCACCGTGGCCCGGCCTTCCGTGGCGGGGGACAGACCCAGCAGGATCTTGATCATGGTGGACTTGCCGGCCCCGTTGGCACCCACCAGACCGGTCACACCCGGTCCGATGTCCAAGGAGAGCCGGTCAAGCGCGGTTACCCGGGGGAACCGCTTGCTCAGGCTTTCTGTCGCGATCACAGTCACAGGTCGACGGTAGTGGCGCGGCTCGCGGTGAGCGTCAGACCAGGCGGCTGTATCCATATCAGCCTCCAGACGTACGGAACCCGTAAGGGCGCCGGGCGCCGGTCGGTTATCCACAGGAACACCCCGGCCCTTGACGTCGCCGCCAACCATTGTCACATTCATCAGTGTCACGTTACGGACACGTACCGCACACGGAACGGGGTGCGGGGACGGGCGGGAGGCGGTGCGGTGACGGAGACGACGTGACGACCGGAGTCGACGCGATGGCGGCGGCGACGGAGTGACGGAGGGGGCGCAGTGGCGGGGACGACGGAGTGACGGAGGGGGCGCAGTGACCGGAAGGGACGCAGTGACGGACGCACGGGCCACGGAACTGCGGGGGTTCAGGGAGGTGCAGCGCCTGGCGTACGCGTGCGCGGAGGCGGTCGCCGCGCGGCTGCGGCCGGGGGTGACCGAGCGTGAGGCGGCGCGCATGCAGCGCGAGTGGCTCCGTGCCCGTGGTGTGCGCGACTGGTTCCATCTGCCCTTCGCGTGGTTCGGGGACCGTACGGCGTTCGCGGGCTTCCGGATACCGCTGCAGTTCTTTCCCACCGGCCGGCGGCTGGAAGCGGGCATGCCCTTCATCCTCGACCTGGCGCCGGTCCACCGCGGCTTCACGGCCGATGTCGGCTACTCGGGCTGTCTGGGGCAGAACCGGCTGCACGGCAAGCTGCTCGCCGACCTCGAGGCGCACCGCGAGCTGATCCTGCGGGAGGTGCGCGAGCGGCGTCCGCTGAGGAAGATCTACCAGGACGTGGACCGGCTGATGGTGCGACAGGGATACGCCAACCGGCATCGCGCGTATCCGTTCGGTGTCATCGCCCACAAGATCGACCGGGTGAAGGAGCGCCGTTGGTCGCCCCAGGTGTTCGGCTTCGGCACCCAGTCGCTCAAGGGGCTGGCGGCCGACGCCCTGCACGGCCACCGGGACGGCTGGTCGCCGCTGTGGAGCCCGTACAGATTCTCCGATCACCCGCCGAAGCCGGGTCTGTGGGCGGTCGAACCCCACCTCGGATTCCGGGGTACCGGCGCGAAGTTCGAGGAGATCCTGGTGGTCACCGACTCCCGGGACCCGGAGCAGAGCGCGTTCTGGCTGGATGACGATCTGCCGCATGTGCGGCGCTGGGCGGAGGCCGTATGAGCAACGGTGCGGGCGGGAGCGGCGGTACGGACGCGGGCCTGGCGGGCGCGCGGGTGCGCCGGGTGCGTACGGGCGGGATCGAGCTGTGCGTCGCCGAGCTGGGCGATCCGGCGCGGCCGACCGTCCTGCTGGTGCATGGCTATCCGGACAGCAAGGAGGTCTGGTCGGAGGTCGCGGAACGGCTCGCGGACCGCTTCCATGTGGTGCTGTACGACGTACGGGGCCACGGCAGGTCGACGGCGCCGGTCCCGCTGCGCGGAGGGTTCACGCTGGAGAAGCTGACGGACGACTTCCTGGCGGTCACCGACGCGGTGAGCCCGGACAGGCCGGTCCATCTGGTCGGCCACGACTGGGGTTCCGTGCAGTCCTGGGAGTTCGTCACGGTCGCGCGGACCGAGGGCCGGATCGCCTCCTTCACCTCGATGTCGGGACCCTCCCTCGACCATATGGGGCACTGGATCAAGCAGCGCGCCGCCCGGCCCACTCCGCGCCGGGCCGGCCAGCTCCTCGGGCAGGGCGCCAAGTCCTGGTACGTCTATCTGCTGCATACGCCCGTGCTGCCGGAGCTGGCCTGGCGCGGTCCGCTCGGCAGGCGGTGGCCGAAGATCCTCCAGCGGGTCGAGAAGATCCCCGGCGGTACGTACCCGACGTCCTCGCTGCCGCAGGACGCGGCACACGGCGCGTGGCTCTACCGGGACAACGTCCGCGCCCGGCTGCGCAGGCCGCGTGCCGACGCCTACGCGCACGCCCCGGTGCAGCTGATCACGCCCACCGGCGACGCGTTCCTGTCGGAACGGCTCCACGACGATCTGGAGCAGTGGGTTCCGCACCTCGTGCGGCGCACGCTGCCCGCGAAGCACTGGGTGCCCCGCACCCGCCCCGACCAACTGGCCGCCTGGATCGGTGACTTCGTCACGGCCCACGAGGACGGCGGGGTCCCGGACCGCGGTACCGCTCCGCGCGGTCCGTACGCCGAGCGCTTCGGCGGACAGCTGGTGCTGGTCACCGGCGCGGCCAGCGGTATCGGCCGGGCCACGGCCTTCGCGTTCGCCGAGGCGGGCGCGCGGGTCGTCGCGGTCGACCGGGACGAGGAGGGGGCGGCCAGGACCGCCGAGCTGGCCCGGCTGATCGGCGCTCCGGAGGCCTGGGCCGAGCCGGCCGACGTCGGCGACGGGCAGGCGATGGAGGAACTCGCCGAAAGGGTCGCCGCCGAGTACGGCATCGTCGACGTGCTGGTCAACAACGCGGGGATCGGGCTGTCGGGAGCGTTCCTCGACACCACCGTCGAGGACTGGAAGAAGGTCCTGGACGTCAATCTGTGGGGCGTCATCCATGGCTGCCGGCTCTTCGGCAAGCAGATGGCCGAGCGTGGCCAGGGCGGTCATATCGTCAACACCGCTTCCGCGGCCGCCTATCAGCCCTCGAAGGCGCTGCCCGCGTACAGCACGTCCAAGGCGGCGGTGCTGATGCTCAGCGAGTGTCTCCGTGCCGAGCTGGCCGGGCAGGGCATCGGGGTCTCCGCCATCTGCCCCGGCTTCGTCAACACGAACATCACCTCCACCGCGCGTTTCACAGGTGTCTCCGCCGAGGAGGAGGAACGGCGCAGGAAGAAGTCGTCACGGCTGTACGGTCTGCGCGACTATCCGCCCGAGAAGGTCGCCGACGCCGTACTGCGCGCCGTCGTACGCAACCAGGCCGTGGTGCCGGTCACTCCGGAGGCCCGCGGTGCGCGGCTGCTGTCCCGGATCGCGCCGGGCGCGCTGCGTGCCCTCGCACGGGTGGATCCGCCGCTGTGAGCGCCGAGTCGAGCGAGCGGCACCCCATCGCGCCGCGCCGGGTCTCGTTCGACTGGCGCGGGACCCCTGTGCACTGGATACCGGACGAGCCCGCCGCCACCCATGTCTTCAATGTGCTGCATCTGTTGCTGCCCGCGGGCGAGCGGTGGTTCGTGAAGGTCTTCAAGGAGGGTCTTCCGCTGGTCACCGACGCGCGACTGGCCGAGGACGTCAAGGGGTTCATGGGGCAGGAGGCCACACACAGCGTGCAGCACTCCTATGTGCTGCGCCACCTGGCGGAACAGAGCCTGGACACCGACGCGTACACCCGGCACGTGGACTTCCTCTTCGAGCGACTGCTCGGCGAGAAGCCGCCCTGGAGGATTCCCCTCCCGGCCGGGAGATGGCTTCTCTACCGGCTGGCGTTCGTCGCCGCGATTGAGCAGTTCACGGCGGTCCTCGGCGACTGGGTGCTGCGCGCGGAGGGGCTGGACCGCGCGGGCGCCGACGCGGTCATGCTCGATCTGCTGCGCTGGCACGGCGCGGAGGAGGTCGAGCACCGTGCGGTGGCGTTCGACATGTACCAGCACTGCGGCGGCTCCGATCCGCTGCGGTACGCCCGGCGGATCGGGACGATGTGCGTCACCGCGCCCGTGCTGCTGTGGCTGTGGGCCAGGGGCACCGCCTATCTGATCCGGCACGACCCCCAGCTCGCGGGCCGGCCGCGCTACTCGCTGCGTGCCCACAACAGGGCGGTCGGCAAGGGGCTGCTGCCCACCTGGCGGGAGCTCGGCTCGGCGATACCCCGCTACTTCCGGCGCTCGTACCATCCCTCTCAGGAAGGCTCGTCGCGCAGGGCGGCCGACTATCTCGCGGCCTCGCCGGCGGCGCGTGCGGCGGCGGACGCGGCGGCGCGAGAGGCGGCGCAGGGTACGGGCGCAGCGGAGGGTACGGGCGCGGCGGATCGCGCGGCCCTGGGACGAAGGGAGTGAGCGTGCCAGGGTTCGTTCCGGGGGCCGCGCCCGGCACCGAGTACCGGATCGAGGGTCTCGCGCAGGCCAGCGGCGCCACGGTCCGTACGATCCGCGCCTACCAGGACCGCGGGCTGCTGCCCAGGCCGGAGCGGCGTGGCCGGGCCAATGTGTACGACGGCACCCATCTCGCCCGGCTGCGGCAGATCGCCGATCTGCTGGACCGGGGCTACACCCTCGCGTCCATCAAGGAGTTGCTGGAGGCGTGGGACGCCGGGCGCGGACTGGGCGGGGTGCTCGGGCTGGTCGCCGAGGTACAGGGACCGTGGACCGACGAGGAAGCGGCCAGGATCTCCCGGGCGGAGCTGGACGAACGGTTCGGCACACGCGATGACGCGGCCGTCGAGGAGGCCGTGGAGCTGGGTGTGCTGGAACGTATCCCGGGCCGTGATGACGCCTTCCTCGTCCCCAGCCCTCAGGAGCTGGCCGTGGCGGTGGAGTTGCACGCGGCAGGGGTGCCGCTGCCGGCAATCTCCGGTCATCTGAGGGAGCTTCGCGGCCAGGTCGAGCACATCGCCTCCCGCTTGCTGGAGTTCACCACCGAGCATGTCTTCGCCCGCTATCTCGGCCACATGCCGCCGACAGACGCGGACGCGGCCGAGGCCGCCGCGCTGGTGCGCCGTATGCGGCCGCTGGCGCAGCAGTCGGTCGATGCCGAACTGGCGCGGGCGATGCGGCTGTTCGCCACCTGTCACCTCCAGCGGCATCTGGAGGTGGACGCCCCTCCCGCGCCCCGGTCCGGGACCCGGTCCGTGCAACTGCCCGCCGACACGATCCGGGCTGTGGAAAACCTGGTTGGTCCGGAGAGGGTGGCCGCCTTTGTCGCCGCGGCCACCGAACGCGAGCTACAGGCAAGGACCTTGGACGACCTCGCCTCAACCCACAGGCAAAACAGTCAAATTAACCAAATAGGTTAAAACGCAAGCCAGTTGTCCACAGATTCGCCAAATAGCCTGTGGATAAGCCAAATTGACTGTGGATCAAACCTACGGACCGTCAGCATTTTGAAATGAGTGGCGCGGAAGAGCACCACCGGTCACGCTGTTGCGATGACCGGAGTATCCGATGAACGACGCATCGTGAAGGTGTCGAAGTACCTCGCCAAACACCTGCGCCACCAGCCCGAGCGGATCGGCATCACCCTCGACGCGAATGGCTGGGTGCCGGTCGACGAACTGATGACCGCCGCCGCCGCGCACGGCTTCCGGCTGAGCCGCGCCGAACTCGACCATGTGGTCGCCGTCAACGACAAACGGCGCTTCACGATCGACGGCGACCGGATCCGCGCCAACCAGGGCCACACCGTCACCGTCGATCTGGAGCTGCCCCCGGCGCACCCGCCCGCGTACCTCTACCACGGCACGGTCGCCCGCAACCTGGACGCGATCCGGGACGAGGGGCTGCGCCCCATGGACCGCCACCACGTCCATCTCTCGCCGGACCGCGAAACCGCGACGAGGGTGGGTGCGCGCCGCGGCCGGCCCGTCGTCCTCCCGGTGGACGCGGGAGCGATGCACCGCGACGGGCTGGTGTTCCACGTGAGCGCCAACGGCGTCTGGCTCACCGACTCCGTACCGCCGCGGTACCTGCGCTTTCCCGGCTGACGGATGACGGCCGACCACCGACCACAGACCGCCGACCACAGACGGTTGACCGCTGACCGCCGACAACCGCCCGCCGACAGCCGACCGGCCCCGAGCGGGCGCTACCGCCGGAGCTGGGCCGGAGCCTCGGTGGCGATGCGCTCGTAGACCCGCTGGTCGGCGGCGAACTCCGAATCCGGGATGGGGGCGTGCACCGCGATTTCGGTGATACCCAGCTCGAAGTGCCTGCCCGCGAAGTCCACGAACGCGTCGAGCGACTCCATCGGGCCGTTCCGGTCCGGGGTGAAGCCCGTGAGCAGGATCTTCTCCACCTCCGACGCCTCCCGCCCGATCTCCACACAGGCCTTGCCCAGCCGTTCGATCTGCCCGCTGATGGCGGCACGCGACTGCTCCGGCGTACCCGTCTCGAACAGCTTCGGATCCCCCGTCGTCACCCAGGCCTGACCGTGCCGGGCGGCGAGCTTCATCCCGCGCGGCCCGGTGGCCGCCACCGCGAAGGGCAGCCGGGGCCGCTGCGCACACCCCGGGATGTCACGCGCCTCGACCGCCGAGTAGTACGTCCCGTCGTACGTCACCGAGTCCTCGGTCAGCAGCCGGTCGAGCAGTGGCACGAACTCGGCGAACCGGTCGGCCCGCTCCTTCGGCGTCCAAGGCTCCTGCCCCAGCACCGTCGCGTCGAAGCCGGTGCCGCCCGCTCCGATCCCGAGCGTGATCCGGCCGTCCGAGACATCGTCCAGCGAGATGAGGTCCTTGGCGAGCGTCACCGGATGTCTGAAGTTCGGTGAGGTGACGAGGGTCCCCAGCCGCAGCCGCTCGGTGACGGCGGCAGCCGCGGTGAGGGTCGGCACCGCCCCGAACCAGGGCCCGTCGCGGAAGGTCCGCCAGGACAGGTGGTCGTAGGTGTACGCGGTATGGAAACCGAGCCGTTCGGCTCGCAGCCATTCGTCACGGCCTCCGTCGTGCCAGCGGCGGACGGGCAGGATCACGGTACTCAGACGCATGCCCCTGACGATACGGGTGCGTCCGGAGCGGACGTCCGGCCGGGCGGGGAGCCCACATGCGACCGGGTGGGGAGCCCACGTACGACCGGGTATCGGGGCCGCCGGCACGCGCCGGGCCCACTCAGATGTGCGCCCCTCCGCACGCTCGTGCGTACCCGTACGGGAGAATGGACGCGTGACCTCGCCCCATGGACCCGCGCCCGTGCCCGACGACTCCCCGCTCCCCGCCAGGCCCCGGCTGATCGCCACCGATCTCGACGGCACACTGCTGCACGACGACAAGTACGTCTCGGACCGTACGATCGCCGCGCTCGCCGCCGCCGAGGAGGCCGGTATCGAGGTCTTCTTCGTCACCGGCCGCCCGGCCCGCTGGATGGATGTCGTCAGCGAGCATGTGCACGGCCACGGGCTCGCGATCTGCGCCAATGGCGCCGCGGTCGTCGATCTGCACGCGGGCGGAAAGCTGTTGCAGGTCCGTCCTCTGGAGCGCGACACCGCCCTGGCCGTCGTCCAGGCGCTGCGCGACGCCGCGCCCGGCACGACCTTCGCCGTCGAGCAGAGCACCGGCATCCATTACGAGCCGGCGTATCCGCCCTTCCACCAGGATCCGGGCGCGACCATCGCCACCGCGGAGAAGCTCCTCCAGCTCTCGGAACAGGTCCAGGAACAGCAAGCGGAGGACGGGGCCGCCGCCCCCGTGCTGAAACTGCTCGCCCACCACCCCGATCTGACGCCCGACGGCTTCCTCGCCGTGGCCCGTACAGCGGTGGGCGACCGCGCCGTCATCACCCGCTCCAGCCCGAGCGCGCTCCTCGAGGTCAGCGGCCCCGGGGTCAGCAAGGCCAGCACGCTCGCGCTCTGCTGCGCCCAGCGCGGCATCTCGTCCGACGAGGTCGTCGCCTTCGGCGATATGCCGAACGATCTGGAGATGCTGACCTGGGCCGGGACGTCGTACGCGATGGGCAATGCCCACCCGGACGTCCTGGCCGCCGCCTCGGGACGTACGGTCACGAACAACGAGGACGGCGTCGCCATCGTCATCGAGCAGATCGTGGCCCGTCGCCGGGCAGACGAACACTGAGCAGACGGACACTGAGCGCACGCACACTGAGCGGACGGACACTGAGCGGACGGACAAGCACCGCGCCCTACAGCGGGACCTGCCACACCACCGTCGTACCGCGCCCGCGCTCCCCGAGTCCCGGCTCACACGTGCTCGATCCACCCAGCGAATCCGCCCGTCGCCCGAGGTTGCGCAGCCCGCTGCGCCGCCCGCCCGCCGGAATCCCGACCCCGTCGTCGCCGACCGACAGCCGGACCGCGCGCCTGCCGTCGGGAAGCCGGACGGTGGAGTCGACGACGACCTCGATCCGGGTGGCATGCGCGTGCCGGAAGGCATTGGACAGGGCCTCCCGGAGCGCGGCGATCAGGTTCTTCCCGGCGAGTTCGCCGACGGAGTCGACCGGGCCGACGAAGCGGTGGGCGGGCCGGAAGCCCAGGGGCACGGCCGCCATATTGATCTCCCGCAGCACCCGGGTACGGATCCCGGGCGGGGCCTCGGCCGGTCCCTGCTGGAGCGCGAAGATCGCCGTACGGATCTCCTGGATCGTCACGTCCAGTTCCGCGACCGCCCTGTCGATGCCGTGGTGCACCTCCGGCGCCACCATCTCTCCGCGCTGGGCCCGCTCCAGCGTCATCCCAGTGGCGAACAGCCGCTGGATGACCAGATCGTGGAGGTCACGGGCGATCCGGTCGCGGTCCTCCAGTACGGCCAGCCGCTCCCGGTCCCGCTGCGCCTCGGCCATCATCAGGGCCAGCGCCGCCTGTGAGGCGAACTGTGCGGCCAGCGCGCGTTCCCGAGGGCTGAACGGGCGCGCCCCCCGCGTGCGCGGCATCACCAGCGCGCCGAGCACCCGCCCGTCGGTCCGCAGCGGCAGCAGCATGAGGGGGCCGAACTCGGAGGCCAGCCCGGTCACCAGCCGCGGATCGTGGGCGGCGTCGTCCATGAAGACGGATTCGCCGGCCAGCAGAGCCGCGACGGCGGGGGCCGCGGCCGGCACAGAGGAGCCCACGCGCAGCGCCGGATGCTCCGCGGACACGGCCACGACCTCCAGGCTGCCGTTCCGCGCGCGCAGCATCACCGCGCACATGGCCGAATCCGAGAGCCTGCGGCCCTGCTCCGCGACGACGGAGAGCGCGTCGTCGGCGTCACCACCGGAGAGGAGGGTGGTGGTGACCGCGACCGAGCCGTCGATCCACCGCTCGCGCTGCCGGGCCGCCTCGTACAGCCGGGCGTTGCCGATGGCCGCCCCGGCCTCGGTGGCGAGCACCCGCAACAGGCGCAGATCACCGTCGTCGAACTCGCCCCCGCCCGCCTTCTCCGCCAGATAGAAATTGCCGATCGTCCTGTCCCTCAGGCGGACGGGGACGCCGAGGAAGGTCCGCATCGGCGGATGGCCCGGCGGGAATCCGACGGTGCGCGGATCGGTCGTCAGATCGGTGAGCGTGATCGGGTCGGGGTCCCGGATCAGTGCGCCGAGAAGGCCGCTCCGTCCGTCCGGTCTGTGCCCGATCCGCCGGGCCACCTCCTCGCTCGCCCCGTAGGTCACGAAGTCCGAGAGGCCCTCGCCCTCCTCGTCGACCACACCGATCGCCGCGTACCGGGCGTCGGCGAGTTCGGCCGCGGTCTCACAGATCCGGTCGAGCGTGGAGTGCTGCCCGAGACCGGTGCCGGCCGAACACATCGCCTCCAGCAGTTGGGGCACGCGCGCGGCGGTCTCGGCGGACAGGCCCTCAAGGCTGGTTGCCGCGCGGGCGGCGGCCTCGAGGGGGTCCTTGGGTTCGGGCACGTCCATACCCAAGAGCCTAATAAGTCCTATTTGACAGGGAAAGTCGACTTCTGGGCTTCCAGGAGGTCTCCGGCTCGCTCGCGTTCGAGCATCCGGCGCAGCGGCCCCTCGTCGGCGGCCAGTTCGGCGTACGAACCGCGCTGTACGGGGCGACCGCCGTCGAGAACGATCACCTCGTCCACCGAGTCGAGGCCCTGCAAACGGTGGGTGATGAGCAGCGTTGTCCGCCCCTCGGTCGCCGCCAGCAGATCGGTGGTCAGTGCGTCGGCCGTCGCCAGGTCCAGATGTTCGGCCGGCTCGTCGAGCACCAGCACCGGGAAGTCGGCGAGGAGCGCGCGGGCCAGCGCGAGCCGCTGCCGCTGGCCCCCGGAGATCCGTGCGCCATGCTCGCCGACGAGCGTGTCGAGTCCGGCGGGCAGGGTGTCGACCCAGTCGAGCAGCCGGGCCCGGCGCAGGGCGTCGCGCAGTTCGTCCTCGGTCGCGTCCGTACGGGCGAGCCTCAGGTTCTCCCGTACGGAGCTGTCGAAGAGATGCGCGTCCTGGGCGCACAGCCCCACGAACCGCCGGACGGTGTCCCCGTCGAGTGCGGCCGTGTCGGTACCGCCGAGCCGGCAGCCGCCCTCGCGCGCGTCCAGGAAGCGCAGCAGCACCTGAGCCAGCGTCGTCTTGCCCGAACCGGAAGGCCCGACGACGGCGACCCGCTTCCCGGCGGTCAGCGTCAGATCGAAGCCGCTGAGCGCGTCCCGCCGCTGCCCCGGGTACCGCGCGGCCAGCCCGCGCACCTCCAGGGGGAACGGCGATACGGGAGGCGCGGCCGGCCGCTCGGGCTCCCGTACGGGTACGGGCGCGTCCAGCACCTCGCACACCCGCTCCGCGCTGCGCCGGGAGCGCTGCCGGTACCGCACGGCGAGCGGCAGCCCCGTGACCGCCTCGAACGCGGCGAGCGGGGTCAGGACGACCACGGCCAGTTCGACGCCCGCGAGCCGTCCGTCCGCCAGGGCCCCGACCCCCACGTACGCGGTCGCCGCGACGGTCAGCCCGCAGACCAGGGCGGTGAGCCCGCCGCCCAGCGCGTTGGCGCTCGCGCCACGGGAGGCGATGGCCGTCAGCGTCCCGTCCGCCTCCCGCGTCCCGCGCATCCGGCTCGTCAGCGCGCCCGCGACGGTCAACTCGGCCATACCGCTGAGCAGATCGGCGACGCGTGTGGCCAGCAGTCCCCGCGCCGGGGCGAGTCGCCGCTCGGCCCGGCGGGCGCGGGCACCGCTCAGGAGCGGTACGCCCACACCGGCGACGAGCAGCCCCCCGGCCAGTACGGCGCCCGCCTCGGGCAGCAGCCACGCGGTGAATCCGACGGCCCCCACCCCGACGAGCAGGGCGGAGCCGACCGGCAGCAGCCACCGCAGCCAGTAGTCCTGGAGTTCGTCCACATCGGCGACCAGCCGGGACAGCAGATCGCCCCGCCGGGTCTCGCGCAGTCCGGCCGGCGCGATGCGCTCCAGCCGCCGGTATACGGAGACCCTGAGGTCGGCGAGCATCCTGAGCACCGCGTCGTGCGACACGATCCGCTCGGCGTACCGGAAGACGGCCCGCCCGATACCGAAGGCGCGGGTCGCCGTCACCGCGACCATCAGATAGAGAACGGGCGGCTGCTCGGAAGCGCGCGAGATGAGCCAGCCCGACACGGCCATCAGCCCGACGGCGGAGCCGAGCGCGCAGCTCCCGAGGACCAGCGCGAGCACGAAGCGGCCACGGAGCGCGCCGACGGCGGCCCGCATCCGCGCGAGCGGAGCCCGCGCCGCGGCGCTCCCACCGTTCCCGCGTGTTCCGGTGTCCCCGCCGTCTGCGCGTCCGCCTCCGTACCCGCCGTCCACCGCGCCGAAGGCGGCGGGCACGGCGCCTTCTTCGTCGGGCGGGGGCAGCGCGGGGAGGTCACCAATGCCGAGCCCCGGACCGGACTCCTCGATCGCCGACCCCACTGACGCCATCGACGCCAGGGGAGTCAGAGGCGTCAGGGGCTGCGCCATGGATACCGGCGACCCGGGCAGCTCCGGCCCCTCGGATCCCGCCGTACGTTCGAGGGGCCGCGCCCGCTCCGTGAGGGTCACCACCCGGTCCGCCACCGCGAGCAGCGCCGGCCGGTGGACGACCAGCAGTACGGTACGGCCCACCGCCAGGCGCCGTACCGCCTCGACGATGCCCTCCTCCGTCTCGCCGTCGAGCGCCGCCGTGGGCTCGTCGAGCAGCAGCAGCGGCCGGTCCGCGAGGAAGGCGCGGGCCAGCGCGAGCCGTTGCCGCTGGCCCGCCGAGAGCCCCGCCCCGTCCTCACCGAGCGCGGTGTCCGGTCCGTCCGGGAGGGCCGCCACGAAGTCGTACGCTCCCGCGTCCCGCAGCGCGTCCCGTACCGCCGCGTCGTCCGCGTCCGGCCGGGCCAGCCGTACGTTCTCCGCGACCGTCCCGGCGAAGAGATACGGCCGCTGCGGCACCCACGCGATCCGTTCGCGCCAGCGCTCCTGGTCGAGGGAGTCCAGATCACGGCCGTCCACCCGCACCCGGCCCTCATCGGGTACGGCGAAGCCGAGAACCACATGCAGCAGGGTGGTCTTGCCGACACCGCTGGGGCCGACCAGAGCGACGGTCTCCCCCGGCTCGACCGTCAGCGTGGCCGCGTCCAACGACGGCTCCGTACGGCCCGGATGGCGGACCGTCACCCCGTCCAGCTCCAGCCGCAGCGCGCCCGGCACCTCCCCCGTACCGCCCGCCGGAGGCTCGGTCTCCAGCACCCTGAAGATCTCCTCGGCCGCCGACAGCCCTTCGGCCGCCGCGTGATACTGCGCCCCCACCTGCCGGATCGGCAGATATGCCTCGGGGGCGAGAATCAGTACCACCAGCCCGGTGTACAGATCGAGTTCGCCGTGGACGAGCCGCATCCCGATGGTGACGGCGACCAGCGCCACCGACAGGGTCGCGAGCAGCTCCAGCGCGAACGACGACAGGAAGGCGATCCGCAGCGTACGGAGGGTGGCCTGCCGGTATTCCGAGGTGATCGTACGGATCGCCTCGGCCTGCGCCTTGGCCCGGCCGAAGACCTTGAGGGTCGGCAGCCCGGCGACCACGTCCAGGAAGTGGCCCGACAGCCGGGAGAGCAGGCGCCACTGACGGTCCATCCGGGCCTGCGTGGCCCAGCCGATGAGCGCCATGAACAGCGGAATCAGCGGCAGGGTCACCACGATGATGGCCGCCGAGACCCAGTCCTCCGTGACGATCCGGGCCAGGACCGCCACCGGCACCACCACGGCGAGTCCCAGTTGCGGCAGATAGCGCGCGAAGTAGTCGTCCAGTGCGTCGACCCCGCGGGTGGCGAGCGCGACCAGCGAACCGATGCGCTGCCCGCTCAGCCACCCCGGGCCCAGCTCGGCGGCCCGTTCCAGCAGCCGTCCGCGCAGTTCCGACTTGACCGCGGCGCTCGCCCGGTGAGCGGCCAGCTCGGTCAGCCAGGAGACCAGAGCACGCCCGGCGGCGACCGCCACCAGCAGCAGGAGAGGAGTACGCAGGTCGGAGCCGTCGAACCCGCGCTGGAACGCGCCGACCACCACCTCTGCGATGAGCATCGCCTGAGCGATGACCAGTCCCGCGCCGGCCACCCCGAGGACCACCACCGCCACCAGGAAGAAGCGGGTGGCCCGCGCATACCGGAGCAGACGAGGGTCGATTGGTTTCACGTGAAACACCTACTCCTACTGCTCTGCCGCTACTGCTCTGCCTGCGCCTCGGAGCCATATGGTCCGGCGGCTCGCGCTCCGGGCCTCGTGATCCAGCGCCACGGGGTCCGGCACCGCGTGATCCGGCGCCGCGTGATCCGGCGCCTTCGCCGCGGTTACTCGGCGATGTGCTGCGTACCGATCCGCTTACGGAACACCCAGTACGTCCAGCCCTGATAGAGCAGCACGACCGGAGTCGCGATCCCGGCGCACCACGTCATGATCTTCAGCGTGTACGGGGTCGACGAGGCGTTCGTCACCGTCAGGCTCCACGCGTCGTTCAGCGAGGAGGGCATGACGTCCGGGAAGAGCGTCAGGAAGAGCATCGCGACCGCGGCCACGATCGTGACGCCGGAGAGCGCGAACGACCAGCCCTCACGCCCCGCCGCGATGGCCCCGATGGCGGCGGCCAGCGCCGCCACGGCGACGATCATCGCGACCAGGCTCTTGCCGTCCCCGTTGTCCGCCTGGGTCCAGAGCAGAAAGCCGAGCGCCAGTACGGCGGTGACCGCTCCGAGACGAAGGGCCAGCTTCCGCGCCCTGAACCGGATGTCCCCCACCGTCTTCAGCGCGGCGAACACCGTGCCGTGGAAGGTGAAGAGGGCCAGGGTCACCAGCCCGCCGAGGATCGCGTACGGGTTGAGCAGATCGCCGAGGGTGCCGACGTACTCCTTCTGCGCGTCGATCTTCACGCCCCGCACGATGTTGCCGAAGGCGACGCCCCACAGCACCGCGGGGATCAGCGAGGTCCAGAAGATCGCGTTCTCCCAGTTGCGCTGCCAGTTCTCCTCGGGCCGCTTGGCCCGGTACTCGAAGGCGACACCGCGCACGATCAGACAGACCAGGATGAGCAGCAGCGGCAGATAGAAGCCCGAGAAGAGCGTGGCGTACCAGTCGGGAAAGGCGGCGAAGGTGGCCCCTCCGGCGCTCAGCAGCCACACCTCGTTGCCGTCCCAGACGGGCCCGATGGTGTTGATGAGGACCCGTCGCTCCTTGCGGTTCCGGGCCAGCAGCTTGGTCAGGATCCCGATACCGAAATCGAATCCCTCGAGGAAGAAGTAGCCGGTCCAGAGAACGGCGATCAGGACGAACCAGACGTCGTGGAGTTCCATCGCTCCTCAACTCCTCAGTACGAGAAGGCCATCGGCCGGTCGGCGTCCGTGTGGTCGCCGCCGATCTTGGTGGGCGGGTTGAGGTCGGCGTCCGTGAGCTCCGGCGGCCCGGCCTTGACGTACTTGACCATCAGCCTGACCTCGACGACCGCGAGGACCGCGTACAGCAGGGTGAAGACGATCATCGAGGTGAGCACCTCGGCCTGGGAGACGCCGGGGGAGACGGCGTCGGCGGTGCGCAGCACTCCGTACACCACCCACGGCTGGCGCCCCGTCTCGGTGAAGATCCAGCCCCAGGAGTTGGCGATCAGCGGGAAGAGCAGCGTCCAGAGCGCGGTGATCCAGTACCACTTGGCGAATCTCGGACTGAGCGCCTTCTTCCGGAAGAGCACCAGATTCGGCACTTCGTCCTCGCCGGTCCGCAGCGCGGGTGGCAGCAGGAACTTCTTGCGCGTCAGCCACAGCCCGACCATGCCGATGGCCAGGGACGCCATGCCGAAGCCGATCATCCAGCGGAATCCCCAGTAGGCGACGGGGATGTTGGGCCTGTAGTCGCCGGGACCGAACTTCTCCTGCTCGGCCTTGTTGATGTCGTTGATGCCGGGGACGTACGAACTGAAGTCGTTGTTGGCGAGGAAGGAGAGCATCCCGGGGATCTCGATGGCGACGTCGTTGTGCCCCTTGTCGACGTCCCCGTAGGCGAACACGGAGAACGGCGCGGGCGCCTCGCCCTCCCAGAGCGCCTCGGCCGCGGCCATCTTCATCGGCTGCTGCTTGAACATGACCTTGCCGAGGGTGTCGCCGCTGACGGCGGTGAGCAGTCCGGCCGCCATGACGGTGATCAGACCGAGGCGCAGCGAGGTGCGCATCACCGGGATGTGGCGCTTGCGGGCCAGGTGGAAGGCCGCGATACCGACCATGAACGCGCCGCCGACGAGGAAGGCGGCCGTGATCGTGTGGAAGAACTGCGTGAGCGCCGTGTCCTGGGTGAGCACCGCCCAGAAGTCGGTGAGTTCGGCCCGGCCGGCTTCCTTGTTGATCCGGTAGCCGATCGGGTGCTGCATCCAGGAGTTGGCCGCCAGGATGAAGTACGCGGAGAGGACCGTGCCGATCGAGACCATCCATATACAGGCCAGATGGATCTTCTTGGGCAGCTTGTCCCAGCCGAAGATCCACAGTCCGATGAAGGTGGACTCGAAGAAGAAGGCGATCAGCGCCTCGAAGGCGAGCGGGGCTCCGAAGATGTCTCCGACGAACCGCGAGTAGTCGGACCAGTTCATCCCGAACTGGAACTCCTGCACGATGCCGGTGACGACCCCCATCGCGATATTGATCAGAAAGAGCTTGCCCCAGAACTTCGTGGCCTTGAGGTACTTCGGGTTTTCCGTGCGTACCCACGCCGTCTCCAGCCCCGCGGTGAGCGCGGCGAGCGAGATCGTCAGGGGGACGAAGAGGAAGTGGTAGACGGTGGTGATGCCGAACTGCCATCGCGCCAGGGTCTCCGGCGCCAGAGCGAGGTCCACGTCATCTCTCCTTACATCACGTCGCCGCGGTCGCAGCCGCGGCCTGCCCCATTTGCCCTGGACGTAACACCAGGAACTGGGGCACGCTTGTGAACGCGTTCACATTCACAAGCATTATGTCGCACAGCCTTCCGGATCTTTGCGTGGGGGGTCCCCTCCACGGAGAGACCCGGGGAACGCCCGCGAAGAGGCGCCCGGGAACGCCGAAGGGCGGCCTCGAAGAGACCGCCCTTCGCTCCAGAACTCCGCTTCCGGCTCGGAGCCGGAGTCGTTGCTGCGCCCGGACTACATCTCCTTGCGGAACGCCTCGGCTGCCTGCAAGAAGAGGTCATTGGCCTCGTTCTCGCCGACCGTGACCCGTACGCCCTCGCCCGCGAACGGCCGTACGACCACACCGGCCGCCTCACACGCCGCGGCGAAGTCCAGCGTGCGCGCGCCCAGCCGCAGCCACACGAAATTGGCCTGCGTCTCGGGCACGGTCCAGCCCTGCCCGACCAGTCCCCGGTACACCCGCTCCCGCTCGGCGACCAGCGAGCCGACCCGCCCCAGCAGCTCGTCCTCGGCGCGCAGCGAGGCGACCGCCGCCTCCTGTGCGATCTGGCTCACACCGAACGGGACCGCGGTCTTCCGCAGCGCCGCCGCGACCGGCTCATGGGCGACCGCGAAGCCGACCCGCAGGCCGGCCAGCCCGTACGCCTTGGAGAAGGTCCGCAGCACAGCCACATTCGGCCGGTCCCGGTAGATGTCGATCCCGTCCGGAATCGCACCACCATCGCCCTCGCCGGCCCGCATGAACTCGCGGTACGCCTCGTCGAGCACCACCAGCACGTCTCCGGGTACCCGGTCGAGGAACCGTTCCAGCTCGGCCCTGCGCACCACCGTGCCGGTCGGGTTGTTCGGGTTGCAGACGAAGATCAGCCGGGTCCTGTCGGTGATCGCCCCGGCCATCGCGTCCAGATCGTGCACCTCGCCCGCGGTCAGCGGCACCTTTATCGAGGTGGCGCCCGAGATCTGCGTGATGATCGGGTACGCCTCGAAGGAGCGCCAGGCGTAGATGACCTCGTCACCGGCGCCCGCGGTGGCCTGAAGCAGCTGCTGGGCGACGCCCACCGAGCCGGTGCCGGTGGCCAGATGCGAGACGGGCACCCCGAAACGGTCGGCCAGCTCGTTCATCAGGCCGGTGCACGCCATGTCGGGGTAGCGGTTGAAGACGCCCGCGGCCGAGATCGCCTGCTCCATGACGCCGGGCAGCGGCGGATACGGGTTCTCGTTGGAGGACAGCTTGTACGCGACCGGTCCGCCGGAGGCCGCGGGCTTGCCCGGCTTGTACGTGGGGATGCCGTCCAGCTCGGTACGCAGCTTGGGGCTCGTCTCGCTCACCGCAGGTCCTCCTCGGCCGTTCACGGGTCCTTACCTCTTCAATACTGCTCACCCTATGAGGATTCGCGGCCCCTGCGAATGGCGGGCACCAGGAAAGCCCGCAGGGGTGGGGCGCGCTCGCCTTCCTGGCGCGCGCCGGTGGCCCGCGCCGTGGCGCGCATCCCCCGTAGAGGTGAGTTGAGACCTCTTCGAAACATGGGCCCTTCGACAGGCCCATGCCGCTCCTTGCATGGCAGACCAATGTGAAACCCACCAACGCCCTTTCCTTCCAAGCTCGTTGGTGATTTTGGATCATGCAGAAACGTGCCTGCTGCCGGGTGCATATGCGACCGGCCCCACCGCCCCTCAGCGCCCTACTATCGGCTCGCCATGACAGCAGCAGGGAAACACCAGGTGAGCCGGACGGACACAACCCGCCGGGGAAGCCGGCAAAGTCGGGCGGGCATCCGGGACGTAGCCGCCGCAGCCGGTGTCTCCATCACGACTGTCTCGGACGCGCTCAACGGCAAGGGACGCTTACCCGACGCCACCCGACGCCATGTCCGAGAAGTCGCAGAGCGCCTCGGCTACCGGCCTTCCGCCGCGGCCCGAACCCTCCGTACCGGCAAGTCAGGACTCATCGGCCTGACCGTGACCACATACGGGGATGAACCTTTCACCTTCACCGAGTTCGCCTACTTCGCCGAGATGGCCAGGGCCGCGACCTCCGCCGCGCTCGCGCGCGGCTACGCCCTCGTCATCCTCCCCGCCACCTCCCGCCATGACGTCTGGTCGAACGTCGCCCTCGACGGCACCGTCGTCATCGACCCCTCCGACCACGATCCGGTCGTCACCGAACTCGTCCGCCAGGGCCTTCCCGTCGTCTCCGACGGCCGGCCCGCGGGCACCCTCCCCGTCACCGCCTGGGTCGACAACGACCACGAGGCGGCCGTCCTCGAACTGCTCGACCATCTCGCCGCGGCCGGGGCACGCCGGATCGGCCTGCTCACCGGCACCACCACGGACACCTACACCCGGCTCTCGACCACCGCCTATCTGCACTGGTGCGAGCGCGTCGGCCAGGACCCGGTCTACGAGTCCTATCCCGCCCACGACCCGTGTGCCGGGGCCGTCGCCGCCGACCGGCTGCTGGCCCGCCCCGACCGCCCCGACGCCGTCTACGGGCTCTTCGACCCCAACGGCACCGATCTGCTCGCCGCGGCCCGGCGCTACGGGCTGCGCGTCCCCGAGGATCTGCTGCTGGTCTGCTGCAGCGAGTCCACGGTGTACGCCGCGACAGAACCGCCCATCACCACGCTCTCGCTCAAGCCGCGCCGCATCGGCACCGCCGTCATCCAGCTCCTCATCGACGCCATCGAGGGGATCGACACCGGCCGGCCGGTGGAGCAGGTGATACCGACCGAACTGATCATCCGGACCTCCTCCCAGCGGCGGCCGCCGCGCACCACGGTCAGCGCGCCCCGGTCCCCCGCGGGCGACTGACCGAAGGCCGAGGACAACGGACGATACGGTCCCCGGGTCTGTGGAGCTTCCCGCAGACCCGCCGGACGGCCCCGCGAACCCGTCGGCCAGTCCCGCAGACCGTCGGGCGGACAGTCCCGCAGACCGTCGGGTGGTTCCGTGGTCCCGTCGGACAGGCCGGGAAGCCGCCGTACGGTCCCGACGACTCGCCGGGCGGCCCCGGTCAACCCGCCGGACAGCGCCGGAGACTCGCCGTCCCCGGGGCCGAAAGAAGGACCAGACCTTTTCGCATATCGGGCGATCGGCACGAAAACAGCCGCTGAACCCGAGGTCCCGCCGAATTCTCCCCCCTGGTGCGTCACAGAGCGGGAGCGGCGTTCCTATGATGGGCGCACGACACCACGGACCTCGTCCTACCTGCGATGGGCTCACCCCCATCCAGCCCGGCGGGCCCGAGAGGTGTACGGCGGCGCGACGGTGGTGGAGGGGTCGATGACACAGGGGGCCGGCGAGGGACCCGTGGTGCGGACGGCGACGTTGCGCGACTTCCGCGTACCGCCGTACGCGCAGGTTCCCGTGCAGTCCGGAGAGCCCGGTCCGCCCGGACCGCCGGCCGACGGCCCGTCAGGGCATCCCGGCAACGCGGTCCCGGACCACGAACCGCCGGAGGGCTACACCCCCACCGAACGCGACCTCCCGGTGATCAACCGGGGGGACACCGTCCAGGTACGGGTCGACCCCGTGGAGCCGTCCGCGCCCGACGGCCGCGGCCCGCTCTATGTCGTCGGCGACGTCCACGGCTATCTCGACGAACTCCTCGCCGCGCTGGCCGCGCAGGACCTCATCGACGCCGACGGCCACTGGGCCGCGGGCAACGCCCGGCTCTGGTTCCTCGGCGACTTCACCGACCGCGGCCCCGACGGCATCGGGGTCATCGACCTCGTCATGCGGCTCTCCGCCGAGGCGGCGGCGGCCGGCGGCTACTGCAAAGCCCTGATGGGCAATCACGAACTGCTGCTCATCGGCGCCAGGCGATTCGGCGACACGCCCGTCAACTCAGGCGCCGGCACCGCCACTTTCCAGGCCGCCTGGCTGCTCAACGGTGGCCAGCGGACCGATATGGAGCGCCTCCAGGACGTCCATCTGCAGTGGATGTCCCGGCTCGACGCGGTCGTCGAGGAGGACGAGCATCTGCTGATGCACTCCGACACGACGGCCTATCTGGACTACGGATCCACCATCGAGGACGTCAACGACACCGTCCATCAGATCCTCACCCGCAATGACGCCGACGAATGCTGGGACCTGTTCCGCAAACTCACCAAACGCTTCGCGTTCCGTGACGACGGCGGGCCGCAGGCCGTCCGCGAACTCCTCTCCCAGTACGGCGGAAAGCGGGTCGTCCACGGCCACAGCCCCATTCCCTATCTGCTCGGCGAAGTCGGCACAGAAGACGCTTCCGACGACGAAGGCGACACGGGCCCGGTAGTGGAAGGGCCACACGTATATGCCGACGCACTTGCCATCGCCATGGACGGTGGCGTCACCATGGCGGGAAAACTGCTGGTCGTACAGCTTCCACTGGATAAGTGAGTCAATGTGTGACAGGTGATTTCCCCAAACCCCCTGTCACGCCCCGCCACAACGGCTCTACCATCGCCTTATCCGTAGCAGGCTCTCCTCCGTTTCCGGCCAACTGCCCGTCCCACACGGGCGAACCGGCCCTACGGAGCATCGGGGGATGCACATGAACAGCGCTCCACACCTGCTGAGCGAGGATCGCGCGGATTTCGAGCGGATCCTCGACGAGGCACTGCGCCAGACGCACGACCATGCGGAACTCGCGGAACTCTCCGCGGCCGGACAGCGGCTCAACAGCGAGCAACTGCGCACGATGGCCCTGAGCGCCACGGCGCTGATCACCTCGTCCGCCGCCGCCGAGTACGAACACTTCGCGAAGATCCGCGAGGAATTCCGCTCACCGGCCCCCTCGTCCTCGTCCTCGTCGGTGCGTGACATCGCCTCGACCCCGTCGGGGAGCGGGACTCCGGAGGCCGGAGCGGGGCTCGCGGCCGTCATCGCCGTGCTGGCCCCGGTCCTCGGCGGCACCGCGGCGGTGATCTTCCTGCTCGTCGGCTACCTCCTCAAAGCGCTCAGCCCGCCGCCCGCCTTCGCCCGCAGCATGGTCGCGGTCGGCTGGTTCTTCGCCGCCGTCACCGTCGTCGGCCTTCTGGTCGCCGCGACAGGTCTGCTCGTCACGGCCCTGCGCAACACCGCGACCCAGCTTCCGGCCGAGGAAGGGTGGGGCGACGAGTTGCCCGACGAGGTGGCCCACGCGCGGGAAGCCTGGCGCCAGGCCCTGCTGGAGCGCGGCATCCTGCCCTTCCTGCGGGCCGCGCTGGCCGACCCGGGCACCACTCCGGCCGCCCCGCCCGCACCGCGCGCGGCACAGCCGGTGAAGCACCTGCCCAAGATCGGCTACAGCCGCCCCGACTTCTCCAGCCCGGACGAGGGCTCGGCCTCCGGCCGGCGCCCGACCTACAGCAGCCCGGACTTCTCCAGCCCCGACTTCGGAGGCCCGGAGCACCGGCCGGAGTAGCCTCTCCGGCCGGTGCCCGGCCGTACCGGCCCGGTGCGTGGCCGCGTCGCGGAAGCGCTGCGCAGGGGCCGCGGCGGCAGACACAGACACCCTCCGCGACACCCCGCGCGCCCCTGCGCCCCTGCGCCAGACGCTCGCTCAGTCCACGAGCGGCAGATACACCCGGTTGCCCGCCGCGGCGAACTCCTTGGACTTCTCCGCCATGCCCGCCTCCATCTCGCCGCCGTGCCTGCGCCTGATGTCCTGCGAGATCTTCATCGATCAAAACATCATCAGAGCACACATAAATTGGCTAGGCTGCTACTCCCACCGCATCAGAACCACTCAGGGGGAGCAGAGTTGAGCGACCAGGAAACGACCGTCGGCCGGCATCGGGGAGTGCCGGACGACCTGCCGACACCTGCGGAGGTACGGGTCAAGCTCGCCGCGGACCCCACCCTCAAGTGCGTGGTGGCCTACGCCCGTATCTCCTTCGACGGCCGGAAGAAGGACGGGCACGGAATCGAGGACCAGCATCGCGAGATGACCGCCGCCGCCCGCTCATTCGGCTGGCTGCTCGTCGATCGCTACACGGACAACGACAAGAGCGCGAGCCGCGAGGATGTCGTACGCGACGACTTCGAGCGGCTGCTCAAGGACCTACGCGTCGGCCAGACCCCTGAGGGCTACCCGATCCATGGCGTGATGGCGGCCAACGACGACCGCCTGTACCGACGTCCCGCCGACTGGGAGCGCTACCTGAAGGCGTTCACCGCCCACGAGGGCCGCGTCTATCACGACTCCAACGGTGTCCAGGATCTGTACGCGGAAGGGTTCGAGATCAAGGGCCTGGTCGGCGTGGCCATGTCCCTGGCCGAGACGAGGAAGAAGCAGCGCCGAGCCAAGCAGAGCCACCGCAGCCGCGCCATGCGTGGCGAGTCCGTGTCCGCTTGGCGCCCGTTCGGCTGGGACGACGACAAGGTGACCCTGTGCCCGGCGGAGGTCGACGCCATCCGGACCGCTGTCCACGACGTCATCAGCGGTGCGTCGGTGGGGGAGATCACCGCACGGTGGAAGGAAGCCGGGTTCATCACGGCCCGGGGCAACGCGTTCCAGTACAACAGTGTGAAGCAGGTGCTCACGAGCGCCCGCCTCTGCGGCTACCGGGAGATCAAGGGCGAGCTGGTCCGAGATGGCGACGACCAGCCGGTCGTGGGCGAATGGGAAGCCGTCATCACCCCGAAGCAGTGGTATGCGGTGAAGGCCACCATCAAGGAACGCGGCCGGGGAAGCGGAATTCCCACCGGCGGCACGGTCCACAAATACTTGCTCACAGGAATCCTGCGCTGCGGGGCCGCGCTGGACGACGGCTCGATCTGCAACAACAAGATGATCGGCATCAAGGCAAACAAATGGCTCACGTACAAGCACGCATACATGTGCAAGAAGAACGTGGACGGCGGCTGCAACAAGACATACAAACGCGGAGACGAGACCGACAAGCACATCGAGAAGCTGGTCATCGCCAAGCTGGAACGCCAGGCTGCCGCCGCTGCGAAGGATATTCCCGAGTGGGGCCGCGCGGATGAACTGGAGCAGGCCCTGAAGCGTCGCAGCGAACTGGAGCGCCGCTGGCAGGCTGGCGAAGTCGAGGACGATGTCTTCTACCGCAACCTCCCGGGCCTGGACGCCCGGGTCAAGGAGCTGCGGGCGGAGCAGGCCAAGCACCTGGCCCTGAAGGCCGCCGCCGAGGAGGCGACGGCCGACGTGGCAACGGCGTGGGAGTCCCGCACGCTCACCCAGAAGCGGGCACTCATCAAGAAGACCCTGACCACGGTCATCGCGAAGCCGAGCGGCAAGACCGGTCGGGCGAAGTTCGACGTGGAACTGCTCGCCCCGGTATGGGCTAGCTCCGCCGAGTAAGTCTCACTCCCAGGATCTCCCCCATTTGCTGAAGCTGAGCTTCGGTGAATGGGAGAGAGTCGTTTACATGCCGGTCAATCCACCTGTCGACGCTCGCCTTGTGCACACGTACCGACCGAACCAGATGTGGAAGCGATGACTATCTCAAACTCCTAGGGCAGCAAACACAAGGAATCCATAATACCCTCCACTCCATCAATTCGACATAGCAGCCTGTCAATTCATCATGCGTACAGCTGCGACATACGTCACCGAACCCGCTCCATTCCCGAAGCCTTTCCCTCGTTCGGTATGCTGCACAGGAGGTCGCCGTCGTCGCTCCCGACTGCACGAGACCGAGTCCAGGCCCGAAGCCTGGGCGACCTGTGAAAACCATGCCGGCCGTGGCTGGTCCACCCCCGCGAAGAAAGGGAGGCACATGGCCCGCCATCAGGCGGGGGTAACTGGCGCACCCGTGCGCCGCACAGGAAGGAGCCGCGCTCAGTGGCTATCCACTTCGGCATTGGCCGTCCTTGGGGTGGGATCTCCCAGCACGAGTACCGACGCATGGCCCAGGACATCCGGCACCAGCTCGCTTACCGCGTCCACTTCGCCGCCCTCGGGTGGGCCGACTGTCAGGGCCACGCGAGCTTCGGTCCTGGGAAGTTGGCCGCTCTGCTGGGCAATGAGGAGCAGCCCTTGTCGGACCAGAGCGCGACCAATGCCGTCATCCGCGCGAAGCGGTTGGACCTCGTGTCACCCCGGTCCGGGGCCGCTTGCCTCGTTGTCCCTCCTCACCTCTTCCAGAAGAGGAAGGGCGCCCCGGTGCCGTGCCGCATCCACCAGGACCGATAGACACCGCTGCCACGTGTAGCCCACACACACCACACGTGTAGCCGCAATGCCTCTGAGCTGCGGAAACGCACACGGTCTCTCTTATCTATTTGGCCACACAGTGCGGCCCCTGCCGGGGCCGACAGCACAAAGCGTCATGCTGAGCAGCAACGAAGGGGGGCGAGGCGCGACAGCGCCCTCATCTGAGGCAAGGGCGGCCGTCGGGCCGCCATCGTCCGAGCCTGTTTCGACAAAGCGGCCCCCCAGGGGCCGAAAGACGAAGGCCAGGAAGTTAACCAGGTGGGGCGCTACGCGCCCCAAAACGAGCGAAGCCTCGAAGGACAAGCTCAACGGATGCACTCTTGTGCAGTCTCCTGGCCACCGGCCGGATGGGATGAGGCGGCTTGACCTGCATGTTCTTCGCAGCCGTCTCCTTTCGCCATCGTCGGACGACCTTTGGAACCGTGGCAGGACCTCTGCGGCCAAGACGTGGCGGTCCGCCTTGTCGGGCTCAAGGGGTCATACCCCCACCCCTTCGCCGCCGATCTGAACAGCTTTGCCGGTCAGCCGTTCGCGCCGTTGCCATGGAGGACGGCTTCGGCAATCTGGCGTACGCGGTCAAGAGTGATGCCGGTGCGCTGCTCGACTGCGAGGGGGTGGTCAGTGGGTTCGAGCTCGATGTAGGGGCGCTGGCCGACCGGGCGGGTGTGAGTGTTCGTCTTCAGGTTGATGGTGCTGGGCGAGTAGATCGGAAGCTCGGTGGTGAGCCAGCCGAAGTACGGCTTCTCAGCTTCGCGTCCCGGCGTGTTCCACATGTCGGCGGCCCGGGAGAAGTTGTCCCGACTGAGCGAAACCCAGACCCCCCACGAGAACACCTCATCGCTGCCGACGACCGGTATCTCGATCAGACCCCTGCCGAAGTAGTGCTCGGCGTTGATGACGCACTGGTCCGAGGAGAGCAGGCTGTCAGGTCGGCCTTCGAAGCTCTCGTCCCAGACGTCGGGGGCTGTGGTGCTGTAGCTCATCGGAAGCTCCGCGTGGTACTCGCCGCAGCATGAGCAGGTGTAACCGAGATCGTTGGCCATGTGCGGGAGCCTAGCTTCGCTGCGAAGCGTAACTACGAGCCTTGGTCTCAATAACCAAGGGGGGGTTGTGAGACGAGCCCGCCAAGGTGCAGAGGAAGGGAGCCGCCCTGTTCAAAACCCGTCTCACAACAGACTCTTCGATCTTGCAATTTTGAGACGAGTTATGAGACAGTCTTGCCATGGCAACGATCACCACCACAACCGGCCAACTCATCGGCTACGCCCGTGTTTCGACGGACGACCAAGAAGCACGGCTTCAACGCGACGCGCTGACCGTCGCAGGCTGTGCCCGGATCTTCGAGGACAGGGCTTCAGGTAAGAACACCGACAGGCCAGAGCTGAGAGCCGCCCTGGACTACGCCCGCCCTGGCGACACCCTCTGCGTTTGGAAGCTAGATCGCTTCGCCCGGTCGCTCATCGACCTCGTAACGATGGTGGACACCCTCAGGGAGCGAGGCATCGGGTTCAAAGTCCTCACTGGCGCACTGGCCAACATCGACCCCGGTACGGCGGACGGCCGTCTCATGCTTCAGGTAGTCGGTGCGATGGCGGAGTTCGAGCGCAGCCTGATCAAGGAACGGACCCGCGCTGGACTCGATGCAGCCAGGACCCAGGGGCGTACCGGCGGGCGGCCGACGGTAGTCACCGAAGACGTGCTGACCGTCGCCCGAGCCACGCAGGCGAAAGGTGAGAGCGTCAGTGCCATCGCCAAGGCTCTCGGTGTCTCCCGCGCCACCTTGTACCGCCACCTTGCCGAGGACGCCTGAAATCGGCTGCCCGGGTTGTGGTCGGGCTATCCCGTCCGCTCGACCCATGCGAAGGACGTACACCGGCGCCGGAAGCCCTTATGACCCGTACGGCCTGTGTGGCTCATGCTCTCGATGTCCACCGCGGCTCCGTCGTCCGATGCTGGCGCCTGCCAGTCGCAGCGCAGGCATTCGGCCTCGAACGTCATGTCCGTTCCTGGATGCTGAGTGATCCGGTGTTCCACGTACCGCAGGACCGACCGCGTCATCGCGACCCCCGAGTCCGGTGCGGATGGTTGCGGATCTCCACATCCGCGTCCGTCGCCGCCGAGAGGTCGCCTCGGTCCCGAGCCTCCTGCCGCTGCGCGACCAAGGCCCTGCACACCCCACACCCGTCCGCCGGTTTCGGTGGCAGGTTCGGCAACGACAGGTACATCGGCCCCGACATCGTCGTCTGCGCTCTGCTCACGCCGTACGCCTCCCCGCTCGCTCAATCGGTGGAGTCGATGGTCCAGCCGCTGATCAGCGGGATCTAGTCCGTTTCCCGTTCGCGCAAGAATCCGTCCCGGATGTCCGCGAGCATCCTCCGCATCTCGTCGCTGGCAAGGGCCACCGAGGCGAATCGCTCGTACTTTTCGACATACAGAGCGACATCCCTGGGATCGGTAACGATCACCTCGGCATGCGTGGTCTCGACGGTCACCGTGCGGTCGTCCCGGACGACGAAGGAGTGCCCCGGCACATCGATCTGTGGACGGTCCAGCGGGACGACCCGGACGTCCACGTTCGGCAGGCGGGAGACGGAGGCGATGCGGTCCAGCTGTCCGGCCATCATGGCGGATGGGAGAAGGCGCCAGCGCAGAACGGGTTCCGTGATCACGAAGCGGAGCTGCTTCCCTGTGTCGTACAGCACTCGTTGCCGTTCGATCCGTGCACCGATGGTTCGGGCGAGCTGGTCCTCGCTCAGCCCCTTGCCTTGCAGGACAGCTCGTACGTACTCGGGTGTCTGCAACAGGCCGGGGACCAGGGACGGCTGGAACAGCCGTAGGAGCTCCATCGACGCTTCCAGCGCCCGGATCTCCTCCTGCTTCCGGTGGAAGCCCATACGTCTGAACAGCCGCCAGGCCGTCGCCTCCGTGGCCTGAGCTCGGGCCGCGGCCATGTACTCGGCCTTGACCTGTTCGGACACCTCCAAGGCCGTCAGGATGCGCTCCACGTCGATCACGCTGGGCGCCACGTGGCCGTTCTCAATCTTCGACAGCTTGGCGGTGGACATGACCGCGCTACGGGCTACCGCCTTGGCCTCCTTACCGGATGCCTGTCGCAGAGCCCGCAGCGCTGTACCCAGCTCCGTTCTGTTCACCCGCCGTACTTCGCCCACCATTCGGGGAACGGCTCGGCGTGAGCGAGAGCCGTGTCCCGGTAACGGACGAACTCCGCCGCACGCCCGGCCTCAAGGAAGTCCGGCCCGAGGAACACACCTGCGTCGTCGTAGTTCATGACGACGGGGGAAACCTCATCGAACAGCCAGAAGTCCGGCACTCCTGCCAAAGGGTTCGGCCTCTCGGTGACGTCCAGGATGAAGAACTCCTCACCGCCCGTCATGTTCTTCACGTACCCCCAGCCGAGCTCATAGCGGAGGTAGTCCGTCAGCGGACGGGAGACGATGTGCACCCGGTGCATCCGCTTGCCGGCGTGCGTAGCGGCCCGGACGGTCTCGACCCATCCCGCGTTGTAGTCCTCCGGCTGCGGCTCACCCGCCAGGAAGGCCCGGAGGTTATCCGCGCTCGACGGGACGTTGTACTCGTCCAGGATCTCCAGTCGGAATGCCTCGCGGTGGAACGTCTTGAACCGCTCCGCCAGGTTGCTAGATGAGCTGATCACGGATGGCCTTCCGGATGAGTTCCATGGGGATCTCGACCAGGGTCTCGTGCGCCGGGATCTCCAACCCGTGGCCAGTCCGGGTCTCACCCTGCACGAGAAGGGTGTCTCTGTCCGTCGCATACAGCGTGGGACAGTCACCGTTCTCACAGGTCGTTACGAGCTTCCTGGCCTCCACGTGCTGCCCCCTCGCTACGGCTGCCCTGTGTACCGCTTCATGGTCCCGAGTAACACGAGGGCGTTGCAAGGCATCGAATTTCCACAACGGGAAACAGCCCTGCCGACGCCTTGAGCAACCACTTGGCGCGATCGATAGAAGGCACATATGGGCAAAAGGGGAAATTTAGTGTCATACGTAGATAAAAATACTCTCCAGTACGTCGAGGGTAATCATTCACCCCCAATTGACGCCAGAAACCGTTAGTGTGACCGTGATTCGACGCGCGTGAATGACTCTGCCTAGCAGCAGACATGCGAAGGGGACTGGTAATGCCGACACACATGGTCAATCTTGACGCATTGATCCCACGTGAAGATTTTGAGGCTCTGCCGTCCGAACAGGCAGCCCCGACCTCCGTCCTAAGCACCACGTTGAAAATCACTGACCTCACCCAGGACAGTCTTATGTACAACGTCCTGCGGAAACCTGATTTTCAGCGAGAAACGGCTAACTGGACACCCGAAAAGGTTGCCGAACTCGTTCGTAGCTTCCTTGCCGGCGATTTGATTCCTTCCATCATCCTATGGCGCTCCCCAGCTAGCGGGAATATCTTCGTAATTGATGGCGCCCATAGACTCAGCGCGCTCGCCGCTTGGGTCCAAGACGACTACGGCGACAAGCACACATCAATCAGGTTCTTCGATAATTCAATCCCAAGCGAGCAGAAGAAGGCTGCCGAAGCCACGCGCAAGCTGATCCAGCAGAGCATCGGATCGTACGCAGACCTGGGCCTCGCCCTCAGAAACCCCGACACCACTTCGAGGGAGAAGCTTCAGCTCGCAAGAAACCTAAGTGCTTTCGCGGTACACCTCCAGTGGGTGAACGGAGAGGCAGAGAAGGCGGAGAGTTCGTTCTTTAGGATCAACCAACAGGCAACACCAATCGATCCGATCGAACTCGAAATGATCAAGGCGCGCCGAAAGCCCAACGCACTCGCCGCTCGCGCCTTCATCCGAGCAGGCACCGGACACAAATACTGGTCATCTTTCGAGGAGACAGTCCAGGCGGAGATCGAGTCTCTCGCCAAGGATGTCTACGACCTGATCTTCAAACCGAACATGGATATCGCTATCCGCTCGGCCGATCTTCCGGTAGCTGGCAGGGGATACTCTGCTGATAGCGTCAAGATGGTGTTCGAGCTAGTAAATTTCGTCAACAAGACCCGCCGAGACCTGGGCACAGGAAAGCGCGGAAGCAGAAGCCAGGACCAGCTCGACATTTTGGCTGACGACCTCGATGGCGCCAGCACGCTCAAATATATGCGGGCAGTAAAAAGGACCGCTGGCAGGATCGCAGGGAACGAACCGGCGTCCCTCGGACTTCACCCCGCAGTCTATTTCTACAGCGCTACAGGGCGATTTCAGGCGGCGGCTTTCCTGGCCGCGACAGAATTCATCCAAGAGCTGGCAGAGAAGAACCGGCTTTTCAAATTTACGGACATTCGCGAGAAGTTCGAGGAATTCCTGGTCGACCACAAGTATTTCCTGAACCAGATCGTGCAGGCGTACGGAAGTCTGCAGCGTTCCGTGCCATCCATTTTGAAAATGTACCGAGTCGCCTTCGAAGCGATGGCTGAAGGAGCTGACGCCGCCGAGATAGTTGCCCGCCTGCAAGCAGACACCACGTCGCCCCGCGTGCCCGTGAAGGTCACTACCGACGATGACCGGACCCACCGCAGAAATTTCTCGGCCGAGACGAAGAACTCTGTATTCCTGAAGGAGACGTTGACGGCAGCCACCAGGTGTGAAATTTGCAGAGCCCGCCTGGACTTCAAATCCGTCACTGTAGACCACAAGATTCGGAAGGAAGATGGAGGAACAGGGGCTCCCAGCAACGCGGCCTTGACTCACCCGTTCTGCAACTCTGGCTATAAAGAGAGTCGGGAGTCCAGCAGAACGGCCTGAACCGGAAACGGTCAATGAAATGGGCTAGTGCCGGTTTGAAACAAGCGGTCCGGTCTAGCCGAAGCTCACCGACTCACAAGACCGTGGCGCAATAAAATCGGCCCGCGACTCCGCCCATGAGGTCGCGGGCCGATCACATGTGCGCCCTCGTTAGTCGGCCAGCGGCAGGTAGACCCGGTTGCCCGAGGCCGCGAACTCCGCCGACTTCTTGAGCATGCCCTCGGCGATCTCCTCCTCGGACGCCGCCGGCTCGTCGCCGCCGAACTGCTCTGTGATGCTTCTGCTGATCTTCATCGAGCAGAACTTGGGCCCGCACATCGAACAGAAATGCGCGGTCTTCGCGGGTTCGGCCGGCAGGGTCTCGTCATGGAACTCCCGTGCCGTGTCCGGGTCGAGTGCCAGATTGAACTGGTCCTCCCACCGGAACTCGAACCGGGCGTCCGACAGCGCGTCATCCCACTCCTGCGCCCCCGGATGCCCCTTGGCCAGGTCCGCAGCGTGGGCCGCGATCTTGTACGTGATGACACCGGTCTTCACGTCGTCACGATCCGGCAGACCGAGGTGCTCCTTGGGGGTGACGTAGCAGAGCATCGCCGTGCCCCACCACGCGATCATCGCCGCGCCGATGCCGGAGGTGATGTGGTCGTACGCCGGGGCCACATCGGTCGTCAGCGGGCCGAGCGTGTAGAACGGCGCCTCCTCGCAGATCTCCTGCTGAAGGTCGATGTTCTCCTTGATCTTGTGCATCGGGACATGCCCCGGGCCCTCGATCATCGTCTGCACGCCCAGCCGCTTCGCGGTCGAGTTCAGCTCGCCCAGCGTGCGCAACTCGGCGAACTGCGCCTCGTCGTTGGCGTCCGCGATGGAACCGGGCCGCAGACCGTCACCCAGGGAGTACGTCACGTCATACGCCGCGAGGATCTCGCACAGCTCCTCGAAGTTCTCGTAGAGGAACGACTCCTTGTGGTGCGCGAGACACCAGGCGGCCATGATCGAACCGCCGCGCGAGACGATGCCCGTCTTGCGACGGGCCGTCAGCGGCACATACCGCAGCAGCACTCCGGCGTGCACCGTCATGTAGTCGACGCCCTGCTCGGCCTGCTCGATGACCGTGTCCTTGTAGATGTCCCAGGTCAGCTCCTCGGCCTTGCCGTCCACCTTTTCGAGCGCCTGGTACAGCGGGACGGTGCCGATGGGAACGGGGGAGTTGCGCAGCACCCACTCCCGGGTGGTGTGGATATTGCGGCCCGTGGAGAGGTCCATGACCGTGTCCGCGCCCCAGTGGGTCGCCCAGGTCATCTTCTCCACCTCCTCCTCGATGGAGGAGGTGACGGCGGAGTTGCCGATGTTGGCGTTGACCTTCACCAGGAACCGCTTGCCGATGATCATCGGCTCGATCTCCGGGTGATTGACATTGGCCGGCAGGACGGCCCGCCCGGCGGCGATCTCCTCGCGGACGACCTCCGGGGGCACGTTCTCGCGGATCGCGACGTACTCCATCTCCGGGGTGATGTCACCGCGCCGGGCATACGCGAGCTGGGTCACCGGCTGCCCGTCCCTGCTTCGCCTGGGCTGACGCGGCCGGCCGGGGAAGACCGCGTCGAGACCGCGCAGATCGGTCGATCCGCTCCGGAGCAGTCCTCCGCGCGGTGAGGTGTGCTTGAGCCCGTCGTCCTCGGGACGGACCGGTCGGCCCGCGTACTCCTCGGTGTCGCCGCGACCGATGATCCAGTTCTCGCGCAGCGGTGCGAGACCGCGGCGTACGTCGGTTTCGACTCCGGGATCGGTGTACGGACCCGACGTGTCGTACAGCGTGACGTCCTTGCCGTTGGTGAGATGCACCTGACGGACGGGCACCTGGAGGTCCGGGCGCGAACCCTGGACATATCCCTTGTGCCAGCCGATGGACTTTCCGGCCTCGCTCGGCTTCCCCGAATCGGAGGCAGACGGATGTGCGGCCTGAACGGTCATGAGACCTACTCCCTACGCCGGCATTACCCGGTAACAGGTTCAGCGGTCGGCGCAGCGCAGGTGTCCGGGGAAGTGACCCCGGGCACACAGTCAGCGCCCTCTCAGCCCGGTGCTCCGAGCTCCCGCGTGTGCAAAGGTTGCCTCCACGCTAGCGTCATATCCGGCGTGCTGAACAGAGGGCCCCTTCCTTCTTGCGATGATCGGTCGGTGACCCCTCCCCAGCAGACTCACGAAGCGCACGGCCACTCGCACAGCCATGGTCCGGCCGCTCCGGTCTCCCAGCACCTCCGCAAAGTCATCGCGGCGGTCCTGATTCCGTTCGCGGTCGCCGTGGCCGTCGGGCTCGCCGTGCTCTGGCCGGGCGGTGCCCCGGCACACGAGCGCACCGGTGTGGGCTTCGACCGGCAGACGGAGCAGGGCCAGGTCGTACGGATCGAACGGGTCGACTGCAAGGACGTCAACGCCTCCCAGCTCCCGTCGACCGGCGACACCACACAGCCCCAGGGGCGTGAGGCGCAGCGGGCGGAGACCGGGGAGTGCAAGAAGGCCACGGTCGAGGTCACGACCGGCAAGGAGAAGGGGCGGACCTTCGTCGAGGTCGTCCAGCCGGACGCGCCGCGGCAGTTTCACGTGAAACAGGGCGTCGTGGTGGCATACGCACCCGATGCGCCGCGGGATCTCCAGTACTCCGTGACGGACGTGGACCGTAAGCTCCCCCTGACACTGCTGGCGGGGATCTTCGCGCTCGTGGTGGTCGTGGTGGGGCGGATGCGCGGCGTCATGGCGCTGGTCGCGCTCATCGCCTCGTTCGCCGTTCTGACGCTCTTCATCCTGCCCGCGATCTTGCAGGGATCGAATCCGCTGATCGTGGCGGTCGTCGGCGCCAGCGCGATCATGCTGATCGCCCTCTATCTCTGCCACGGTCTGACGGCACGTACCTCGGTCGCGGTCCTGGGCACGCTGATCTCGCTACTGCTGATCGGGCTGCTGGGGTCCGTCTTCATCGGCTGGGCGAGCCTGAGTGGCAACACCGACGACAACACCGGGCTGATCCACGGCCTGTATCCCGAGATCGACATGAGCGGTCTGCTGCTGGCGGGCGTGATCATCGGTTCGCTCGGCGTGCTCGACGATGTGACGGTGACCCAGACCTCGGCGGTCTGGGAGCTACGTCAGGCGGATCCGACGATGGGACCACGCGCGCTCTACCGGGCGGCCATCCGGATCGGCCGGGACCATATCGCCTCGGTGGTCAATACGCTCGTCCTCGCCTACGCGGGCGCGGCGCTGCCGCTGCTGCTGCTCTTCTCGATCGCGCAGTCGAGCATGGGAACGGTCGCGAACAGCGAGCTGGTGGCGGAGGAGATCGTCCGCACGCTGGTGGGTTCGATCGGGCTGGTCGCCTCCGTGCCGGTCACGACAGCGCTGGCGGCGCTGGTGGTCTCCGCCGACCGGCACGCCCCGGAGGCGCCTGGCATGGCACCGTACCCGGCGCCCGCGGGACCGGGCCCCGGCCCGGGTTCGGCGCCAGGACAGGGGGCAGCGCCCGGACACGGTTCAGCGCCTGAACAGGGTTCTACGACGGCCACCTCGCTGCCGGCGCAGAACGCGCTGACCCGCAAGCTCGGTGGCAGGGGACGCCGGCGCAAGAAGTGACCGTGCTGGCGTGAGGCCGGACGGTCGGTCAGCCGGCGTTCTCCTCGGCGAGGATGCGACCGAGCGCCTCCTCCAGATTGCCCTCGAAGTCACTGAGCGTGCGCTCCTGACCGAGCGGGACCAACCGGTCCGTACGGTCGAGGAAGGCCACCAGCGGCGCCGCGCTGACGCGGAAGAGCGCGTGATCGTCGCCGACCTGGAGCCGCATATGGACGTCGGAGAGGTCCTCCGGCGTGGTCGGCGCGATATGCACATCGCCGTCCCCACTGGGCGTGTTGATTCCGTCGAGCAGCAGTTCGCGGCCGAAAGTCCAGGTCACGGGGGCATCGCCGGGCAGATGGAAGGTCATCCGCACGGCGTAGGGATCCCGCATCTCGTAGTGGAGTTCCACCGGGATTCGGAACGAGAGCTCCTCGGAGACGAGGAAGCTCATCAGGACCTCGGCCTGGACCGACTCGCGCATCGTGTACTCCGGAGTAGATGAAGCAGTGGCTGGGAATGATCCCATGGACCCTCTTGACGCAATCGTGCTGTAAGCGCTAGCGGATCACAAGGAGTAATTTTTCAGATACTGATAGAGACGGCGAGAGAGTTCGCCAGCGATTCGATCTCTCTGCGTAACCGCTCGACCGCCAGAAGCAGCTGTTCCTGCTGATGGAGTGGTATGGAAATGGCCACGGCGCCCGCGGCGGCTCCGGCCTCGATCGGTACGGCCGCGTAGACGGTGCCGAGCCGGTATTCCTGTCGCTCCACCACCGGCTCCGCGGGTCCCAGCGACCCGAGGCGCTCCAGCAGCGTCCCGCGGTCCGGTACGGAATAGGGCGTGAGCGGGCGGACGGGGTAGCGGTCCAGATGGTCGCGGCGGGATTCCTCGTCGAGCCGGCTGAGCAGACACTGCCCGAGCGCGTGTGCGTGCCCGCTCTCGCGGATGTCCGCCCCGTCGGCGACCGCCGGGGCCGCGGGGCTGTCCGCCACGGAGACGAGATCGATCTCACCGTTGTCGTAGACCGCGAAGTACACCGGGGCCCCGGTCGCGTCGTGCCATCGGCCGAGCGATTCGGTGATCTTGCTGCGACGATTCTGCGGGGCGTCGCCGTGCGCCAGCCGCTGTACGGCGTCGCCGAGTACGAAGACGCCCCTCTCCCGTCGGAGATAGCCCTCGTGTGTGAGCGTGCGCAGCAGGTGGTAGGCGGTGGGGAGCGGGAGGCCGGCCTCGCGTGCGAGCTGCTTCGCGGGGGCCCCGTCCGGATGGGAGGCCGCCGACTCCAGCAGTCGCAGCGCTCGCTGTACCGAACCGATCAGAGTTGGGGCTGCGGTACGTGTAGCTGTGGCCAAAGGTCACCCCCAGGCGTGCTGACGGGCGAGAGCCCGCCCGCGGGGGCCGCCCCCGCGCGCCCGCCGCACTCCTGAGGGAACCGAGGGACCGAAGGCACCTCGAGACGGATCCGAGGAACCTTGAGGCCCCGCCCAGAAAAATCGCACAAACCAATGGTCAGAGCGATCTTCGATGGTGTTTTCCCAGGGCGCGACAGTGGTTTGCCACTCTAAGGGCAGGCCGGGGCGAGGGATGTTTTCCCCTTCACCTTTCCCTCGCGCGGGCTAACGGCCGTTCGAGCGGGGAGTTCTACCAGTCACCGCGCGACGAGGAGGAAGAGGAAGACATGAACTTCCGTACGACATAGACCAGTCCGCCGACCAGGGCCACCAGGATCAGCAGCTTGAAGAGCAGGCCGACCACGATCGAGACGACCGTCGTGATCAGTCCGCCGAACACGACGAGGACGATCACGGGAACCGCGATCCACTTCACCCACCAGGGAAGCCCCGAGAGTACGCCCCGAACCGCCATCGTCCTTACCTCGCTTCGCCGAAAAGCCCGAGTATCCGTCTTGCTCCCTCGATGCTAGAGGCGAGGGGGCGTGCGTGGCGGCCCCGCGGCCCCCGATCTCCCCTGATCCGACCCTGAGGCGGACCTGAGGGTCGGGAGGCGGACGGTCGGGGACGGCGAGGCAGCGGGACGGACGGCGGGGAAGCGGTGGGCGGATGAACGGGGAGGACAGGAAGGGCGCGGGCGGCGGTCAGCCCTCGGGCGGGGAGAACACGACCATCACGCGCAGGTCCTCGCTGATGTGATGGAACTTGTGCGCGGTGCCGGCCGGGACGTACACCACACTTCCCCGGCTGACCTGCGTGGTCTCCATCCCGACGGTGAGCGAGGCACGGCCGCTCACGACGAAGTAGACCTCGTCCTGCCGGTGCGGCTGCTGCGGGTCGCTCGCGCCGGCGTCCAGCGCGTACAGCCCCACAGACATGTTGCGTTCCCGCACAAACTGCAGATACGCCCCGTCGTTGGCGGCACGTTCCGCCTCCAGCTCATCCAGTCGGAATGCCTTCATGCCACGATCAGACACATGAAGAATTTCCTCGTCAAGACGATCGCCAACGCGGGCGCCCTGGCAGTCGCGATCTGGCTGATCCAGAACATCACCCTGACCGGCGACAGCACCGGCAAGAAGGCCCTGACGCTGGTGCTCGTCGCCCTGCTCTTCGGCCTGATCAACTTCATAGTCAAGCCGGTGGTGCAGTTGCTGACACTGCCGCTGTTCATCCTCACACTCGGGCTGATCACGCTGGTGATCAACGCCCTGATGCTGCTGCTGACCTCGTGGCTCGCGGACACGCTCGACCTGGGCTTCCACGTCGAAGGCTTCTGGACAGCCGTACTCGGCGGCCTGATCATCTCGATCGTGTCGTGGGCGCTGAACGTCGTGCTCCCCGACGGCAAGGACTGAGCGGCCCCATGACCTCTCCCTACCGCGTCTGCTTCGTCTGCACGGGCAATATCTGCCGCTCGCCCATCGCCGAGTCCGTCTTCCGCGCACGGCTCACGGAAGCCGGCCTCGACGGCCTGGTCGAAGCGGACAGCGCGGGCACCGACGGCTGGCACGAAGGCGACAGCGCGGACCCGCGCGCCGTCGCCGTCCTCGACGCGCACGGCTACGGCAGCGACCACACCGCACGGCAGTTCCACGCCTCGTGGTTCCTGCGGCTCGATCTGGTGATCGCACTGGACGAAGGGCATCTGCGCGAGCTGCGGCGCCTCGCGCCGACGCCGGAGGACGCGGCGAAGGTGCGCCTGCTGCGGTCCTACGACCTGTCCCTCGCGCCCTCCCCCGATCCCTCCCTCGGGCTCTCGGGCGAACCGTCCGGCGATCTCGGCGTGCCCGACCCGTACTACGGCGGGAGCGCCGGGTTCGAGGAGTGCCTGGAGATGGTGGAGGCGGCGAGCGAAGGACTGCTCGCCACCGTACGGAACGCGATCGAGAAGGCGGCATGAGCGAGCGAGGAGACAGCATGAGCATCGGGGACGGCACCCGAGCGGTACGGGCCGGGCTGCCCGACCCCGTGAAGTACGAACCGACCCTGCCGGGACCGGTCTTCGCCGCCCACTTCCACCTGCCGGGCGAGCCGACGGGCCCGTACACCTACGGCCGGGACGAGAACCCGACCTGGACCCATCTCGAACGCGCCATCAGCGAGCTGGAGGCACCGGGGGAGCCGGCCGAGACCGTCGTCTTCGCCTCCGGCATGGCCGCGATCTCGGCGGTGGCCTTCTCGCAGCTGCGGGCCGGTGAGGTGATCGTCCTGCCGGACGACGGCTACCAGGCCCTGCCGCTGCTGCGGGAGCGCCTGGAGGCGTACGGCGTGACGGTACGGACCGCGCCGACCGGCGCGGACGCCCAGCTGCGCGTCCTGGAGGGGGCGCGGCTGCTCTGGATCGAGACACCGTCCAACCCCGGCCTGGACGTCTGCGACATCAGGCGGATGGTGAGGGAAGCGCACGCCGCGGGCGCGCTGGTCGCCGTCGACAACACCCTCGCCACCCCGCTCGGCCAGCGACCGCTGGAACTGGGCGCGGACTTCTCGGTGGCCAGCGACACCAAGGGCATGACCGGCCACGGCGACATCCTGCTCGGCCATGTCACCAGCGGGAATCCGGAACTGGCGGCGGGCGTACGGCGCTGGCGCAAGGTCGTCGGGGCGATCCCCGGGCCGATGGAGGCCTGGCTCGCGCACCGCTCACTGGCCACGCTCCAGCTGCGCGTCGACCGGCAGTGCGCCGGCGCGCTGGTACTGGCGCGGGCGCTGGAGACACGCGCCGACGTCGACGGGCTGCGCTACCCCGGCCTGCCCGACGACCCCTCGTACCCCGTCGCCTCCCAGCAGATGCGGCGCTTCGGCTCCGTGGTGTCGTTCGTACTCCCCGACCGGGAGTGGGCCGAACGCTTCCTGGACGGACTGCGGCTGGTCGACGACGCGACGAGCTTCGGCGGCGTACGGTCCACGGCGGAACGGCGCGGACGATGGGGCGGCGACGCCGTGCCGGAAGGCTTCATCCGCTTCTCCGTCGGGGCCGAGGATCCCGAAGACCTGGTCGCGGATGTACTGCGGGCCCTGGACGAGGCGGCTCCCTGAGCACAGGCCTCCGTGGCATGACCCCGCTCCGCCCCACGCGCTCTCCGGGTCTTCCGGGGCTTCCGGGTCTCCCGGCTCTTCCGGGCAGACGGTCCGAGCCTCCCCCCTCATGGCTCGGACCGTCCCAGGTTCCACGCGCGGAGAACCATTTGCCCAAGGCTAGTTGACTCTGCGTCAGTGTCCAATCACAGTAGCGACAGCGACCTATCGACTTATTTATAGTTGACTGTCCGGAGTTGCCGCGGGGGCCGAGGCTCGAGACGGGAGAGCGGGAACATGGACCTGGCCCTGCTGCGCACCTTCGTCACCGTGCACCGCGCAGGCTCCTTCACCCGCGCCGCGGCCCTGCTCGGCCTCTCCCAGCCCGCGGTGACCGGCCAGATCAGAACCCTGGAACGACAGCTCGGCCGGCCGCTCTTCCTGCGCCAGGCGCGCGGCGTCACCCCGACCACCATCGGCGACGAACTCGCCCAGCGCGCCGCGCCCCATCTCGACGCGCTCGTCGAGATCGCCGAGACCGGACTCGACGAGGAATCCGGCGTACGGACACTCCACCTGGCCGGACCACCGGAGTTCACCTCCCTGCGCGCCCTGCCCGCGCTCACCCCGCTCACCACCCAGGGCCTCGCCCTGCGCACCTCGTTCTTCGGCAACCCCGAAGAGGCCCTGGAAGGACTGGCCGCCGGACACCACGATCTGGCCATCACCACCACCCGGCCGCGCGGCGGACTGCTCACCTCGACCCCGCTCTGCGACGAGGAGCACGTACTGATCGCCGCACCCCGCTGGGCCGCCAGGCTGGGCCACGACGTACTGCGCGAGGGCCAGGTGGTGCTGGAACAGCTGCCCGTGGTGGAAGTGCACGAGTCCCTCCCGCTCGTCTCCCGCTACTGGGCGAGCGTCTTCGAGTCCCAGCCGGCCGCCGCCGGCACCGTGATCGCCCCTGACCTGCGGGCCGTCCTCGAATGCACGGCGGCGGGCGCCGGGCTGGCCGTACTGCCCCGCTACCTCTGCGAAGGAGCGCTGGAGCGCGGAGAAGTGGTCGCGCTGCTCGATCCGCCCGTACCCCCGCTGCGCACGTATTTCCTGGTCGTACGCACCGGCACCCTCACCCTGCCCCCCGTCGCACGGGCGCACGAGTGGCTGCTGCGCGCCGCGGAGGAGTGGTGAGGGAAGAAGCGGGCGGGAGTTTCAGAAGGGGGATCCCGGGCGAACCTCTTCCCATGACCGAAAGGCCCGTGGTCAAGCGCACCGCACGCGCCGTCCTGCTCGACGGCGACGACCTGATCCTGATCAAACGCACCAAGCCGGGAGTCGATCCCTACTGGCTCACCCCCGGCGGCGGAGTGGAGCCGACGGACGCGACCGTCGTCGACGCACTCCACCGCGAAGTCCACGAAGAGCTCGGCGCCAAGGTCATGGATGTGGTGCCCTGCTTCGTCGATACCGTGGAGCACATCGCCGACGGCGGCGTGACCGGCGTCAAAGTTCAGCACTTCTTCGTCTGCCGGCTGGCGTCGATGGACCCCTCGCAGCGGCACGGCCCCGAGATCGAGGAGCCCCACGGGGAGTACGAGATCGTCCGGGTGCCCTTCAGCCGCGTCGGGATCGCCGCCGTCCACCTCGTACCGCTGTCACTGCGGCACTACCTGGACGGCAATATCGAGGGCGTACGCGCGATGCACGCCCCCGACCTGGGCTGAGACCACCGGCCGGCCCGGCGGCACCGGGTTCCGAGCCGCAGGAGCGGGCCCTGTCCCACCGGACAGGGCCTAGCCGATCGCCGCCACCAGTTCTTCGAGGGAGTCGTGACGGATGCGCTCCAGCGGGATCCCGGATCCCTTGAGCGCGTCGAGGCTGCTGCGGATCATCCCGGGCGGCCCCGACAGATACGCGTCGTACTCGTGCCAGGGACCGTAGTCGCGCACCGCCTCCGGAAGCCGCCCCGTAAGCCCCTGGCTGGGCCCCTCGGCGACCACCGGACGCACCGCCAGCCACGGATGCACGCTCTGGAGCCGCAGCATCGTCTCGATGTCGTACAGATCCTCGTCATGGCGCGCACCGTAGAAGACCTCGACCGGGCGCCGGTGCCCGTGCTCCGCGACATCCTCGACGAGCGCCTTGATCGGCGCTATGCCCGTACCGCCGCCCAGGCAGAGCAGACCGTTGTCCGTGCTGTGGTCGACCGTCATCGAACCGGCCGGCGGGCCGAGACGCAGAACGTCGCCGGGACGGGCGTGATGGACCAGCGCGTTGGAGACCCAGCCCGCCGGAACCGCCTTCACGTGGAAGGACAGCAGACCGTCCGGGCGGGGCGCGGAAGCGAACGAGTAGTGCCGCCAGACCCGCGGCCACCACGGCGTCTCCAGGCTGGTGTACTGCCCCGCCACAAACGGATACGGCTGGTCGGGGCGGACCGTGACGACAGCGATGTCGGACGTGCGCAGATCGTGCGAGACCACCTCGGCCTGCCACCACGCCGGCGCGTGCCGCTCGTTCTCCGCCGCCGCGTCGATCATGATCTGCGAGATCGTGGTGTACGTCCTGACCCAGGCGCCCTCGGTCTCGTCGTCCCAACTGGCCGAGGCATAACGGGACAGCGCGCCCAGAAGGGCCTCACCGACAGCGGGATAGTGCGCGGCCTGCGTGCCGTACTTGCGGTGTCCCCGGCCCAGCTGCCGGAGATAGCCCGTCAGCACGTCCGGGGTGTCCATGTGCTCGGCGGCGGTCAGCAGCGCCTTGAGGAGCCGGTCGCGCTGGGCGTCCATGGCGACGGGGAACAGCGCGCGCAGATCCGGGTGACGGACGAAGAGCAGCGAATAGAAGTACGAGGTGACCTGGTCGGCGACCGGAGCGATCTCGGCCAGCGTACGGCGGACCAGGACCGCGTCCGGAGAAGCGTTCGGGTCGTCCGCGGGAGCGGAGGGGCCGGCGGGAGCGGGGGGCGCTGCCGGGGCCGCGGCGGACGGTTGCGGCGCCGGAACCTCGGGAGGCAGCGCGGCCGACACGGGTGCGGGCGGCACGGGTGCGGGCGGCACCGGTGCACCCGGCTCCGCCGCTCCTGGCCGCGCTTCTCCTGGCATGGCCGCGGAGGCCGGTTCAGCGCCGCTCCCGGCCGCCGCGACGGGATCAGCGGCGGCTATGGCGGAGTCCGCGGCGACCGTGGCGGGATCGGGATCGACAGGATCCTCGTGGACCGGCGGATGAGGAGCCGGTCCGTCCCCGCCGCGCACCCCCTTGCCGCGCGGCCGGAAGGCCTCGGGAACATCATCCACGGGCCCTGGCTGCCGCCCGGCCGCCGTATCCGTCCGTGCTTCATGTCCCGCGGCGCCCTCGCGCGAAGGCGGAGCGGAACGAGCGGCCCCGGAGCCCACCGGGCGTATGGAGGCAAGTGAGCGACTCGGGACGGGTATTCGCTCCCGGCCCGCTGCCTCCTCCGCGCCGCCCGTGGTCCCGGAGTCCGGCCGGCCCTCGCTCTTCGGGGCCTTACGGGGCGCGAACCAACCGCCTCCTCCGCCGTCTCCGGAAGTGCCGTTGTCGGCCGACGTGGTGGTCGGAGCGTCCATGGTGTGCCTCGCCTCGAACATCTTTCGGTCGGTCTGCGCACTTCCGCTGGCCCGGAATACGCTAGCAATTCCCCGCTCTGACTAGGACTGTTGACACCTCACGTTAACCTCCACCGAAGCCCCAATTCGGGCACAAGGTGAAGGAGTGCGACATTGTCCGCAACGCCTGCACACGCAGCATGACAGGCGAACTCGCCACAGGGGACAAAGAGCGCGAAGTCCGGGCATCCACACCGGATTTACCGTTAGGCTGCATCGCTCCTGTGCTCATTCGCCGGATTCCGGCCGCGTTTCCCGCGGCACCTCCGGGTCAGAGTATTACTGCCGCCGCCGTACCGGTTCACTGGAGGCGGACCAGTTCATAGACCTCACGCAGATCACCCCCCGTGTACGTGTGTGTGGCAAGCCCCGACAGATGGTGATCCGCATTCACCGCCACCGCCCGGGGCACCGCGGCGAAGATCTCCGCGTCGGACATCGAATCACCGTAGGCGACACAGTCGTCCAGGCTCACCCCGAACTCTGCACACAGCCGGTTCGCGATCTTCACCTTGGCGGCGGGGTTCAAAATGCCCGCCCGGTCGACCGGCTCGGTGAAAGGCAGCACCGGCCAGCGGGAACCATGCGCGGCATGCGCACCCCACTCCAGCAGCCGCGCGACAAAGAAGTCGGGCGACAAGGAGATAACAGCGCAGTAATCCCCCCGCTTCCGGATATCCGCCCAGACCTCGCGGATACCCAGCAGCCAAGGCGCACCCTCGAAAGCCGCCGCCACCTGCACCGTAGTGAGTTCCGCCCACAGCTCCCGGGCCCGCACCGCGAACTCGTCCGGCGCCAGCCCGAGCGACAGGAACTCACGCTCCAGCTCAGCGATTTCGTCCCCCAGCCCCAGCTGCCGCGAAATCTCCACGGCCGCCGCCGAACCACGGATCAGCGTTCCATCGAGATCGAAGAGATGAAGTCTGCGTTCGCTCGCCATGTACGCCGAGGTTAGTACGCCGGGTTACTCCCGCGGGCAGACGCCCCACACCCCCGCCGCCAGGCACCGTGTTTCACGTGAAACAACTCAAGCGGCCCGCGCGCCGGACCCTTCTCGTCACGCATGTCGCCACATCCGTGAGCTGGCTGGGACTCACCCTCGGCCTCCTCACCCTCGGCGTCACCGCCTTCATCACCGACGACGCGGCCACCACACAGGCCGCCTACCGTGCCATGAAGATCTTCGCCGACTGGCTGATCATCCCCATCGCCCTGCTCGCCCTCCTCAGCGGAGTCCTGCTCTCACTCGGGACCCCCTGGGGCCTGGCCCGACACCGCTGGGTGTGGACCAAGTTCTGGCTCACCCTGATCACCCTCGCGGCAACCGTCTTCGCCCTGCGGCCCGGCATCACCGACGCCGCGGCCGCAGGACTCCCCGACAGCAGCCTCGTCGCCGCACCCACCGTGGCGAGCTGCGCCTATCTCTTCATGACAGCGATCTCCATCCTCAAACCCTGGGGACTCACACAGCGCGGAAGGCGTCTACGGCGCACGGCTCCATCCCGTCGGATCACTTCTCGTAAAGTGGTGGACGAACGATCATCGGCTCCGACAGCCTGATCCTTATGCCGACACCGCTCTCCGCACAGCCGATCCGCCGCCTGACCATGAGCGACCTCCAGTCCTGCGCGGACCTCGCCGAGGACCGCGACTGGGCACGCGAGGAGCACAAGTGGGGCCTGCTGCTCGCGGCGAGCACCGCCTACGGCATCGACGACCCGACAGGCAACGGACTGGCCGCGGTCTGTGTCGTCACCTCGTACGGACCCACGGACCGTCCGGAACTCGCGGCCATCGGCATGATGCTCGTCGCCGGACGGCATGCCCGCCAGGGGCTCGGGCGGCGGCTCATGAACCACGCGCTGCACGAGGCCGGGGACACCCCGCTCACCCTCTATGCCACCCCGTTCGGACGCCCGCTCTACGAAAAGCTCGGCTTCACCGACGTCGGCGAGGCCGAGACGCTCCTCGGACACCTCCGGTCACCGGAACACCCGCCACGGGTCGCCACCCGCCCCGCGACCGCCGGTGACCTGCCGGCCCTCGTACGCCTCGACACCGAAGTCTTCGGAGCAGACCGCACCCACCTCATCGCACGGCTCCCCGCCTTCGCCGACCGGCTCAGAGTCGCGGAAGAAGGCTCCACCCTCATCGGCTACGCGGCGGTCTGGCCCACACCGGCCGCAGATGTCATCGGCCCGCTGATCGCCCGGGACACCGAGACCGCGAAAGCGCTGATCTCCTCACTGGCCGACGGCTCGGAGCGCCCCGTACGTACCGTCATCGACCTGCGCCACAAGGAACTCCTGAACTGGCTCAAGGACCACGATCTGAAGCCGGTCACCCTCACCACACTCATGGCGTACGGCGACCGGGACCTGCCCGGCGACCGGTCCCGGCGATTCGCGCCACTCAACATGGCCACCGGCTGAGCCGTCCGTCCGGCCAACCGCCCGGATGCCGCACGGCGCCGCGGTGCGGGCCACCGGAAGCCCCGAGACCGGCCCTGGGCATCCGTCCGGCCGCTGCCGCCGGCCTCAGGCGTACGCTGCGGATCATGAGCGATCTGAACATACGGCCCGCCGCCCCCGACGACATCCCCGCCATCGTGGCGATGCTCGCGGACGACCCGCTGGGCGCCCAGCGCGAGTCCCTCGACGACCTCACCCCGTACACCGAGGCCTACGAACGGCTCGCCCGCGACCCGAACCAGCATGTGGTCGTGGCAGAACGCGACGGCCGGGTCATCGGCACGCTCCAGCTCACGATCATCCCTGGCCTCTCCCGGCGCGGCGCCACCCGCTCCATCATCGAAGCCGTACGCGTCCACGCCGACGAGCGCGGCAGCGGACTCGGCACCCGCTTCATCGAGTGGGCGGTCGACGAATCCCGCCGCCAGGGCTGCCAGCTGGTCCAGCTGACCTCCGACGCCAGCCGCACCGACGCCCACCGCTTCTACGAGCGGCTCGGCTTCACCGCCTCGCACGTCGGTTTCAAGATGAGCATCTGAGACCGCACCCGCGCGTAGTCCACCTCCACGTACGGAGCCGAAGCCGCGATCCGAGCGTGCGGCTTCGGAGCCCGCACGCGCTCTACCGCCGACTGACCGGCTTGCCCGGTTTCACGTGAAACATCATGGTCGGCTACTCCCTGAGATCCCCGAGGCCGCGCCAGCCCTTCGCGTCCACACCCCCCGGCACCGCGTCGTCCGGCGCATACGGCTCGCGCGTGAAGACGAACGACCCGAGGTCAAGATGGCTCACCGAGCCGTCAGGGCGCCGTACCACCCGCAGGGTCTCCCCCGCGTAGTAGCCATCGAGCCCCGTCCAGTCGCCGTCCGGCCGCACCACGAAGCGGGAACCACGTCCGCCGCCCCGTAGCGGGTTCAGCTCCAGGCCCCGGGCCGAGGACCACTTCAGCCCGAAGGGCTGCGTGCCCCAGTACCACGGCCCGGTGAGAGCCAGCAGCTCCAGTTCGGCCTCGGGCAGCGGACGCCACGGTTCGGGGAAGCGGGGCTCCGCGTCCGCCACAATGCCGATGAGATCGGCCGCGACCGCCCCGGCATACGGCCCCGACGTGGCATTGGCCAGCACCACCGCGGCCACGTCGTCCTCCACGCTGACCCACAGGCCGGCGACGAAGCCGGGCAGCGAACCCGTATGCCCCACCAGCGTCCGGTCCTCCCACCAGACAAGCTGCGTCCCGAGCCCGTAGCCGCCGTTCCGCTCCCCGGCCGCGGGCGGGACGGCCGGAGTCCGCAGCTCCCGCACGGACTCCGCGCTCAGGACCCTCTCGTCCCCCTCCGAGAGGAAGACCGCGAAGCGACAGAGATCGGCGGCCGTCGACCAGAGCTGACCGGCGGGGGCCATCAGTCCCAGGTCCTCCACCGGCTCCGGCAGCATCACATCGGCCCAGGGATGCACAGCCCAGCCACCCGCGTGCGGAGCCACCGGCTGAGCGGACGTACGGCCCATGGACAAGGGCTCAAGAACCTCACGCCGCAGCGCCTCCTCCCAGGACGTCCCCCGCACGGCCTCCACCAGCGAACCGAGCAGCGTGAAGCCCGGATTCGAGTAGTGGTGGCGTCGCCCCGCAGGGTGCAGCACGGGCCGCTCCCCGAGGACGTCCGCGAGCTCCGGGCGGAGCGAACCCGGTGTCCGCTCCCACCAGGGCGCCGGGGCCTCCGCGCTCAACCCCGCACTGTGCCCCAGGAGCTGAGCGATCGTGACCTCGCCCACCCCGGTGCCCGGAAGGTGCTTCTCCAGCGGATCATTCAGATCGAGCAGACCCTCATCACGCAGCCGCAGCACCAGCACGGCGGTGAACGTCTTGGTGATCGACCCGATCCGGTACTGCGTATCCGCGTCCGGAGCATGCCCCTCCATGCAACTACGGGCCCCTGTCCACACCATCCGCCCCTCCCGCGCCACCGCACCGACCAGTGACGGAGCGCGGCCCTCGGCCTGAGCTCGGGCGATGCGATGCGACAGAGCCCGACGTGTACTGGGCAACAGCTCTTCAGGAGATGAGGTCATGCTCCACATCTACCGGCGACAACCCGCCCGGTCGACTTCTTTTGGCCCACGGAATCGCCCTGGACAGAAACGACCGGAATGATCAGAGTGACCACATGACATCCCTGGTACGCCATATCACCATCGACTGCGGCGACACGTACGCCCTGGGCGGCTTCTGGGGCAAGGTCCTCGGCGCCTCCCTGGCGGACGACGACCTGCCCGGCGACTCGGAGGCACTGCTCGTGTCAGAGGGCGGCACGCTGCTGTTCATCGAGGTGCCCGAGGGCAAGTCCGCCAAGAACAGGGTCCACTTGGACCTCCAGCCACAGGACCGCACCCGCGACGAAGAGGTGGACCGCCTCCTCGCCCTCGGCGCCACCCTCGTGGGCGACCACCGCCGCCCCGACGGCACGGGCTGGGTCACCCTCGCGGACCCGGAGGGCAACGAATTCTGCGTGGAACGCAGCGCCGCGGAACGAGCGGCCTGATGCACCATCCTGACCAACCATGATGTGGAGGAGCACTGTGCGCTATCGCGAGCTGGGACGCAGTGGACTGTCGGTGTCCGAGATCGGCTACGGAGCCTGGGGCATCGGCGAGTCCGGCTGGGTGGGTGCCACGGAGGACGAATCCGTACGCGCGCTGCACCGCGCCATCGACCAGGGCGTGAACTTCATCGACACCGCACGCGGTTACGGCGAGAGCGAGCGGATCGTGGGCCAGGTGGTCCGCGAGCGGGCCGGTGACCAGGTGTACGTGGCGACCAAAGTGCCCCCGAAGAACCGCGCCTGGCCCGCCCCGGACGGGCTGGACCCCGCGGAGACCTTCCCCGGCGCGCATATCCGCGACAGCCTGGAGACCAGCCTGCGCGTCAGCGGCCTGGACCACTTCGACGTACTGCAGTTCCACGTCTGGAGCGACGAGTGGGCCGGGCGCGGCGACTGGCTGGAGACCATCGCCGAGCTGAAACAGCAAGGAAAGATCCGCCTGTTCGGCGTATCCATCAACGACCACCAGCCCGACAACGCCCTCGCCCTGGTCCGCAGCGGCGTGGTGGACACCGTGCAGGTCATCTACAACATCTTCGACCAGGCCCCGGCCGACACCCTGCTTCCCGCCTGCCAGGAACACGGGGTCGGCGTGATCGTCCGGGTGGCCCTCGACGAAGGCGGCCTGACGGGGCGTATCACAGCCGGAACCACCTTCCCCGACGGCGACTTCCGCAGCCGCTACTTCCGCGGCGACCGTCCCGCCCAGGTCGAGCAGCACGTCGACGCGATCACCAGCGAGCTGGGCATCGCCCCCGACGAGATCGCGGAAACCGCACTGCGGTACGTGCTCAGCGCACCGGCCGTCTCCACCGTCATCCCCGGCATGCGCACCGTACGGAACGTGGAGCGCAACACCGCCGTGAGCGACGGACGCCTGCTCACCGACGACCAGCTCACCCTGCTCGCCAAGCACCGCTGGCAGCGCAACTTCTACGCCTGACCCGGGGCCGCCTGCCCCGGAGTCGCCTGCCCCCGTCCGCACGACTGCCCCGGTGGGGACGCGAAACGCGTCCCCACCGGGGATCTCGGAGACGCGGTCAGCCGCTTCCATGTGATCTGCGGTGACTCGCGCTGGCCGACGTCGATCCAGCAGTACCAGCGTGACGTCGCGGTGGACCGGGTCCGGTATCCGATGCTCATCGCGTCGTCCCCACCCCGCTGCGCTCCGGACTGTCTCCCGGTATGGCCGCCCGGTCGGAGAGATCCGAGAGAAGAGATCCAGGAGAACTGAGCGCCTATGGCGGCCCGGCTCAGGTCTGGGCCATGTCCACGAAGCGCGAGTAGTGGCCCTGGAACGCCACCGTGATCGTCGCCGTCGGGCCATTACGGTGCTTGGCCACGATCAGGTCGGCCTCTCCCGCGCGCGGCGACTCCTTCTCGTACGCGTCCTCGCGGTGCAACAGGATGACCATGTCCGCGTCCTGCTCGATCGAACCCGACTCACGCAGGTCGGAGACCATCGGCTTCTTGTCCGTACGCTGCTCCGGACCACGGTTCAGCTGCGACAGCGCGATGACGGGCAGCTCCAGCTCCTTGGCCAGCAGCTTCAGGTTTCGCGACATGTCCGAGACCTCCTGCTGACGGCTCTCGGCCCGCTTCGAACCACCTGACTGCATCAGCTGCAGATAGTCGATGATCACCAGCTTCAGCTCGTTCCGCTGCTTCAGCCGCCGGCACTTGGCCCGGATCTCCATCATCGAGAGGTTCGGCGAATCATCGATATAGAGCGGAGCCTGCGAGACATCCGGCATACGACGAGCCAACCGGGTCCAGTCCTCGTCCGTCATCGTGCCCGATCGCATATGGTGCAGCGCCACCCGTGCCTCCGCCGACAGCAGACGCATCGCGATCTCATTGCGCCCCATTTCGAGCGAGAAGATCACACTCGGCAGATTGTTCTTGATCGACGCGGCCCGCGCGAAGTCCAGAGCGAGCGTGGACTTACCCATGGCGGGACGGGCCGCGATGACGATCATCTGGCCGGGATGCAGCCCGTTCGTGAGGGAGTCGAAGTCCGTGAAGCCGGTCGGCACACCGGTCATCTCGCCGCTGCGCGAGCCGATCGCCTCGATCTCGTCGAGCGCGCCCTCCATGATGTCGCCGAGCGGCAGATAGTCCTCACTGGTCCGCTGCTCGGTGACGGCATAGATCTCGGCCTGGGCGGAGTTGACGATCTCGTCCACATCGCCGTCGGCCGCGTATCCCATCTGCGTGATCTTCGTGCCGGCCTCGACAAGCCGCCGAAGCACCGCCCGCTCATGGACGATCTCCGCGTAGTACGAGGCGTTGGCCGCCGTGGGCACCGACTGGACCAGCGTGTGCAGATACGACGGCCCTCCGACACGGGTGATCTCACCCCGCTTGGTCAGCTCGGCCGCCACCGTGATCGGGTCGGCCGGCTCCCCCTTGGCGTAGAGGTCGAGGATCGCCTGGAAGACGGTCTCGTGCGCGGGGCGGTAGAAGTCATGCCCCTTGATGATCTCCACCACGTCGGCGATGGCGTCCTTGGACAGCAGCATGCCGCCGAGAACCGACTGCTCGGCGTCGAGGTCCTGTGGCGGCACCCGTTCGAACCCGGGAGACCCGCCGTCCCATGCGCCCCCGTCCCGGCCGCGCTCGTGCTGCTCCTCGCGGCCCCGGCCCTCACCACGGCGCTGCCGGGAGACAGGCAGACGGTCACTGGGACCGGCGTCGGTCCAGGGGTCGTCCAATGGCTCGGGAATGCTCACCGGCCACCTCCTCACGTCCGCTCAGCGGACCTCGCCGTGCCACTCTTTCTACGGCACGACACTGACAAAACGAGAGGCCTGACTCCGGTTCCGGCGCGTCGGACGCCGGTCCACGGTAGGCCCGCGGGCACCGTCAGCCAATCTGGTTATCCACAGGCCATGTGGACGACCGATCAGATGCTGTGGAGAACCCCGGCGAACCTGTGCACGGACCGGGGGACAGCACTGTGGACAAACTCATAGCAACCCCGCCGAACCCACTCTGAGCTGGGGTTTTTCCGTCCACCGGCTGTGGGGGAGAAAAACTTTCCCGACTGGGCCAAGATCAGAACAAACGGCACACAGCCGAGCCTTCACCGGGCGGCTCGGTAAGGATCCCTGATAGCTTGCAGCACTTACCTGTGGAAGATTAGATTGAGCGCATGACAAAGGCTCCCGCGATATCCAGGACTGCCCCGCGACGCCACGATCGCGAGATCATCGCCCTCGCCGTTCCCGCCTTCGGCGCCCTCGTCGCCGAGCCGCTCTTCGTGATGGTGGACAGCGCGATCGTCGGCCATCTCGGCACCCCCCAACTCGCCGGACTGGCGATCGCGGCGGCCCTGCTGACGACCGCGGTGAGCATCTTCGTCTTTCTCGCCTACGCCACCACCGCGGCCGTGGCCCGGCGGGTCGGCGCCGGCGATCTCCAGGCCGCCATACGCCAGGGCATGGACGGCATCTGGCTCGCTCTTCTGCTCGGTGCGGCGGTCATCGCCGTCACGCTGCCGGCCGCTCCCTGGCTCATCGGTCTGTTCGGGGCATCGGACACGGCCGCCCCATTCGCGGTCACCTATCTGCGGATCTCCAGTCTCGGTATCCCCGCCATGCTGGTCGTGCTGGCCGCCACCGGCGTGCTGCGCGGGCTCCAGGACACCCGGACACCGCTGTACGTCGCCATCGGCGGGTTCGGTGCCAACGCGGTGCTCAATGTCGTGCTCGTCTACGGTGCCGGTCTCGGGATCGCCGGTTCCGCCTGGGGGACGGTACTGGCCCAGTGCGCCATGGCGGCCGTCTATCTGATCGTGGTGGTCCGGGGAGCGCGCCGGCACGGCGCGTCGTTGCGTCCCGACGCGGCGGGGATACGGGCGAGCGCCCAGGCCGGCGGGCCGTTGCTGATTCGTACGCTGTCGCTGCGCGCGGTCCTGATGATCGCCACGGCGGTCGCCGCGCGGCTGGGGGACGCGGATGTCGCGGCCCATCAGATCATTCTGTCGTTGTGGAGCCTGATGGCTTTCGCGCTCGACGCGATCGCCATCGCGGGACAGGCGATCATCGGCCGCTATCTGGGGGCGGGGGACACTCAGGGCGCCCGGGATGTCTGCCGTCGCATGGTGCAGTGGGGGGTCGCGGCGGGCGTGCTGCTCGGCGTTCTGATCGTGGCGGCGCGTCCGCTGTTCATTCCGCTGTTCACCGGTGACCAGGTGGTCCGGGACACGCTGCTGCCTGCCCTGCTGGTGGTGGCCGTCACGCAGCCGATCTCGGGGATCGTCTTCGTGCTGGACGGTGTACTGATGGGCGCCGGGGACGGCCCGTATCTGGCGGGAGCGATGCTGGTGACGCTGGCGGTCTTCGCCCCGGTCGCCCTGCTCGTCCCCGCCTGGGGCGGCGGCCTGACGGCCCTGTGGTGGACGATGGGACTGATGATGGCGGTCCGCATGCTGACCCTCTGGCTGCGTACCCGGTCGGGCCACTGGCTGGTCACGGGCGCCACCCGCTGACGGGCGAGCGCAGTCCACGTTTCACGTGAAACATGCACAGTCCCGGGCCCAGAGGAAGCAGGGTCGGGAAGAGCGAGCGAGAGGGCCGCACCCCCAGGGGATGCGGCCCTCTCCTTGCACTGCGTACTGCTGAGCGCTCTGCTCAGGCGGCGATGACCTCGACGCCGAGCTTCGCGGCGACCTCGGGGTGCAGCCGGACGGACACCTGGTGCGAGCCCAGGGTCTTGATCGGCGAACCGAGCTCGATGCGGCGCTTGTCGACCTCCGGGCCACCGGCGGACTTGATCGCCGAGGCGAGGTCGGCCGGGGTGACGGAGCCGAAGAGGCGGCCGGCGTCGCCGGAGCGAACGGCCAGACGCACCTTCACGCCTTCGAGGCGGGCCTTGATCTCGTTGGCCTGCTCGATGGTGGCGATCTCGTGGATCTTGCGGGCGCGGCGGATCTGCGCCACGTCCTTCTCGCCGCCCTTGGTCCAGCGGATCGCGAAACCGCGCGGGACCAGGTAGTTGCGAGCGTATCCGTCCTTGACGTCGACGACGTCGCCGGCGGCACCGAGGCCTGAGACCTCGTGGGTGAGGATGATCTTCATGATTCGGTCACCCTTCCCTTATCGCGCGGTGGACGTGTAGGGCAGCAGCGCCATCTCACGGCTGTTCTTGACTGCCGTGGCGACGTCACGCTGGTGCTGCGTGCAGTTGCCGGTGACGCGGCGGGCACGGATCTTGCCGCGGTCGGAAATGAACTTCCGCAGCATGTTCGTGTCCTTGTAGTCCACGTACTGGGTCTTGTCCTTGCAGAATGCGCAGACCTTCTTCTTAGGCTTGCGCACAGGCGGCTTCGCCATGGTGTTTCTCCTGTGTGATCAAGAAGTGGGGTGCGAGCCCGCCCTAGAAGGGCGGCTCGTCCGAGTAGCCGCCGCCGGAGCTTCCGCCCCAGCCGCCTCCATTGCCCCCGCCGCTCTGCGGCTGCTGCTGGCCGCCGCCGGCCGGCGCGCTGGTGGCCCACGGGTCGTCGGCGGGTGCTCCGCCGCCGCCCTGCTGGCCACCACCACCGGGGCCGCCGCCCCAGTTTCCGCCGCCCTGCTGGCCGCCGCCGTAGCCGCCCTGGCCACCACGGCCGGTGGTCTTGGTGACCTTGGCCGTGGCGTTCTTGAGACTGGGGCCGACTTCCTCGACATCCAGCTCGTAGACCGTGCGCTTGACGCCCTCGCGGTCCTCGTAGGACCGCTGCTTCAGCCGGCCCTGCACGACGACGCGCATGCCTCGCTGGAGCGACTCGGCGACGTTCTCCGCCGCCTGACGCCAGACCGAGCAGGTCAGGAAGAGGCTTTCGCCGTCCTTCCACTCATTGGTCTGACGGTCGAAGGTGCGGGGAGTGGACGCGACGCGGAACTTCGCGACCGCCGCACCGGACGGGGTGAAGCGCAGCTCGGGGTCGTCGACGAGATTGCCGACGACCGTGATGACGGTCTCGCCTGCCATGGGTGAACCTCTCGGCGGGGATTGCTTCTGGCTGCTTGCTGCTGCTCGGACCCGATGACCTCTGAGCTAGGAGCTCAGTGGGTCTCGGGACGGAGGACCTTGGTCCGGAGGACCGACTCGTTCAGGTTCATCTGTCGGTCGAGCTCCTTGACGACTGCGGGCTCGGCCTGCAGGTCGATGACCGAGTAGATGCCCTCGGGCTTCTTCTTGATCTCGTAAGAGAGACGACGACGGCCCCAGGTGTCGACCTTCTCGACCTTTCCGTTGCCCTCACGGACGACGGAGAGGAAGTTCTCGATCAGCGGGGAGACAGCGCGCTCCTCGAGATCGGGGTCGAGGATGACCATCACCTCGTAGTGACGCATGTAAAACCCACCTCCTTTGGACTCAGCGGCCACGGTCGTTCCGTGGCAGGAGGGTCGTGATGCGTAAGCAACGGTATCCGCCGCCACTGACAATCCTGCTCGCTGGGCGAGGGGATCGTTTTCTGGCGTGGGCAGACACCGGCGCAGACCGTACAGACTACTCACAGACCGGCTTCCGGTTGAAATCCGGCCGCCTGCGGACGCAATCTGTACACATCGGGTGTGCGCGGCGCTACGATGCGCCGCCTCCGGCAAGGCCAGGAGGTGCCAGATGGCACAGGCAATGCGACCGAACTCCGCCACTTCTCTGTTCTCCACGGACGGCAAGCGTCATCCACTCCAGGACACCCTGGTCGCGGTGACGCTGACGCTGGGCGTGCTCGCCTTCGTCTCGGCTTTCTTCCACAACCTGCATCTGCTCAGTTCGTGGGCGGGGCTGGTGGGGATCCTGACGGGCGCGTACGGGCAGTTCATCTCCGTGACGACGCGTGAACGGTTCCTGACGATCCTCGGACTCGGCGCCTCGGCGGTCGGGTTCTTCCTCGGAATGGCGCATGGCGGACTGTTCGGTGGGGTCCTCGGATAGCCGGACGCTCCGCCCACAGCCAGACGGGGCGCTCCATCGGCGCAGTAGGCTTCGGCGCGAGAGCCGGAGCCCCTGTATCGATGGGGACACACCTGCCGAGGAGCGCCCCGCATGAGCCTGACCCTGAGGACCATCAGTCGAGAGCAGCATCTGGCGTATATCCAGAGTCTGCCGGCGGCGAGTCACTGCCAGGTCCCGGCATGGGCTGACGTCAAGACGGAGTGGCGTTCGGAGAACCTGGGCTGGTTCGACAAGAACGACCAACTGGTCGGTGCGGGTCTGGTGCTCTACCGTCAGCTGCCGAAGATCAAGCGGTATCTGGCGTATCTGCCCGAGGGGCCGGTGCTGAACTGGTACGCCCCGAATCTGGACGAGTGGTTGCAGCCGATGCTGGCGCATCTGAAGCATCAGGGCGCCTTCTCGGTGAAGATGGGTCCGCCCGTGGTGATCCGCCGGTGGAACGCGGGTGCCATCAAGTCGGGCATCCAGGATCCGGATGTGAAGCGTCTGCGGGACGTCGAGGCGACGCATATCGAGCCGCGCGCGTTCGAGGTGTCCGACCGGCTGCGCAAGATGGGCTGGCAGCAGGGGGAGGACGGCGGCGCGGGCTTTGGTGATGTGCAGCCGCGTTATGTCTTCCAGGTGCCGTTGGCGAACCGGTCGCTGGACGATGTCCTCAAGGGCTTCAACCAGTTGTGGCGCCGCAATATCAAGAAGGCCGAGAAGGCCGGCGTCGATGTGGTGCAGGGCAGCTACGAGGATCTCGGTGAGTGGCAGCGGCTGTACGAGATCACGGCCGAGCGGGATCATTTCCGGCCGCGCCCGCTCTCGTACTTCCAGCGCATGTGGACGGTGCTGAACAACGAGGATCCGAACCGTATGCGGCTGTATTTCGCCCGTCACGAGGGTGAGAATGTCGCGGCGGCGACCATGCTGATCGTCGGCGGTCATGTCTGGTACTCGTACGGCGCGTCGGCCAATCACAAGCGTGAGGTCCGTCCCTCGAACGCGATGCAGTGGCGGATGCTGCGTGACGCGTACGCGATGGGGGCGACGGTCTACGACCTGCGCGGGATCTCCGACTCGCTCGACGAGACGGATCATCTCTTCGGCCTGATCCAGTTCAAGGTGGGTACCGGCGGCGAGGCCGTCGAGTACATCGGTGAGTGGGACTTCCCGCTCAACAAACTGCTGCACAAGGCGCTCGACATCTATATGTCGCGCCGCTGACGGCGGCCGCTCGTTTCCTTCTCCCCCCTTCTTTTCCTCTCCTCTTCTTTTCCTCTCCTCCCTCGTCCTTCCCCTCGTTCATTCATCTCTTCGATTCACCGCAGCCGAGAGAAAGGTTCCGGACCGGCATGGCGCTCTCCCTCTACGTCGACACCGCGCGCTGGCGGGCGCACCAGAAGTCGGTCATCGAGCAGTTCCCGGGGGTTGTCCCGGTCTGCAAGGGCAATGGCTACGGCTTCGGTCATGAGCGTCTCGCGGACGAGACCACGCGCTTCGGCTCCGACATGCTGGCTGTCGGAACCATCTACGAGGCGGCCAGGATCAAGGACTGGTTCAGCGGTGATCTGCTGGTTCTCACGCCGTTCCGGCGGGGTGAGGAGCCGGTGCCGCTGCCCGACCGCGTGGTGCGTTCGGTCTCGTCCGTCGATGGTGTGTACGCGCTGGTGGGCGCTCGTGTGGTCATCGAGTGCATGAGCTCCATGAAGCGCCATGGCGTGAAGGAGGAGGAGCTCGGCCAGTTGCACGCGGCCATAGAGGATGTGCGGCTGGAGGGCTTCGCCCTGCACCTTCCGCTGGACCGTACGGACGGTTCCGACGCGGTGGAGGAGGTCATCGCGTGGATGGACCGGCTGCGTGCGGCACGGCTTCCGTTGCACTCGATGTTCGTGAGTCATCTGCGCGCCGCGGAGCTGGCCAGGTTGCAGCAGCAGTTCCCGCAGACCCGTTTCCGGGCTCGTATCGGTACGCGGCTGTGGCTGGGGGATCATGACGCGACCGAGTACCGGGGCTCTGTGCTGGACGTCACCCGCGTCTCCAAGGGAGACCGGTTCGGCTACCGCCAGCAGAAGGTCGCTTCCGACGGCTGGCTGGTGGTCGTCGCCGGGGGGACGTCTCACGGGGTGGGTCTGGAGGCTCCGAAGGCGCTGCACGGCGTGATGCCGCGTGCGAAGGGTGTCGCGCGGGCGGGTCTGGCCACGGTGAACCGTAATCTGTCGCCGTTCGTCTGGGACGGGAAGCAGCGCTGGTTCGCCGAGCCGCCGCATATGCAGGTGTCGATCCTGTTCGTGCCGTCGGACGCGCAGGAGCCCAAGGTCGGGGATGAGCTGGTGGCGCATCTGCGGCACACGACGACGCAGTTCGACCGTCTCGTCGACCGCTGAGGCGGAGCCGACCGCTGAGCGGGACGTCATCTGAAAGGCCGCGGAGCGCTCCAAGGGGCGCTCCGCGGCCTTTTGGGACGATGAGGGCGGTGGAGACACCCCTCGGGCGGCCCTTGCGGGCTGACGGGCGGCTCAGGCCGCTCCTGGGGGCCGTACTCCCCATTCGACCCGGGGCGCCTCCACCGACTGGGCGGCGTGCTGTGTCGGCCGGGCCGCCCCGCCGAGTACGAACCTGTCCTCCGCGCGGTCCAGAACGCCGCCGGACGGGTCGTCGGAGCCGTCGGTGCGCACGCCGTCCTTCTCGGGCATCAGGATGTCCCGTACGACGAGTCCGCACAGGTACAGCGTCCCCAGCAGATGCAGGGCGATGGCGAGCTGGTAGCCCTCGGTGGGCAGGCCCTTGTGGGCGTCTCCGCTCGTCGTGTAGGCGAGGTACATCCAGATGCCCAGGAAGTACATGACCTCGCAGGCCTGCCAGATGAGGAAGTCGCGCCAGCGCGGCCGGGCGAGGGCCGCCAGCGGGACGAGCCACAGGACGTACTGCGGTGAGTAGACCTTGTTGGTGAGGATGAAGGCGGCGACGACGAGGAAGGCGAGCTGGGCGAAGCGCGGCCGGCGGGGGGCTGTCAGGGCGAGCGTCGCGATGCCCGCGCACGCCAGGAGCATCAGCAGCATCGCGTAGTTGTTGACGGTGCCGACGTCCAGGGACTTGCCTGTGCGCTGCGTGATGATCAGCCAGAAGGAGCCGAAGTCGACCTGGCGCTCCTGGCTGAAGGTGTAGAACTTCTTCCATCCTTCGGGCGCCAGCATCATGACCGGCAGGTTCACCGCCAGCCACGCGGCGGCAGCGCCGAGGACCGCCGTTCCGTACTCGCGGAATCTCCCGGCCCGCCAGCACAGCAGGAGGAGTGGTCCCAGGAGGAGCACGGGGTAGAGCTTGGCGGCGGTGGCGAGGCCGATGAGGACGCCGAACGCCAGGGCGCGGCCCCGCGACCACATCAGCATCGCGGCGGCGGTGAGCGCCACGGCCAGCAGGTCCCAGTTGATGGTGGCGGTGAGCGCGAAGGCGGGCGCCAGGGCGACCAGCAGGGCGTCCCAGGGGCGGCGGCGGTGAGTGCGGGCGACGCAGACGGCGATGACCGCGGCGCAGATCATCAGCATTCCCGCGTTGACCATCCAGTACATCTGCTCGCGGTACTGCAAGGAGCCGCCCGGTGTGAGCCAGGAGGCGACCTCCATGAAGAGGCCCGTCAGTACGGGGTATTCCAGGTACTCCATGTCGCCGCCGAGGCGGTCGAAGTACGGCACCAGGTTGTCGGAGAAGCCCCGCCCCAGGAAGAGGTGCGGGATGTCCGAGTAGCAGGCGTGGGTGTACTGCGAGCTGGCGCCGCGGAACCAGGCCCAGTCGTAACAGGGCATCTTCTGCGCCATGCCCAGCGCAAACATGCCGAGCGCCACGAGGGAGACGACGCGTACGGGGGTGAGTCGGCTGCTGCCGAACCGGGCCCAGCGCCCGACCGGGCCGCCGATCAGCTCACTGCCGGCCGCGGCGATCTCGTCGCGCCGCGTGGGCGGCACGTCCGGCCGGTCCTGGTCCACGGTGGTCTCTTCTGCGCTGGGCATGGCCCCCATCCTGCCGTACGCCGCCAGGAACACGGCGAGGGCCGCCGCACCGTACACGTACGCGAGTCGGTACGTGCCGGTGCGGCGGCCCTCGTGACGGGTTCCGTGGAGGCGGTCAGCCTCCCGGGCCCGCGGCGGTCAGCTTTCGGGGCCTCCGAAGATGCCTCCGTTGTTGTCGTTGCTCTCGCCGGGCCCGGGTGACGAGCTGGTTTCTCCGCCGGGCCCGCCGTTGCCGCCATTACCCCCGTTGCCTCCGTTACCGCCGTTGCCGCCGGGCCCGCCGTCGGTGCAGCCGAACGGCAGGTCGCAGGATTCCGAGGAGGACGGCGTGTCGGACGGGGTCTCGGACGGGGTCTCGCTCGGCGTCTCGGACGGGGTCTCGCTGGGCGTCTCGGACGGCGTCTCGCTCGGCGTCGGGGACGGGGACGCACCTCCGCCGTACCAGGCCTCTCCGATGGGCTCGGGCTCGGGGAACTTCACGGCCGGCTGCCCCTTGAGCGCCTCCGCCATGTAGTCGTGCCAGATCTCCGAGGGGAACGAGGCACCGTGGATCTTTGCCTGGTCACCCGTGCCGAACATCTTCAGGAACTCGCGGTTCTTGTTCGTCGCGTCGTCGTCCATCCGGTACATGTCGATGGCGGTCGACAGCTGCGGGGTGTAGCCCACGAACCAGGCGGACTTGTTCCCGTCGGTGGTGCCGGTCTTGCCGGCCACCTCGCGCCCCGGGAGCTGGGCATTCGTACCGGTGCCCTTCTCCACGACGGTCTTCAGCACGTCCGTGACGTTGTCCGCGACAGCCGGCTGGAATGCCCTCTTCTCGTTGCCCTCATGCTCGTAGACGGTTTTGCCGCTCCGGAGCACTTTGGTGACGGAGTAGGGGTCGCGCTGCTTGCCGCTGGAGGCGAACGTGCCGTAGGCGCCGGCCATCCGGATGGCGCTGGGGTCGGAGATGCCGATCGAGAAGGACGGCACGTTCGACTGGGAGAGGGAGCTGTTCAGAAGCCCGGCCTTGATGGCGGCGTCACGCACCTGGGGGATGCCTACGTCCATGCCCAGCTGCACGAACGGCGAGTTGGCCGACTCCTGCATGGCGTAGCGCAGATCGATGGGCCCGTAGGACTTGTCGCCATCGTTGACCTGCAGCCACTCCTTGTCTTCCTCGTTGGTCCAGATCGAACCGTCATAGTTCTTGATCTTCAGCTTGTTGTCGCCGTTGTAGATGGTCTTGTCCGGCGAGATGGGGGTACGGGTGCCGTCGGCCGGATCGCGGACGCCGTCCTCCATCGCCGCGGCCAGGACGAACGGCTTGAAGGTCGATCCGACCTGCGCACCGGTCTGGTCGGCGTTGTTGGTGAAGTGCTTGGTGGCGTCCTGGCCGCCGTAGATGGCGACGATCTTGCCGGTAGCGGGCTCGACGGAGGCGCCGCCGAACTGAACGTGTGTGTCGGTCTTCGGGCGCTTCTTGGGGTCGATGTTGGCGTCGTAGACCTTCGTGACGGCCTTGGTCAGCTGCTCGACCTTCTTCTTGTTGAAGGTCGTGTGGATCTCGAACCCGCCTCTGGAGAGGTCGTCCGCCGTGATGCCCTGTGTGTTGTTGTTGACGAAGTACGCCTTGGCGAGGTCGACCAGGTAGCCGATCTGTCCGCCCTGCGCGGTGTTCTTCTTGACTCCGTCCGGCGTCGGGAACTTGGTGTATTTGGCCCGCTCGGCCGCCTCGAGGTGGCCGTCCTTGACCATCTCGTCGAGGATCCAGGCCCAGCGCTTGGTGGCTCTCTCCGTGTTCGCCGCCGCGGTGGCCCTCGGGTCGATGGAGGTCTGGCCGGCCGGATCGTAGTACGTCGCGCCCTTGAGGAGCGTGGCCAGGAGCGCGCACTCACTGGCGTTCAGATCAGACGCGTCCTTGCCGTAGTACGTACGGGCGGCGGCCTGGATACCGAAGGCGCCTCGACCGTAGTAGGAGGTGTTGAGATAGCCCTCCATGATCGCGGGCTTCTTCATCTCGGTGCCGACCTTCATGGAGATGAAGAGCTCTTTGAACTTGCGGCTCAGGGTCTGGCTCTGGTCGCCCAGCCGGGCGTTCTTGACGTACTGCTGGGTGATGGTGGAGCCACCCTGCGTGTTGCCGCCCTTGGCCATGTTGACCAGAGCGCGGGCGATACCCATCGGGTCGACACCCGAGTCGTCCCTGAAAGTCTTGTTCTCGGCCGAGATCACCGCGTTCTGCATCTCACCGGGGATCTTCTCGATCGGGATGATCTGCCGGTTGACCTCACCGCCGGTGGCGACCATCTGGGTGTTGTCGTCCCAGTAATAGACGTTGTTCTCGGCCTTCGAGGCGAGATTGGGGTCCGGCACCTCCACCACGGCGTACGCGATGGTCCCGGCGGCCAGGATGGAGCCGACGAAGGCGATGCCGAGTCCGGTGGTCTGCTTCCAGGACGGCACCCAGCGCCGCCAGCCGTACTTGCCCTGGCGCGGGTAGTCGATCAGCCGCTTCTTGTACGGCTCACCACGGCCGCGGCCGGATCCGCCACGTCGGGCGCCTCCATCGTCCCCCCCACGCCTGCGGCCACCGCGCTGGGCGGCTCGTCTGGCCGCGGCGCGGCCGCCGTAGGGCTGCTCCTCCTCGTACGAATCGGAGGGTGAGGCCGAAACGGCTTCTCGGGACGGGGCCGCGCGGCGGCCGGACGCCTGCTGGGCTGCACGCCTGGCCGCGGCACGACCGCCCCCCTGCGACTGCGGCGGTTTGCGACGGTGCTCGCTCATCGAACGACTACTCCTCGGGCAGGCGCGGACGCCTGGAAGCGGCAGTTGGGTTCCGGTCCCCCGAAATGAATACGGACCGGCCCGGCATGGGGCTCATCCGATATGCATCCGGTAAGCCGACAGTCTTGACGCTTACCGACGCCAATCGGTTCCCGGTGGTCTGCATGCCGCACAGACTACGCACGGTCAAAACCCCCCGAGAGCTGAAGTTCACCCTAAATCAGGCAAGTTGCTTCCTGAGAATTGGTGATGTGACGCCGTTCACCATGGCCCCTCTTGTCGCGACCTCCACTCCGTTCTATCGTCGGGATGTATCGAGTCGATACATCAGTACGGCATAAGAGTCCGGACAGCGAAGGAGGCGACGGGTGAGCAGACGCTCGGGCATCCTTGAGTTCGCTGTCCTCGGTCTGCTCCGCGAGTCCCCTATGCACGGCTATGAGCTGCGGAAACGGCTCAATACATCGCTGGGGATCTTCCGCGCCTTCAGTTACGGGACGCTCTACCCCTGCCTCAAGACGCTGGTCGCCAACGGCTGGTTGATCGAGGAGCCGGGGAGCGCTCCGGAGGACGCGCTCGCCGCTTCGCTGGCGGGGCGCCGCGCCAAGATCGTCTATCGGCTGACGGCGGAAGGTAAGGAGCACTTCGAGGAGCTGCTGTCCCACACCGGTCCCGACGCCTGGGAGGACGAGCACTTCGCTGCTCGGTTCGCCTTCTTCGGGCAGACGGAGCGCGAGGTGCGGATGCGGGTGCTGGAGGGCCGCCGCAGCAGGCTGGAGGAGCGTCTGGAGAAGATGCGCGCCTCCCTGGCCCGTACCCGCGAGCGCCTCGACGACTACACGCTGGAGCTCCAGCGGCACGGCATGGAGTCCGTGGAGCGCGAGGTGCGCTGGCTGAACGAGCTCATCGAAAGCGAGCGGGCGGGACGGGACCAGAGACGGTCCGGCCCCGGGAGCCCCGCTGAGCAGGAAGACACATCGGGAGAAGCGGACGGCCTGCCCCGGCACCGGGATGTCGCGTCTTCCGGGGGCACGCCCCCGGGACATCCAGGCCCGCCGGATCCGTCCGCGGACACCACCAAGTGAGGTCCTGCATCTCCGCAGGGTTTCATCACGAACACTGACATCACACAGGGAGCAACCGGAATGGGTTCGGTACGCGTAGCCATCGTCGGCGTGGGCAACTGCGCCGCCTCACTGGTGCAGGGCGTCGAGTACTACAAGGACGCCGACCCGGCGGGCAAGGTACCGGGGCTGATGCATGTCCAGTTCGGCGAGTACCACGTGCGGGACATCGAGTTCGTGGCCGCCTTCGACGTAGACGCGAAGAAGGTCGGCCTCGACCTCGCGGACGCCATCGGCGCCAGCGAGAACAACACCATCAAGATCTGCGACGTTCCGTCCTCGGGCGTCACCGTCCAGCGCGGCCACACCCTCGACGGTCTGGGCAAGTACTACCGCCAGACGATCGAGGAGTCCCCCGAGGCGCCGGCGGACATCGTCCAGACCCTCAAGGACAAGCAGGTCGACGTCCTGGTCTGCTACCTGCCCGTGGGTTCCGACGACGCCGCGAAGTACTACGCGCAGTGCGCCATCGACGCCAAGGTCGCCTTCGTCAACGCCCTCCCGGTCTTCATCGCCGGCACGAAGGAGTGGGCGGACAAGTTCACCGAGGCCGGTGTCCCGATCGTCGGTGACGACATCAAGTCGCAGGTCGGCGCTACGATCACGCACCGCGTCATGGCGAAGCTCTTCGAGGACCGGGGCGTTGTCCTGGACCGCACGATGCAGCTGAACGTCGGCGGGAACATGGACTTCAAGAACATGCTCGAGCGTGAGCGCCTGGAGTCCAAGAAGATCTCGAAGACGCAGGCCGTCACCTCCCAGATCCCCGACCGTGACCTGGGTGCCGACAACGTCCACATCGGCCCGTCGGACTATGTCGCCTGGCTCGACGACCGCAAGTGGGCGTACGTCCGCCTTGAGGGCCGCGCCTTCGGTGACGTCCCGCTGAACCTGGAGTACAAGCTGGAGGTCTGGGACTCCCCGAACTCCGCGGGTGTCATCATCGACGCCGTCCGCGCCGCGAAGATCGCCAAGGACCGCGGCATCGGCGGCCCGATCCTCTCCGCGTCCTCGTACTTCATGAAGTCGCCGCCGGTCCAGTACTTCGACGACCAGGCCCGCGAGAACGTCGAGAAGTTCATCGCCGGCGAGGTCGAGCGCTAGAGCGCGGCCTCCCCGCCACCACGAGAAGGGTCCCCGGACTGCTGGTCCGGCGACCCTTCTCGTGTGTACCGGAGCCGCGTGTGTGACGCTGGCTCACATGCCTGTCGTGCGTGATCTGCGTGTGCTCCTGCGCCTCGGAAACTTCCGCCGACTGCTGGCGGTCCGGCTGCTCTCCCAGGCCGCCGACGGCGTCTTCCAGGTGGCGCTCGCCACATACGTCGTCTTCTCCCCGGAGAAACAGACCTCGCCCGGCGCGATCGCCTCCGCGATGGCCGTACTCCTGCTGCCGTATTCACTGGTCGGCCCGTTCGCCGGGGTGCTGCTGGACCGCTGGCAGCGCCGCCAGGTCTTTCTGTACGGGAATCTGCTGCGGGCTCTTCTCGCGGCCTGTACGGCGGTACTGCTCGTGGCCTCCGTGCCCGACTGGCTCTTCTACATCGCGGCGCTGTCCGTGACCGCCGTCAACCGGTTCGTTCTCGCGGGGCTCTCGGCCGCCCTGCCGCATGTGGTCGACGATGAGCGGCTCGTCGTCGCGAACTCCCTCTCCCCGACCGCCGGAACGCTCGCCGCGACCGTGGGCGGCGGACTCGCCTTCGTCGTACGGCTGACGGTCGCGGACTCCGACGCCGCCGTGGTGCTGCTGGGCGCCGCGCTCTATCTCTGCGGGGCGCTCACCTCGCTCCTGATGTCGCGCGAGCTGCTGGGGCCCGGAGAGCCGTCGCGGGGCCGGCCCCGGCTGAGGACCGCCCTGTCCTCCAGCGCGCGCGGACTCGCGGACGGAGTACGGCATCTCGCGGAGCGACGGTCCGCGGCCGGTGCGCTGGCCGCCATGACGGTGATGCGCTTCTGCTACGGGGCGCTGACAGTGATGGTGCTGATGCTCTGCAGATACGCCTGGACGGAGCGTGAGGCCGACGGGCTCGCACTGCTCGGACTGACCGTCGCCATCTCCGGGGCGGGATTCTTCGCCGCCGCGGTCCTCACGCCCTGGGCGGTGGGACGGCTCGGCACGTACGGGTGGATGGCACTGTGCGCGGGAGCGGCGGCCGTCCTGGAGCCGGCCTTGGGGCTGACCTTCGCGCCCACACCCATCCTGGCCGCCGCCTTCATCCTCGGCCTGATCACTCAGGGAGCGAAGATCGCCACGGACACGGTGGTGCAGACGGCGGTCGACGACGACTTCCGCGGCCGGGTCTTCTCCCTTTACGACGTCCTCTTCAATGTCGCCTTCGTCGGCGCGGCGGGGGTGGCCGCGCTGATGCTGCCGCGGGATGGCCGCTCCGTACCGCTCGTGGCGACGGTGGCCGTGCTCTATCTGGGCGTGGCCGCGGCTCTGACGTACAGAGCGCGGGGGCGATGTTTCACGTGAAACATCGCCCCCGAAGCATCACGCGCGGGTCATGTTTCACGTGAAACATGACCCGCGCCGGTTCAGTTCTGCGTGGCCCACCACTCCTTGAGGGCGGCGACAGCCGTGTCGTGCTCCATGGGACCGTTCTCCAGCCGCAGCTCCAGCAGGAACGTGTACGCGGCGCCGATCACCGGTCCGGGGCCGACACCCAGGGTCTCCATGATCTGGTTGCCGTCCAGATCGGGCCTGATGGCGTCCAGCTCCTCCTTCTCCTGGAGCTGGACGATGCGCTCCTCCAGGCCGTCATAGGCCCGGGAGAGAGCGTTCGCCTTGCGCTTGTTGCGCGTGGTGCAGTCCGAGCGGGTCAGTTTGTGGAGCCGGTCGAGCAGGGGCCCGGCGTCGCGTACGTAGCGCCGCACCGCCGAGTCGGTCCACTCGCCCGTTCCGTAGCCGTGGAAGCGCAGGTGCAGCTCCACCAGCCGGGAGACATCCCTCACCATCTCGTTGGAGTACTTGAGCGCGGTCATGCGCTTCTTGGTCAGCTTCGCGCCCACCACCTCGTGGTGGTGGAAGGAGACCCGGCCGTCCTTCTCGAAGCGGCGCGTCCGGGGCTTGCCGATGTCGTGCAGCAGTGCGGCCAGCCGCAGCACCAGGTCCGGCCCGTTCTCCTCCAGGTCGATGGCCTGCTCCAGGACGGTCAGCGAGTGCTCGTAGACATCCTTGTGCCGGTGGTGCTCATCGCTCTCCAGGCGCAACTCGGGCAGCTCGGGCAGCACGCGGTCGGCGAGCCCGGTGTCGACGAGCAGCGCCAGGCCCTTGCGCGGGTGGCCGGAGAGGATCAGTTTGTTCAGCTCGTCCCGTACGCGTTCGGCGGAGACGATCTCGATACGGCCGGACATGTCCTTCATGGCCGCGACCACTTCCGGGGCCACCTCGAAGTCCAGCTGCGCGGCGAACCGTGCGGCCCGCAACATCCGCAGGGGATCGTCGGAGAAGGACTCCTGGGGGGTGCCGGGGGTCCGCAGCACCTGCGCGGAGAGGTCTTCCAGCCCGCCGTGGGGATCGATGAACTCCTTCTGCGGCAGCGCGACGGCCATCGCGTTCACCGTGAAGTCCCGGCGCACGAGGTCGTCCTCGATGGAGTCGCCGTAGGACACCTCGGGTTTCCGTGATGTCCGGTCGTAGGCCTCCGAGCGGTACGTCGTCACCTCGATCTGGAAGCGCTGATCGGCGTCTCCGACACGGGCATCCTTCTGGACACCGACCGTGCCGAAGGCGATCCCCACTTCCCACACCGAATCCGCCCAAGGCCTGACGATCTTCAGAACGTCCTCGGGCCGGGCATCGGTCGTGAAGTCCAGGTCGTTGCCGAGCCGGCCGAGAAGGGCGTCCCTGACCGAGCCGCCGACGAGGGCGAGGGTGAATCCGGCATCCTGGAACCGGCGGGCGAGGTCGTCGGCGACGGGGGACACCCGTAGCAGTTCGCTGACCGCGCGGCGCTGCACCTGACTGAGGGCACGGGGATTGTCTTCATTGGCTTTCGGCACAACAGAAAAGGGTACGTGCCGCGGCCCCCGCGGGCGCTCCCGTTTCGGCCCTCCCCGCCTCGATGCGGAGGTTTCCGGTGGCTCATGAGATTCTTCCGATCATGTGGAGCAGTCCCCAGCACTTCGCCACAGCGCACATCGTTACCATGCGTGGACGCGACAATTGACAACCACCAACGGCAACCGACGATGACGAGGGACGGGCGAGCGCGTGGCGGAGGCGGCAGACTTCCAGGGGATGGGTCATTCTCCTGCCCGCCGGTGGCTGCGGCGCACAGCCTCCGTGCTCGCCGGAGCGCCGCTCCTGGCGGGTCTGCTGGCCGGGACGGCGGCGCCCGCGGCCCAAGCCGCTCCGACGGCCGCCGGCTCCCGTGCGGTCCATGTGTCGATCGACACACTGACCCCCAGTGCACCGGTGAAGGGCGACACGCTCACCGTCTCGGGGACGGTGACCAACGAGGGCAAGAACACCATCAGCGACGCGCAGGTCGATCTGCGCGTGGGCCCGCGGATGTACGGCAGGACGGCCATCGATGACGCCGCCGAGCGCACCAGCACCTCGGGCGATGTGGCTCCGATCGGCGGCAAGTACAAGGTCACCATCCCGAGGCTCGATGTCGGCATCTCCCAGGACTTCGCGCTCTCGGTACCGGTCAGCAAGCTCGGGCTCGGCCAGGACGGTGTCTATCAGCTCGGTGTCTCACTGACCGGAAAGACCTCGTCCGCGCCGTACGACCAGGTGCTGGGCATCCAGCGCACGTTCCTTCCCTGGCAGCCGGACGCGACGGAGGAGAAGACACAGCTCAGCGTCCTCTGGCCACTGATCTCGTCCACGCGCCTGTCCGCGGAGACCGGCTCGGACGATCAGCAGACCCCCGTCTTCGAGAACGACGACCTGGCCGCGGAGCTGGCCCCCGGCGGCCGGCTTGAGCAGTTGGTCTCCCTCGGCAGTCAGCTTCCCGTCACCTGGGTGATCGACCCCGATCTGCTCGCCACCGCCGACGCCATGACCAAGGACTACCGGGTCAGAAGCGGGGACACGACCGTCCCCGGCAAGAACCAGGCCGTTGCCACCAAGTGGCTCGACTCCCTGGAGAAGGCGGTGACGGGCGGCGCCAAGGTGGTCGCACTGCCGTTCGCCGACCCGGACCTGGCGTCGCTGGCCCACCGCGGCAAGGACGTCTCCGGAGCGCTCAGCCATCTACAGCCCGCCACGGATGTGGCCGGGAAGACCGTGGAGACCATCCTCCATGTGAAGCCGTCCGTCGACTTCGCCTGGCCCGTGGACGGTGCGATCGATCCCTCGATCGTCGATGTCGCGACCTCGGCGGGTGCCCACGAGATCATCACCCGCAGCGACAGCCTCCAGGACAACCTGCCGTACACCCCCACCGCGGCACGGCCGATCGGTGGCGGCACGACAGCCGTCGTCGCCGACACCCGGCTCTCCACCGCCTTCCAGGGGGATATGTCGAAGGCGGGCACGTCCACCCTCGCGGTCCAGAGGTTCCTCGCCCAGTCGCTGGCCGTGACGCTTCAGAACCCGGAGAACCAGCGCAGTATCGTCGTCGCTCCCCAGCGGATGCCGAGCGCCGCCCAGGCGCAGTCGATGGCGCGTGCCCTACGAGGCCTGGACTCCGAGCGCTGGACCGAGCCGTCCGATCTCATCGCGGCGGCGGCGGCCACACCCGACTCGGACGCCACCACCAAGGTGCCCGGCTCTTCGCGGTACCCGAAGAAGCTTCGGGACCAGGAGCTGTCGACCGAGGTCTTCCTGAACATCAAGGAGACACAGGAGCGGCTCGACAACTTCAAGGCCATCCTCAGCGCTCCGGACCGGGTGGCCGCGCCTTTCGGCAACGCGATCGGCCGGGCGATGTCGACCTCGTGGCGCGGGGAGCCGGACGAGGCCGAGCAGTACCGCCACACGGTGGAGGACTATCTGGTGGGCCTCACCACCGAGGTCCAGCTCATCCCGAAGTCCGTGCTGACGTTGTCGGGGCGCAGTGCGACGATCCCGGTGACCGTCCAGAACCAGCTGTTGCAGGGCGTCCAGAATCTGGTACTGCGCCTGAAGTCCGACAACCCGACGCGGCTCAAGCTGGACGGCGACCGTGCGGTCGCGGAGCGGCCGATCAAGATCGACGGCGGGCACAGCCAGTCGGTGAAGTTCACCGGGGCGGGCAATGCCAACGGCCCGGTGCAGGTGACCGCCCAGCTCTACACGGTGGACGGCACGCCGTACGGCAGCCCGATGACGTTCCAGGTCAAGGTCTCCGAGATCACCCCCACCGTGATGCTCGTCATCGCCGGCGGTGTGCTGCTTCTCGTCCTCGCAGGGGTCAAGATGTACAGCCAGCGCAAGCGCGCGGTGGCCCGTAAGGCAGCCGCTGAGGACACGGACGGCGGAGACGACGGCGCGGACGGCATCGACACGGACGGGAAGGCGCGGGACACGCAGAGCACGGACGGCGCGCGGGCCCCTGAGGACACAGATCCCGGGCAGCCGAGTGACCCGACACCGGACACCGGTCCGGAAAGCGCGGACGCGTCGGGCGCGGGTGAGAAAGTGGACCGTTGAGCGATGTCGTGGCCGGTCGGCCGGGGACGATGAGGTGGGGTAACCATGAACGCGCCGTACGACGGTGACCGTGGGCAGGGCGCGGGTGGCGACCCGGCGGGCCGGATTCCGCCCACTCCGCAGCCTGCCCAGGATCCCTATGTCCAGGATGCCTACAACCGGGACCCCTACTGGTCACAGGATCTCTCCGCGCAGGATCCGGTGACGGAGGCGCTGTACGACCGCGCCTCACATCCGCCGCCGCCTCCCGGCACCTATCCGGAGGCCCACCAGCTCTACCAGCAGCCGCCCACCCCGCAGAACGCGCCCGACCCCCGGGTATGGGCCCAGACCCCGGCGCCCGAGCCCTCCGGGCCCATGCGCCATCTCCCGTACGGGGAAGACCCGCGAACCACCCAGTTCACCGGCCTCGACGACCTGGTCTCCCGCGCAGGCGACGAAGACTCCCATCCGGACGCGTTCGCCCATCTCTACCGCGACCAGCAGGGCTCGGGCCAGGTACTGACCGCGCCGGAGCCCGAAGCAGCACCCGCACCGCCGCCCAAGAAGTCAGGAGGCAAGGCCGCCGGGCTCCTCAAGTCCAGTGCCCTGATGGCCGCGGGCACCCTGGTCTCCCGGCTCACCGGCTTCGTACGAAGCCTGGTGATCACCGCCGCGCTGGGCGCGGCCCTGCTCGGTGACTCCTTCACCGTGGCGTACACGCTGCCGACGATGATCTACATCCTCACCGTCGGGGGCGGCCTCAACTCCGTGTTCGTCCCGCAGCTCGTGCGGGCGATGAAGAACGACGACGACGGTGGCGTGGCCTATGCCAACCGGCTGCTGACCCTCGTCATGGTGGCGCTCGGCGCGATCGTGGCCCTCGCCGTGTTCGGGGCACCGTGGCTGGTGCGTCTGATGTCCGACCCGATCGCCAGCGACGCGGCCGCCAACAACGTCGCCGTCACCTTCGCCCGCTACTGCCTGCCCACGATCTTCTTCATGGGTGTGCATGTGGTGATGGGCCAGATCCTGAACGCGCGCGGGAAGTTCGGCGCGATGATGTGGACTCCGGTCCTCAACAACATCGTCATGATCACCACGTTCGGTCTGTTCATCTGGGTGTACGGCACCGCCGCCGACTCGGGCATGACCGTGCAGACGATCCCGCCGGACGGCGTGCGGCTACTGGGCATCGGTACGCTGCTCGGTCTGGTCGTCCAGGCGCTCGCGATGATCCCCTACCTCCGGGAGACCGGTTTCCGGTTCCGCCCGCGCTTCGACTGGAAGGGCCACGGCCTCGGCAAGACGGTCAAACTGGCCAAGTGGACGGTGCTCTTCGTCCTCGCCAACCAGGCCGGGGTCCTGGTCGTCACCCAGCTCGCCACCGCCGCCGGCGTCGCCTCCGGCAAGGACGGCACGGGCATCCTCGCCTACAGCAACGCCCAGCTGATCTGGGGCATGCCGCAGGCCATCATCACCGTCTCCGTCATGGCCGCCCTGCTGCCCAGGATCTCCCGCGCCGCCCACGACGGCGACCCGGGCGCCGTACGCGACGACATCTCCCAGGGACTGCGCAACTCGGCGGTCGCCATCGTGCCGATCGCCTTCGGTTTCCTCGCACTGGGCGTCCCGCTGTCGATCCTGATGTTCTCGTCCAGCGGCCTGGAATCGGCACGCTCCATGGGCTTCATCCTGATGGCGTTCGCCCTCGGACTCATCCCGTACTCCGTGCAATACGTCGTCCTGCGCGGCTTCTACGCCTACGAGGACACCAGGACGCCCTTCTACAACACCGTGATCGTCGCCGCGGTCAACGCCGCCGCCTCCGGCGTCTCGTTCGTGCTCCTGCCCTCCCGCTGGGCCGTCGTCGGCATGGCCGCCTCCTACGGCCTCGCCTACGCGGTCGGTGTCGGTGTCGCCTGGCGCAGGCTGCGGAACCGGCTGGGCGGCGATCTGGACGGTGGCCGCGTCCTGCGTACGTACGCCCGGCTCTGCCTGGCGGCCGTCCCCGGAGCCCTCGCGGCCGGTGCGATCGCCTACGCCGTCCTGAACGCTCTGGGCAGCAGCGCCCTCAGCTCGCTGGTGGCACTGCTCGGCGGCGGTCTCGCCCTGCTGGCCCTCTTCTTCGTCGCGGCGAAGAAGATGCGGATCGAAGAGATGAACGCCATGGTCGGCATGGTGCGCGGACGCCTCGGACGGTAAACGCGGCAGGGTCCAGCACAACCATCAGCGGCTGCCGCGTGTCGTGCATAGCGTCCAACTGTGGGCACAATTGGCTTGGCTGTTGGATAGTGCGCAACGGATGGGGAGGCAGGAGCGACGGTGGCGGAACGTAGCACGGCTGCCGTCGACGTGGCCGACAACAGCGGTGATGAGCCGCTGGCCGCCAAGGCGGGCAAGGCCACGACCGACGGGTTGGCGGAAGCCCAGGACAAGGCGGAGAAGTCCGCGGCGGACACGGGCAGCGAACGGCAGAACACCGAGCCGGGCATCTCGGCGCCCGAGCTGCACAGCGGCCACAAACTCGCCAGACGCTACCGTCTGGAGGAGTGCGTCACCCGTCTGGACGGTTTCAGCAGCTGGCGAGCGGTCGACGAGAAGCTGCGCCGCGCCGTCGGCGTGCATCTCCTCCCGGCCGACCATCCGCGGGCCCGTTCCGTACTGGCGGCGGCCCGGTCCTCCGCCCTGCTCGGCGATCCCCGCTTCGTACAGGTCCTGGACGCCGTCGAGGAGAACGACCTCGTCTATGTCGTTCACGAGTGGCTGCCCGACGCGGTCGAGCTGACCGCACTCCTCGCCGCGGGGCCGCTGGAGGCCCATGAGGCGTATCAGCTCGTCAGCCAGGTCTCCCAGGCCATGGCTGCGGCCCACCGTGAGGGTCTCGCCCACCTGCGGCTGACGCCCGGAGCGGTGCTGCGTACGTCCACCGGTCAGTACCGCATCCGCGGCCTCGCCGTGAACGCCGCTCTGCGCGGGATCAGCGCGGACCGGCCGCAGCGCACCGACACGGAGGCGATCGGCGCGCTCCTCTACGCGGCACTGACCCAGCGCTGGCCCTACGAAGCCGACGCGTACGGGCTCTCCGGCCTTCCCAAGGGCGTCGGGCTCATCGCCCCCGACCAGGTCCGCGCCGGCATCCACCGCGGTCTCTCCGAGCTCGCCATGCGCGCCCTCGTCAATGACGGCGCCACCGCCTCGCGCCAGGAACCGCCGTGCACGACCCCCGACGAGCTGGCCGCGGCCGTCGCGGAGATGCCGCGCATCCGGCCGCCCGAGCCCACGTTCACCGCTCCGCCGGAGTACCAGCGCACCACCTACCAGCAGGGCACCTACGGACGCTCGCAGGCGGGCCTCGGCGCTCCGCCCCTCCCGCCGGTGGCGCCCCCGCCGCCCCCGCTCCAGAGCCGTACCGGCAAGCTGCTGAAGTGGACCGTCGCCGCGCTCCTCATCGCCGCGCTGGGGCTCGGCAGCTGGCAGGTCGCCGACCGCCTCCTCGACCAGGGCAGCGACAACGATCCCGCGCCCACCCAGCCCACCACGGGCGACAACAAGGCGACCAAGGTTCCCAAGCCGCTGCGGATCGCGGACGCGACGGAGTTCATGCCCAGCGGGTCCGGGATAAAGCCCGAACTCGCACCGAACTCCGTGGACGGCGACCCCGGCACCGCCTGGATCACAGCGCAGTATCAGAACTTCCCGAACTTCGGCAATCGCCCGGACCGCAAGGAAGGCAGCGGAATCATCGTCGACCTGGGCAGCGTGAAGGACGTGTCCGGTATCGACATAGACATGTACCGCAGCGGCCAGAAGGCCGAGCTACTCGCGGCGGATGCGGATACGTCGGACCCGTCGGCCCTCGCGGACTTCTCTCAGCGCCTCACCAAGCTGGAGACTGTGGGCGGAACTCTCAAGACCACTCTCGACAAGCCCGTGCGAACCCGGTACGTATTGATCCACATCACCGAACTGCCCACGGACGGGTCCGCCGACCGCTTTCGCGGGGGAATCTCCGAGATCACGTTCACCGGCTGAGGGATCAGGGGAGGGGGGCTCACTGTTGGACGATGCCGCACTCGGCGACTCAAGCGACCAGGATCTGCTGAGCGCTCATGTCGAGGGCCACCCTCACGCCTTCGGCGAGCTGGTACGGCGCCACCGGGACCGGCTCTGGGCGGTGGCCCTGCGGACGCTGGGTGACCGGGAGGAAGCCGCCGATGCGGTCCAGGACGCACTGGTCTCCGCCTTCCGAGCGGCCCACACCTTCCGCGGGCAGTCCGCCGTGACCACCTGGCTGCACCGCATCACCGTCAACGCCTGTCTCGACCGAGCCCGTAAGGCCGCCTCACGCCGAACCTCCCCCGTGGACGACACCGAGCGGCTGGAGCAGCTCCTTGAGCCCCACGAGTCGGCGGAGGCCCCCGCGGAACGCCAGGATCTCCACCGTGAGCTGCTGGCGGCGCTGGCCAAACTCCCCGTCGACCAGCGGGCCGCCCTGGTTCTCGTCGATATGCAGGGCTACCCCGTGGCAGAGGCCGCCGCGGTGCTGGGCGTGCCCACCGGAACAGTGAAGAGCCGCTGCGCACGCGGCCGGGCCAGATTGCTGCCCATGCTCTCGCATCTACGCGGGGCCACCAGGGATAACAGCGCTCTTGGCCGGGGAAGGAACCGGACGCCGGGGGCATCCGTCCCACCGGCAGCGGAACCAACAGACCCAGGACCGAGTGATCCTGCTGGAGTGAAGGGCGGAGGTGGGCGCGCGTGACATCTACGACCGACACGGCTCAGCACCCGGATGTCTCGGAGATCTCCGATCTCGCGGAGGGGCTGCTCTCGCCGTCCCGTACCGCCGCTGTACGACGCCATCTCGACGGCTGCGCTCTGTGCGCGGATGTCCATGACTCGCTCGAAGAGATCCGGGGGCTCCTGGGCACCCTGCCCGGACCACCTCGGATGCCGGCCGATGTCGCCGGACGTATCGATGCCGCGCTGGCCGCGGAAGCGCTCCTGAACGCCACTGCCCCCGATGAGACCGCGGATGTTTCACGTGAAACACCGCCCTCGTCCCGGACGTCCTCATCCCCCACGCCGACGGCACCGTCCGTCGCCACACCGACCGGACCGCCGGCCCTGGCGGGGACCACGTCGCCGGACTCGGTACGGACGGACCGGCCCGCCGGCCGTCCGAGGGCAGCCACCGGCCCCGGCCGCGGTGGGCACACCCGCCGTCGCCGTCGCAACGCCGTCCTGGGGGCCGTCTTCGGCACAGCGGCCGTGGGTGTCAGCGTTCTCCTGATCCAGTCGCTCGGGTCGCTCGGGGCGACGAACAGCGCCAAAAGCTCTGCGGCCGACTCCGCGGCCAGCGCCCCGGGGAACGGCAAAGAGTTCTCGGAAGCCCACCTTCAGAGCCGCGTGGACGCGCTGCTGGCCCCGGGCGCCACGGTCAAGGAGTCCAGGGGTTCACAGGCAGAGGAACCTCGCGCTACCGGGGGTGACCGGAGCACGGCGAATTCGCCGCTGGTCCAGCCCGAGCCCGAGATTCCGCCCTGTATTCGACAGGGCACGGGCAGCACCGCGCCCGCCCTCGCCGCCGAGCCGGGTACGTACCGGGGCAGCAGCGCCTACCTCGTCGTGCTGCCGCACGCCGCCGACAGCACCCGTGTGCAGGCCTATGTGATCGACGCGGCCTGCGTCGACAGTGATCCTTCGGGCAAGGGGAAAGTCCTCCTGAAGCACGCCTACCCTCGCCGCTGACGATCCCCCTTCGTGGAGCCGGGACACCTCGGGAATGCGGGACCCGTAGGATCCGTTGGATGGGGTGAAAGTCGTTGATCCGGCCCCAGTAGGCAGTCTGCAGAGACGAGGAAGAAACCCGTGAGCGACGTCCGTAATGTGATCATCATCGGCTCCGGGCCCGCCGGCTATACCGCCGCGCTGTACACCGCGCGTGCATCGCTGAAGCCGCTGGTCTTCGAGGGCGCCGTCACCGCCGGTGGTGCGCTGATGAACACCACTGATGTGGAGAACTTCCCGGGCTTCCGCGACGGCATCATGGGCCCGGACCTGATGGACAACATGCGGGCACAGGCGGAGCGCTTCGGCGCCGAGCTCGTCCCGGACGATGTCGTCGCGGTCGACCTCAGCGGTGACATCAAGACGGTCACCGACACGGCCGGCACCGTGCACCAGGCCAAGGCCGTGATCGTGACGACCGGCTCCCAGCACCGCAAGCTCGGCCTGGCCAACGAGGACACGCTCTCGGGCCGGGGTGTCTCCTGGTGCGCCACCTGCGACGGCTTCTTCTTCAAGGACCAGGACATCGCCGTGGTGGGCGGCGGCGACACCGCGATGGAGGAAGCCACCTTCCTGTCGCGCTTCGCCAAGTCCGTCACGATCGTCCATCGCCGGGACACCCTGCGTGCCTCCAAGGCGATGCAGGACCGCGCCTTCGCCGACCCCAAGATCAAGTTCGCCTGGAACAGCGAGGTCGCCGAGATCCACGGCGAGCAGAAGCTCTCCGGTCTGACCCTGCGCAACACCAAGACCGGCGAGACCTCCGCGCTCCCCGTGACCGGTCTGTTCATCGCGGTGGGCCACGACCCGCGGACCGAGCTGTTCAAGGGCCAGCTCGATCTGGACCCCGAGGGCTACCTGACCGTCGCCGCCCCGTCGACACGGACGAACCTGTCCGGTGTCTTCGGCGCCGGTGATGTCGTCGACCACACCTACCGCCAGGCGATCACGGCTGCGGGCACCGGTTGCTCCGCCGCTCTCGACGCCGAGCGTTTCCTCGCCGCGCTGAGCGACAGCGAGAACGCCGAGCCGGAGAAGACCGCCACCGTCTGACCAGCTGTACCGACCCACACCCCGCGAATCTAAGGAGGCCGCCGTGGCCGGCGACCTGAAGCATGTGACCGACGCGTCGTTCGACGACGACGTACTCAAGAGCGACAAGCCCGTACTGGTGGACTTCTGGGCCGCCTGGTGCGGACCGTGCCGCCAGATCGCGCCGTCGCTCGAGGCGATCGCGGCCGAGCACGGCGACAAGATCGAGATCGTCAAGCTCAACATCGACGAGAACCCGGCCACGGCAGCCAAGTACGGCGTCATGTCCATTCCGACGCTGAACGTGTACCAGAACGGTGAGGTGGCCAAGACCATCGTCGGTGCCAAGCCGAAGGCCGCGCTCGTCCGCGACCTTGAGGACTTCATCGGCCAGTAAGTCGGCAGCCGCCGACCCTCGATGTTTCACGTGAAACGGGCCGACTTCCCCATGGGGGAGTCGGCCCGTTTCTCTTTTCGCATACGTCGCCCGGCTCAGAGCGGCCGTAGCGCGGGTTCCTTCTTGACCGCTCCCAGCAGCCGGTCCAGCGCCAGCTCCACGTCTTCCTTCCAGGAGAGCGTGGTCCGCAGCTCCAGCCTCAGCCGTGGATACGTCGGATGCGGACGTACGGTCTTGAAGCCCACCGCCAGCAGATGGTCCGCGGGGAGCACACAGGCCGGTTCCTTCCAGCGGGTGTTGCCGAAGGCTTCGATGGCCTTGAACTCCCGCCGCAGCAGATCCTTCACCACGGTCTGCACCATCACTCGGCCGAGTCCCTGCCCCTGATACCCCGGCATCATCCACGCGGTCATCAACTGGACGGCGTCCGGAGAGACCGGGCTCGTCGGGAAGGCCATGGACCGCGGCACATACGCAGGAGGCGCGTACAGGACGAAGCCGACCGGCACATCGTCGATATACACCACGCGGCCGCAGGATCCCCATTCCAGCAGAACGGCCGAGATCCAGGCTTCCTTCTCCGCCTCGGCCCGGCCGGCCCCTACCGCTGCTTCCCCGCTGACCGGATCAAGCTCCCAGAAGACACACGCGCGGCAGCGCTTGGGGAGGTCGGAAAGGTTGTCCAGCGTGAGCGGTACGAGCCGACGCCCCATGGAGGCTGTTCCTCACTTCCTTCGCCTGCCGCGCCGCGGGCGGCCGTCAGCGCGCTCCGCTCCCGAAGCAGGCTGCCGACGAAACCGCCGAGCACTCCAAGACCCAGTCCAGCCGATACCAGCCGACTGCGGCTCACCGATCGCATGGCCCCCGCGCTCCTTCCGGGATGGATCAAGGTGGATGCGCCATACCAGAACGCATCGTATCCACCCGTAGATGTCCGGCACACCGCGAGACAGCAAAGGGCGGGCCGTGTTCCGGTAAGCGTGGAACACGGCCCGCCCAAAGGCTGTTTGAGGGCCTCAGCTCTCGTCGTCTTCCCCGGCTTCCTCGGTGAGTCCCTTGTCCAGGACGCGCCCCTCACCGGGGGCGAGGGTGCCGAGAATCCGGTCCAGATCGTCTATCGAGGCGAACTCGACGACGATCTTTCCCTTCTTCTGGCCCAGGTCGACCTTCACCCGGGTCTCGAAACGATCCGAGAGACGTGACGCGAGATCAGTCAGCGCCGGCGACAGCCGGGCGCCGGCCCGCGGACCCTTCGCCTTGGAGGAGTTCTGCGGGCGCGAACCCATCAGGGTCACGATCTCCTCGACCGCGCGCACCGAGAGACCCTCGGCCACGATGCGGTGCGCCAGCCGGTCCTGTTCCTCGGAGTCGTCCAGCGCGAGGAGCGCCCTCGCGTGGCCGGCCGAGAGCACACCGGCGGCGACCCTGCGCTGCACCGGGGGAGAGAGACGCAGCAACCGGAGCGTGTTGGAGACCTGCGGACGTGAGCGACCGATCCGGTCGGCCAGCTGGTCATGCGTGCAGTTGAAGTCCTTGAGCAACTGGTCGTAGGCCGCGGCCTCTTCCAGCGGATTCAGCTGAGCACGGTGCAGGTTCTCCAGCAGCGCATCCAGCAGCAGCTTCTCGTCGTCGGTCGCGCGGACGATCGCCGGAATGCGCTCCAGTCCGGCTTCCCGGCAAGCCCGCCAGCGCCGCTCCCCCATGATGAGCTCGTAGCGCTCGGAGCCCACCTGCCGTACGACCACGGGCTGGAGGAGACCGACTTCTTTGATGGAGGTGATCAGTTCGGCGAGGGCGTCCTCGTCGAATACCTCGCGCGGCTGGCGAGGGTTCGGCGTGATGGAGTCGATCGGCACTTCGGCGAAGTGCGCCCCTGCCGTCGCCGCCGGCTCGGGCGCCGCCTCGAACTCCGACGCGACCGTCTCCGTCTCCGGCGCCATGGAGGCCTGCGGCAGCGACGTCACCTTCGCTGCGGCCACACCCCGCTCCGCGGTCAGTACGGGAGCCGCCCCCAGAGTGGCAGCGGCCTCTCCTGGAGAGGTCACCTGCTTCTCCTGCGGAGCGGCAGGGATCAGCGCACCGAGCCCACGTCCCAATCCCCTGCGTCGCTCGCTCACTGGATCCCCTCCGACATACTCTGCTGACTGTTCTGACTGTCCACATGGGCCTGCTGGGCGTCGTAGTGGACCCCGACCCCCCGTAGCGCGATCTCACGGGCGGCTTCGAGATACGACAGGGATCCGCTGGATCCCGGATCGTAGGTCAGCACCGTCTGCCCATAACTCGGTGCCTCGGAGATTCGTACGGACCGAGGGATGCTCGTCCGCAGCACCTCCTTGCCGAAGTGGCTCCGTACCTCGTCCGCCACCTGCGAGGCGAGCCGCGTCCTGCCGTCGTACATGGTGAGCAGGATCGTCGAGACATGCAGTGTGGGGTTGAGATGCCCCCGCACCAGGTCGACGTTCCGCAGCAGCTGACCCAGCCCCTCCAGCGCGTAGTACTCGCACTGGATGGGGATCAGCACCTCCGCACCGGCGACCATCGCATTGACGGTCAGCAGGCCGAGCGAGGGCGGGCAGTCGATGAGGATGTAGTCCAACGGCTGCTCGTACGCTTCGATCGCCCGCTGTAGTCGGCTCTCCCGTGCCACCAGCGAGACCAGCTCGATCTCCGCACCGGCGAGATCGATGGTGGCCGGGGCACAGAAGAGACCTTCGACGTCCGGGACAGGCTGGACCACTTCCGAAAGTGGCTTGCTCTCCACCAGGACGTCATAGATCGAGGGAACTTCGGCGTGATGGTCGATCCCCAGCGCCGTGGAGGCGTTGCCCTGGGGGTCGAGGTCGACCACCAGCACGCGCGCGCCATGGAGCGCGAGCGAGGCGGCGAGATTGACCGTGGTGGTGGTCTTCCCTACGCCGCCCTTCTGGTTGGCGACAACCATGACACGCGTCTGCTCTGGGCGGGGCAGACCCTCACCGGCGCGGCCCAGTGCCTCCACCGCCAGTTGGGCAGCACGGCCAATGGGGGTGTCGTCCATCGGGGGTGGTGTTTCACGTGAAACATCCTCCCCCGCCGACTCGGTACGGGGACCGGGGACCGGATCGGTCATCGGTCCCGCGATGTTGGCGTCGGACCGCAAGGATTCACTCTCCTCGACTTCAGACTCGCAATGGACAGAGCCTGCCATGCTTTCGGGGTCGTGAACCAGCGAGGCCCGTGGTTCTGTGGAGGAATCCATCACTGTGGACAACTCCGTCCCCCTTGCGAGGGGCTTTCGGCCGCGCGGTGTAGCAGCAGCGCGGCCACGGCCGATGATTCCCTGCAGCAGTGAGCGACGTTTCACGTGAAACACGATGCACGGGCCGCAGAGCTACACCGTCACGACACTCCGCATTGCATAGGTATGGCAGCTTGTATGGAGCATCACTGATAGGCAGTACGGACTGTACGGCTCAACGGCGCCGCCGCGCACGGCCGGCCCGTGCGGCCTTGGCCCGCTTCGTGGCGAACCGCACACCGCCGGGGCTCTCCCCGACCTCCACACGCACCACGGTGGCCAGCGGGTCGACGATGCCCTCACCGACATGCAGGACCGAGGTCTCCACCACACCGAGCCTGCTCAGTGCCGCGCGGGCCCCGTTGATCTCCTCCTCGGCGGTGTCGCCCTTGAGCGCCAGCATCTCGCCGTACGGCCGCAGCAGGGGCACCCCCCAGCCCGCCAGCCTGTCCAGCGGAGCCACCGCGCGCGCCGTCACCACATGGACCGGCTGAAGGGTGCCGAGGACCTCCTCGGCACGGCCACGCACCACCGTCACATGGTCCAGGCCGAGCAGCTCGACGACTTCCTGAAGAAAGTTCGTCCGCCGCAGGAGCGGTTCCAGCAGCGTGATCTTCAGATCGGGCCGTACCAGCGCCAGCGGGATCCCGGGGAGCCCCGCACCCGAACCGACATCGCAGACCGTCACGCCCTCGGACACGACCTCGGAGAGCACCGCACAGTTCAGCAGGTGCCGCTCCCACAGCCGCGGGACCTCACGCGGACCGATCAGGCCACGCTTGACCCCCGCGTCCGCCAGTAGTTCCGCGTAGCGGACAGCCTCCGGAAAGAACTCACCGAAAACAGTGCGCGCCTCATCCGGTGCGGGGGGAAGCTCTGCTGCCTCCGTCACGGGAACCGTCCTTCCATACCGAACCACCGGCCGGTGGCTGACTATCAGGCTGACAAAACTCGGCCCCGTCTGCGCAACAGACGGGGCCGAAAAGAATGGACCGCTCAGGCAGGGAGCACCACGACGAAGCGCTGCGGCTCCTCGCCCTCGGACTCACTCCGCAGACCCGCGGCGGCGACCGCGTCGTGCACGACCTTCCGCTCGAAGGGCGTCATGGGCTTCAGCTTCACCGGCTCACCGGTGCTCTTCACCTCGTCCGCGGCCTTGGCGCCCAGCTGGGCCAGCTCGGTGCGCTTCTTGGCCCGGAAGCCGGCGATGTCCAGCATCAGCCGGCTGCGGTCCCCGGTCTCCCGGTGCACGGCGAGCCGAGTCAGCTCCTGAAGTGCCTCCAGCACCTCACCGTCGCGTCCGACAAGCTTCTGCAGGTCCCGTGCCGAGTCACTGATGATCGAGACCGCGGCCCGGTCGGCCTCGACGTCCATGTCGATATCGCCGTCGAGATCAGCGATATCGAGCAGACCTTCGAGGTAGTCGGCCGCGATCTCCCCTTCCTGCTCCAGGCGGGTCAGGGTGTCGCCCCCCTCGTCGGCGGACTCGGCGGCGGAGATGGTGCCTTCCGTCACGGATGGACTCCTTCTTACTTCTTGGACGGGTGCTTGGGCCGCTGCTGGCCCTTACGCTGCCCCGACTTGGCTTGGCGTGCGGAACCGGCGGCGGGCTTGCCCGTCGGCTTGGACGTGGTGTCCTGCGGCTCGCCCTTCTGCAACGAAGTCTTCGCCGGCTCACCAGCGGCCTCGGAGTCCTTGGGCTGGTCCGCCTTGTCCGTACCCGACTGGGCGGCGGCCTGCCGCTTCGACTTGGTCTGACGCTTGGGCTGGTGCCGCCTCGCCGCGGCACCGGACTCGGCCTCGGCAGCGGCGGTGTCGCTCTTGATCACCGTTCCGTCGGGCTGGGCGGCCAGCCCCGCCTTGGCCAGGCTCGTGACGAACTTGCGCTCGTTGTCATTGCGGTCCGGTCCCTTGGCCACGATCGCCTGGACGATCGTGCGCTTACGGCGGGACCGCACCTCACTGTGCGTGGTGATGGTCTTCAGCAGACGCTGCAAGTACTGGTCCTGCGCCTTGCTGCCCGGGGTCGGGTTCTGGTTGATCACATACATCTGCTGGCCCATGGTCCACACGTTGGTGGTCAGCCAGTAGACGAGCACACCGACGGGGAAGTTGACACCCGTGACGGCGAAGATCAGCGGGAAGATGTACATCAGCATCTTCTGCTGCTGCATGTACGGCGTCTTGACCGTCAGGTCGACGTTCTTCGTCATCAGCTGGCGCTGCGTGTAGAACTGCGACGCCGACATCATCACGATCATGATCGCGGTGACGATCCGCACATCGGTCAGCGAGGCGTTCAGGGACGCGACCTTGTCGGCGCTGTCCATGAACTTGGCGGCCAGCGGAGCACCGAAGATATGCGCCTGACGCGCGCTGTCCAGCAGCCTCTGGTCATCGATGACGCCGACGGTCTTGCCGCTCGCGATGCTGGAGAGCACGTGGTACAGGGCGAAGAAGAACGGTGACTGCGCCAGGATGGGAAGACAGGAGGAGAGCGGGTTGGTGCCCGTCTCCTTGTACAGCTTCATCATCTCTTCGGACTGACGCTGTTTGTCGTTCTTGTAGCGCTCCTGGATCGCCTTCATCTTGGGCTGGAGCACCTGCATGTTCCGGGTCGACTTGATCTGCTTGACGAACAGCGGGATCAGACAGATCCGGATCAGTACCACCAGGGACACGATGGACAGTCCCCAGGCCCAGCCCGTGTCGGGGCCGAAAATCATCCCGTACAGCGAGTGAAACTGGACGATGACCCATGAAACAGGTGTGGTAATAAAACTGAAGAAACTGGCAATCGTGTCCACTAATCAGGCTCCTTGAGCTTTGGGCGAGGTCTCTGCGGCCGGACTCGGGGCGTCGGGGGCCGATCCCCCGGAGGGCACGCCAGCGGCGGAGTGTCCGCCCTTACCGCCACGCCAGGCATTGCGCAGCGATTCATGCCAACGCGGGCGTTTGCGCGGCGGGACATGGTCCACACCACCCGGCGACCACGGATTGCACCGCAGAATGCGCCAGGCGGTCAGCGCCGTGCCCTTCACCGCGCCATGCCGGTCGATGGCCGTGTATCCGTAGTGCGAGCACGACGGGTAGTACCGGCAGACGGGCCCGAGAAGCGGGCTGATCGTCCACTGGTACAGCTTGATCAGAGCCAGCAGCGGGTATTTCATCGCGTGCCCCCTCCCAGCAGCCGCTGAAAGGCGGCGTCCAGGTCTCGGGCCAGGTGTGCGTATTCGGCGTCGCCTGCTCCGGGCAGCGCCCGTACGACAACCAGGCTACCGGGGGGCAGCTCGGACAGTCGTTCGCGTATCAGATGACGCAGTCGCCGCTTCACCTGGTTACGGACGACGGCTCCACCCACGGCCTTGCTCACGACGAAACCCGCACGCGTCGGGGAGGCGCTCTCCCCAGGCGCGTGCGGGTCCGTTGCACCGCTGCGTAGATGGACGACGAGAAGCGGGCGTCCGGCCCGGCGTCCCCGGCGTACCGCGGTCGCGAAGTCCTCGCGCCGCCTCAGCCGATTCTCGGTAGGCAGCACGTCATGACCTGTTGGCGATCAGGTGATCAGGCCGACAGACGGGCGCGACCCTTGCCACGGCGGGTCGCGAGAATCGCGCGGCCGGCACGGGTACGCATCCGCAGCCGGAACCCGTGGGTCTTGGCGCGACGACGGTTGTTCGGCTGGAAGGTGCGCTTGCTCACTCGGGGGCTCCAGAAAATGATGTGTGGACGGCGGGACATCGCCTGGCTGTCACCGTGCGCCCACGAGAACCTGAGAAGCTCGCGATCAACGCTCGAGTGCACCGCTTCATAACCACAGATCGTGATCTTTGCCCATCGGAGGCAGGCGGCAGCAGCCATCGACAACTCGACCTGGTCACGGTACGCGCGGCTACGCCATCCGGTCAAACCAGTTCCAGGCCGGGTTCCATTGTGCACAGGCTGTGGACAACAACTTGAACCGCGCGGGTCGCCCTGACTACCGTGGCTGAACTCCGGCTTCATTTCCTGCCGGTCTTCCCATCCCGTCCCGAGAACCACACATTCGTGGGACCAGGACCTGCGAGAGAGCGTGCCTTGTGGCTGATGTACCTGCCGATCTTGCCGCAGTGTGGCCACGAGTGCTGGAGCAGCTCCTCAGGGAGGGCCAGCAGGGCGTCGAGCCCAAGGACAAACAGTGGATCGAACGCTGTCAGCCTCTCGCACTCGTCGCCGACACCGCACTGCTCGCCGTCCCCAATGAATGGGGCAAGAGGGTCCTGGAGGGCCGGCTCGCCCCTCTCATCAGCGAGACGCTGAGCCATGAGTGCGGGCGGCCCATCCGGATCGCCATCACCGTGGACGACTCGGCCGCCGAGCCCACGCCGCCGGCCCCGCCCGTGCCCCAGCAGCACCGCTACCAGGGGCCGCCCCATGACGAGCAGCGGCAGGGCGACACATACGACGGCTACGGGCACCGCCCGTCGGACGACGGCATGCCGTCGGTACGGCCCGCGTACCCGGACTATCAGCAGCAGCGCCCCGACCCCGGCGCCTGGCCGCGGCCCCAGGAGGACCTGTCCTGGCAGCAGCCCCGGCTCGGCGGCTACCAGGACCGTGATCCGTACGCCACCGCTCATCAGCAGCAGCCGCAGCACGACTACCGGCAGCCGCAGGGGCCCGAGCACTCTCCGTACGAGCAGCGCCCCGAACGGCACGATCTCCAGGAGCCGCCGTCACCGCGCCATGGCGGCGGGCCCCATGTCGGCCGCGGGGGTCCGCGCGGCGGACCGCTGGGGCCGCTGGGCGCCCAGCCCGCCCCGGCACCCGGTCCGGGAGAGCCGCACGCCCGGCTGAATCCCAAGTACCTCTTCGACACGTTCGTCATCGGGGCGTCCAACCGGTTCGCGCACGCGGCCGCGGTCGCGGTCGCCGAGGCCCCGGCGAAGGCGTACAACCCGCTCTTCATCTACGGGGAGTCCGGGCTCGGCAAGACGCATCTGCTCCACGCCATCGGGCACTACGCGCGCAGCCTCTACCCCGGCACGCGCGTGCGGTACGTGAGCTCCGAGGAGTTCACGAACGAGTTCATCAACTCGATCCGCGACGGCAAGGGCGACACCTTCCGCAAGCGGTACCGGGATGTCGACATCCTGCTGGTCGACGACATCCAGTTCCTGGCGAGCAAGGAGTCGACGCAGGAGGAGTTCTTCCACACCTTCAACACGCTCCACAACGCCAACAAGCAGATCGTGCTCTCCTCGGACCGGCCGCCCAAGCAGCTGATCACCCTGGAGGACCGGCTCCGCAACCGCTTCGAGTGGGGTCTGACCACCGACGTCCAGCCGCCGGAGCTGGAGACGCGTATCGCGATCCTCCGTAAGAAGGCGGTGCAGGAGCAGCTCAACGCCCCGCCCGAGGTCCTGGAGTTCATCGCCTCCCGGATCTCGCGGAACATTCGCGAACTGGAGGGCGCGCTGATCCGGGTGACGGCGTTCGCCTCGCTCAACCGGCAGCCGGTGGACCTCGGGCTCACCGAGATCGTCCTCAAGGATCTGATCCCGGGCGGGGAGGACTCGGCCCCGGAGATCACCGCGAGCGCCATCATGGCGGCGACCGCCGACTACTTCGGGCTGACGGTGGAGGACCTCTGCGGCTCGTCGAGGAGCCGGGTGCTGGTGACGGCCCGGCAGATCGCGATGTACCTCTGCCGTGAGCTGACCGATCTCTCCCTGCCCAAGATCGGCGCGCAGTTCGGCGGCAGGGACCATACGACCGTGATGCACGCGGACCGGAAGATCCGCGCGCTGATGGCCGAGCGGCGCTCGATCTACAACCAGGTCACGGAGCTCACCAACCGCATCAAGAACGGCTGACAGCCGGCTCTCCGCCCGCTGCCGAGGCGCTCAGGGACACCGTCCACGACGGTCCCTGGGCGCCTTTTCGCGGTGTGTGGACCCCGCGGCGGCCGGGGCCGCGTGTCGTCGCCCGGCCCCGGCTGTTCGAATACCTGGGGGCGGAGGGGTCTTCTCCACAGATCGGGTCGTGATCTTCCGTCCACAGCCTGGGGACCGGGAAGTTGTCCAGATCGCGTCCACAGGCCCACCGAGCGGAAGGGCATCTGCCCAGGTCAGAGCCCTGTGGATTTGTGGTCGACGCTGCTCCACAGACTGTGGACGGAAAATTCTTCCACAGGGCGCCGTCGCTGTTGTCCACTGGCGGCCCACAGGCAGGCCTCTCTTTCCCACAGCTTCTCCACACCCCTGTCCACTGTTCGGCAACGAAACGCCCGGGATCGCTGAGTCGAGTGAAAGGCATCACACCAAGGAGGTCGATTGGGCTGTGGGGAACGTGGGTAAAGCTGGGGACGTGGCTGGGGAGAAGTCCCTGTGCCCTGTGCATCGGTTGTGCAGAACTTTCGCCCGTCCACAGAACGACCGGGTTGTCCACGGACGGCGCCCACAGGGTCGGTGGACAAAAAAACGGGTCTGACCTGCGCGGATGACGTTATCCACGGTTTCCACAGGCCCTACTACTACTCCCACTCAGAGTTAACGGGGAATCCGCTTCGAAGAAGGCCCTGTGCACAACTCGGCCCCGGAGCCTCCGACACCCGCCGCTCCGACTTGACCCACAGCCGCACCGACTGTCGGCGCCGTACGTCAGACTGGTCCCCGGCATCACAGCCGACGACGAAGGCCAGCAGGGCGAGCCAGCAACAGCAGGAGGCGGTTCCGGTGAAGATCCGGGTGGAGCGCGATGTACTCGCGGAGGCGGTGGCCTGGGTGGCCCGTAGCCTTCCGGCCCGTCCGCCGGCGCCCGTACTCGCGGGCCTTCTGCTGAAGGCCGAGGACGGCGCTCTCAGCTTCTCCAGCTTCGACTACGAGGTCTCGGCGCGGGTCTCGGTGGACGCCGAGGTCGAGGAGGACGGCACCGTCCTCGTCTCCGGCCGGCTCCTCGCCGACATCTGCCGCGCGCTGCCGAACCGGCCGGTGGAGATTTCCACAGACGGTGTACGGGCGACCGTGGTCTGCGGCTCCTCCCGCTTCACGCTCCACACCCTCCCGGTGGACGAGTACCCGGCGCTGCCGCAGATGCCGACCGCGACGGGCACGGTCCCCGGTGAGGTCTTCGCCTCGGCCGCCTCCCAGGTCGCCATCGCCGCGGGCCGTGACGACACGCTGCCGGTGCTGACCGGTGTACGGATCGAGATCGAGGGCGACACGGTCACCCTGGCCTCGACCGACCGCTACCGCTTCGCGGTCCGTGAGTTCCTGTGGAAGCCGGAGGCCCCCGACGTGTCCGCGGTCGCGCTGGTGCCCGCCAAGACGCTGCTGGACACCGCCAAGGCGCTCACCAGCGGTGACACGGTCACGCTGGCGCTCTCCGGGGCGGGCGCCGGCGAGGGGCTCATCGGTTTCGAGGGCGCCGGGCGGCGTACGACCACCCGGCTGCTCGAAGGTGATCTTCCGAAGTACCGCACGCTCTTCCCGACGGAGTTCAACTCGGTCGCGGTGATCGAGACCGCCCCGTTCGTCGAGGCCGTCAAGCGTGTGGCGCTGGTCGCTGAGCGCAACACCCCGGTACGGCTCAGCTTCGAGCAGGGCGTGCTGATCCTGGAGGCCGGTTCCAGCGACGACGCACAGGCTGTGGAGCGAGTCGACGCACAGCTGGAGGGCGATGACATCTCGATCGCCTTCAACCCGACCTTCCTGCTCGACGGGCTGAGCGCGATCGACTCGCCGGTCGCACAGCTCTCCTTCACGACGTCCACGAAGCCGGCGCTGCTCAGCGGCCGCCCGGCCGTCGACGCGGAGGCGGACGAGGCGTACAAGTACCTGATCATGCCGGTACGCCTGAGCGGCTGACCCCACAGGTGAGTGGCCGGGTCCGGGCGTAGGCTCGGATCCGGGTACAAACCCGGGTACGAATCGCCTCAACGCTTAAGGAACACCTGATGGAGCTCGGTCTCGTCGGTCTCGGCAAGATGGGCGGCAACATGTGCGAGCGGATCCGCCGCGCAGGCCACACCGTCATCGGATATGACCGCAATCCGGACCTCGCCGATGTCCACAGCCTCCAGGAGCTGGTCAGCAAGCTCAAGGGTCCGCGAGTGGTGTGGGTGATGGTTCCGGCCGGTGCCGCGACGCAGGCCACGATCGACGAGCTGGCCGAGCTGCTGTCGCCCGGCGACGTGGTGGTGGACGGCGGGAACTCCCGCTGGACGGACGACGAGAAGCACGCGGTCGAGCTGGGCATCAAGGGCATCGGCTTCGTCGACTGCGGTGTCTCCGGCGGCGTATGGGGCCTGGACAACGGCTACGCGCTGATGTACGGCGGCACTCCGGAGAACGTGGCGAAGGTCGAGCCGGTCTTCGACGCGCTCAAGCCCGAGGGCAACTTCGGTTCCGTACACGCCGGCAAGGTCGGCGCGGGCCATTTCGCCAAGATGGTCCACAACGGCATCGAGTACGCCATGATGCAGGCCTATGCCGAGGGCTGGGAGCTGCTGGAGAGCGTCGACTCGGTCACCGATGTCCGTGAGGTCTTCCGCTCCTGGCAGGAGGGCACGGTCATCCGGTCCTGGCTGCTGGACCTGGCGGTCAACGCCCTGGACGCGGATGAGCACCTGGAGCAGCTGAAGGGCTACGCGGAGGACTCCGGCGAGGGCCGGTGGACGGTCGAGGCGGCCATCAACCACGCGGTGCCGCTGCCCGCGATCACCGCGTCGCTGTTCGCGCGGTTCGCGTCCCGGCAGGACGATTCGCCGCAGATGAAGATGGTCTCGGCGCTGCGCAATCAGTTCGGCGGCCACGCGGTCGAGACGAACAAGCCGAAGAAGTAGAGCCCTGAGCCGGGGAGGCCCGCGTACATCCATGCACGTCACGCATCTGTCGCTGGCCGACTTCCGGTCCTACGCCCGGGTCGAGGTACCGCTCGATCCGGGCGTCACCGCCTTCGTGGGGGCGAACGGGCAGGGGAAGACCAATCTGGTCGAGGCGGTCGGCTATCTCGCGACCCTCGGCAGTCACCGGGTGTCGTCGGATGCCCCGCTGGTACGGATGGGCGCGGACCGTGCGGTGATCCGGGCCGCGGTCACCCAGGGCGAGCGTTCGCAGCTGGTGGAGCTCGAGTTGAATCCCGGCCGCGCGAACAGGGCGCGTATCAACCGGTCTTCGCAGGTCAGGCCGCGTGATGTGCTCGGGATCGTACGCACGGTGCTGTTCGCGCCGGAGGATCTCGCGCTGGTGAAGGGCGATCCGGGTGAGCGGCGCAGGTTCCTCGACGAGCTGATCACGGCGCGCTCGCCCCGGATGGCCGGGGTGCGGTCGGACTACGACCGGGTGCTCAGGCAGCGCAATACGCTGCTGAAGTCGGCGGCGATGGCGCGGCGGCACGGCGGGCGCGGCATGGATCTGTCGACGCTGGATGTATGGGACCAGCATCTGGCGCGCGCGGGGGCCGAGTTGCTGGCACAGCGGGTCGATCTGATCGCGACGCTCCAGCCGCTGGCGGACAAGGCGTATGAGCAACTGGCGCCGGGGGGCGGTCCGGTGGCGCTGGAGTACCGTTCCTCCGCCGGTGATCCCGGCGACCCGGGGGCGTCTGGCGCCTCCGGCGACGACGCTGCGGGGCCCGGGGCCGCCGACGGGCTCGTCGCCCCGGGAGTGACATCGCGCGACGAGCTGTACGCGCATCTGCTGGCGGCCCTGGCCGGGGTGCGCAAGCAGGAGATCGAGCGGGGGGTGACGCTGGTCGGCCCGCACCGCGACGACCTGGTGCTGAAGCTGGGCCGGCTGCCCGCGAAGGGGTACGCCAGCCACGGCGAGTGCTGGTCCTTCGCGCTGGCGCTGCGGCTGGCCTCGTACGATCTGCTGCGCGCCGAGGGCAATGAACCGGTGCTGGTGCTGGACGACGTGTTCGCGGAGCTGGATGCGCGGCGCCGGGAGCGGCTCGCGGAACTGGTGCTTCCGGGAGAGCAGGTGCTGGTGACGGCGGCCGTGGACGACGATGTGCCGGGGGTGCTGGCCGGGGCGCGGTTCGCGGTGGCCGACGGTGCGGTGGAGCGCGTATGAGCACCTCTCGCAGGCCGTCCGGGCCGAGCGGCGCGGCCGGGCCGTCCGGGGCCGACGGATCCAGGGGGCCCGCCGAGCTGCCGGGCTCCGGCCCGGTCTCCGCTGCCCCTTCGGTCTCCGCTGCCCCCGGAGTCTCCGGTGGGTCCGGAGCGCCGGGTGCGCCGTTGCCCGCGGAGTCGTCCGGGGTGGACCTGGCGCGGGTCGCGCTGCGGGCGGCTAAGGAGCAGGCGCGGGCACGGGGCGCCGCCGTACAGCAGAAGAAGCAGGCGCGGCGTGGCGGCGGGCTGCGCTCGGGTGCGCGCGCGGACGGCCGTGATCCGCTGCCGCTGGGTGCGGCGATCAACCGGCTGATCACGGAGCGGGGCTGGGAGACGCCGGCCGCCGTGGGCGGGGTCATGGGCCGGTGGCCGCAGATCGTCGGCGAGGACGTGGCGAAGCACTGTGTGCCGCAGCGGTACGACGACGGCAATGACGAGCGGGTGCTGACGGTGCAGTGCGACTCGACGGCGTGGGCGACACAGCTGCGGCTGCTGGCGCCGCGACTGGTGGCGCGGCTGAACGAGGACCTGGGGCATGGCACCGTACGGATGATCAAGGTGCTGGGCCCGGGTGGTCCGCCGCAGCGGTTCGGCAGGCTGCGGGCGCCGGGCAGCAAGGGCCCGGGTGACACGTACGGCTGATGGCGCCGGTTCCGCCTTGACAGTCGGAAGAAGGCTCTGACCAGGTCTTTCGCCGTCGACGGGACGCGGCTGCCGACCGCCGTCCGCTCCGTGGCGGCGGGTCCGGTGTGCTCTCGCGCGGCCCGCCGCGGGCCGGTCGTCCGGCTGCCGCGGCCCTCTCTCCGACTCCGGGATGTCCTGGTGGGACGCCTGTGGAGACTGAGGTGTCCCTCACCGTAGTGGGAGGTTGACAGGCCGAAGCGCTCAATGCCGGTGTGAGCCTCTTGGAGCCCCTTCCCGAATATGGGGAGTCGGCGGGCGCTCATTCAGGGCGGCACATGCGGACTCAGGTACCGGCAAACCCCCATTCGGGTCGGCGCTACCGGTAGACTGGTGGAAAATCCCGCTCTGCTTGCGGGACCCGTCGATACAAGCCGAACGACGCAGCCGCTCCCGCTCGCCGGAGAACGGCCTGTGCTGTGCCAGAAAGGGCGCTTCGTGGCCGATTCCGGCAACCCCAATGAGAAGACTCCGTCCACCGCCACTGGAGAGAACGGCGAGGTCACCGCTTCGTACGACGCCAGTGCCATCACCGTGCTCGAGGGCTTGGACGCGGTCCGCAAGCGGCCCGGTATGTACATCGGCTCCACCGGTGAACGTGGGCTGCATCACTTGGTGTACGAGGTCGTCGACAACTCCGTCGACGAGGCCCTGGCCGGCCACGCGGACACCATCGACGTGACGATCCTGGCCGACGGCGGGGTGCGCGTGGTCGACAACGGCCGCGGTATCCCGGTGGACATCGTTCCGTCCGAGAACAAGCCGGCCATCGAGGTCGTGCTGACGGTCCTGCACGCGGGCGGCAAGTTCGGCGGCGGCGGCTACGCCGTCTCCGGTGGTCTGCACGGCGTCGGCGTCTCGGTCGTCAACGCCCTGTCGTCGAAGGTCGCGGTCGAGGTCAAGCGGGACGGCTACCGCTGGACGCAGGACTACAAGCTCGGTGTGCCGACGGCTCCGCTGGTCCGTAACGAGGAGACCTCGGACTCCGGTACGACGGTGACGTTCTGGGCCGACCCGGACATCTTCGAGACGACGGAGTACTCCTTCGAGACGCTGTCGCGGCGCTTCCAGGAGATGGCCTTCCTCAACAAGGGCCTGACCCTGACGCTGACCGACGAGCGCGAGTCGGCGAAGGCCGTCGTGGGCGCCGATGTCGCGGGCACGGACGTGACGGAGGGGACGAGCGAGGAGCCCGTCCGTACGGTCACGTACTTCTACGAGGGCGGCATCGTCGACTTCGTGAAGTACCTGAACTCGCGCAAGGGCGAGCTGATCCACCCGACGGTCATCGACATCGAGGCCGAGGACAAGGAGCGGCTGCTCTCGGTCGAGATCGCGATGCAGTGGAACGCGCAGTACAGCGAGGGCGTGTACTCGTTCGCGAACACGATCCACACGCATGAGGGCGGTACGCACGAGGAGGGCTTCCGCGCGGCGATGACCGGTCTGGTCAACCGCTACGCGCGCGAGAAGAAGTTCCTGCGCGAGAAGGACGACAACCTGGCGGGCGAGGACATCCGCGAGGGTCTGACCGCGATCATCTCGGTGAAGCTGGGCGAGCCGCAGTTCGAGGGCCAGACGAAGACGAAGCTCGGCAACACCGAGGCGAAGACCTTCGTCCAGAAGATCGTGCACGAGCACCTCACGGACTGGTTCGACCGCAATCCGAACGAGGCGGCGGACATCATCCGCAAGTCGATCCAGGCCGCCACGGCCCGGGTCGCCGCCCGCAAGGCGCGGGATCTCACCCGGCGCAAGGGTCTGCTGGAGAGCGCGTCGCTGCCGGGCAAGCTGAGCGACTGCCAGTCGAACGACCCGTCGAAGTGCGAGATCTTCATCGTCGAGGGTGACTCCGCCGGTGGTTCCGCGAAGTCGGGCCGTAACCCGATGTACCAGGCGATCCTGCCGATCCGGGGCAAGATCCTGAACGTCGAGAAGGCGCGGATCGACAAGATCCTCCAGAACACCGAGGTGCAGGCGCTGATCTCGGCGTTCGGCACCGGTGTGCACGAGGACTTCGACATCGAGAAGCTCCGCTATCACAAGATCATCCTGATGGCGGACGCCGACGTCGACGGCCAGCACATCAACACCCTGCTGCTGACGTTCCTCTTCCGCTTCATGCGCCCCCTGGTCGAGGCCGGGCACGTCTATCTGTCGCGTCCGCCGCTCTACAAGATCAAGTGGGGCCGGGACGACTTCGAGTACGCCTACTCCGACCGGGAGCGCGACGCCCTGGTGGAGCTGGGCAAGCAGAACGGCAAGCGCATCCGCGAGGACTCGATCCAGCGCTTCAAGGGCCTGGGCGAGATGAACGCCGAGGAACTGCGGGTCACCACGATGGACATCGACCACCGGGTGCTCGGCCAGGTCACGCTGGACGACGCGGCCCAGGCCGACGATCTGTTCTCGGTGCTGATGGGCGAGGACGTCGAGGCGCGGCGGTCGTTCATCCAGCGCAATGCCAAGGACGTCCGCTTCCTCGACATCTGAGTCGGTCTCAGCTGACGGATTCGACAAGGCCGAAAGGAACACTGACCAGCAATGGCCGACGAGAACACCCCTGACACCCCTGATATCCCCGAGAGCTCCGGCGCCCCCGGCACCCCTGGTACCCCCGTGGTGCAGGAGGCCGTCGAGGCGGTCGAGGGTCTCGCGATGCGCGTAGAGCCGGTCGGGCTCGAAACGGAGATGCAGCGCTCGTATCTCGACTACGCGATGTCCGTCATCGTGTCGCGCGCGCTGCCGGACGTACGGGACGGCCTCAAGCCCGTCCACCGGCGTGTGCTCTACGCGATGTACGACGGCGGCTACCGGCCCGAGAAGGGCTTCTACAAGTGCGCCCGCGTCGTCGGTGACGTCATGGGTACGTACCACCCGCACGGCGACTCCTCGATCTATGACGCGCTGGTCCGGCTGGCGCAGCCGTGGTCGATGCGGATGCCGCTGGTGGACTCCAACGGCAACTTCGGTTCTCCGGGCAACGACCCGGCCGCGGCGATGCGGTACACCGAGTGCAAGATGATGCCGCTGTCGATGGAGATGCTCCGGGACATCGACGAGGAGACCGTCGACTTCACGGACAACTACGACGGCCGGAACCAGGAGCCGACGGTTCTGCCGGCGCGGTTCCCGAATCTGCTGATCAACGGCTCCGCCGGGATCGCCGTCGGTATGGCCACGAACATCCCGCCGCACAATCTGCGGGAGGTGGCGGCCGGTGCGATGTGGGCGCTGGAGCACCCCGAGGCGAGCCACGAGGAGCTGCTCGACGCGCTGATCGAGCGGATCAAGGGCCCGGACTTCCCGACCGGTGCGCTGGTCGTGGGGCGCAAGGGCATCGAGGAGGCCTACCGCACGGGCCGCGGCTCGATCACGATGCGCGCGGTGGTCGAGGTCGAGGAGATCCAGAACCGCCAGTGCCTGGTGGTCACGGAGCTGCCGTACCAGACCAACCCGGACAATCTCGCTCAGAAGATTGCCGACCTGGTCAAGGACGGCAGGATCGGCGGCATCGCGGATGTCCGCGACGAGACGTCCTCGCGTACGGGCCAGCGCCTGGTCGTCGTCCTGAAGCGGGACGCGGTCGCCAAGGTCGTCCTGAACAACCTGTACAAGCACACCGATCTCCAGAGCAACTTCAGCGCGAACATGCTGGCGCTGGTGGACGGCGTGCCGCGCACGCTCTCGCTGGACGCGTTCATCCGGCACTGGGTGACGCACCAGATCGAGGTCATCGTCCGGCGTACGAAGTTCCGGCTGCGCAAGGCCGAGGAGCGCGCACATATCCTGCGCGGTCTGCTCAAGGCGCTCGACGCGATCGACGAGGTCATCGCGCTGATCCGGCGCAGTGACACGGTCGAGATCGCGCGTGAGGGCCTGATGGGGCTGCTCACGATCGACGAGATCCAGGCGAACGCGATCCTGGAGATGCAGCTGCGCCGGCTGGCGGCCCTGGAGCGGCAGAAGATCGTCGCGGAACACGACGAGCTCCAGCAGAAGATCAACGAGTACAACGCGATCCTGGCCTCGCCGGAGAAGCAGCGCCAGATCGTCCATGACGAACTGGCCGTCATCGTCGACAAGTTCGGCGACGACCGGCGTTCGAAGCTGGTGCCCTTCGACGGCGACATGTCCATGGAGGACCTGATCGCCGAGGAGGACATCGTCGTCACGATCACGCGTGGCGGCTATGTGAAGCGGACGAAGACGGACGACTACCGCTCGCAGAAGCGCGGCGGCAAGGGCGTACGCGGTACGAAGCTGAAGGAAGACGACATCGTCGACCACTTCTTCGTCTCGACGACCCACCACTGGCTGCTGTTCTTCACGAACAAGGGCCGGGTCTACCGGGCGAAGGCGTACGAGCTGCCGGACGCCGGGCGCGACGCGCGGGGTCAGCATGTGGCCAATCTGCTCGCCTTCCAGCCGGACGAGCAGATCGCCGAGATCCTGGCGATCCGTGACTACGAGGCCGTGCCGTATCTGGTGCTGGCCACGAAGGCGGGTCTGGTGAAGAAGACCCCGCTCAAGGACTACGACTCACCCCGCTCGGGCGGTGTCATCGCGATCAACCTCCGGGAGACGGACGACGGCGCGGACGACGAGCTGATCGGCGCGGAGCTGGTGTCGGCGGAGGACGATCTGCTGCTCATCAGCCGGAAGGCGCAGTCGATCCGGTTCACGGCGACGGACGACGCGCTGCGGCCGATGGGGCGTGCCACCTCGGGCGTGAAGGGCATGAGTTTCCGGGAGGGCGACGAACTGCTCTCGATGAATGTCGTCAGGCCCGGTACTTTCGTCTTCACTGCTACAGATGGCGGATACGCGAAGCGAACCGCCGTCGACGAGTATCGCGTCCAGGGTCGTGGGGGTCTGGGTATCAAGGCCGCCAAGATTGTGGAGGATCGGGGTTCTCTCGTCGGTGCGTTGGTGGTGGAGGAAACGGATGAGATCCTTGCCATCACTCTCGGCGGCGGTGTGATTCGCACGCGAGTCAACGAAGTCAGGGAGACCGGCCGTGACACGATGGGTGTCCAACTGATCAACCTGGGCAAGCGGGATGCCGTCGTCGGTATCGCGCGCAACGCCGAGGCGGGACGTGAAGCCGAAGAGGTCGACGGGACGGATGACCCGGGGACCGAAGAGGCTGGTACGGCCGAGGTCGTCGCCGAGGGCACTCAGCCCTCGGCCGGGGAGCACGAGGAGTAGAGCGTGAGTGGAGCCACGGGCGCCGGATCGGCCGCTTCCGGAGCGAACGGTGCCCGTGGCCCTGCCACGGACTCCCAGGGGGTAACGGTGACCGACACCCGGGGGCAGAAGCCCCCTTACGAGACGTACGGCCCCGAGCAGCCGCAGCCGGGGGCTCAGCCGTATCACCCGCCGCAGGCGTACCCATCGCCACAGGGCGGCGGGCCGAGTCAGGGCGGACAGCAGATCCAGCAAGGGGCTCCCGTGACATCTGCCGTTTCCGGTGGGACCGGTCCTTCGGCGGCTTCCTCCGCTTCCGCGGTGCGCCGGCCGCGGACGGGCGCGCGGACGACTCCGCGCACCCGCAAGGCGCGACTGCGGGTGGCGAAGGCCGATCCGTGGTCGGTGATGAAGGTCAGTTTCCTGCTCTCCATCGCGCTGGGTCTGTGCACCATCGTCGCGGCAGCCGTGCTGTGGATGGTCATGGACGCGATGGGCGTCTTCTCGACGGTGGGCGGGACGATCAGTGAGGCCACGGGCTCGAACGAGAGCAACGGCTTCGATCTTCAGTCGTTCCTGTCGCTGCCGCGAGTGATCATCTTCACGTCGGTCATCGCGGTGATCGACGTGGTGCTCGCCACGGCGCTGGCGACGCTGGGCGCCTTCATCTACAACCTGTCCGCGGGCTTTGTGGGCGGTGTTGAGCTCACGCTCGCCGAGGACGAGTGAGGGCCGGGTATCGATTTTGGGGCTGGCCCTGAAGTGCGCTAATCTTCAGGGGCAGCGCGGGGCTATAGCTCAGTTGGTTAGAGCGCATCCCTGATAAGGATGAGGCCACAGGTTCAAATCCTGTTAGCCCCACCGCGACAATCGGCTCGTACGGATCGCTCCGTACGAGCCGATTGCTTTTCGCGATTCTTCCTATGGGTGGCGGCCCCGCCTCGCGTTGCGGGCAGGTCACCGATCGGTATCGGTCGGTGTGTATAGTCGGGCGCCAGAAGTCCCCTACGTCAAGGAAAGACGAGGTCGCGCGGTGAAGAAGCTTCTCTTGGTCGCACTGGCCGCCATCGGCGGGCTCCTCGTGTACCGCCAGATCCAGGCGGACCGCGCCGAGCAGGATCTGTGGACGGAGGAGACCGACTCCGTGCCCGCAGGTTCGGGTGTGTGAGACGCAGTAGTCCTGATACGAGCCCCGGCCGCCGAGCGGTCGGGGCTCTGTGCTGTCCGGACTCGTGCCGGCGGGCTCCGTGCGCCCACTGGAAGGGTTCACTTACGTGAATCTTTGACTTGCTTACGCAAAGAATGGCTGGGTAGACCGGGAGGGATCCGGCTGACCGTGCGGACCCCGCAGACAGCGGTGGGAGCCCCGGGGCAGGATGGACCGACCGGACGGGGGCCAGGCGGGGCCGAGAGGGCGAGGGGAAGCGCGTGAAGTGGCAGCGCAGCAGGGGGCGGGCGGCGTCGGCCAGGGCGGCGGCGGTGGGCGCGGCGGTGTGTGTGCTGGCGGCGCTGCCGGTCCAGGCCGGGGCGGACAGTGGGCCGAGCCCGTACGTCTTCGATCCCGGCGCGAAGCGGATCAGCGGAGCGGCGACCACGAGCGGGGCCAAGCAGCTTGACGCCGACGGCACTTACCGCGATTCGATCGAGCCCGGCGGCACGCGCATCTACCGGCTGAACCTCGACGCGCGGACGAACGCCTATGTCTCGGCCGTCGCCGTGCCCGGGGCGGCGTCGACGGTCGCCTACGGGGACAAGATCGAGATCTCGCTCCAGAACAGCCAGGGCAGCGATTGCAGTTCCAACGACGCGCAGTTCGGCACGGCGAGCAAATACCCCCGGCCGCTGGCGGCCTATGCCTACCGGCTGGTCGAGAAGGGGGCGTACTCCTGCCAGGAGGCCGGCCCGTACTACGTCGTCATCGAGCGGACCGGCGAGGACAGCTCCACCCCCGAGCCGTGGGAGCTGGAGATCCGCCATGTCTCGGAGCCGGAGCTCACGAGCCCCGGACCGTCCGAGGCGCCCTCGGGGTGGCCCAGTGCCTCGCCGGAGCCGGTCGGCGGCGAGTCTCGGGCGCGGGCGGGCGGTACGGGCTTCTACGACGCGGCGGAGCTGGGGAAGGGCGAGTGGACGGCGGAGATCGAGCCGGGCGCCTCGCTCTTCTACCGGGTGCCGGTGGACTGGGGGCAGCAGATCTTCGCCGGCGCGGACCTGGGCAGCGCGGCGGGAACCGGGTCCGGGTCAGGGTCGGGGTTTGTGAGCGGCGCCTTCTCCATGGCCCTCTACAACCCGGCGCGAGGGCTCGTCGACACCAGCAACTCGCTCTCGTACAACGGGAAGCAGAAGACGACGGCTCTCGACGCGCTGCCCCCGGTGGCGTACGAGAACCGCTTCGGCTCGCGGACCGGTGACAAGGAGATGCGGTTCGCGGGCTGGTACTACCTGCGCGTCAGCCTCAGCCCGGAGGTGGGCAAGGAGTTCGGCCCGGGGCCGTACGGGCTGACGCTGCGGGTCGACGTCACGGGCGACCCGAAGGGCGCTCCGGCGTACGCGGGGCCCGCCGGCGACTTCAGCGTGGACCCGGACGACCGGCAGGCGTCGACGGGCGGTGACACGTCCCGGACCGCCGCGGCGGCGGACAACGGCACGATGACACTGGTCGCGGCGGGCGGGATCGGTATGGGGACCGTGCTGGTGGCGGGCCTGGGGGTGTGGACGCTGCTCGCGCGGCGGCGCGCGGCACCGGGACCCGGCTGAGGGTCCGGGCCGTCAGCTCCGGATCTGGGTGAGGGCCCAGATCCCCACGGCGAAACAGGCCAGCGCGAGCAGCAGCACCGGGACCGTCACCTTCGGGGGCGGTCCCGGGCGTTTGCCGGGGCCGTGGTGGGCCGGTGTCCGCGGATGGGGAACCGCGGGCGCGGGCTGCTGAAAGGGGATCTGCGGGCTCTGAGCGGTGTAGGGGCGGGTGTGGGGCTGTTCTTCGTGCCGGACCGCCGCCGTCTCCGCCTGGGAGAGGTCGGGCGGGGTGCCGTAGCCGTAGTGAGGGGGGATGTGCTGCGCCGGATACGGCGGGACGTAGGCCTGTTGCGGGGCGGGCTGAGGCTGCGGGGGGTGCTGAGCCTGCTGGGTCTGCGGGGTCTGCTGGGACACGTGGTCCCGGCCGGGCGGTGGGGGGAGATGGAAGCTGCCGGTCTCCGACATGGAGGCGGGCCCTGGCGCCGGAGTGGGGGACGGCGCGGGCGGCGGTGTGGCGGGCGGGGGTGTGGCGGGCGGCGGTGTGACGGGCGACGCGGCCGTCGCCGGTCCGGCGGGCGGCTGGGCCCCGCGCGGATCGGTGTACGGGCCGCCGGTGGCGTCGGTGTAGGGAGCGGCGGGGTGGCCGCCGGTGTGGCCGCCGGTCCGGCCGCTGGTGTGGCCGCCGGTGTGGGGATCCGTGGCGGGACCGGTGAGACCTACGGGACCGGCGGGAGCTGCGGGGCCGACGCGGCCTTCGGGGCCCTCGGGACCGAACGCCGAGGGGAGCGGACCGATCTGGTCGAAGACCTCGACGATCTCGTCGTCGATGTCGGGCTCGGGCAGCAGCTCCGCGGCCGTTGTCAGCGCCTTGCGGGCGCCCGTGGCCGTACGGAACCTCGCGTGCGGGTCGGGTTGCAGAAGGCCCGCCAGGACCTGCCACAGCGGCTCGGGGATGCCCTGGGGCGCCCCGGGGGTGCCGTGCGCGGTGAAATGCTCGACCAGGGCCTTGGCGTCCGGCTTCTGACCCTGCAACAGGTAGAGCGCGACGAGACCGACCGCGAAGAGATCGGCGGGGAAGTCCGGCTCGGCGCCCATCATCTGCTCGGGCGCGAAGTAACCGGGCGTTCCCACCACGTAGTTGGTCTCCGTCAGGCGCGGCTCGCCCTTGCGCATGGAGATGCCGAAGTCGGACAGCCGCAGATGCGGCCTGCCCGTTCCGGTGGCCTCCAGCAGGACGTTGGCCGGTTTGATGTCGCGGTGCACGACCCCCTCCGCGTGCACCGCGGCCAGACCCGCCAGCAACTGGTCGAGCAGGGTGCAGACGAAGCGCGGCGGCAGCGGCCCGTAGTCGCCGATGAGATGCGCCAGCGAACCGCCGCTCACCAGATCCATGGTGAACAGGACCTTGTCGTCGTCCGCGGCCCAGCTGGCCGGGGCGAGGACATGCGGGTGATCGATCCGGAGCGCCTGCTCCCGTACGAAGCGCAGCAGGGTGTGCGCGTCGCTCTGCTGGAGGACCTTCGCCGCCACATAGCGCCGACGCCGGTGGTCCCAGGCGCGCCAGACGGCGCCGACACCACCGCGTCCGATCGGGTCGATCAGCTCGTACCGTCCCGCGAAGACCTCACCCATGCGCCGCGCTCGCTCCCCGTCGTCCCGTACGCCGTCAGCTCTGATGCGCCTCGTAGTGGGCGACCGCCTCCGCGGTGCGCCCGGCGCCGTAGACCCTGAGGAACTCTGCCAGTTCGGGCTGGGTCGGGGCGAGGGAGTCCGCGGCATCGATGATGTCGCCGGCCGCCGCGACCGAGCGCAGCAGGGACTGGATCTCGCGGACCACCCGGCGCACGGTCGGCGCGCCCGAGCTGTTCGTCGTCTGGCTCGTACCGGTGAGGACGGAGCCGCCCTGCGACTTCTTGATCTCCTCCATCCGGTCCGTGGCCTCCCCGGCGCTGACGCTTCCGTCGGCCACCTGCCCCGCCAGATCCTGAAGGGCCTGGACCCGCTGGACCACGGCCGGGTTGCCGATCTTCGCGCGTTGACCGCTCATCAGCTGGGAGAGCATCGGCGCGGAGAGTCCGAGGACCGCCGCGAGCCGGGCCTGGTTCAGGCCCAGGTCATCTATGAGACGACGGAAGAGCGCCCCCAACGGCTCTCCGTACCAGCTCCGCTGGAGTTCTCTGGCTCTGGCAGTCGATTCCTGCTGTGCGGCGTCCATGCGCGTCTCCCCATCGCTTCCCCAATGCGGCAGCTTCGCTGCTGCGAACCTCGTGGGGCATCTTACGGAGCGTGGTCGTGCACGGGGAGTCCCAATCCTTTTGCGGGATCACTCGGTACACCCGGTACCCTGGTCCCGGTGATGGACGAGCGCTCTCGCGCGGCTCGGTCGTACCATCCCGTCGAGGGGCCTTAGCTCAGTTGGTAGAGCGCTGTCTTTGCATGGCAGATGTCAGGGGTTCGACTCCCCTAGGCTCCACAATCCGAGAGCCCACCTGACCTGCGGAAACGTAGGTCAGGTGGGCTCTCCGTGTTTATAACGTCAGCACCGCGTCAGCATCGACCTGTTTTGCGGTGCTCGGCATGGCGTACGTGAAGGACAGGGTCAGAAGCGACGGATCGGTTTATTACACCGTCATGTGGCGAGCCGGTGGGACCGCCGGGGGGAAGCAGGACTCGGAGGTCTTCGACGAGGAGGAGGATGCCAAGCGCTTCAAAGATCTGGTCAACGGGCATGGTCAGAACTGGCCCCCCGGGTGGATTCGCGGGCAGGGGTTCGTTGCCGACCGACGCCGTGCGGAGACGATGTTCGAGTCCTTCGCCCTCGCCTACGTAGGTCGCCTCACCGGCATCCAGGGCGATACGCGCGCGAAGTACAAGAAGCAAGTTCTGGACAATATGGTCCCCTGGTTCGGGCCGTACTGCGTGGAGGACGGCGAGGGGAGCATCCTCCGCTCCATGGTCCAGGACTGGGTCAACGACCTGGAGGCCGGCCGCCTCGCTCCGCTTGATCCCCCAAATCGGAAGCCCCGAACCGCGTACAAGCCGAAGACCGTCCACAACGTCCACGGCCTCCTCAGCGCGATCATGCAATCCGCCGTCGATGCAGAAACGTCACTGCGCGCTTCCAATCCCTGCGCTAAGACCCGTCTGCCCCGGCTCGACTCCACCGAGGATGAGGAAGAGATCGTCTTCCTCGAACGCGATGAGTGGGCGTGGATCTACGAATGCCTTCCCGACGACGCCAAGGACCTTGGCGAGACCATCGCGGAGACCGGCTTCCGATGGGGCGAGGTGACCGCACTCCAGCCGCGCGACCTCCGGCGGCGCAACGGCCGCCCCGCTGTCCGGGTGCAGAGGGCGTGGAAGAAGGACGAGGACGGGAAGTCTGTGCTCGGTGCTCCGAAGACTCGGAAGTCGCGCCGGACGGTCGTGATCACGCACAAGCTGGACCAGATGCTGCGGCGCCGGGCCCAGGGCTTGAAGCGGAACGACCTTCTCTTCACCGGGCCGGAGGGCAATAAATGGGACCCGGGCACCTTCCGTCGCCTGCGCTGGTTGCCCGCGATCGAACTGGCCGCCGAGAAGTACGGCCTGATCAAGCGGCCGAGAATCCATGACATCCGGCACTCGCATGCGTCGTGGCTGATCGCGGCGAAGGTGCCGCTACCCGCCATCCAACGCCGCTTGGGCCATGAGTCCATCACCACGACGGTGGACACGTACGGGCATCTGCTGGACGCGCTGGACGACGAGGTTGTGGCCGCCGTCGAATGGGCCATGGACCCAACCGCTCCGCTTCCCGGCTTCCTGGAGCGCTCCGGCCTTGCGTCCGCCACAGACCGACTCCCCCAAGTGCCCCGCCAGCCCTCCGGCCTGGCTCAGGAGACCTGGAAGGATGCCAGCGACATGCCGCAGGACGATACGGAGCATGGGGACGACCCGGTCTTCGTCGTCACGCTCGGCGGCCGGGAAGTCCCGTTCACGGACCGCCAGCACGCACAGGACGTGGCCGCCCAGTGGAACGACGACCACGAGGAAGAGACCGCGACCGTGCGGGCAGACGGTTGGTCCGAGGAGAAGATTGCCCGCCGCGGCGCCCTCCGTCGACCACGTCCCAGTCCGGCTTGATCTTCGCCGCGGCCGGGTTGGGGAACCGCCCGGAGGGTTGTGCCGGGCACAGCCCGGGTCCTTGCCGAACGGCCCGACGCCGGACAGGTCGTCGGCGCCGGACAGGCGAGCCGGCGCACTTTCGGGCGGCTCCCGCTGTCCGGGATGCGCGGGCACAGGTGCATGGGAATCTGATTAACGTCAAGCACGACGGCTCCCGAGACACCGAGACCGGGACGGCGTTGATGACTCCGACACAAGAGGTGGCGAGAACCATGATTGAGGCTACGCCCGCGGTGCCAAGCTATGCCGAGACACTGCGTGAACTCCCCACCGATCAGGGTGTTCTGAGGTACCACGAGGCAGGTGACGGTCCGCCCCTGCTGCTGCTCCACGGCTCGGGTCCCGGTGTGACCGGCTGGCGCAACTACCGGGGCAACCTCGCCGCGTTCGCCCGGCACTTCCGCTGTCTCGTCCTGGAGTTCCCCGGCTTCGGAGTAAGTGACCCGACGAACGAGCACCCGATGCTTGCCGCACCCAAGGCCGTGGTCCGATTCCTGGAGGGGCTGGGCTTGGACCGGGTCGATGTCGTGGGTAACTCCATGGGCGGGATCGTCGCAGCGAACCTGGCGATCGCGCGGCCCGGTCTGTTCCGGCGCATCGTGTCCGTGGGTGGCATCGGCCGCAACCTGTTCAGCCCGTCCCCTGGCGAGGGCATCAAGCTGCTCGTGGAGTTCGCCGAAAATCCGTCCCGGGAAGCCCTGGTCCGCTGGATGCACTCCATGGTGTACGACCCTGCGGTCGTCACGGACGAGATGGTGGAGGAGCGCTGGGCCCAGGCCACCGATCCGGACACGCTGGCCTCGGCTCGCCGTATGTTCGGGCGCGAGGCGCTGGCCGCGCTCCTCGCCGCCGATGAGGCGGGCGACCAGCCGCCGTACTGGGCCATGCTGCACAAGATCACCGTACCCACCCTCATCACCTGGGGGCGCGACGACCGGGTCAGCCCCGTGGACATGGCACTGCTGCCGATGCGCACCATGCCCAAGGCGGAGCTGCACGTCATGCCCGACTGCGGTCACTGGGTGATGATTGAACAGAAGGACGCCTGGGAGAGCGCCGTCCTGGCCTTCCTCAACCGGCCGGGTGGCGATGTCTGAGGGGCGCCCGAGCGCTGGAACCGCATAGCGGACGCGGCGGCGGCTCTCGGCTCCGACACGGAGTACGAGGATGTGGTGCAGATGCAGGGGACAGAGCGTGCCGCCGATGTGGCACGCGGCACGCTCTTTCCGCTACTTCCGCCCAAGGTGCAGCTCTTCGCCGCCGTGTCCGCCTCGCGCGTCGCGTGCTTCCTCGAGGAGGAGTGGCTGCCGGGAGAACAGGACTGCGACACAGACGCGGAAGCCATGGCGATTGCGGATGAGCGGCTCGTGGCCTTGGCTCACCGCCTCATGGAACAGCCGACACTGTGCGGAGCGATGATGCGGTCGACCGCGGCCAACTACAGCGACCAGTCGGCGCGGCAGGTACTGGTACCGGAATCGCTCCTGGACGACGCGATCCTGCGCACGCTCGGTGACGAGTACCACAGCCCGGCACGGGTCACGGCTGCGCGGATGTTCACGTACAGCTGGTGGGGCGTTCTCTTCTCGGCGCTGAGCAGGCGGACCTCTCCCGGTGAGGGGCGATACGAGATCATGCTGGCCGCGCGCCACCTGCTGGACCGGCCTCCAGAGACGCACGACGCCGCATGGGCATGACCGGCACGACCGTGTGAGGGGTGAGGCCGCTTCGGTGGGCGGCCTCACCCCTCACACATGTACGCACGGGCGCCGGAATAGCCGGCGGAGTTGTCCTGCGGCTCACGTGCCTCGGGCCCACGCTCGGCGTGTTCGGCGAGCCGCCCGCCCGAACCGCGGTCGCTGACAGCGGCATGGAGAGGCCACCGGTCTCGGGGGCGCGGGAGTTGCTGCGGCGGCCGCAGCGAAGTGAGGTTGTCGGGATCCGAGGAAACGCAGCCGGACCGGGCCGAACTCCGGCGGAGCGGGCAGCCGGAACGCACCGCGCGGCAAGAAGCCGAGCGTCTCGGTGCAGAAACGGACCGCCCCGTTTAGGTCCCCCACCGGCACCACAACATGCCCTGCGCCCAGCGTGCCGTGACGAAGCGGTTGCCGTACGGGGTGGCGATTGGGCCGTGGTCCAGAGCCGGCCATGGAAGATCTCAACCGGAGTACCGCCCGGCGCCTCGAAGGTGAGGCACGCTTCCACTCGACGCAGATCGCAGTCCTCCTGGGACAGTGGCTTGATCACGGCGGCCTCGACGGCCTGCCGCACCTGGCCGAGTACCAGATGGTCGCGGACCTCCCGGCCCACAACCTCGACCCGGTCCTCCCGACCCGGCAGGATCACGATCCGCCCGCAACGCTCGTCCATGCGCAGATACAGCGCTTCCGACTCCGGGCCGCTCCCTTCTGCGAAGCCGGCCGTCTCGAAGGCGAAGGCACGCCGGGCCGCCATGCCGGCGGCCCGGCCCCTCACGTAGCCCAGCGAACTGTGTTCCTCTCAGAATCTGATCGGTAAGCGGTATGGAAAGTGACAGGGCCACGTGGCGGAGCGCGTCAGATCAGTGCCCGCAGCGGTCCCTCGGGCTCGATTCCCATCGCGGTGAGAGCGGCGCTGTGGTAGATCGAGCCGGGGACGTGGATGGCGTGCTGGAGGCCCACATGGGCGTCGCGCCAGAAGCGCTGCATCACGTTATGCTTGCGCACCGCGTTCCCGCCGGAGTGAGCGAAGATCTCGTCGACTGCGGCCACTGCCCGCCAGGCGCAACGGGTTTGGTCGCGCCGGACGGCTGCACGGTCTTCGAAAGTGATCGGACGGCCGTTCTCGGCCTTGTCGTACAGTCTGCTGATGCCGTCGACCAGCTGCGTGCGGGAGGCGCTGATCTCGGCGGCCGCCTCCGAGATGGCGGGCAGCACGTAGGGGTCTTCCTTGATCTTCGTACCTCTCGCTGTGACGCGGTCCCGCTGGTAGTCGAGATGGGCAGCGAGCGCACCCTCGGCGGTGCCGATCACCGACGCTGTGATGCCCAGTGGGAACATGGCCCAGAACGGCAACCGGTACAGGGTGTCCGAGCGGCCCACGCGCTCCGCTGCCTTCTCGCCCTCGGAAACCTCATCGGCGTCGATGGTGCGGTAGTCGGGGACGAAGACGTCATCGACGATGACGTCCTTGCTGCCGGTTCCGCACAGGCCGATCACGTCCCAGGAGTCCGGCACGATCGTGTAGTCGGAGCGGGGCAGCACCACGTGCAGCACTTTGACCGGCTGCAGCGGTCTGCCGTCGGGGCCGGCAACCAGCGCGCCGAGGAAGATCCAGTCGCAGTGATCGGTTCCCGAGGAAAAGTTCCAGTGCCCCTTCAGGGTGTAGCCGCCGTCCACCGGGTGGCGATGCCCTGAGGCGCATACGGGGATGCGATCCAGGTGTCGGGGTTCTCACCCCAGACCTCCGCTTGGAGCTTGCGGTCCATCAGCGCCATCTCCCACGGGTGCACTCCGACGACACCGCTCACCCAGCCCGTGGACCCGCAGACGCGGGCCACCGCCATCACCGCCTCCGCGAAGTCGCGCGGGTGGGCCGCGTGGCCGCCGAAGTCCCGCGGTTGCAGAAGCCGCATCACCCCCGCCTGGCGGATGAGCTAGACACCCCGGTCGGTGAGCCTGCACAGCGCTTCCGTCTCCTCGGCCGTCGCCGCCGGGAGCGGCGAGACCTCCTCGACTCGGCGGACCACTTCGTGCGTCATCACAACCTCCGAACCTCACCGCGAACGGCCCTCTTGTGTGCCGTCGCCCGGTCGGCCCGACGCTAGAGGGGTTCGGCACCGGCCGTACGGGTGGCTCCCGCTGACCGGGACCGATCCGCTGGACCGCAGGTGCCGAGAAGGGGTTTGGGGAAGTGGCGGCATGACTCGCGGCGCCGTGGTGGCGGATGTGCGTGATTCCCCGTGCCGCTCTTTCGGGGCGCCGTCGTGCGGTGGCCGATGTGGTCTCTCACCCCGTTGGAACCTGTCCCGCGACGGCTGGTTCCACCCGTGGCCGACTTTTGACCCCGCCGTCCCGGTCAGCGGGAACGGGCCTTTCTGGACCGTCGTCCCGTTCGCACGATGACGGCCAGGAGTGACGCTGAGGGGTCGGCAGGACGTGACGCCCCAGCCGCGTGCCGCGTACAGATGGAGGAGCGATGGCAACAGTCGACTCGGACGACGATGTCCGCGTCATCGAGACCGGAACACCCCTCACCCGATACGCCCGCGGCCGGCGTTGCCCAGGCCTGGCCGACACGTTCCGGGATGGCAAGCCGCACGCTGTGCAGGCTTTCGGTACCAAGCTCGTGGTCTTCGCCGACAACACGGGCAAGCTCAACATCCTCAACGGCTACTGCCCGCATATGGCCGGCGCACGGGGCCCGCTCGCGGACCCGGAGCGGACAGCCAACGTGCAACCCCTGGTGTGCCAGAGCCGCGCCACCGCGGTGCTGGTGCGCAAGAGCAGCCTGGCGCAGACCTCCATGCAGTGGCCCGACAGCGCCGAGGGCAGCGCGGAGTTCGCCGAAGCGATCGCCACCCGCGGACGACCCCGGACCCCGGTGATTCCCACCTGCACCTGGCTGCGGGCGACGATCGAACGGACCCTACGGAACGGAGCCCTGGCGGTGGTCGACGCGTGAGCGGCGTGGTCCGCACACTGCGTGTCGCCGAGGTGACGCCGGAGACGGCCGACGCCGTCTCCGTCTCCTTCGAGACCGAAGCCGGGATTGCCGACGAACTCCGTTACAAGCCGGGCCAGTTCCTGACCCTACGGATACCAGGGCCGGACGGCTGGGTGGCCCGCTGCTACTCCCTGTCCAGCGCGCCGGGCGATCCCCGCCCGACCGTCACCGTCAAGCGGGTGCCGGGCGGCCTCGCCTCCAACTGGATCTGTGACCGGCTCCGTCCCGGTGACACCATCGAGGTGCTGCCTCCGGCCGGCCGGTTCACCCCCGCGCCGGGCCACCGCGACCTGCTACTGCTCGCGGCAGGCAGCGGCATCACCCCGGTGATGTCGATCCTGCGGTCCCGGGTCCGGGAGGGCGGCAGCGCCGTTCTGGTGTATGCCAACCGCGACGAACGGTCGGTCATCTTCGCGGCCGAACTGCGCCGTCTGACCGAGGAGTACCCGGACCGGGTCCAGGTGGTCCACTGGCTGGAGACCCTGCACGGGCTGCCTGACCTGGGTCGTCTCACGGCCCTGGTCCGGCCCTGGGCCGGAGCCGACGCCGCGTTGCTGTGCGGGCCCAAGCGGTTCATGCACACGGCGGCCGAGGCGCTGGAGGCGGCCGGCATGGACCGCTCGCGGGTGCTGTCCGAGGAGTACCAGTCGCTGACGTCGAACCCGTTCGCGGAACTGTCCGCGGCGCCCGCGCCACCGCCCGCCGACGAGGCGTGTACCGGGACGCTGACCGTCGAACTCGACGGGGAGCGCCGGACATTCCCGTGGCCGGCCCGCACCACTCTTCTCGACCTCCTTCTCGCCCAGGACCTCGACGCACCGTTCTCGTGTCGGGAGGGGTCCTGCAGCGCCTGCACCTGCCGGGTGGTCGGCGGCGAAGTGAAGCTGCTGCGCAACTCCGTGCTGATGGAGGAAGACCTCGCTGAGGGGTACGTCCTGGCCTGCCAGGCGGTGCCGCTCACTGACCAGGTGGAAGTCGTCTATGACTGAGCCGCCCGGCTCCCGAACACTGAAGGAGTTCCTATGCTGCCCAGTGCGAACATACGGACGTTCCGCGCCGTCCTGGGACAGTTCGCCACCGGAGTGACCGTGATCACCGGTCTGGACGGTGATGAGCCGGTGGGCCTGACCTGTCAGTCGTTCTCCTCGCTCTCCCTCGATCCGCCGCTCGTCCTGTTCTGCCCGGGGCACAGCTCCACGAGCTGGCCACGTATCCGCCCCTCCGGCCACTTCGGGGTCAACATACTGGCCGAGGACCAGCGCGAGGTCTGCAAGGCGTTCGGGAGTACCTACGGTCCCAAGTTCGACGCCGTCGGCTCGCGCCGCTCACCAGGCGGGACCGTCATCCTGGACGGGGTCCTCGCCTGGCTCGGGTGCGCCATCGAGGCCGTGTACGACGGCGGCGACCACGACATCGTGGTGGGCCGGGTGCGCGAAATGCGCGTCGAACGCAAGGACGCGCCGCTGCTCTACTTCAAGGGCGGTCATGACATACCAGACGCCACCCTGATGGCAAGCGGCCGCTGACAGCGCCGCGGGCCGCAGGGTGTCCGCCCCGACGATCCTCTTCGCCGGCGGTGGCATTGCCGCAGCCCTGCGTCCGGACACCCAGCCCACCGCCATGCGTCCCTGCCCCGCACGTCTACCGCACACTGGAGGTCGCTATGACACCACCCGCCCTTTTCGGACCAGCGCGGCTCGGCCCCTTGCCGCTGCGCAACAGGTTCATCAAAGCGGCGACGTTCGAGGGCATGAGCAAGGGTGCGCTGGTCAGCGACGAACTGATTGACTTCCACCGCCGCCACGCCGCGGGCGGCGTGGCCATGACCACTGTTGCCTACTGCGCCGTAGCCCCGGAGGGCCGAACCGAACGCGATCAGATCTGGATGCGCCCGGAGGCCGTTCCGGGGCTGCGCCGACTCACCGATGCGGTGCACGCCGAGGGCGCGGCGGTCTCGGCGCAGCTCGGCCACGCGGGCCCGGTGGCAGACGGCAGCTCCAACGGCGTGCCGGCCCTCGGTCCTTCGACCACGTTCAACAAGCAGTCGCTCCGACGGGTACGGCGGGCGAGCCAAACCGACATTGCACGCATCACCACGGCCCACGCCGACGCAGCACTGCACGCCGTCGAAGCCGGTTTCAACGCGGTGGAGATCCACCTCGGCCACAACTACTTCGCCAGCTCCTTTCTGAGCCCCAAGATCAACAAGCGGAAGGACGAGTACGGCGGCACGTTGGAGGGCCGTGCCAAAGTCGCCCGTAATGCTGCCCGCGCGGTCCGGGACGCTGTGGGTGACCGCATCGCTATCCTGGCCAAACTCAACATGGACGACGGCGTTCCGGGCGGACTGTGGCTGGACGAAAGCCTCCAGGTGGCCCAGTGGCTGGAGGTCGACGGCAGTGTGGATGCCCTTGAACTCACCGCGGGCAGTTCGCTGCTCAACCCGATGTACCTGTTCCGGGGCGAGGCGCCACTCACGGAGTTCGCCGCCGCGATGCGCAATCCGATCGTCCGTCAGGGCGTGCGCATGGTGGGCAAACAGTTCATCCGCAGTTATCCGTACCAAGAGGCGTATCTGCTGGAAAGCGCCCGGCAGTTCCGTGCCGCGCTCGGCCTGCCGCTGGTCCTGCTCGGCGGGGTGTCCCTGCGGGAGACCGCGGAGCGGGCCATGGCCGAAGGCTTCCAGTTCGTGGCGATGGGCAGGGCACTGCTGCGTGAACCTGACCTGATCAATCGTATGGAGAGCGAGAGCGGCACCCGGTCTCTGTGCATCCACTGCAACAAGTGCATGCCCCACCACCTTCAGTGGCACGCACTGTGTGTTGGCCGAACGCTGACGGGGAGGCCACCGGCTGGGGGCGGCCACGCGCCGCCGGACCGCGCCGTCGGCGCCGAGCAGGTCTGCTCCACCGTACCCATCACGGGGGAGCTGCGCCTCAGCAGTGCGTACCCTCGTCGTCGCGGATCTCGGTACCCGATGATGAATGAGCCGTCGGTTGAGCCGAGTTCGCGACGACGCCGGCCACGGGCTCCGGCCGCCCGAAGCCGTCGCCCGTGGCAGGAAGCAGTTTCGCGATCAGCGTGTAGTCGGCGTCCTCCGGCAGACCCGGGCCGGCGTTCTCCTTGCTGTACTCCGAGGCGAGTGCGGGGGTCATCGCCAGTCAGAACATACCCAACTGAAATAGCTTCCGAGCTAAGGGAGGATCGTCATGTCCGTCGAGTTGCGCAGGGTGCTCGGAACGTTCGCCAGCGGGGTCGTTGCCGTCACCGCCATCCACGACGAGAAGCCGGTCGGCATGGTCTGCCAGTCGTTCTCGTCGCTCTCCCTCGACCCGCCTCTGGTGCTGTTCTGCCCGGGCGAGGCCTCGACGTCCTGGCCGAAGATCCGAGCCGCGGGCAGGTTCGCGATTAATGTGCTGGCGGCCGACCAGCGTCGCCTCTGCGAAGCTCTCGCCGGGCCCCGCAAGTTCGACGGCCTCGACTGGCGCCCGGGGGTCAATGGCGCACCACTGCTGCCCGGCGCGCTCTCCTGGATCGAGGCCGACCTCGCCGACGAACTGGCTGGCGGCGACCACAGCATCGCCGTCGGCGCCGTCACCGCCTTGACGGCTGAGGGGGACGGTGCTCCGCTCCTCTTCTTCCGCAGCTCGTTCGGGACCCTGACATCTGTTCCCGGCGGAAGCGACCGAGTCCCGCGCGACCTGATCGGCGCACTGAGCGGAGACCGCTGGTTCTGATCCGGCTGTCTCCTGCGTCGGGGTCGCTGACCCTGGCGGCCAGGTCCCAGCGCGCGGCCGATGTGTGCCGATGATGCATGAGGGTGGTGTCCCGTTGGATCTGAGGGGTGCCGGCGCTCCTGAACAGTGCCGGGCTGCCCTGCGTGCTTCCGCCGGGATCACTCCACCGCCGGTTGTCCCGGCTGAACTGACCAGAACGGGCCAAGGGGGCCCGGGCGATCATTTCAGCCGGGAACGGGTACCCGACGTCCGAGCGGCTTGCTTCTTGAAGCGGGCGTAGGCTCCGCCCGTAGGCTGGGGGCGGGGCTGGGCCGCGAGGGCGTCGAGGTCGTTCAGCATGTGCTGGGCCAGGTCGCGCTCGGACTCGTAGTGCCGTTCCGACCAGCGCAGGACCATCTCGGGATAGGCCCAGTCGGAGACCTCGGCGGCGGCTTCGGCGTCGATCGCGGAGAGCTTGCGCATCTTATCGGCGTAGTCCCGGTGTTGTTCGATGACCCCGCGCAACTTCTCGGGCTCCATCAGGTGGCCGAGCCACACCCGGAGCATGACCCCGTGCTTGAGGATGGGCGGCTCGACCGGGGCGTCCCGGGCCCACCGTGTGACAACCTCCCGCCCTTCGCCGGTGATCGTGTAGACGCGCTTGCCACGTGTGCTCTCGGTCAGCTCGACGCGCGACACCGCATAGCCGGCCCTCTCCAGTCGCTTCAGCTCGCTGTAGATCTGGCTGTAGGACGGGCTCCAGTAGAAGAACTTCAGGCTCGAGTCGGCCCACTTCTTGAGGTCGTAGCCGGACAGTTCCTCTCCGAAGGAGAGCAGCCCGAGGACCGCCCAACTGGTCGGCGGCAGGGTGGGGGATTTCTCAGTCACCCCTCAAGGCTACCGAACCATGATGAAGCGGCAACGCTATATACCTGTTGGAACTATTCCTAGTCGAAATATCGAAGTTCACGTGCAGTTCTCGATGACCCTCGAGGCGCAAATCGCCAACCCCACGCCCAGATGGGCTTCGACCCGATCTGGGCGGTCGAGCACCACGGCCTTGAGCGCCATGCCCGCATGACGGCGTCCGAGGTTCTCCTCACCCGGGTGCCAGCGAAGACCTCCACGATTCGTATGGGCCACGGCGTGGTCTGCATGCCGCTCAAGTACAACCACCGGGTACGCGTCGCCGAGCGGGTCGGCATGCTCGACGTGCGCTCCGGCCGGGCCTGAACGGTGGCGAGTACCGGGCGTCATGAAGTCTCGCCGGTGGCCGGCCGCGCGCATCCGCCGTGAAGGACCGCCTGGCCCCGGCGGGAGCCGTCCCCTGGCAGGCCGTCCAGGTTGCGCCGGCATTCACTCGGCATGGCCGTGGCCCACACGTGCGGGCGCTCGCCTCGGTTAGCCCGCCTGTCGGGCCCGAAATGAGAAACCCTCCCAGCCAGCGGGAGACAGGGCAGTGTCAGCCCGTCAAACGTCCCTAGGGTCAACTGCATGCTGACACAGGACGACCGGCGGCGGGCGGCCGATCTGCTGCTTGCCGCCGAACTGCGGCGGGCACCGATCGCGCCACTCACTGAACTGTTCCCGGCGATAGACGCGGTCGACGCCTATGAGATCCAGCTGATCAACATGCGTCGGCGTTTCGAGACCGGAGCCGTGGTCAACGGGCACAAGGTCGGTCTGTCGTCGAAGGCGATGCAGCAGATGATGGGCGTCGAAGAACCTGACTACGGGCATCTGCTTGCCGAAATGGAGCTGCGGCAGGACGTCCCGGTCGTGGCTGCCCGGTACTGCTGTCCGCGCGTCGAGGTCGAGGTCGGCTTCGTTCTCGGCAAGGACTTGCCCGGCGTGGGCTGCACCGTCGAGGACGTCCTCGACGCCACCGAGCGCGTCGTGCCCGCCCTCGAACTGATCGACAGCCGGATCAGCGACTGGAAGATCGGCCTGGCCGACACCATCGCCGACAACGCGTCCTCGGCCGGATATGTGATCGGAGAGGGCGTCGTCCCGGACAGCCTCGACCTCACAGCGATCGAAGCGACCCTCTACCGCGACGGCGAGCATGTCGTCGCAGGCCGCTCCGACGCCGTGCTCGGCAACCCCGTCACCGCTGTCGCCTGGCTGGCCGGCAAGGTCGCCTCCTTCGGGGTCCGGCTGCATGCCGGGCACGTGATCCTGCCAGGCTCCTGCACTCGCGCTATCGACGTCGCCGCTGGTCAGACGTTCACCGCCGAGTTCACCGGCCTCGGTTCCGTCTCGCTCACCTTCACGTAAAGGAGCGCCCCGTGGCCAAAGCCACCGCGGCCATCGTCGGGCCCGGCAACATCGGCACCGACCTGCTCTACAAGCTGCTGCGCAGCGACCGCATCGAACCCCGTTACATGGTCGGCGTCGATCCGGAGTCCGAGGGCCTGAAAAGGGCCGCGCACCTCGGCCTGGAAAGCAGCCACGAGGGCATCGACTGGCTGCTTTCCCGTACGGAGCTGCCCGATCTGGTCTTCGAGGCCACCAGCGCCTACGTGCACCGGGCCGCGGCCCCCCGCTACCGGGAGGCGGGCATCCGGGCGATCGACCTCACCCCGGCCGCCGTCGGACCTGCCGTGGTACCCCCTGCGAATCTCACCGAACACCTCGACGCGGACAACGTCTCGCTGATCACCTGCGGCGGGCAGGCGACGATCCCGATGGTCCACGCGGTGTCGCGGGTCGTCCCGGTCGAGTACGCGGAGATCGTGGCCTCGGTGGCGTCGCAGAGTGCGGGGCCGGGCACGCGCGCCAATATCGACGAGTTCACCAAGACCACGCGGTGCGGCATCGAGGTGATCGGCGGCGCCCGCCGGGGCAAGGCGATCATCATCCTCAACCCGGCCGACCCGCCGCCCCTCATGCGTGACACGGTCTTCTGCGCCATCCCTGCCGACGCCGACCGCGACAAGATCACCGAGTCGGTTCACCAGATCGCCGCCGATGTCGCTGTCTACGTACCCGGCTACCGGCTGTGCGGCGATCCCCAGTTCGACGACCCCACCCCGGTCTCCGGCGGACTCGCCCGGGTGGCGATCTTCCTGGAGGTCGAGGGCGCGGGGGACTTTCTGCCGCCCTACGCAGGAAACCTCGACATCATGACGGCCGCCGCCACCAAGGTCGGCGAAGAGTTCGCCAAACGCATCGCGGGAGCCTGACATGCCTTACAACAACGAGTGGGACATCCGCGTCACCGACTCGTCCCTGCGCGACGGCTCTCACGCCAAGCGCCACCAGTTCACCGTCGAGCATGTCGTGGACATCGTCTCCGCCCTCGATGAAGCAGGCGTGCCCGTCATCGAGGTCACCCACGGCGACGGTCTCGGGGGCTCCTCCTTCAACTACGGATTCTCCAAGACGCCCGAACAAGAGCTCATCAAGGCCGCGGTGAAGACGGCCCGTCAGGCGAAGATCGCTTTCCTGATGCTGCCCGGGCTCGGCGTCAAGGAGGACATCCGCGAGGCCGCGGACAACGGAGCGTCGATCTGCCGGATCGCCACCCACTGCACCGAGGCCGATGTGTCGATCCAGCACTTCGGTCTGGCTCGCGAACTGGGCCTGGAGACCGTCGGCTTCCTGATGATGTCCCACAGCCGGCCGCCCGAGGTGCTCGCGAGGCAGGCGCGGATCATGGCCGACGCCGGCTGCCAGTGCGTTTACGTCGTCGACAGCGCGGGCGCCCTGATCCTGGAACAGACCACCGACCGGATCGCCGCCCTGGTCGCCGAACTCGGCGACGACGCCCAAGTCGGCTTCCACGGGCACGAGAACCTGGGCCTCGGCGTCGCCAACAGCGTCGCTGCCGTCCGCGCGGGCGCCCTCCAGATCGACGGCTCCGTCCGCAGGTTCGGCGCGGGTGCGGGCAACACACCCGTCGAGGCATTCGCCGCAGTCTGCGAGAAGCTCGGCTTCCGTACCGGCATCGACGTCATGAAAATCGTCGACGCGGCCGAGGACGTCGTCCGTCCCGTCATGGACGACGAGTGCACCTTGGGCCGCATGGAGCTCATGATGGGGTACGCGGGTGTCTACTCCAGCTTCCTCAAGCACGCCGCCCAGCACGCCGACCGCTATGGCGTCTCCGGCGCGGAGATCCTCGTCCGCGCCGGCCGGCGCAACCTTGTCGGCGGGCAGGAGGATCAGCTCATCGACATCGCTCTGGAGATCGCCGGGCAGGGCTGACGCCCCCGGCCGCCCGACGGGGTCGGTGCAGCCCTCACATCCAGCCGCTGCGCGGCGTCCAGGCGACAATCCCGCTCAGCTCGACTTCGTCGGGGATATTGGTATCACCTGCTCGGTCTCTGGCGGACCGTCAAGACCCCGGCCGGGGGATCCCGTGCTGGTCCAGCAAGTTCTGGAAGGCGGCCGGCGGCCGGGACGGGGGTCCTTCTCCGGTCGGCGGCCGTCGGCTGAGGCGCTCGACATTTGCGGCGATGGCTGTGAACACGTGCTGTAGGTGGGCTTTCTGCTGTCCCCGCTAGTGGCAGCGGCGCATGCCGTGTCCGTGAGCGAGCTCGTTGACGGTGCCTTCCACTCCGGAGCGGACCGAATAGCGGGCCTGCCATTCGGGTGTCTGTTGCCCGGCGCGGACGCGGAGTTGCAGATCGCGGAGTTCTCGCGGGGGAAAGCCGACTGTTCGGGCGCTGTCGGCGATGGTCGAGCAGCGGATCGGACCGGACAGGGGCGGCACTGGCTCTTGGTGAACGGTGCCACGATGCGGGCCGTCGGGTCGTAGGCCGAGACGACTGCGACGGCTGAGCGCGGCAGCCCGCCGTCCTCAGCGGTGCGCCGGCGCAGGCGGCCCGCCCCGTCGCGGCAGTAGTTCTGCACCATCATCTGCCGCAGGCCAGCGCGTACGTGAAATCGATGCGGCAGCGAACCGCCTCGGTCGCCTGCCGATCCGACAGACCGAGCAGGAACCGCAGCACACACGGTGGCCGGCTGAGCGGGCGAGGAGACCCGGACGGCCGTCACGCGGATACCGGTCGGCGAAGTCCTCGTCACGCCACAGCCCGCCCAGGCGGTCTCTCACTCACATCGCCGCCGTACCACCCGGGTCGCTCGCCCGCGCCATCTGCACGGTCGGAGAAGGAACTTGCTCACCCGAACGGGCATGGAGCGACAACGGACACCTCGACAACTGCGTCGGGCCTTGAACAGCGCCGAGCATGCCCGTCGATCATGCCGCCCCGCCGGGGATCGCCAAGGTCCCCGGCGGAGTCGGGCTCAGCGCATCCTCGGGCCGGACCAGACCTGGCCGGCCCGGTCCGGTCGTGGTGGTTCCGCCGACGGGACGGGGCCGCGGTGCCCCGGGACGAACAGGGCGTGCCGGGTCTGGCGCGCCGTGACCAGCAGCGGTGGGATCAGAGCCTGCAGCTTGATCCGGCTGGGTGCACCCGCGAGGGAAATGGCGGCGATGGCACGGCCCGTGGCATCCCGGAGCGGCGCCGCGACACAGACGATGCCCCGGTAGTTCTCCTCGCGGTCGAAGGCCACACCGCGTTCCCGGATCTGGGCGAGTTCACGGCGGAACGCGTGGGGATCGGTGATGGTGAAAGGCGTCCGGGCGGGCAGGCCCGTCTTGAGGATCTCGTCCAGCTCGTCCTCGTCGGCGAAAGACAGCATCGCTTTTCCCGCGCTGGTGCAGTAGGCGGGCTGGCGGCCGCCCAGGCGTGAGGGAATGCGGTTGTCGGGAGAGCCGCCGATCTTCTCCAGGTAGACGATCTCGTGTCCGTCCAGGATGGAGAGGTGGACCAGGGCACCGGTGCTGCTGTGCAGATTGTGCAGATAGGGGAGTGAGGCGTCGCGGAGCCAGTTCTGATGGGCGGCGAGCGCGCCCAGCTCGATCAGCCTGAGGCCGAGCCGGTATTTGGCACCCGTGCGCTCCAGTCCTTTGAGCTGGACGAGTTGGTCGAGGATCCGGTGCACCGAGGATCGCGGCAGGCCTGTGCGGCGCACCACGTCCATCAACGACAGCTCCGGCGTGGACGTGTTGAAGGAATACAGGATCAGTGCGGCCCGCGCGAGCATCGAGCTGCCGATGTCGGGTCCGCTGGCGGCGGGGACTGCCATGTCGACTCCTGTCCGTCCGGTGGGCGGAACCGACCGGCTTTCCCGATCTTGAACGCGGCGCCCGCATGGCTGGACTTCATCGGTGGGCGCTCGGTCTCCCGCTGAGCGGGATGTTCCTATTCCTAATAGGAACACCCCGCTTAACGTATCCGCAACGGGTCCGTGAGCTGGCTCACAGGACGCACGGAGTAAGGAGCGCGAATTGAGCGAGCAAGTATTCGAGGTCGTCCGTTCCCTCGTCCCGGTCATCCGCGAGCGGGCCGCCGAGGCGGAAGCAGCCCGGCGGGTTCCCGAAGCGACGATCGAGGAGCTGTCCGACGCCGGCTTCTTCCGGTTGCTGCAGCCGAAGCGCTACGGGGGGCTGGAAGCCGACCCTGTGCTCTTCTACACCGCCGTCAAGGAGATCGCTGCCGCCTGCGGCTCGACCGGCTGGGTCGCCTCGGTCGTCGGAGTCCACTCCTGGCAACTCGGCCTGTTCCCGGACGAGGCGCAGCATGAGGTCTGGGGCCATGACCAGAGCGCCCGCATCTCCTCCTCCTATGCGCCGACCGGCCGGATCACGCCGGTCGACGGCGGCTTCAGGGTCAGCGGCCGCTGGAGCTTTTCCTCCGGCTGTGACCACGCCCAGTGGGTGTTCCTGGGAGGCCTGATCCCGGGCCCCGACGGTACCCCCGTCGACATGCGCACCCTCCTGCTGCCCCGCACCGACTACAAGATCGACGACGTCTGGGACACCGTCGGCCTGCGCGGTACGGGCAGCAACGACATTGTGGTCGAGGACGTATTCGTCCCCGAGCACCGGACTCTCAGCTTCGCGAACACGAGTGCCCTGGACTGCCCCGGTAACGAGGTCAACACCTCCCCGCTCTACCGGCTCCCGTTCGCTGCCATGTTCACCACGACGATCTCCGCCCCGATCGTCGGCATAGGGCAGAGCGCCCTCGACGCCTACCTCCAGGCCACGAAGGAACGCATCCGCCTCTCCTACGGCGGCCAGAAGGTGGCCGAGGACCCGCACGCCCAGGTGCGTATCGCCACCGCCGCCAGCGAGATCGACGCCGCTTGGCTCCAGCTCTCCCGCAACATCGCCGAGCAGCTCCGGCTGACCGAGGCGGGGGAGGATCTCCCGCTGGAGCTCCGCCTGGCCACCCGGCGTGACCAGGTGATGGCCACTCAGCGCGTGATCAAGGCCGTCGACCTGCTGTTCGAGAACGCGGGCGGGCACGCACTCAAGGCCGGCAACCCGGTCCAGCGGGCCTGGCGCGATGCCCACGCGGGCCGTGTCCACGTCGCCAACGACCCGGAGCGCGCGCTCGCCATGTACGGCAAGGGCGCGCTCGGTCTCGAAGTGACGGACGTGATGCTGTGACTGAGGGAACCGCGAAGAACGGCCTGTTCTACACCGAAGAGGGTGACGGAAATCCGCTGATCATGCTGCACGGCGGCGGGCCCGGCGCGTCCGGGGTCAGCAACTTCGGCGCCAATCTGCCGGTGTTCGGCGAGCGGTTCCGCACCCTGCTGGTGGACCAGCCCGGCTACGGCCGTTCGGTGAAGCCCGAACGCTTCGAGAAGCAGTTCTTCACCGCCGCCGCGGAAGCGGTCGTCGAGCTGATGGATGAACTGGGCATCGACAAGGCCCATGTCCTGGGCAACTCCCTGGGCGGCGGCACCGCCGCCCGGATGGCGATCAACCATCCGGACCGGGTCGACAGGCTCGTCCTCATGGGCCCGGGTGGGGTAAGCCTCAACGTGCTGGCCGCTGACCCCACCGAGGGCATCAGGCGGCTGTTCGATTTTTCGGCGGACCCGACACGCGAGGGTCTCGTCGCCTTCCTGACGGCCCTCGCCCACGATCCGGCACTGGTGACCGAGGATCTCATCGCCAAACGCCTCGCCTCGGCGACCGACCCCGAGACCGTACGTGGCAATGCCGCGATGGCCGCGACCTTCGCGAACCCCGGGATGGCCGAGGAGGGGATGCTCTGGCGCGAGGCTTACAAGATCCGCCACGAGACGCTGCTGACCTGGGGCCGCGAGGACCGCGTCAACCCCTTGGACGGCGCGCTCGTCGCCCTGAAGACCATCCCGAACGCGCGGCTGCATGTCTTCCCGCACAGCGGCCACTGGGCCCAGACCGAGCGTTTCGACGAGTTCAACCGTGTCACTCTCAACTTCCTGGAGTCCTGAATGATCACTTCCCTCGGTTACCTGCGCTTCGAGACCGCCGACCTCGAAAAGTGGCGTTCGTTCGGCGCCGACGTGCTCGGCCTCGAGACCGTCACCGGTCCGGACGACAACGCCCTGTACTTCCGGCATGACGAATACGCCAACCGGTTCACGTTCCTGCCCGGCGAGAGCGACCGGCTGCTGGCCGCCGGCTGGGAAGTCGCCAACGCGGCGGCATTGCGTGAGACCGTCGAACGGCTGGAGAAGGCGGGCCACACCGTCACCCCTGGCACCGCGGAGGAGGCCGCCGACCGTCGTGTCGAGGCACTTGTCCACGTGAACGACCCCAACGGCAACCACCTGGAGATCTACTACTCCCCGGCGATGAACCACGCGCCGCAGGCAAACCCGTACGGCAACAAGTTCCTGGCAGGGAACCTCGGGCTCGGCCACATCGTATTGTCGGCCGCCGACATCGAGGCGTCCTTCTCCTTCTACACCGAGCTGCTGGGCTTCCGCCACCGCGACTCCCTGCGCTTCCCGGCCGTCGCGTTCGGTGGGCCGGAAGGCCAGCTGAACTGGGTGCGGTTCCTCGGCGTCAACCCGCGCCACCACAGCCTCGGCCTGTGCGAGGCCCCGATGCCGGGCATGATCTTCCACTTCATGCTGGAGCTGTCCAGCCTGGACGAGGTCGGCCGCGGCCTCGACCGCGTCCACAAGGCGGGCTACGACGTCCAGCAGTCCCTCGGCCGCCACACCAACGACAGGATGGTCTCCTTCTACGCTGCCACTCCCGGCCCCTTCCAGGTCGAGTACGGCTGCGACGCGATCCTCGTCGACGATGCCGACTGGACCGTCAAGGAGATCACCGAGGACGCGTACTGGGGTCACAAGTGACCTTGCCGGTCCCACTGGCCACCGGTGACCGCCGCAGCGCCGGGAAAGGCGTCGCGGCGGTACTCGGGGATGCTGCCGACTCCGAGCTCCTCGGTCACAGAGGCTGGAGGCTCATCGCGGCGGAGCCGGCCGAGCGATACGGAGTCACCGATCCGGGCGGGGCCAAGGCCGTCTCGCCGCGCGCCGTTCCAGGAGGTCAGGCATGAGCACCCACTGGGATCACGAGTACGACGTGGTGGTCGTTGGATCGGGCGCGGGGGGCCTCGCCGCGGCAACGGTCGCACGACTGCGCGGGCTGTCCTCTCTGGTGGTGGAGAAGACCGACAAGTACGGCGGGTCGAGCGCGCTGTCCGGCGGAGTCATCTGGGTGCCGAACAACGTCTACCTGGAGCGGGCGGGCGAGCACGACACCCTGGAGAACGCCCGCAATTACCTGGACGCGACCGTCGGAGACCGCGTACCGGCCGCCCGTAGGGAGGCGTACCTCACGCGCGGCCCGGAGATGGTCGAGTTCTTCGACCGAAAGAGCCCGCACGTGCGGTTCATCCACACACCCGGCTACCCCGACTACTACCCGGAGACTCCCGGTGGGAAGCCGCAGGGACGGTCCGTCGAACCGTGCATCATTGACGGCAAGAAGCTCGGCCCCGAGTTCAGGAACATGCGCCGGGCCGGGCTGCCCACGCACGGGCTGACGTTGACCTCGGCCGACTTCCCCAAGCTCAACATGGTCATGCGCACCTGGAAGGGCAAGAAGACCGCCCTGCTCGTGGGCCTCCGGGCCGTCAGGGCCCTGCTCACCGGGCGGAAGTTGCTGTCGCTCGGTGAGGCGCTGGTGGCACGGCTGCGGCTGGCGCTCCGGGAGGCCAGGGGGGAGCTGTGGCTGTCCACACCGTTCCAGGACCTCGTCGTGGAGGACGGCCGCGTCACCGGGATCAGGGTGATGCGGAACGGGAAGGAGATCTCGATCCGTGCTCGCGGGGGAGTGATCCTCGCGGCAGGAGGCTTCTCGCGCGACCAGACGTTGCGGGAGCAGTACTTGCCGAAGCCGACGAAGGCCGAGTGGAGCCATGCGTCCGAAGGGCAGACCGGCGACGCTCTGCGGGCAGGCCTCGCCGCCGGAGCCGCGGTCGACCTGATGGACAAGGTGTGGGGCGCCCCCTCGGTGCCGACCCCTGACGGGAAGCTGTTCTTCCTCGTTGCCGACCGGGCCATCCCGTCGATGGTCATCGTGGACGCCGACGGCGAGCGGTACGTCAAGGAAACCCTGCCGTACCACGAGTTCCTCGATCAGATGTACGCCCACGGTGAGAAGGCCATGACCTCGTGGATGATCATCGACGAGTGGGCGCACAAGAAGTACATCTGGGTGGGCCTGCTCCCGGGGCAGCCGTTCCCGAGGGACTGGAAGGCCACCGGGTTCCTCAAGACCGGTACGACACTCGAGGAACTGGCGCCCCAGATCGGCGTACCCGCCGGCAACCTCAAGGCGACCGTCGAGCGGTTCAACACGATGGCCGCCAACGCCAAGGACGAGGAATTCGGCCGCGGTGACAGTGCCTACGACAACTACTACGGTGACCCGACGCTGCCGAACCCCAATCTCAGGCCGCTGAAGGGCTCGTTCTACGCGGTGCCCATCGTCCCCGGAGACATCGGCACCAAAGGCGGCCTCGTCACGGATGTCGAGGCGCGCGTTCTGCGGCCGGACGGCTCGGTGATCGAGGGCCTGTACGCCACCGGCAACGTCTCGGCCGCCGTCATGGGTGAGACCTACCCCGGACCGGGCGCGACGCTCGGACCCTCGATGACCTTCGGCTATGTCGCTGCCACCCACATCGCTGCGCAGGGAGTCAAGAAATGAACCACCGCGTCATCGAGGCGGCCCCGCCGCCCGCCAGGTTTGCCCGCGGCTGGCACTGCCTCGGCATCGCCGAGTCCTTCAAGGACGGCAAGCCCCACGCCGTCGAGGCGTTCGGCACCAAGCTCGTCGTCTTCCAGGGCGGCGACGGAGAGCTGAAGGTCCTCAACGGCTACTGCCCGCACATGGGTGGCGACCTCACGCAGGGCACGGTCAAGGGCAACGCCGTCGCCTGTCCGTTCCACGACTGGCGGTGGGACGGCGACGGCAAGTGCGCTGGCATCCCCTACGCCAACCGAGTCCCGCGCGGGGCCCGCACCCAGGCGTGGCTGACCCTGGAGCAGAACAAACAGCTGTTCGTCTACCACGACCCGCAGGGCAACCCGCCGCCGCCCGAGGTCACCATTCCTCGGATCGAGGGGGCGTACAGCGACGAGTGGTCGTCCTGGACCTGGAACCAGCTGCGCGTGGACGGTTCACACTGCCGGGAGATCGTCGACAACGTGGTGGACATGGCGCACTTCTACTACGTGCACTACGCGCTGCCGACATACTTCAAGAACATCTTCGAGGGGCACGTCGCGACCCAGTACTTCGACGGAGTGTCCCGCGAGGACGCCTCCCTCGGGCTGGTGCCGGGCGCGGAGACCCAGAAAATCACCCAGCGGTCGGAGTCGGCCTACTACGGGCCGTCCTACATGATCGACTACCTCTGGAACGAGGCCTCGGGCAAGACCGTCGAGACCGTGCTGATCAACTGTCACTACCCGATCTCCGACAACGGCTTCATGCTCCAGTGGGGAGCGATCGTCAAGAAATTCCCGGGCATGTCCGACGAAGACGCGGACGCGATGGCCGCGCAGGTGGCCGAGGGCGTCGGGCTCGGTTTTCTGCAGGACGTCGAGATCTGGAAGAACAAGACGGCCATCGACAATCCGCTGCTGAGCGACCAGGACGGGCCTGTTTACCAGCTGCGACGCTGGTACCAGCAGTTCTACGTGGACGTCGAGGACGTCACGCCCGACATGGTCAACCGGTTCGAGTTCGAGATCGACACCGACCGGGCGGTCGACGCGTGGGAGAAGGAGGTCGCGGAGAACGTTGCCAACGGCGTCTCCTACTCCATGATCCCGCAGTCGGCGCGGGGTTAGGCATGCAGGAGGTCGGCTGCCGGACCTGCAGAGCCCGAGTCCTGGTCCAGAAGAACAGCCTTCCGCACACCAGCGTCCAGTGGACGACCGACGCCGCCGTCGCCTGCGAGAAGATAGCCCTGCGGGTGGCGGACGGCGAGTACGCGGCGCGCGTGACGCACTGCGGTGCGCTGCGCGCGTCGATCCAGCAGGCGGTGCGCGAAGGAATCGTAAGGGTGCCCGAGAATGACTGAAGCGCTGCGCCTCACCGTTGCCGAGGTGGTCCGTGAGACAGCCGACGCACACACCGCCTCGAACTGGATCTGCGACAACGTGACGGCCGACACGGCACTGGAGGTGCTGCCGCCGTCGGGGGTGTTGACCCCTCGCACCGTGGATGGCGATCTCCTTCTGTTGGCGGGCGGCAGCGGGGTCACTCCCGTGCTGTCCATCCTGAAGACGGCCTTGGTCGCGGCCGTCCCGCGCGAGCTGGTAGCCGCCCATCCCGAGCGGCTTGACTGTGATCCACTTGGTGGAGACGGTGCAGGGGCTTCCGTCGGCACGTCAACGCAAAGGATTGGTAAAACCACAGGTGGGAGGACCGGTCGATTCGGGTTCGACTCCCCTAGGCTCCACTCTCAAGGACCCCTTCTGACCTGCGGAAACGTAGGTCAGAAGGGGTCTTTTTCCTGTTCTGGCGGGCCACTGGTGGGCGGTGGCGGCCGAGTGCGGCCCGTTCTGCGATCAGGCCCGGGTCCGGGCGGCGGGAATCAGCGCCGCGGGACCAGGTTGGCGATCTTCCAGAGCGAGCCCGTGCCGGTCACCTGGGTCGTGTAGGCGTTGCCGTCCCGGTCCAGCTCGAAGGCGAAGAAGTTGAGGCCGCGCACACTGGCGACCTGTGTGCCCACGCCCGTGTCCGGGTCGAGACGCGTGACCTCGTTGCCGACGGCGAAGTAGACCTGGCCGTCCGCCCCCACGGAGATGGACGTGGGCTCGTAGAACTGGGTGGCGACGGTTCTCGTCGTCCCGGTGGTGAGGTCCGTCCGCAGGATCCGGCCCGTGAACATGTCGGCGGTGTAGGCGCCGCCGCGTCCGTCCATCGCGATGCCCTGGGACAGGCCGAGGCCGGACGCGACGACGCGCACGGTGCCGCTCTCCTTCACCTCGTACAGCTTGCCGCTGCCACCGGTGGCGTAGACGGTGGTGCCGCTGTGGGCGATGGCGTGCAGCGCGCCGAGCCCGGAGGCGAGCAGGCGCTGCCGTCCGGTGGCCAGATCGACCTCGCGCAGATTGCCGTCGAAGTCTCCGACGTACGCGCTGCCGGTGCCGTCGAGGGCGATGCCGCGCAGATTGCCCAGGCCCGTGGCGACGGTGGAGCGCGCGCCGGTCACCAGGTTCACCGTGCGCAGTTCGCCGTTCTGGTACGTGAGGTAGGCGTTGTCGCCTGTGTCGTACGCGGCGTCGACGGGCTCGCCGAGGCCGGTCACCAGGGTCGTGCAGGAGGACGAGGGGCAGGTGACCACGGGCACGGCAGCCGCTGAAGCGGATGTTCCCGTCAAGCCCGCGACGGTCAGCGCCGTCAGGAGTACGGCTGCGGTACGGGTGCGCCAGGAGGCGGCAGAAGTCACGGCGAGTTCTCCCATCGAGTACGGACGGATCCGGCCCGGCCCGTCCCGGATCCGGGTGGAGGCCGGGCCACTTGTGAGTACGGAGCACGGTCGGTATTCGTTCAACGCGCAACAAGCTTGGCCGGAACACGCCCCGGGCCGTGACGTCACGCCGCCGCGCCCACCCATCCGCCCGCACCGCCGCCGCGGTGGCGGCCCGGAGTCCGGCGTCTCGTGGGGCGGGCCCGTCTTCGGCCGGCCGCGGAGCCTTGCCTGTGGGTCAGTCGCGCGAATTGCCGAAGAGAAGGCGGTACACGATCAGCAGGACCAGGGAGCCGCCGATTGCCGCACCCCACGTCGCGAGGTCGAAGAACTCGTTCTGTATGGGACGGTCGAGGAACTTCGCGGAGAGCCAGCCGCCGGTGAAGGCGCCCGCGATACCGATGAGGGTGGTGACGATGAACCCGCCCGGATCGCGTCCGGGCAGGAGGAACTTGGCGATGGCTCCGGCCAGGAGCCCGAGGATCATCCAGCTGACGATGCCCATGACGTGACGCTGCTTTCGTTTCGGTGGGGCGGACGGCGGCGGCCCGGTGGCCGTGCCCCTGCGAAAGGGACACGCACGGAAGGGGCGCACCTGGGGCGATGGAGGCGCGGGCTGGTCAGGGCCGGGGCGCGTCGTCGCCCGGCCGCGCGGTGGGGTGCGGGCCGGTGACGTCGCCGGGGGCGGCCCGGATGGTGTGCGGGGCCGCGGCTCCGGAGGAGGGCGTCCCCTCCGCGGTCGGCGTGGTCGGGTCGGACTTCATGGCCTTGGCCTCGCTCTTGAGGATGCGCGCCGACTTGCCCATGGAGCGGGCGAGTTCGGGGAGTTTCTTGGCACCGAAGAGCAATATGACGACGATGAGGACGATGGCGATCTCGCTGACGCCGAACATGAGTGTTCCTCTTCTCCCTGGTGGTGGGGTGGCAGGGGGTGGCGACGGTGTCTGCCCGGCGGATCGGGACGATGTGCGTCACCGCGCCCGTCACGGCCACATGTGCGCGGTCAGCCTGTCGTCCGGGGCGGGATGTCGTGCACGACGGCCGGGGTGGTGCGGGAGGCGTCGGTACCGCGAGGCGCTGCCGGGCCGGTGAAGTCCGGGCTCGCGAAATCGGGGCTGGTGTAGCCCAGGGGGGTGCGGCGTTCCGGGAGCGGACCGGCGGCGGGCAGCCGGGGCGGCGACGGCTGTGCGTCGGCATCGGGGGCCGGGTCAGGGGCCGGGTCAGGGGCCGGCGCTGGGGCCTGTGCGAGCGGGTGCAGTTGCCGGCGCAGGAAGGGCAGCATGCCGCGTTCCAGCAGTGCTTGACGCCACGCGGCGCGGGCCTCGATGACGGCCGGGGTGTGATGGCGGGGGTGGCCGCCGGCCGCGGAGCGGTGCCGTACGGCGGTGACGACCAGCGCGGCGGCCGCGATGACCGCCGCGAGTGCCGCCAGGGCCGCGGTGAGCCAGCCGGTACCCACCAATGCGTCCGCGAGGGGCTGTTGGAAATCGGCCAGACGTAGGGCGTAGCCGATGAGCAGGAATATCGCGGCCGCCGTGACGGACAGGACCGGAGCGAGTACGGCCAGCGCCGCCAGCAGCCCGCGCCCGCCCGTCGAGGCGTCCACCATCGAGGCGTCCACCGTCGAGGCGTCCGCCTGGTGAGGACGATCGGGGAGGTGGGCCGTGGGATGCCGGGTCGCGTCGCACAGCCGGAGGTAGGCGGTGTACTCAGGGACAGCCGCGGCTGAGATGGTCCCGGCCGCCGCCAGCGCCTGGGAGCGCAGGTACTCGGCATCGGCCCGCGCGCCGGGGCGCCGCAGGGACTCGCGGATCTCCGGGGTGTCCAGGGCGAGGCGCAGCACCTGCTCGAAGTCCGCTCTGTCTTCCGCCTCACGGCGGTCGGACGCGTGCATGAGAAGTCCCCCGATCGTGTCTGCCCACGGGCCGCCGCCCGTGACTGCGGTCCTCGTCGCGCTCCCCGGACCGCGGCGGACGGACAGGTCCCGCGCGGATGCCGGTCTGATGCCGATGTCTCTCTTCGGCTGCGTGGCCGCGGATACCGGGCGCCCAGCCGAGGAGGGGTGGTCTGGCATCTGATAAATCTACAGCACTGTAGAAGTTGGTGGGGGGTTCCCGGGCAGGGTGTACGGAGGTGCGCGCAGGGGGTCCGCGGAGGGTTCTGTGGAGGGGTTTCGCGGCGGCAGGAGCCGGGTTCGGTCGCGGCGCGGCCCGTCCCGCCGTGCCGCCGGACCCCGTGAGCACGCCGGAAGACCGGCCGGTGGCCGGGCCGCGACTCAGTACGATGAACCACCCCCTGCGACGGCGTGCGGGGCACCTGGGCGGGGAGGGAGATGGACGTGGCAGACCAGAACGAGGGCCGTCTGGACCAGCAGCCGCGTCGGCGCGGCCAGGGCGAGTTGGAGGCGCAGGTGCTCGCCGCGCTGCGCCGGGCCCCGGGGGCGGTCACCGCGGCCTGGGTCCAGGAACGCCTGGGCGGCGACCTCGCCTACACCACGGTGATGACCATCCTGACCCGGCTGCACACCAAGGGCGCGGTCGCCCGCAAGCGGGCGGGCCGGTCGTTCGAGTGGACCGCGGTCGCCGACGAGGCCGGGCTGGCGGCGCTGCGGATGCGCAAGGTCCTGGACGCCGAGACGGACCGGGAGGCGGTCCTGGCCAGCTTCCTCACCGCCCTGACGCCGGGCGACGAACAACTGCTGCGCGGCCTGCTGGCCCTGGCACCCGCGGAGGGGGAAGACTGACGCCATGGGGGTCTTCGTCTTCCTGCCGCTGGTCCTGCCCTTGACGGCCTGGCCGATCGCCCGCCTGGCCGAACAGCACCTGCACCCGCGGGCCGCGACCTGGCTGCTGACGGGGGTCGCCGGGGTGCTCGCGGTGTGCAGCACCCTGTGCCTGGCCTTGCTGGTGGTGGTCGGCACCGCTCAATTACCGGGCAATCCGCTGCCGGACGCCTGGTCGGACCCGGAGGTACGCGAAGCCGTGCCCCACGACGAGATCGCGGGCAAGACCGCCATTCCCGCCCTGATCGCCGTACTCTCCGCGTGCACGCGGGCGGCGTGGCGCCATCACCGCGTACGCCGCCGAGCGGAGCGCGCCCTCGCGGGGCTGCCGGCCACACAGGTGGCGGTGCTGCCGGACGAGATGCCGTACGCCTACGCGCTGCCCGGCACGCCGGACCGCGTCGTGGTCACCACCGGCATGCTGGCCGGGCTGAACGCCGGTGAGCGGCGCGCCCTGTTCGCCCACGAGCGAGTCCATCTGGCCCGCCGTCACCACCGGTTCCTGCTCACCGTGCAGCTCGCGGCGCGGGCCAACCCGTTCCTGCGGCCGCTGCGTACCGCCGTCACCTACAGCGCCGAGCGGTGGGCGGACGAGGAAGCCGCCATCCACGTCGGCAGTCGGCGCACCGTGGCACTGGCGATCGGCAAGTCCGCGCTGATCTCCCGGGGCGCGCCGATCGCCACGCTCGCGGGGTTCGCGACCGCGGGCCCGGTGCCGCGCCGGGTCGCCGCCCTGCTCGGCCCAGCGCCTGCCGGACGCGTCTGGCCGCCGGTCTTCACCACGGTGGGCCTGGCCGCCTGGGGAGCCGCCGCGGGCACCACCGTCTCGGCGCTGTCCTCGGCGAACTCCGCCGTCACGCTGTTCCTCATCCTGCACGCGGCCACCCCGATGTAGCCGGGCCGCCGTACGGAAGGATCCAGGGCCTTCCGTACGGACTGTGTACGTGCCGGAGGCGGTCCGGGCCGAAAGGGAAACGGCCCGGACGACCACTTCTTCCGCAGGTGCGCAGAACACCTCGGAGCAGAGGTCACCTGGGAGCAGAGGTCACCTGGGAGGCGAGGACGGCTCAGCCCTCGTCGCCCTCTTCCTCGTCGTCGCCTTCGAAGAAGTCGCCCACCTCGTCGATGACTTCAGCGGCGACCATGCCGCCGACCACGCCGACGGCGAGTCCCGCGGCGCCGGCCGCGATCGCGGTCCCCATGCCGGGCCCGGAGCGGTGGCCGCCGTCGTGATGGTGCTCGCCGTGGCCGTGCTCGTCCTTGTGGGTGTGGCCGCTGTGGGCGGCGCCGTGTGCGTAGGGGCCGCCGTGATGCGAGCCGCTGTGCTCGTACGAGCCGCTGTGCCCGTACGAGCCGTGGCCGCCGGAGGAGGCGTGGTGCTCGACCAGCCGGCGGATCCAGGAGTCGACTTCGGCGTGCCAGTCGATCTGTTCGACGCCGTGGTGGTTGACGGTGAAGCGGGTCACCGCGTCGTGGCCCCCCGAGAAGAAGCCACCGCGTTTATCGGCCTCCAGGACCACCTCCAGCACGCCCGGGTTCGCCAGGAAGGTCACCTCGATCTCGTTGACCTGGTGCGCGTACCGCGGGGCCGGGGCGAGTTCGATCTCCTGGTAGAAGGGCAGCTGCTGGCCGGTGCCGCCGATGTGCCCATATTCCAGGTCCGCGGACTTGAAGCCGAAGCCGAGCTGCCCGAGCGCCTCCAGGATCGCTTCCTGGGCGGGCAGCGGGCGCACCGCCAGCGGGTCGAGGTCGCCCTTGTCCTTCGCGCCGGCCACCGCCAGCTCGGTGCGCACCCCGAGGACGATGCCGAGGCTCTGGCCGTACAGTTCGGTGACCGGGGTCTCCCACGGCAGCATCACGCTGAAGGGCACACTGTGCTGCTCGCCGGCGGCGAGGCGGAAATTCCCGCCGACGCTGAACCGGTCGAAGACGACCGTGCCCTCGGACTCCCCGCCGTCGTGCTCCGCTTCCACGCGGGCCACGAGCTCCAGGGTGATGTGCTCGATCGTGAAGTCGGTGTCGCCGCCCTTCAGATGGACCTGCCCGCTCAGGACGCCGCCGGGCGGTACCGCGCCCGGAGCGAGGACCGTGTCCACCGTGGGCCCGCCCACGCCGAGCGAGCCGAGCAGCCGTTTGAACACCATCGTGGCGTTCACTCCTTCATGTGTACGTGAGGCTCTTCCGTCGCCGCCGGTGGGCCCCGAAGGGGGCGGAGCCCACCAGTGGACGAGCCAGGGTTACTTGGCGGAGGTGTCCAGCGCGGCCAGGGCCTGAGCCCAGCGCGCGTACTTCAGGCCGGCCAGATCGGCGACCGACGTGACGCCGAACGCCTCCTGAAGGAGTTCGCCGTCTCGGTCGGAGACTCCCTTCAGCGCCGCCACCGGCGCGGCGAGGATCTCCGGCAGACTCTTGTCCGCCCACGCCTTGTCCAGCACCTTGTCCAGGTCGATCGAAGCCACGACGGCCCTCCCAGGGAAACGATGGATGATCCGGGCGGCGCACAGCTCCGGTGGCCGATGCCCTGTGCTCGCTGTGGCGCACGGCACCCCTTCCGGCCGACTGCCCGTCGCCCGCGGGGCAGCCGGGAACATCCGGGCAGCCCCTCGTGTTTTCTACACGCGTGTAGAAGCATAGAGGTCGGGTGCCCCGCGCAGGCGGCATCCCGGCGGCTCGCCGGGGAACGTCCGAAAAGCGCCCCGGCCGGTGGGGAAGATCGCCCCGCGGGGCGACCCGCGCGCTCCCGGAAGAGCGGCCGGACCCTGGCCGACAGTCCGGTCCGACACCAACACCCTCTAAGATCCACACCTGTTGGAGAGCAGGAACAGGTCTGCGAGGAAACGACTCACCCCATGTCCGAACGGACCGCCGCGCGGTTACGGCGCAGTCTCGCCGACCACAGCCGCCGCATCGTGGACTCCGGCGCGTTCACCGCCACCGTGTTCTGCCTCATCGCGGGCAACGCCGCGCTGTTGGGCATCGAGACCTATACCGGCGTCGTACACCAATGGCACGGGGTCCTGAAGGCCGCTGAGCATCTCTTCCTCGTCGCCTTCACGGCCGAGATACTGCTGCGCGCCGCCGCCCACGCCGACCGCCCCGGAGACTTCTTCCGCGACCCGTGGAACATTTTCGACCTGCTCGTCGTCACCGTGGCCTTCATGCCGTTCGCCCGCGAGAACGCCACCGTGCTCCGGCTCCTGCGCCTGGCCCGGGTGCTGCGCGCCGCGCGATTCCTTCCCCAACTGCGCGTCGTGATCGTCGCCGTCGGCAAGAGCCTGCCCGGCACGCTGAGTTTCCTGCTCGTCGGGGCACTCCTGCTGTATGTGTACGCCATGGTCGGCTGGGTCTTCTTCGCCGACGACGATCCCGAGCACTACGGGTCCTTCGGCCGCGCCGTCCTCACTCTCTTCCTCCTCATGACCCTCGACGGCCTCGGTGACGCGGTACGGGCCGGGCTCGAGATCTCCCGCTGGTCCATTGCCTACTTCGCCTCCTTCGTCCTGCTCGGATCGTTCGTCCTCGTCAACCTCCTCATCGGCGTTGTCATCAACTCGCTGCAAGAGGCACGCGAGCTCGAAGCCGGGCAGGACCACCCCGTACCCGCGCGACCGGCGGCCGCGGACGACGCGAACGCGGCACTACGGGCGCGGATCGCCGACGCCCGCCGGACGCTGGACGACCTCGAAGCGAGCCTGGAGCCGTCGGCACCGTCCCGGCGCTGACCCTGTCCTGCCCGGTGTGCGGGGCAGTGGCGCGCGGCCGGCGCGGAGAAGGCCGGCGCGTGGGAGGCGGGGCGGACTGTCGCGACGTAGTTTGGGGTCATGGGCACGACTGGGGCAGCCACGTCGTCGCGCCTCGTACGCCGGCCGTATGTGAAGCTGGCGGCGGCGCTCGTGTGCCTGGCCGGGCTGCTCGGCTTCGACCTGCTGACCAACCCGAATATCCGGATCGGCGGGCTGATGGTGGCGGTGCCCGCACTCTCGGCGACCTTCCTGGCCCCGGGGCAGGTCCTCTTCGTCGTACTGCTGACGCTGCTCAGTGTCGCCGTCGCGGCGGTGAACAACGACACCCTGGGCACCGAGGCCTTCCCCATCTCGTTCGCCACCGTGGCGCTGATCAGCGTCGCGTCCGTCGTGACGGCCTCACTGCGGCAACGGCGCGAACGCGAACTCGCCCAGTCGCGCTGGGTCGCCACGGTCATGCAGAACCTGGTGCTGCGACCGCTTCCGCGTCGGCTGGGCCGCTTGTCGATCTCCTCCGTGTACATCGCGGCGGAGGAGGAGGCCAATATCGGCGGCGATGTGTACGCCGCCGCCGTCACGCCACGCTCCGTCCGCGTCATGGTCGGTGACGTGCAGGGAAAAGGGCTCGGCGCGGTCGAAGTGGTCGTCTATCTGCTGACGGCCTTCCGGCAGGCGGCCAGGAACGGCACCACACTGGCGGAGCTGCCCGACTTCCTCGACCGCAGCCTGCGCGATGATCTCGTCGACGTGCGGGCCACCTCCGGCGACGCACCGGATGACGTCTCCCGCAGCCGGGCGCTGGAGGGGTTCGTCACCGCGGTGATCGTGGAGTTCAGCGAGGGGGAGGACGTGGTCCGGATCGCCAACAGGGGCCACCCGCCGCCGCTGCTCATCCGCCGGGACACGGTGCTCCCGCTCGATCCCATGGAATCCGCGCTGCCGCTGGGGCTCGGTGATCTCTGCGCCGCCGAGCAGCACGTGGACACCTATGAGCTGGCCGTCGGTGACCGGCTGCTGCTCTACACCGACGGTGTCATCGAGGCACGCGACGCGGCCGGGCGCTTCTACCCGCTAACCGAGCGGGTGGCCCGGTGGACCGACCGTGACGCGGCGGAGATGCTCGACGCCATACGGTCCGACCTGCTGCGATACGTCGGCGCGCGGCCCACCGACGACGTGGCGATGGTCGCCGTGCAGCGCGTGGTCTGACCACGGGGCCCGCGGGCGTCGTATGTGGTGAGGATAAGGAATTTCGCATACACCCGCCAAACAACCCGTGCGATGAGATGGCGCCGTGAGCCCTGCCATCCGGTCGCGGCCCCCGGCTGTCGACCCGATGCGAACCGGAGAGGGTGAGGGAGGGACAGCACGTGCGCGTACTCGTCGTGGAGGACGAGCCGCTGATGGGGCGGGCTCTGGTGGCGGGGCTGCGCCGTGAGGCGATGGCGGTGGATCTGGTGACCGATGGTGAACGGGCGTTGGAGAATCTGGCCTGCCATGACTATGACGTGGTGGTGCTGGACCGGGATCTGCCGGGGGTGCATGGCGATGAGGTGTGCCGGCGGGTGGTGGAGGAGTACCGGTCGGTGCGGGTGCTGATGCTGACGGCGGCTGCTTCGCTGGATGACCGGGTGGGCGGGCTGCGGCTGGGCGCGGACGATTATCTGCCGAAGCCGTTCGATTTTCCGGAGCTGGTGGCGCGGCTGCGGGCGCTTCAGCGGCGGGCGGGGACTCCGCCGCCGCCGGTTCTGGAGTATGCGGGGCTGCGGCTGGATCCGTTCCGTCGTGAGGCGTACCGGGAGGGCCGGTATCTGCGGCTGACCCGTAAGGAGTTCGCCGTGCTGCATCTCCTGACGGCGGCCGGGGGCGGGGTCATCAGCGCGGAGACGCTGCTGGAGAAGGCGTGGGACGAGCACGCGGACCCGTTCACCAACTCCGTACGCGTCACCGTCTCCACCCTGCGGCGCAAGCTGGGTGAACCGGCCCTGCTGCACACGATGACCGGTGTCGGCTACTACCTGGCACCGTCCCCGTGACCACCACCGGCCCTGTGACCGGCGGACCCGTGACCAGCGCCCCTGTGACCACCGGGCCTGCGACCAGCGGCCCCGTGACCAGCGGCCCCGTGAGCACCGTCCGGAGCCGGCTCACCATCCGCACCCGGCTGACCCTCACCTACGCCGGACTCTTCGCGGCGGCCGGTGTGGCCATGATCGGTCTGCTGTATCTGTTCATGAACTACGGGCCGACCTATGCCCCGAACCTCGTGAAGGTCCCTGTCCTGTCCGGTCCGGGTGCCGGTACGGAGGAGCGCTCCGTATCCGGTGACGGTACGGATGCCGGCCGAGCGGCGGGCGCCGCGCCCACTGCCGGCACGGGTGCTGGTAAGGAGGCGAGTGCCGCGGCCGGCGCCGGCGCGGTCGCGGGCGCCGCCCCCAGTGCTCCCGCGGACGGCGCCGGAGAGGCGGGCATCGCGCCCAGTACCGCCGCGGGGAAGCCTGCCGTACCCAGCGCCCCCGCGGATGCCGCCGCGGAACCGACGGAAGCCGCGGAAGCCGACGACGCATCCGGCACAGGCGCGTCGGAGGCCCGGCCGACCAAGTCGGGCATCATCACGTTCGAGGTCGCGTCGAAAGCCGACTTCCTCGACGCGTTGCTGATCTTCAGCGCCGTGGCCCTCCTCGTCCTGCTGGTGATCGCGGTGGTGCTGGGCTGGTTCGTGGCGGGGCGGATGCTGGCGCCGCTCCAGCGGATCACCGCGACCGCCCGGAGCATCGCCGGGTCCACACTGCACGAGCGGATCGCGCTGGCCGGACCGAAGGACGAGATCAGGGAACTCGCCGACACCTTCGACGCGATGCTCCAGCGCCTGGACAAGGCGTTCCAGGCGCAGAGCCGGTTCGCGGCGAACGCGTCGCACGAGCTGCGCACCCCGCTGGCCGGGATGCGGACCCTCCTCCAGGTCGCGCTCGCCGCGCCCGGCGAGTACCGGCTGGAGGACCTGGGCCCCGACCTGCTCACCCTCAACCGGCGCTCCACGGAGATCACCGAGGCGCTGCTGGTCCTGGCCCGCGCCGACCACGGCGCGCTCGCCGAGGAGGCCGTCGAACTGGACGTCCTGGCACGGGAGGTGTGCACCCAGGCCACCCCGGCGGCGGCCGACGCGGGGGTGGTCCTGACCGCGTCGGTGGGCCGGGGCCGGGTCCTCGGCGACCGGGTCCTGCTGCGGCAGCTGGTCACCAACCTCGTCGACAACGCCGTCCGCCACAACCACCCGGGCGGAACGGTGACCGTGAGCGTGGACGAGCGGCCCGAGCACGGGACCCGGCTCGTCGTACGCAACACCGGACGCACGCTCACCCGCACCGAGACGGACCGCATCCTGGAACCCTTCCACCGCCTCGACACCCGCCGCACGAGCCGCCCGGACCGCCCGGCGGGCTACGGCCTCGGCCTCGCCATCGTGGAATCGATCGTCCGCGCCCACAACGGAACCCTCCACGCGGAACCACTACGGGACGGCGGCCTCGGCATCACCGTCACCCTCCCCACCGCGGACCTGTGCGGGGGCCGTGCTTCCACGTCCTGATCTGCCGCGCGCACCAGGGATGTGGAGAGCATAAAGAAATCAGCAGACGGCCACGAAATGCCTGTCCTGGTGTGCTGGGACCTGATCTGCCGACCCCTTTCTCCCGCGTTCCGGGACGGCGGCTTCCTATCTGTTCCCTGTGCGTCTTTTCCGAGCCGCACCGGTCTCCGGAGGTTTTCATGCGTCCATTCGCCCGCACTCCCCGCCGCCGTCTCGCCACGAGCGCGATGGTGGTGCTTCTGGCCGTCGGGGCAGCGGCCTGTGGCGGAAATTCGGAGAAACCGCCTGCCGCCTCGTCGCAAGGAGCCGGTGGGACGGGCGACGGGGCGACCGGCGGCGCTTCGACGGGCGGCGCCTCGGGCGGCGATACGGGCGACAGCGGTGAGTCCGGCGCGGATTCCGGTATCACGTACGCGTCGTGCATGCGGGACAACGGCGTCCAGGTGAAGGACCCGAAGCCGGGTGAGGCGCCGCAGATTCCCGCCGGTACCCCGCAGAGCGTCCTCGACAAGCTGGAGAAGGCGTGCGGCAAGCTCCCCGGCGCCATGGCGGGGAGCGGCGACCCGGGTTTGAAGGACCTCACCGAGAACCCCGACTTCGAGGCGCTCCGCCTGAAGTACATGGCATGTATGCGTAAGAACGGTTACGTGCCCCCCAAGCCGAACGCGGACGGCAGCGTGCAGCTCAAGTCGACCCCCGAGCTCACGGCGGCGCAGAAGGCGTGCAAGCGCGAGCAGGACGTCCTCGACAAGATGATCAAGGACGTCTCGTCGCAGGGCGGTGAGCGGTGAGGGACGTTGCCGAGCCCGTAGGGCCCGGGGCCGAGACCCACGGGGAGGCTGCCGGGTCCTACGGGGCGGAGGTCCAGCCCTATGGGGAGGAGCCCGAGTACCCCGGGGCCGGAGAGAGAGGGCGGCGTCGCGGCCGTCGGCGCGGGCGTCGTTGGCTGTTCGCCGGAGCCGCCGTCGCTCTCGTGGGCATGGCGGTCGGCGGAGGTCTGTTCTACACGCGGGCGAACACGCCCGAACCGTCCACCGTGAGCGAGCCGATGCCGCCCGCCACGGAGAAGATCGTGCGGGCCGATCTGGTCTCGGAGGTGCGGTCCTTCGGCGTCCTCCAGTTCTTCGGTGACCGCCGGGTCACGAATCAGATGCGGGGGATCTTCACCTGGCTGCCGTCCGCGAACAGCATCATCGAGCGCGGGGAGCGCCTGTACGCGGTCGATGACATGCCGGTGTTCCTGATGCAGGGTGACCTTCCCGCCTGGCGCGAGTTCAAGGCCGGTATGAAGAACGGCAGGGATGTGCGCATGCTGGAGGAGAATCTGGCAGCGCTCGGTTATGTCGACTTCACGGTCGACGAGGAGTTCACGGAGAAGACCGAGGCCGCGGTGAAGCGCTGGCAGAAGAACAACGGCCTGCCGCGGAGCGGAAAGATAGAACTGGGCCGGGTGGTGTTCGCCCCCGACATCCTGCGGATCAAGAAGGCGTCCGTGCGCCCCGGTGACCCCGCGACGGCCGGCGCCGAGGTGCTCCAGGCCGGCGGTTCCCAGCAGCGGGTCACCACAGAGGTGCCGCAGGAGGCACAGGAACTCGTCGTCAAGGGCGCCAAGGTGGAGATCGAGCTGCCGGACGGCAAGCGGACACCGGGGACGGTCTCCTCCGTCGGGGCGCAGAAGCTGAACAAGGAGAGCAAGAAGGTCGTTCCCGTCACCGTCAAGCTCAGCTCTCCCGGGGAAGTCAAGAACGTTCAGAGCGCGGACGTCATGGTGGTGCTGAGCCGGGTGGAGGCCGAGGACGTGTACTCCGTGTCGGTCACGGCACTCCTGCCGCTGCCGGGCGGCGGGTTCGGGGTGCAGATCGTGGAGGGCGGCAAGGTCCGCCGGGTGCAGGTGAAGACGGGTGCGTTCACCAACGGCCGTGTGGAGGTGAGCGGCCCGGGGATCTCCGAGGGCGTACGGGTGGGGGTGCCCAAGCTGTGACCGCCGTCATGCACGACACCGCCGTCCTGCCCGCCGGTTCCGCCGAGCCTGTGGTGCGGCTGACGGATGTGGGCCGCTCGTACGGCAGCGGTGAGCACCGGGTCCACGCCCTGCGCGAGGTCACGGCCTCGGTCGCGCGGGGAGAACTGGTCGCCGTCGTCGGGCCCTCCGGGTCGGGCAAGTCGACCCTGCTCAATCTCGTCGGCACTCTGGACCGGCCCAGCTCGGGGCAGGTGGTCATCGACGGGCACGATGTGGCCCGGCTCGACGACCGGGGCCTGTCGTCGCTGCGCGCCCACCGGATCGGTTTCGTCTTCCAGCACTTCCACCTCGCCGAAGGCACCCGCGCCCTCGACAACGTCGCCGACGGACTGCTGTACACGGGACTGCCCCGGCGGCGGCGCCGGACACGCGCCGAGGCCGCGCTGCACCGGGTCGGGCTGGGCCACCGCCTGGACCACCGGCCCCACCAGCTGTCGGGCGGCGAACGGCAGCGGGTCGCCATCGCGCGCGCCGTCGTGGGCGATCCACCCCTGCTGCTGGCGGACGAACCGACCGGCGCACTCGACACCCGGTCCGGCGCCCTGGTGGTGGACCTGCTGCGCGAACTCCACACCTCCGGCACCACCGTCGTGATCATCACCCACGACACCGGGCTGGCCGCGAGCCTGCCGCGCCGGCTCCTGATGCGGGACGGACGACTCGTCGACGACATCCGCCAGGCACCGCCCGGCGCGGGCGCGGACGGGGCGACCGCATGAGAGGCCGTACGAACCTCGCGCCCTCACGCCTGCGCGGCGGCGATCTGTTCCGGCTGGGTGCCAACGGACTCCGGACGCGTCCGCTGCGCGCGGTGCTCTCCGCCGCCGGTATCGCCATCGGGATCGCCGCGATGATCGCCGTCATCGGGATCTCCACCTCCAGCCAGGCACACCTCGACGCCGAACTGGACAAACTCGGCACCAACCTCCTGACCATCGCCCCGGGCCAGGACCCCCTGACCGGCGAGCCCGTACTCCTTCCCGAGACCGCCGTGGACACGGTCGCCCGCGCCGACGGGGTCGACTCCGTCAGCGCGACCGGCGAGGTCAAGGACATCGGTGCCTACCGCAACGCGCGGGTGGATCCCGCCGAGACGAACGGGCTGACCGTCCTCGCCGTCGACGGGAACCTGGTGAAGACCCTGCGCGGCACCCTGGCCCGGGGCGGCTGGCTGGACCGGGCGCCCGACCGCTACCCCACGACCGTGCTCGGCCACCGGGCCGCCTACCGGCTCGGAGTGACGCACGCGGGCGAGCAAGTGTGGATCGGAGACCGCTACTTCACCGTCCTCGGCGTCCTCGACCCGGTACCGCTCGCGCGGGATCTGGACTCCGCGGTCCTGGTCAACGGCGCGGCGGCCGAGCGGTATCTCGGCTTCGACGGCCGCCCCACCATGGTGTACGAGCGCTCTCCCGACTCCCTCGTCGAAAGCGTCCGCGGTCTGCTGCCCCGTGCCGTCGACCCGGAGAATCCCCAGAACGTCGCCGTCAGCCGCCCTTCCGACGCGCTGAAGGCGCGTCAGGCGGCCGAGGCGTCCTTCACCGGGCTGCTCGTCGGACTCGGCGGGGTGGCCCTGCTCGTCGGCGGTATCGGAGTGGCCAACACCATGGTCATCACCGTCATCGAACGACGCAGGGAGATCGGCCTGCGACGCGCCCTCGGCGCGGCCCGCCGGCACATCACCCGGCAGTTCCTCGTCGAGGCCCTGCTGCTGTCCACACTGGGCGGTCTGGGCGGAGCGGCGCTCGGCGCCGCCGTCACCGCCGGATACGCCCTCAGCCAGGGCTGGCCCACGGCGATCCCCCTCGTGGCACCCGTGGGCGGGATCGCCTCGACGATGGTGATCGGCGCGATCGCCGGGCTCTACCCGGCGCTGCGAGCCGCGCGCACACCCCCGACCGTGGCACTGGCCGCGGCCTGACCCGGCCACCGATCCCGCCCTGTCCGTGGAGAGGCCGGTGACCGTCGAAGGACCGGTCACCGGCCTCTCCAACGGGCCGGCGAACCCGGCGGCCGGCCTCCGCCCGCTCCCCGTCGTCCGAACGGGTTGCTTCGGTGTCCGGTCCGTGTCTCCGGGGCCGTGAGTCCGACGGGCGCGTGAAGGATGCGGGGATGCCGTACTCACCTGATGCTGCCGGGATCCTGCTTCAGGTTCTGGCCTCGGCTGACGATCCGCCGCAACTGCTGCCCGCCCGCGAGCAGATGGCGTTCACTCTGGGCTTCCACATCATTCTCGTGCCGTTCGGCGTGGCTCTCACGGCTCTGATGCTCATCGCCAACTACCGCGGTCTGCGCCGCGGTGACGACCAGGCCCTGCTTCTCGCGCAGCGCTGGTCGAAGGTGGCGGCCGTGCTGTTCGCCGTGGGAGCCGTCACCGGTACCGTGCTCAGCTTCGAACTCGGGATCCTCTGGCCGGGGCTGATGGGACGCTACGGCGCCGCCTTCGGTTTCCCCTTCGCGATCGAAGGCATCTTCTTCTTCCTCGAAGCGATCTTCGTCTCGATCTATATCTACGGCTGGAAGCGGCTCCCTCCCTGGACGCACTTCTGGACGGGCGTGCCCGTCGTCCTGGCGAGCATCGGTGGCACCTGCGCGGTCGTGGCGGCGAACAGCTGGATGAACCAGCCGGGCGGCATCACGATGCGGGACGGGCGCGTGGCGGAGGTCCGTCCGGCGGGCGTGTTCTTCAACGGCGCCTTCTGGTTCGAGAGCATCCACATGCTGCTGGCGGCGTATATCGTCGCCGGCTTCACGGTGGCGGGGGTCTACGCCGTCGGACTGCTGAAGGGGCGTCGCGACGCCTACCACCGGCTCGGGTTCCTCATCGGGTTCACCGTGGCCGCCGTCGCCATACCCGTACAGATCTTCGTCGGCGACATCGTCGCCCGTCAGGTGTTCCACAGCGAGCCGGCGAAGTTCGCCGCCATCGAACTGCTGCCCACCACCGGGAACCATGTCCCGGAGACGCTCGCCGGGGTACTGATCGACGGCGAGGTCCGCTACGGGCTCCCCGTACCCGACATGGCCTCCCTGCTCGCCGGGTTCAGCCCCTCCACCGAGATCCGCGGACTCGACGCCATCCCTCCCGCGGTACGGCCCGAGGACACGGCGGTGAGCATCGTCCATCTGGCCTTCGACGTCATGGTCGGTACGGCGTTCGCGCTGCTCGCTCTCGCCCTCTGGTTCGCGTGGCTGTGGTGGCGCCGGCGGGAGGTGCCGGCCAACCGCCTCTTCCTGTGGTGCGTCGCCGTGAGCGGAGTCGTCGCGGTGCTGTGCCTGGAGAGCGGCTGGGTGGTCACCGAGGTCGGACGGCAGCCGTGGACGGTCAGGGGCCTGCTGCTGACCAAGGACGCCGTGGCGACCCAGGGCAATCTCTGGCCGTTCTTCGCGGCCGCCCTGGCCATCTACCTCGCGGTGGGAACCGGCGCCGTACTCGTCCTGCGGTCCCTGACACGACGGTGGAGAGACGAGGGCGACGACGCCGTCGACGTCCCCTACGGGCCCGAGCGGCCTCTCACCGGAACGCACCCGAAAGAGGGCCGGTCGGCATGAGCGATGCCATCGCGGTCATCCTGTTCGTCGGCGTCATCGCCTACGCGCTCTTCGGCGGGGCCGACTTCGGCGCCGGCTTCTGGGACCTGACCGGCGGCGGAGCGGCGCGTGGCAGCCGGTCCCGCCATCTGATCGACCTGACGGTCGGGCCCGTCTGGGAGGCCAACCACACCTGGCTGATCTACTGCCTCGTCGTGCTGTGGAGCGGTTTCCCCGCGGCCTTCGCCGCCATCACCACGACGCTGTACATCCCCCTGGGGCTGGCCGCGCTCGGCATCGTGCTGCGCGGGGCGGGCTTCGCGTTCCGCAAGGAGTCGATGCGTACCCCGGAGCAGCGGGTCTACGGGGTGTTCTTCGCGCTGTCCTCGGTGGTCACCCCGTACTGCTTCGGAAGCCTGGCCGGGGCGATCGCGTCCGGACGGGTACCGGCCGGCGGGAAGGGCGATCCGCTCGGCAGCTGGCTCAACCCGACGTCCGTGCTCGGTGGAGTACTGGCGGTCCTGGTCTGCTCCTACCTGGCCGCGGTGTTTCTGACGGCCGCCGCGCGGCAGACGGGGAGCCCCGCACTCGAAGCGTGGTTCAGCCGGCGCGCGCTGCTCGCCGGAGCCGCCACCGGCCTGGTCGGTCTGGCCGGGATCTTCGTGCTCCAGGCGGACTCGCCGCGTCTGTTCCACGAGTTGAGCCATCGCGGACTGCCGCTGCTCATCATCTCCGCCCTGAGCGGCCTGGCCACTCTCTTCCTGCTCAAGACCGGAAGAACCGGTGTGCTGCGCATGTCGGCGGCCCTGGCGGTGGCCGCCGTCGTCTGCGGATGGGGGGTCGCGCAGTACCCGTATCTGCTGGGTACGCACCTGAGCATCTCCGCAGCGGCCTCGCCCACGCCCACGCTGTGGGTGCTCGTGGGTGTCGCCGGCGCCGCCGTGCTCCTCATCGTTCCGTCCCTGGCGTTCCTGTACGTCCTGCACAACCGCGGCAGACTCGGGGCGAGGGAGTAACCCCCTCCGAACCACGTCCGACCCCCTCGAAATCCCCTCCGACCCCCGCCGAACCGCCTGAACACGGTTCGAAGGGGGTCGGTCCGGGTTCGCGGCGGCTCGGGTTCGTGGCGGCTCGGCGGTCAGCGGTCGCGTGCCTGGTGCCTGCGTACGGCCACGATCAGGCCCACGCCCGCGACGATGGCGCCGACGCCGATGAGGCCGGTGGCGCTCGTCGTACTGCCCGTGGTGGCCAGCGACGGCGTGCCGGAGGCCTCGGTGCGTATGGCGTCGAGGATGAGGCTGGTGACGGTGCCGGGGTGGGAGATCATCGCCACGTGCGAGGAGTTCACCTCGATGGTGTGGGAGCCCGACCGTTTGGCCTCGAAGCGCTCCAGATCCGGGGCTATCGCCCGGTCCTTGGTGGCGACCAGGAACCACGACGGGATGGACTTCCAGGCGGCGCCGCGGGCCTTCTCGGTGAAGGCCGTGGCGCTGATCGGGCGCTGGGTGGCGGACATCTGCGCGGCGGTGGACGCCGCGAGGTCGGCGGCGAAGACCTGGTGGAACTTGTCGGGCTTGATGTACAGATCGGTGCCCGTCGTGCCGTCGCCGTCCTGGAACGGCACCTGTCTGAGCGCCGGATCGAGTTCGCTGCCGCGGAACTTCGCGCCCAGCGCCCCGAGCGTCTCGCCCTTGTCGGGCATGAACGCCGAGATGTAGACGAGCGCCTTGACGTTGCGGTTGCCGGCGGCGGCCTCGCCGATCACCGCGCCGCCGTAGGAATGGCCGGCGAGGATGACCGGTCCCTTGACGCTCTTGAGGACGCTGGCGATGTAGGCGGAGTCACTGGCCAGCCCGCGCAGCGGGTTCGCGGGGGCTATGACGGGATAGCCGTCGCGCTGAAGCCGCTCCACCACCCCGTCCCATCCTGAGGCGTCGGCGAACGCGCCGTGCACCAGCACCACGGTCGGCTTGGCTATGCCGCCGTTGCCCGAACTGGAGGAAGCGCCACCGGCGATGGCGGGCGCGGGCGCGGCGAGCGCCGCCACGGAGCACACGGAGGCGAGGGCGGCGACGGGCCGCGAACGTATGAGCTCTCGGGACAGGCGCAGCGTCATGGCGTTCTCTCTCTTTCTCTTCTGCCGGGAAGGGGCGGCCGAGCGGCGAGCCGAGGAGCGGGCCGAGCGGCGGTCCAGACATCAGCTTTTCCGGTTTGTGCCGATACGGCGCGTCCTGGACGGCAGGCGGGTGATCCGCGAGGCCGGGCAGGCGGTGCGCCCCGCGCGGCGGCGATCGTTCCGGGTGGCGGCGGCGCGGAAGTCGTGCTTCGGCCGGCGAAGAGAGCGGCGCGGAGCCGCTGAAAGGGCGCTGACGTGCGCTTGTGCAAGTCGGTCGGCGGCGCGGAAGCACTGCTTCAGATGCGGCTTCGGGCGCGCTCCGGCCCGCGATTACGCGGGGTCGGTTGGACCGTACGAGTGGTGTTCATCCGAAGAACTGCCGGACGGCGGCGTAGCTCCCTGGATTCTCAAGATGCGTCCACATCATAAGGAAGGTATGTAAACCGCCCAACCCGAAAGCGAGGGGTCATGGCCGCCTTCAAGGTCAAGAAACTGTGGACTGTCTTCATCACCGCGTTCTTCGCGGTGCTCGCCTCCCTGGGGCTGACCGCCCCGGCCGCGGCCGCCGGCAACGCCGTGCAGCAGCCGGCCGAGCAGCCCGCGCCGGCACCCGCCGCCGCGCACTACGTCGCCAAGGCCACTCCGGCCAGAGCGACCGTACCCAGGTCGCTGCCACGCGGCCGGTCGCTGCCGCCCACGATCAAGCAGCGTATCCACGCGGAGGCGCACGGCTCGTCACCTTCGGTCCGTCATCTGCCGGCGACCGTGCCGAGCGAGGCCGATGCCCGCGAGGCGCAGGTGAGCGCGTACGCCGCCGACGCGGCACTCGTCGCGGCGTGAGGCGCCGGGAACCCCGCGGTCTCCCGGCGCCCCTCACCTCCGGTGCGCCCGTCGCCGAACCCCGTACGCCGGTGGCGCGACGAGGACGACGCGGACAGCAAGTACGCGAACAGCAAGCACGCGAACAGCGCGTATGCGAACAGCAGGTACGCACACCGTTCGAGCCATTCGAGCCGTTCGAGCGCAGACGGCGAAGGCGCGGACGACAAGGACTACAGGCGCGGCGAGTGCCACGCCCGGTCTGTGATCTCCGCGGTCCGTGCGCTCAGGGGCGGTCGTCCCGGTCGTTCTCCGACGCCTCGGCCTCGGCCTGCTTCGCCTGGACCTCCGGATCCAGCGGATCGACCACATGGCTGCCGTCCACGGACGTCAGCGGACCACGCTCCGAGACCTCGGTAGCGGCCGGCGGCTCCACGAGCCAGTCCGGATTCGCCTGCTTGTCCCACCACTTCCAGGCGGCGAAAGCCCCACCGGCCAGCACACCGAGGACCGCCAGGCCCTTGGCGACCCGGCCGGCCCTGGCCCGCCGCTCATGCTTCCTCACCAGCTTCTGGATCTCTTTCGCCGTGACCTGTCCGCGCAGAGCGGCCAGGGCGGCCGCGGAACGCGCCGCGGCCTGTCCGGCCACCGGCCGTGCGGTGGCCACCGCCTGGTTCACGCGCGGCACTGTGTAATCCGCCGCCTGACGGGCGGCCTGACGAGTGCCCACCGCGGCGCGGTGAGCGGCTTCATCGACCTTTGGGGGTACCCGGGGCGCCACATGGGCGCCGTACTGAACACGAGCCTGCTGAGCGGCCTTCGATACTGTCGGGGCGAGCCGTACGCGCGCCTCGCGGGCGTAGAGCGCGGCCTGTTCCTTGGCCAGAGCGGCCTGTTCCTTGGCCGAACCGGCGTAAGGGGCCACCGCTTCCGCGGCGTGCTGCACGCTCTCCTTCGCCGAACCGGTAGCGGCGCGCACGCTGTCCATGCGGGTCACAGGATCATCCTCCTCGGTGGCGTTCCGTATTTCGCCTATCCACCCTTTTCGAGATCATGCCTGTCGGCATCGGTCTCGGCATGCGTTGCGGGCATCCGGGTCATCCGAGGTGACGTGGGTGATGCCCGGACATCGCGGTCCTCCGCGTAGATTTTCGTACGTACCGATGGATGACGATGTCGCACTTCCCTCCAGCATGCGCGGGTTCCGGCGTGACCACACCGCCTTCTCCGCGACTGCTCGCTTTCGGCTGCCCTGAACCTTTCTGTCCTCCACCGCCTCCATCCGGCCCCGAAACCGCACCAAGACGGGCGTAAAGCACGTTCGAGGGCAGCGGCCGGGCGGCGATCACGCCTTCCGTGCGAGGATCGTGAGAGTCAGAGAAGACTTACGGAAGGCAGATCGTGGCCGAGCAGCTTTACGCCACCCTGAAGACCAACCACGGCGACATCGAGGTCCGGCTCCTGCCGAACCACGCGCCGAAGACGGTCAAGAACTTTGTCGAGCTCGCGCAGGGCGAGCGGGAGTGGGTCAACCCGGAGACCGGTCAGAAGACCACGGACAAGCTGTACGACGGCACGGTCTTCCACCGTGTGATCAGCGGCTTCATGATCCAGGGCGGGGACCCGCTGGGCAACGGCACCGGTGGCCCCGGCTACCAGTTCGAGGACGAGTTCCACCCGGACCTCTCCTTCGACAGGCCGTACCTGCTGGCGATGGCCAACGCGGGCCCGGGGACCAACGGCTCGCAGTTCTTCATCACCCTGGCGCCGACCTCCTGGCTGAACCGCAAGCACACCATCTTCGGTGAGGTCACCAACGAGGCCGGCAAGAAGGTCGTGGACGCCATCGGCGGCGCGCAGACCAACCCGCGCACCGACCGCCCGCTCCAGGAGGTCGTGATCGAATCGGTCGTCGTCGAGACGCGCTGACCGCTCGCGCACTGTTCGGTTCCCCGGTGCGGGGAACCTCCCGCCCTGCCCGTCCGTAGTGGTTACATACCGGACGGGCGGGGCGGTGCGCTGTGCCGTGCCGGGCACCGTCCGCCGTCACGAAGGACCGAGGGGACCGATGGACCACCCGCCAGGCGGCCACGGAGGCCAGGACCAGCCTGCCGTCACCGAAGGCACGCCCAGCTGTTACCGGCACCCGGACCGGGAGACGGGCATACGCTGCACGCGCTGCGAGCGCCCCATCTGCCCCGAGTGCATGATCAGCGCCTCTGTCGGCTTCCAGTGCCCGGAATGCGTCCGGCAGGGTTCGGGCACGGGACACGGGGCGACCGCCAACCGGCCGCGCACCCTCGCGGGCGGCACGGTCGCGGCCGACCCCCGGCTGGTCACCAAGATCCTGCTGGGCATCAATGTCGCGGTGTTCGTCGCCGTCCTCGCGGTGGGCGACCGGCACCGGCTCGTCGAGGATCTCGACCTCATCGGTTACGCCTACAGCCCCGGCCTCGGCCGGGTCGTCGGCGTCGCGGACGGTGAGTGGTATCGCCTGGTCACCGCCATGTTCCTGCACCAGGAGATCTGGCACATCGCCTTCAACATGCTCGGGCTGTGGTGGCTCGGCGGGCCGCTGGAGGCGGCCCTCGGCCGCGTCCGTTTCCTGGCGCTCTATCTGCTCTCCGGACTGGCCGGCAGCGCGCTCACGTATCTCATCGCCGCGCCGAACCAGCCCTCGCTGGGCGCCTCCGGCGCGATCTTCGGGCTCCTCGGCGCGACCGTCGTACTGATGCGGCGGCTCAACTACGACATGCGGCCGGTCCTCGTCCTGCTGGCGCTGAACCTGCTCTTCACCTTCACCTGGTCCAACATCGCCTGGGAGGCGCATGTCGGCGGGCTGGTCGCGGGCGTGGTGGTCGCCATAGGGATGGTGCACGCGCCTCGCGAGCGGCGGGCTCTCGTGCAGTACGGGACCTGCGCGCTGGTGCTGGTGGCGACGGTCGTGACCATCGTGGCCAGAACCGTCTCACTCACCTGAGCGTGACCTGGTGAGGACGGCCCGTACTCCACAGTTGTCCACAGTGTGTGGCGGATCTTGTGCATCCTGTGGGGAACGTGCGTGCCCCTTGTCGCTGATGTGGGTTTGACCAGCAGCGACAAGGGGCGAGCGTGTCATCAGAATGGCGGAAGTAGTCACACCGGCGTCAATGTCCCGTGGAGTTATCCACAGATCGTCTGACCTTTTCCCCTGCTGTGGACAACGCTGTGGATAAGTAGGGGCGGAGCTTGACGGCGGGGTGGTGGACCCGCTACTTCCACTGGGTCGAGACACCGAAGCCGGCGGCGATGAAGCCGAACCCGACCACGATGTTCCAGTTCCCGAAGCTCTCCAGCGGAAGATCGCCCTCGGTCACATAGAAGACGACGATCCAGGCCAGGCCGATCAGGAACAGGGCAAGCATGACCGGGGCCACCCAGCTCCGATTGGTCAGCTTGAGGTTGACCGTCTGCTTCGCGGCCGGAGGCGGCGTGAACTCGGCCTTCTTGCGGATACGTGACTTCGGCACGAGGGACTCTCCTGTCGATGCGCTGCGTGACCGCGCAGGGGGACTGAAACGGTGTGCCGGGGCGGAGAGCAGGGGGAACACCGCCGCCCCCGGGCGTCCGTTAGCGTAGTGCTTCCGCGGCGCCTAAGGAGATAAGGGTACGTTGAGCAATTCCGCCGACTCTCCCCCAGGGCCGGTCCGCCGACCGAACAGGCGGCCCGTCCGGCTGCTCACGGCTGCCGTCTTCGCCCTCGCCGGGCTGATCTTCGTGACCAGCTTCAACACGGCCAAGGGCACCAACATCCGTACGGACACCTCGCTGCTCAAGCTCTCCGATCTGATCCACGAGCGCGACCGCAAGAACGCCGAACTGGGCGACGCCAACGCGGCGGTACGGCGTGACGTCGATGCCCTCGTCAGCCGCGACCACGGCACCACCGCGGCCGAGGAGGCCCGGCTGAACGCCCTGGAGAAGGCGGCGGGTACCAAGAAGGTCACCGGTCAGGCGCTCACGGTCACGCTCGACGACGCCCCGCCGAACGCCACGGCCAACCCCGGCTATCCCGAGCCGCAGCCCAATGACCTCGTCATCCACCAGCAGGATCTCCAGGCCGTCGTCAACGCCCTGTGGAAGGGCGGTGCCGAGGGCATCCGCGTCATGGACCAGCGGCTGATCTCCACCAGCGCCGTGCGGTGCGTGGGGAACACGCTGATCCTCCAGGGCCGCGTCTACTCGCCGCCCTACAAGATCACCGCTGTTGGTGACCAGGACAAGCTCCGCAAGGCGCTCACCGACTCCCCGGCGATCCAGAACTACCAGCTGTACGTCAAGGCGTACGGCCTCGGCTGGAAGGTCGACGAGCGCGACAAGCAGACGCTGCCGGGCTACACGGGAACGGTGGATCTGCACTACGCGAAGCCGGTCGGGTAGCGCGCTCGCCGGAGCCTGTGACGAAGAGCAACCCCCGAACCTCTGTGCAGCTGACCGATGAACCGCCCATGTGCCGGTGGATCCCTTTAGTCTGGTGCCGTACCGCCTGGCGCGGTACCGGACGGAAGGGACAGCATGTACGGCTGGATCTGGCGGCATCTGCCGGGCAACGTGTGGCTGCGGGCGGCGATCTCGCTCCTGTTGGCGCTCGCCGTCGTCTATGTGCTGTTCCAGTACGTCTTCCCGTGGGCGGAGCCGCTGCTGCCGTTCAACGATGTGACCGTCGACGGAGCGGGGGCCGCCGGATGAGCGCGCGCATTCTTGTCGTCGACAACTACGACAGCTTCGTCTTCAACCTCGTCCAGTACCTCTACCAGCTCGGCGCCGAGTGCGAAGTGCTGCGCAACGACGAGGTGACGACCGCTCACGCCCAGGACGGCTTCGACGGGGTGCTGCTCTCCCCCGGGCCCGGTACGCCCGAACAGGCCGGTGTCTGCGTCGAGATGGTGCGTCACTGCGCCGGGACCGCGGTGCCCGTCTTCGGGGTCTGCCTCGGCATGCAGTCGATGGCGGTGGCGTACGGCGGTGTCGTGGGCCGGGCCCCCGAGCTGCTGCACGGCAAGACGTCGCTCGTCACGCATGAGGGCAAGGGCGTTTTCGCGGGGCTGCCTTCACCGTTCACCGCGACCCGGTATCACTCGCTCGCGGCGGAGCCCGCGACGCTGCCGGACGAGCTGGAGGTCACGGCGCGCACCGCGGACGGCATCATCATGGGCGTACGCCACCGTGAACTGGCCGTCGAGGGTGTGCAGTTCCACCCGGAGTCGGTCCTCACCGAACACGGGCATCTGATGCTGGCCAACTGGCTGGCCCAGTGCGGCGATCCGGGTGCGGTCGGCCGGTCGGCGGGGCTGGCGCCGGTGGTGGGCAAGGCGCTCGCGTGACGGCACTCCGCCCCGAACACGAAGCGGGTTACGGAGCCTCGTACGAGCAGGGAGGGTACGAGGTCTCCGGAGCGTTCGAGGCGGCGGTGGACGGGCTGGCGGACCCACTGAACGATCCGCTCCCGGGCCAGCAACAGGGCCAGGGGCAGGAGCAGGAGCCGGGCCGGCAGCCGGTACGGAAGCAGGGGCGGCACCGGGGCCCCCGGCAGCCGGAGCCCGCGCCGGACCCAGCCCCCGCCCCGGCCGCGGCCCCGGGCCCGGAGTGGTCCGGCGACTACTACCGTCAGTACGCGGCGGAGACCCCGCGGGGGCCGGAGTCCGGCACCCCCTCGTACCACGCGGGCGCGGGCGGTACGTCGCCGACGGCCGACACGGCCCTGATACCGGTGTCCAAGCCGGATCCCGTGCCCGTGCCCGTGCCCGTGTCCGAACCGGGGCCCGCGCACTCCGCGCCCGCGCCCGTACCCGCTCCCGTGCCCGTGCCGCGGCTGGATGACCAGACCGTCGGACTCCGGACGGCGGACACGCGCCGGGCGGCCGGGCCGGAGCCCGTGACAGGGGGCCGGGCCGAGCGGCGCAGGGCCGCCAAGGGCGGTGGCCGGGGCCGTAGACGTGCCGAGCCCGCGGGGGCCGGGGCCGGGCAAGGCCCGGGACACGCCTCAGGACACGGCTCCGCGCCCGGCTCCGGGGAGCCGGCGCCCGCCCGGCCGCTCTCCCGGGTCGAAGCGCGGCGCGCGGCGCGTGCCCTCAAGGAGAGCCCCGCCGTCATCGCCAGCCGGGCGGTCGGCGAGCTGTTCATCACCTTCGGCGTCCTGATGCTGCTGTTCGTCACGTACCAGCTGTGGTGGACGAACATCCGGGCCGACCAGTACGCGGGCAAGGAGACGAACAAGATCCAGGACAGCTGGTCGAAGGACCGGCAGCCGGGCGCCTTCGAGCCGGGGCAGGGCTTCGCCATCATGCACATCCCGAAGCTGGACGTCGTCGTGCCGATCGCCGAGGGCATCAGCAAGCCGAAGGTCCTCGACCGCGGCATGGTCGGCCACTACTCGGAGGGCCGCCTCAAGACGGCGATGCCCTCCGACAAGCAGGGCAACTTCGCGGTGGCCGGCCACCGCAACACCCATGGCGAACCCTTCCGCTACATCAATCAGCTGAAGCCGGGCGACGAGATCATCGTCGAGACGCGGGACGCGTACTACACGTACGACATGACCCGGCTCCTGCCGCAGACGGCCCCGTCGAATGTGAGCGTCATCGGTCCGGTGCCGCCCGGTTCGGGGTTCACGGAGCCCGGTCGCTACATCACGCTGACGACGTGCACCCCGGAGTTCACCAGTACCTATCGGATGATCGTGTGGGGCAAGATGGTGGACGAACGGCCGCGCAGCAAGGGCAAGCCCGACGCTCTCGTCGGCTGACGCCGATCGGAGCGCGGACACACTTCAGGGACTTGGGGACGGGTGCGGTGGCAGCGAGTACCGAGCACGACGAGCAGGCCGACGCACCGCCGCCGTCGGGCGGGGACTCGGGCCCGGAGGACGCGGCGCACCAGGCCCCGGACGCGGCAGCCGCCCCGGCTCCGGTACGGGTCCGCCGCCCCAGGAGCCCGCTCGCGTCCGCCGTCAGCGTCTTCGGCGAACTGCTCATCACCGCCGGCGTGGTACTGGGTCTCTTCGTCGTCTACTCGCTGTGGTGGACGAACGTCCTGGCCGACCGCGAGGCCGCCAAGCAGGGCGACGACGTACGCCACGGCTGGGCGCAGGAGAAGAAGCCCGGCTCCGCCCCGCCGGTCTACGACTCCGAGGACGGCATCGGCTTTCTCCACGTCCCCGCGATGAACACCCGCGAGGTGCTGGTCAAGAAGGGCACCACGGCCTCGTCGCTGAACGACGGGATCGCCGGCTACTACACCGAGCCGGTCAAGTCGGCGCTCCCCTGGGACGAGAAGGGCAACTTCACGCTGGCCGCGCACCGGGACGGCCACGGGGCGAGGTTCCACAACATCCACAAGCTCAGGACCGGTGATCCGGTCGTCTTCGAGACCCGCGACACCTGGTACGTCTACAAGGTCTTCAAGGAGCTTCCGAAGACGTCGAAGTACAACGTGGACGTGCTCCAGCCGGTCCCCAAGGAGTCGGGGAAGAAGAAGGCCGGCCGCTATCTCACCCTGACGACCTGCACGCCGATCTACACCTCGGACTACCGCTACATCGTCTGGGCCGAGCTGGAGCGCACGGAGAAGGTCGACAAGAACCGCACGCCCCCGCCCGAGCTTCGCTGACGGTCGTGGCCCGGCCGTCCCCGGGGACGGCACGGAAGAGCCCCGGCACCCTTCGCAAGGAGGGTGCCGGGGCTCTTCGCGTACCGCCTGTTCCTCCGGTCAGTCCCTACGGACGTTGCCGGCGTCCGGGCCGCCGAAGAAGCCGTTGTTCCCGCCGTTGTTCCCGCCGTTGTTGTTGCCCCCGTTGTTGTCGCCCTGACCGCCCACGGTGGTCAGGGTGACCGTGTCGTTCTTGTTGACTTCCTGACCGGGCTGGGGATCGCTGTTGATCACCAGGGCATTGGGGTCGTTCGGCGCGTTCTGTGCGAGCGCGACATTGAGGCCCAGGCCCTGGAGCATGCCCTGTACCTCTCCGAACGTCTTCCCGCGGACCTCGGGGATCCGGACCTTCTGCTGCTGCGGGCCCTTGGAGACCTTCAGGGTGACCTGCGAGCCCTCGGCGGCCTTGGTGCCGCCTTGCGGGTTCTGCTCGAGAACCGTGCCCAGAGGCTGCTCCGAGTCCACGTCGTTGCGTACGACCGTGAACTGGAGCTGCTGGAGCTGGTTCTGCGCGGCGTCGAACTGCGCGCCGACCACCGGAGGAACCGAGACCTGGTTCTGCGTGGCGATCGTCAGCGTGATCTTGGAGGCCTTCTCGACCATGGAGCCGCCCTCCGGATCCTGCGAGAGCACCGTCCCCGGATCCTCGTCCGACTCCTCCTGCTTGTAGTCGACCGTGAAGTCCTCGGACTCCAGGATGTCCGTCGCGCTCTGCTTCTGCTTGTCGGTGACATCCGGGACCTTGACCTGCGGAGCGCCCTCGGAGACGACGACCTGGATCGTCTCGCCCTGGCTCATCCTGCCGGAGGCCGGGACCTGGCTGCAGATGGAGCCCTTGGGCACCTCGCAGCGTTCCGAGCCGGACTGCGCGACCTTCACGCCCGCGTTGTCCGCGAGCCGTTCGGCCTCGGTCAGCGTCTCGCCGACGAGCTGGGGGACATCGAGCTGGCTGCTGCCGTCGCCGGTGTCGCCGAAGACCGACTTGCCGATCAGGATGGCGCCGACCAGCACCAGGACGCCCGCGACCGCCAGCAGGATCGTCGAGGTGTTGGACTTCTTCTGCCGGCGTCGTGCCGGGCGGTCGTCGTAGCCGCCGTAGCCGCCCTCGTCCGGCCCGATGGGCGGGAGCATGGAGGTCTGGCCGCCCGGGTCGCCGTGGCGCATGGCCGTCGTCGGCTGGTCCGGAGGGCCGCCGTATCCGCCGCCGCCGTAGCCGACCGCGCCCATGGCCGCCGTGGCGGCGACGGGCTGGCCGTCGAGGCACGCCTCGATGTCGGCGCGCATCTCGTCGGCCGACTGGTAGCGGTAGTCGGGGTCCTTGACGAGGGCCTTGAGCACGATCGCGTCCATCTCGGGCGTGATCTCCGGGTCGAAGACGCTGGGCGTCTGCGGCTCTTCCCGTACGTGCTGATAGGCGACGGCGACCGGGGAGTCCCCGATGAACGGGGGCCGGACCGTCAGCAGTTCGTAGAGCAGACAGCCGGTGGAGTAGAGGTCGGAGCGCGCGTCGACCTGCTCGCCCTTGGCCTGCTCGGGGGAGAGGTACTGGGCGGTGCCGATGACGGCCGAGGTCTGCGTCATCGTCATCCCGGAGTCGCCCATGGCGCGGGCGATGCCGAAGTCCATGACCTTGACCTGGCCGGTGCGCGTCAGCATGACGTTGGCCGGCTTGATGTCACGGTGGACGATGCCGTTGCGGTGGGAGTACTCCAGGGCCTGGAGGATGCCGACCGTCATCTCCAGCGTGCGCTCGGGCAGGAGTCTGCGCCCGGAGTGCAGCAGTTCTCTCAGGGTCGAGCCGTCGACGTGCTCCATCACGATGTACGGGAGGGACACCCCGTCGACGTAGTCCTCGCCGGTGTCGTAGACCGCGACGATCGCCGGGTGGTTGAGCGAGGCGGCCGACTGGGCCTCTCGGCGGAACCGGGCCTGGAAGGACGGATCGCGGGCGAGGTCCGCCCGGAGCGTCTTCACGGCGACGGTGCGACCGAGCCGGGTGTCATGCGCGAGGTAGACCTCCGCCATGCCACCACGGCCGAGCACCGAGCCCAGCTCGTACCGGCCGCCGAGGCGACGCGGCTCTTCCATAACGTTCCAGCCCTCTCCGTCAGTCCCGACCGCACCCGTGTGTGGTCCGGCGGTGTGCTGTTCGCGCCTACGCTACCGGGCACGCCGCATGCGGTTGGCCCGTAACGGTCACCTGATATACGACCGGTATCGCAATGTGCAGGAATGGACGTGAGCCGTGACCGGCGTCACTTCTTGGTGTCGAGGACCGCCTTCATCACGCTCTTCGCGATGGGGGCCGCGAGACCGCCGCCGGAGATGTCGTCGCGGCTGGCGCCGCTGTCCTCGACGACCACCGCGACGGCGACCGGGGAGCCGTTGCCCGCCTTGGCGTACGAGATGAACCAGGCGTACGGGTTCTTGCTGTTGTTCTCGCCGTGCTGGGCGGTACCGGTCTTGCCGCCGACGGTCACGTTCGGAATGCGCGCGTTACGGCCGGTGCCCTCGTTGACGACCGTCTCCATCATGCTCTGGAGCTTCTGCGCGTTCTCCTGGTTGAGGGGGCGGCTCAGCTCCTCGGGCTCGTTCTGGTCGAGCACGTCCAGGTTCGGCGCCACGAGGCGGTCGATCATGTACGGCTTCATCAGCTTGCCGTCATTGGCGATCGCGGCGGTGACCATGGCCATCTGGAGCGGGGTGGTACGGGTGTCGAACTGGCCGATCGAGGAGAGCGCGGTCTGCGACGCGTTCATCTCCTCGGGGAAGACCGAGGCGTCGGCGCGTACCGGGATGAACTGCTCCTGGTTGAAGCCGAACTTCTTCGCGGTCTCCAGCATCTTCTCCTTGCCGAGGTCCGCGCCGAGCTTGCCGAAGACGGTGTTGCAGGAGACACGCAGCGCGGTGCGGAGCGTGGCGTCCTTGCAGGGGATGTTGCCCTCGTTCCGCAGCGGGGTGGTGGTCCCGGGCATGATCCACGGCAGCGGGGTGTCGGTGGCCGCGTCGATGTCCGTGACCTGGTCGTGCTCCAGGGCGGCGGCCGCGGTGACCACCTTGAAGGTGGAGCCGGGCGGGTAGGTCTGGCGCAGCGCCCGGTTGAGCATCGGGTCGTCGGGGTTGTTCTTCTTGTCCAGGCCGACCCAGGCCTTGGTGTCCTTGCTGCTGTTCCCGGCGAACGTGGCGGGGTCGTAGCTGGGCGTGGAGGCCAGCGCCAGGATCTTGCCCGTCTGGGGGTCGATCGCGGCGACGGCGCCCTTCTTGTTGCCCAGGCCCTCGAAGGCGGCCTTCTGGGCGGCGCCGCTGAGGGTGGTGACGACGCTGCCGCCCTTCTTCTCCTCGCCGGTGAACATGCCCAGGGTGCGGTCGAAGAAGAGCCGGTCGTCGTTGCCGGTGAGGATGCCGTCCTCGAGCTTCTCGATCTGGTTGGCGTCGAAGGCCTGCGAGGCGTAGCCCGTGACGGGCGCCCACATGGGTCCGTTGGTGTAGGTGCGCTTGTAGACGAAGTCGGTGTCGTCCGTCTTGACGGAGCCGGTGATGGGCTTGCCGTCGACGATGATGTTGCCGCGCTCGGCGCTGTACCGCTCGATCAGGACCCGGCGGTTGTTCTTATGCGAGTTCAGTTCGTCGGCACGGACGTACTGGAGCCAGTTGTCCCGGATCAGCAGCGCGAGGACGAGCAGCCCGCAGAAGATCGCGATGCGGCGCAGGGGCTTGTTCACGGTCGGACCACCTGGGTCATCTCGGCGTCGGGTGAGGGGGCCGGGGCCGGTGCGGGCCGGCGCGCGGTGTCGCTGATACGGATCAGGATGCCGATCAGGGCCCAGTTGGCGAGTACGGACGAGCCGCCGGCCGCGACGAACGGCATGGTCATACCGGTCAGCGGGATGAGCCCCATGACGCCGCCCGCGACCACGAAGACCTGGATGGCGAAGGCGCTGGAGAGGCCGATGGCGAGGAGCTTGCCGAAGGGGTCGCGGGCGGCGAGGGCGGTACGTACGCCGCGCTCCACGATCAGCCCGTACAGCAGCAGGAACGCCATCGTGCCGGCGAGGCCGAGCTCCTCGCCGACGGTGGTCAGGATGAAGTCGGCGTTGGCGGCGAAGCCGATGAGGTCGGAGTTGCCCTGGCCGAGCCCTGTGCCGAGCGTGCCGCCGGAGCCGAAGGACAGCAGGGCGTCGCCGATCTGCTGGCAGGCGCCGTCGGTCGCGTAGCAGGAGAACGGGTCCTGCCAGGCGTTGACGCGGGCCTGGACGTGCGGTTCGAAGGTGGCGACGCCGACGGCTCCGCCGACCGACATCAGCAGGCCGAAGACGATCCAGCTGGTCCGCTCGGTGGCGACGTAGAGCATGACCACGAAGAGGCCGAAGAAGAGCAGTGAGGTACCGAGGTCGGTCTCGAACACCAGGATGAGGATCGAGAGGGCCCAGATGCCGAGGATCGGCCCGAGGTCGCGTCCGCGGGGCAGGTAGAGCCCCATGAAGCGGCGGCTGGCGAGGGCCAGGGCATCGCGCTTGACCATCAGATAACCGGAGAAGAAGATCGCGATGATGATCTTCGCGAACTCACCGGGCTGGAGGTTGAAGCCGGCGATGCTGATCCAGATCTTGGCGCCGTTCCTGGCGGGGAAGAACATGGGCAGGACCAGCAGGAGGAGCGCGACGGCCATCGAGATGTACGTGTAGCGCTGGAGGATGCGGTGATCCTTGAGGAGCATCAGGACGGCCGCGAAGAGCGCGATGCCCATCGCCGAGTACAGCAGCTGCTTCGTCGCGGACGGGCTGAAGGCGCCGAAGCTGATCTCGGCGAGCCGGATGAGCCGGGGTGACTGGTCCAGACGCCAGATCAGCACCAGCCCGAGGCCGTTGAGCAGCGTCGCCAGAGGCAACAGCAGCGGGTCGGCGTAGCGGGCGAATTTGCGCACCACGAGGTGGGCGACGCCGGCGAGCAGGCCGAGGCCGAGGCCGTAACCGAGCATGCCCGTGGGCACCTTGCCGTCGAGCGCGAGCCCGACGTTCAGGTACGCGAACACCGGGATGGCGACGGCGAAGGCGAGCAGGGCAAGCTCGGTGTTGCGGCGGCTCGGTGCTTCGATGGCGCCGATGGTCGTCGTGTTGGTGACTACGCTCATGGTGGTGAAAGGCCCCCTACGGCCGGCTCCTACTGCTTACCGCAGTTCGAGGCCACTTTCTGCTCCTCTTCCGAGAGGCTGGGGCCCGGAGAGGGAGTGGTTGCTTTCGGCTTGGTGTCGGCGGTCTTCGTGGCCAGACGGCGCTGCTCGTCCTTCTTGCAGGCCGACGCCTGGACGGCGAGTTCGTCGATCTTGTCGCGTCCGCCGGCGAGGCTGCTCTCGGCGATGGTTGCCTCGACCTGCTTGCGCTGGTAGTCCGGCAGGTACTTGAGTTCGATGTCGGTTTCCTTCTCGATCTTCGAGAGGGAGACCCAGCCGAGATCCTGGCTGATACCCCGGTAGAGCGCCACGTGCTGCTGGTTGGCGCCGACGTAGTACTGAGTCTGCGTCCAGTAGTAGCCGCCGTACAGACCACCGCCGACGACGGCGAGCGCGAGGACGGCGTAGAACGACGTCTTGAGCCACCGGCGGCGCGGGCGGGGCTTGACGAACTCCTCGTCGTCGTAGGCCCCGAAACCGCCTTCGGGCGGCATTCCGTCGTAGTCGGCGCTGTCGCCGCTGCCGGGCGGGCCGAAGCCGCCCCCGCCGGGCTGCGGCGGTACGGCGCGGCCGAGGCCCGCGGCGCGGCCCGCCGGGGTCTGCATCGCGGCGGCGTTCTCGGCGGAGCTGAGCGGGAGCTGGTTCTCGGCGACCGCCCCGACCACGACCGGGGTGTCGTTGAGCTGCCCGGCCAGGGTGTCGTTGGACTCGACGTCCAGGACGTCGGCCACGATGCAGGTGATGTTGTCGGGGCCACCGCCGCGCAGCGCGAGCTGGATGAGCGCCTGGATGGTCTCCTGCGGGCCCTGGTAACCGGCGAGCGTCTCCTCCATCGTCTGGTGGGAGACGACGCCGGAGAGGCCGTCGGAGCAGATCAGATAGCGGTCGCCGACCCGGACCTCACGGATGGAGAGATCGGGCTCGACGTGGTCGCCGCTGCCCAGCGCGCGCATCAGCAGGGAGCGCTGCGGGTGGGTGGTGGCCTCTTCCTCGGTGATCCTGCCCTCGTCGACCAGCCGCTGCACCCAGGTGTGGTCCTGGGTGATCTGGGTCAGTACGCCGTCGCGCAGGAGGTAGGCGCGGGAGTCGCCGACATGGACGAGTCCGAGGCGCTGGCCGGTCCAGAGGAGGGCGGTGAGCGTGGTGCCCATGCCCTCCAGCTGGGGGTCCTCCTCGACCATCACGCGCAGCTGGTCGTTGGCGCGCTGCACCGCCGTGCCGAGCGAGGTGAGGATGTCCGAACCCGGTACATCGTCGTCGAGCTGTACGAGGGTGGAGATCACCTCGGACGAGGCGACCTCGCCCGCGGCCTGGCCGCCCATGCCGTCGGCGATGGCCAGCAGCCGGGGACCGGCGTAACCGGAGTCCTCGTTTCCCTCCCGGATCATGCCTTTGTGCGATCCGGCGGCGAAGCGCAGAGACAGACTCATGCGCACCTCGCCCGTCGGCTCGCCAGTCGACTGTCGCGCCAGCCGGTCTCGAGCCACACTGCCCACCCTCCGGTCGGGAGCCGGCCGCGGTCCGCCGTCGGTACCGCCGCGGCTCGCTCGCTCCGCTCGCTCATTGTCGTACTACTTCCGCAGCTCGATGACGGTCTTGCCGATGCGGATCGGAGCGCCAGGCGCGATCGGTGTCGGGGTCGTGAGCCGGGTCCGGTCGAGATACGTGCCATTGGTGGAGCCGAGGTCCTCGACGATCCACTGGCCGTCGCGGTCCGGGTAGATCCTGGCATGCCTGCTGGACGCGTAGTCGTCGTCCAGCACGATCGTCGAGTCGTGCGCGCGGCCCAGCGTGATGGTCTGTCCCTGGAGCGCCACCGTGGTGCCGGTGAGGCTTCCCTCGGACACGACGAGCTTGGTGGGGGCTCCGCGGCGCTGCCTGCCCCCCTGTTGCTGCTGCTGGCGCTGCTGGGGCGGCGCCGGTGTCTGGCGTGCCTGCTGCGGGCGGGCGTCTGCGTTGCGGCGTGAGCCGCGCTGCGTGACGCGTGTTCCGAACAGGTCGCTGCGGATGACCTGTACGGCCACGATCACGAACAGCCACAGAACGGCCAGAAAACCTAGCCGCATGACCGTCAGGGTCAGCTCTGACATTGCCCCCGCTTCACCCTTCGGCTTGCCTGTAAACGATGGTGGTGTTGCCCACGACGATCCGCGAGCCGTCGCGGAGCGTAGCGCGGGTGGTGTGCTGCCCGTCTACCACGATGCCGTTGGTCGACCCGAGATCCTGAATGGTCGAGGGCGTCCCCGTGCGGATTTCGCAGTGCCTGCGCGATACGCCGGGGTCGTCGATCCGTACGTCCGCGTCGGTGCTGCGGCCCAGGACGAGTGTCGCGCGGGAGATCTGGTGGCGGGTGCCGTTGATCTCGATCCAGCGGCGTACCTGGCCGTGCGGCGGCGAGCCGGGGCCGGGGGCCGGAGGGCGGTGCGCCGCGGGCGCGTGGCCGCCACCGGGCGGTGGAGCGGGCGGCATGGGAGGGACCGCGGCGGGCGGGTACCCGTAACCGCCGGGAGCGGCGCCGGGCGCGCCACCGTGCGGGGAGGCGGGCACCGGGGAGCCCGCGGGACCGCGCTCGGGCGCCTGGGACGTGCTGGACGCCAGCGTGCGGCTGCGGACGCGGTACAGGCCGGTGTCGAGATCCTCGGCCTTCTCCAGATGGACCTTGATCGGGCCCATGAAGGTGTAGCGCTGCTGCTTGGCGTAGTCGCGGACGAGTCCGGACAACTCGTCGCCGAGCTGTCCGGAGTACGGGCTGAGGCGCTCGTAGTCGGGCGTGCTCAGCTCCACGATGAAGTCATTGGGTACGACGGTCCGCTCGCGGTTCCAGATCGTTGCGTTGTTGTCGCATTCGCGCTGGAGGGCACCCGCGATCTCGACGGGCTGGACCTCGGACTTGAACACCTTCGCGAAGGTGCCATTGACCAAACCTTCGAGACGCTGTTCGAAACGCTTCATGACTCCCATGGGGCACCTCCTCCGTAGTGGCCGTCCTGGTACTGCTTACTGATCGTATCCACGCGTCGGGAAATCGGCTGGTTCCCCTTGTCTGCCCCGTCGATGAGTGTCACCTCTCACACGGATCGTAGAGGCGGCCTGACGCCAGTGTCCCGCACCCGGGGTGCACTCACGAGGAGTGGGGGGCGGCCGCTGTTCGTTCCCTGTTCCGCGGCCGGGTCGTCGAAACAAACGGAGGTGAACCCACCCTCCGCACCGTGCTAATCTTCTCGATGTCGCCAGGAGCGCACACCAGCAGGTGAAGCACCGGACGGCACACCCAATGCGCGGGTGGCGGAATAGGCAGACGCGCTGGATTCAGGTTCCAGTGCCCGAAAGGGCGTGGGGGTTCAACTCCCCCCTCGCGCACAGATGGAAGCCCCGTAGGTCATCGACCTACGGGGCTTCTTCGTCGTGTCGTGCCGGTGTCCGGGTGAAGGCGTCCGGCTGAAGACGTCCCGGTGGAGACGTCCGGCTGAAGGCGTCCGGGGGTGGAGACGTCCGGGTGTGAGACATGCCTCCCGCGGGTGGGTCCCGTGGGAGGCATGTTCTCGGGCGCTTCGTGCCCTCTGTGACGTGGAGCTCAGGCGGCGAGGCGGGTGGCCAGGGCCTTGGCCTTCTGGGAGGCCTCCTCCTCCGCCTTGGCGCGGGACGCCTCGGCGAGCGGGATGAGATCGGCCATGCCCGGGTTGGTGTGGGCCAGGGTCAGCTCCGGGACGATGAAGTCGATCTGGGTGGTGCCGAACATGTTCGCCAGCACCTTCTCCAGGTAGTTCTGGACGAACTCGCAGTCCTCGCGCGGGGTGCCGGGGGCGTACGAGCCGCCGCGGCTGGCGACGATCGTGAACGGGGTGCCGGCCAGCGGCGCGTCGGGGCGGCCCGCGTTGTGGCCGACGATGATCACCTGGTCGAGCCACGCCTTCAGGGTGGACGGGATCGTGAAGTTGTACATCGGCGCGCCGATCAGTACGGCGTCGGCCTCGGCCAGTTCGGCGGCCAGTTCCGCGCGCAGCGTGTCGTCCGCGCCCGCGGCGGCGGCGCTGACGTTCAGGTGGGGCAGCGGGGCGGCGGCGAGATCGCGGTAGATGATCTTGCCCTCGGGGTGCTGCTCCCGCCAGGACCGGACGAAGGCGGCCGTGATGTCGCGCGAGGCGGAGCCTTCGGGGAAGACGGCGGAGTCGATGTGCAGAAGCGTGGCCATGAAGGTCTCCATGAGGGGTGGCGTATGACGGCGAACGGACGGAAGTTCCGTTCGCTCCTATGGATAACATAGCCGCTTACTTTTTTTCATCCCGTCTGGGAAAACCAGTACTCTGTGCGTATGGCGGACCACAGTGAGGACGCGTGCAAGAAGGTCGACGTGAGCATCACGCGCGTCTTCGAGCTGCTCGGCAAGCGGTGGACCGGGCCGATCATCTCCGTACTGATGGAACGAGCGGTCTACTTCGCGGAGCTGCGCCGGGCGATCCCCGGTATCAGCGAGCGCATGCTCTCGGACCGGCTCACGGAGCTGGGGGCGGCGGGGCTGGTCGTGCGGGAGGTCGATGAGGGGCCGCCGCTGCGGGTCTCGTACCGGCTGACCGAGGCGGGGACGGCGATGGAACCCGCGCTGAAGGAACTGGCGCTGTGGGCGGAATCCCATCTGCGAGGGGCTTCGGAGGGCAGCTGCTAGGTGTCCTGACCCGGGTCAACAACCCCGCGGGTCACGACACCCAGGTCCTGTCCACAGGGGCGCCACGGGAGCGGGCCGGGGTTGTCCACAGGGGAGGACGGCTGTCGGGCCCGGCGGTAACGTCGTGTGTGGTCGATCTCGCACGAGTACGGGGGAGGCGGCACGCCATGGGCGATGTCGGGTCGGCGGCGGACACGCCGCGCACGGTTTCCGAGGGCTCCGGGGCTTCCGGGAGCGCGCGTATCCCGGTGGTGCCGGGGTTCGCGCCGCGTACGGCCGTGGGCGGGGCGGAGACGCCCAAGGCCCGGGGGAAGGCGCTCCGGCGCCGGGTGCCGAGGTCCGCGCACGACTCGGTGGTGTTCACGGCGGGGCGGCCCGACGCGGTGCGGGCCGTCGAGGAGTCGAGCCGCGGCCGGGTGCCCGAGCTGACGCCGCTGCGGGTGGGGCGGATGGCCGCGACCCCGTTCGCCTTTCTGCGGGGCGCCGCCGGGCTGATGGCCCACGATCTGACGGGCACCCCGGTCACCGGCGTCGCCGCGCAGATCTGCGGGGACGCGCACGCGGCGAACTTCGGTCTGTACGGGGACGCGAGCGGCCGGCTCGTGATCGATCTCAATGACTTCGACGAGACCGTGGTCGGCCCCTGGGAGTGGGACGTCAAGCGGCTCGCCACCTCACTGGTGCTGGCCGGCCGCGAGGCGGGCGCGGACGAGGACACCTGCCGGCAGGGGGCGCACGACGCGGTGGGCGCCTACCGGCGCACGATGCGGCTGCTGACGAAGCTTCCCGTGCTCGACGCGTGGAACGCCATCGCGGACGAGGAGCTGGTCTCGCACGCGAACGCACGCGACCTGGCCGGCACGCTGGAACGCGTATCGGAGAAGGCGCGCAACAACACGAGCGCGCGGTTCGCGGCCAAGGCCACCGAGACGGTGCCCGACGGGGGCGCGGACGCGGGCGGGGACACGCGGCGGTTCGTGGACGCGCCGCCCGTCCTGCGGCGGGTGTCCGACGAGGAGGCCGCGGCGGTCGCCGCCTCGCTGGAGGAGTATCTGGGCACGCTCTCGGAGGACCGGCTGCCGCTGCTCGCGCGGTACGCGATCCACGATGTGGCGTTCCGGGTGGTCGGCACCGGCAGCGTCGGGACGCGGTCGTATGTGGTGCTGCTCCTCGACCACCGGGGCGAGCCGCTGGTCCTCCAGGTGAAGGAGGCGCGGCCCTCGGCCCTGCTGCCCCATCTGCCGGCCGTGGGCTTCGAGGCGCCGGAGGCGGTGCACGAGGGGCGGCGTGTGGTGCTGGGGCAGAAGCGGATGCAGGTCGTCAGCGACAGCCTGCTGGGGTGGACGACGGTCCGGGGCAGGCCCTGTCAGGTACGGCAGTTCAGGAACCGCAAGGGGAGCGTGGACCCGGCGGCGCTTCCCGCCGACCAGATAGACGACTACGGGCGGATGACCGGCGCGCTGCTGGCCAGGGCCCACGCGCACAGCGTGGACCCGCGGCTGATCGCCGGGTACTGCGGCAAGAGCGAGGAGCTGGACGCGGCCGTGGCGGCGTTCGCCATGGCGTACGCGGACCGTACGGAGGCGGACCACGCCGAGCTGCTGGCGGCCATCAGGAGCGGGCGGATCGCGGCCGAGCTGGACCAGTAGCTCCGAGGGGGGTAGCTCCGAGGGGGCGGTAGGTCCGAGACGGGGCAGCAGGTCCGAGGGGGCGGTAGGTCCGAGGGGGCGGCGTCGTCCGCTCGGACCGCTGGCCCCTGGCGGACGGAGTGCCGGACCCGCTGGTCCGTCGGACTTACCGGTCCAGGGGTATGACGGCTGCCGGTCCAGGGGGGTAACGGCTACTGGTCCAGGGGTGGGACGGCGCGGGGGCCGCCGCGTTCGCCCTTACGCTGGACGGGTGATGCACGACGCCCCTGGGGAGCCGACGATCCGAAACGACGATGAGCAGGACGTACGAGACGCGCCCGACGCGGGGGCGGCGCCGCGTCCGGAGGCCCGGCTGGAGACGGCCGTGCGCGCCGCTGAGCAGGCGCTGATCGAGTTCGAGATCGCGCTGGAGACCTTCCGGATCGAGGTGGAGAACTTCTCCCGCCTGCACCACCAGCGGCTCGGTCCGATGTACGCCCGGCTCGACGAGCTGGACGCGATGATCGCCGAGGCCCGTGCGGCGCGCACCGGTGATCCCGAGGATCTGCGCAAGGCGCGCGAGGCCCGTGCGCTGGTGCAGCCGATGCCGGGTGTGGAGGAGCTGTTCCACGACTGGCTCGACTCCGACGGGCTGTCGCCGGAGGCTGCGGCGATGCTGACCGATCAGCCCGTGCGGCCGCCCAAGCGGGTCAGGCCGAGCGACGAGGCCCGCAAGCTCTATCGCGACCTGGTGCGCAAGGCGCATCCGGATCTGGCGCAGGACGAGAAGGAGCGGGCGCGGCGTGAGGAGTTCCTCACACGCGTGAACGCCGCCTATGGGCGCGGGGACGAGCCGCTGCTCCAGGAACTCGTCGCGGAATGGGCGGCGGGGCCGGAGCCGCTGGCGCCTCGGCTGAGCGAGAGCGAGGAGCTCTACGCCCGGCTGGAGTGGCTGGCACAGCGCAAGGAGATGCTGACGGTGGTCGCCAAGGAGCTGGAGGAGAGCGCGATCGGCGCGATGCTCCGGATGGCTCCGGACGACCCGGACCGGCTGCTGGAGGAGATCGCCGAGCAACTGCTCGCGGAGGTCTCCGAGCGTGAGACGGAACTGGCCAGGCTGGTGCAGTAGGTTTTTCGGAGCCCCCGGCCGGGAGCCCGCTGATCGGGCGGGACCCCGCGGGGACGTTCGGAAGACCATCAGGCCGGTGCCGGTGCCGGTGCCGGTGCCGGTGCCGGTGCCGGTCCGCAGGTCCTGGTCCTCCTGGTCCCGGCCCGGAATCCCGCCCGCCCCGGTCACGTACGAGAGAAGGCACTTCCCATGAACTTCGCCCCGCTGCCCTCGGTCGATGCCGCGGCGATCCCGGCCGACGGCCTGGTGCTGGATGTCCGGGAGGACGACGAGTGGGCGGCCGGCCATGTCGAGGGCGCGCTGCATGTCCCGATGAGCGACTTCGTGGCCCGCTTCGGTGAGGTGACCGAGGCGGTGGCCGAGGGCCGACGGGCCTATGTCATGTGCCGGGTCGGCGGCCGGTCGGCTCAGGTCACCCAGTATCTGGTTCAGCAGGGTGTCGACGCGGTGAACGTGGACGGCGGAATGCTCGCCTGGGACGGCGCCGGGCGTCCGATGGTCACGGACAGCGGCAGCCCGGCGTTCGTCCTCTGAGACCCGCCTCAGGGCCCTTCCGGGGCACGGAGCGAGCCGGGCCCCGGATCGGCGGGCAGATGTTCGGCGGTCACGGCCGTTCAGCGGTCGAAGTCCAACTCCACTTCCGCGGTCGCCGGATGGGACTGGCAGGCCAGCACATAGCCCGCTTCCGTCTCTTCCGGTTCGAGCGCGAAGTTGCGGTCCATCCTGACCTCGCCCGAGACCAGGAACGCCCGGCAGGTCCCGCAGACCCCGCCCTTGCACGCGTACGGGGCGTCCGCGCGGCTGCGCAACACGGTCTCCAGCAGGGAGTCCCCGTCCTTGACAGGCCAGCTGCCCGAGCGGCCGTCGAGGGTCGCGGTGAGCGTGCTGTGGGCGGGGACCGGCGCGGTGGCCGTGCCCGGTGCCGCCGTGGTCGCGGTCACGTCGTCGACATGGAAGATCTCCTGGTGGACACGGTCGCGGGCCACCCCGAGACCGCGCAGTGCCCGTTCGGCGCTGGTGACCAGACCCAGTGGGCCGCAGAGGAACCAGCCGTCGACGTCGGCGACCGGCAGCAGCGCCGGCAGCAGTTCCGCCAGCCGCTCCCGGTCCAGCCGGCCGGACGGCAGCCCCGCCTGCTGCTCCTCTCTGGAGACCACGCTGACCAGCTGAAACCGGTCCGGATAGCGGTCCTTGAGGTCGGCGACCTCCTCCAGGAACATCGTGGACGCGACGGTCCTGTCACTGCGGACCAGACAGAACCGGGCGCCGGGCTCCCGCGCCAGCAGGGTGGCGGCGATCGACAGCACCGGCGTGATGCCGCTGCCGCCGACGACCGCCGCGAAGTGCCCGGCGCGCGGCTCCAGCGTGAAACGGCCCGTCGGCTCCATGACGTCGACCACGTCGCCCACGGCGAGTTCCTTGAGGGCGTACGTCGAGAACTCGCCGCCCTCGACCAGCCGGATCCCCACCCGCAGCACGGGATCGGCTCCGGCGGGCGCGCAGATCGAGTACGTACGCCGGATCTCCCCGCCCCGCGCGTCGGTTCGGCGCAGGGCGATGTGCTGGCCGGGGGTGTGACGGAAGGACGCGTGCAGCTCGGGCGGGACGGTGAAGGTGACGGCCACCGCGTCGTCCGTGAGCGGCTCGACCTCGCTGACCCGGAGCGGATGGAACATCTACAACTCCTTGAAGTGGTCGAACGGTTCACGGCAGGCCGTGCAGCGGCGCAGCGCCTTGCACGCGGTGGAGGAGAACCTGCTCAGCAGCTCGGTGTCGGTCGAGCCGCAGTGCGGGCAGCGGATCGAGAGCGAGAGCGGTACGGGCCCGTCCGCGGCACCCGGGCGAGGCGGGGCTATGCCGAACTCCGCGAGCTTGCGCCGGCCCTCGGCGCTGATGTCATCCGTCGACCAGGCCGGGGAGAGGACCGTCACGACCGAGACGTCCGGTATGCCGCGCTCGCGCAGCACGCGCTCGATGTCCTCGGACATCGCCTCGATCGCCGGGCAGCCCGTATAGGTCGGGGTCAGCTCGACCCGGACGCGGCCGGGGCCCGACATCACGACCGTGCGCAGCACGCCCAGCTCCTCCAGCGTCAGCACCGGAAGCTCGGGGTCGGGCACCGCCCCGGCGAGTGCGCGCAGCTCGGCCTCCAGCGCGGTCGGGTGCGTGTCGCCCGAAGCGGCCGGGGTGGAAGGGGCGGTCCGGGAGCCCGTGCCGCTCACCATGACGCGCCCGGGTGACTGCGGTGCAGATGCTGCATCTCGGCGAGCATCGGCCCGAACGGCTCCGTGTGCAGTCCTTGCCGCCCGGCGCCCGCCCGCCAGGCGCCGGAGCGGGGCCCGTCCGGCAGCGTCAGCGTCGCCCGCTCCAGCACGTCGGCGACGGAGGCGCGCCAACTGTCCTCCAGAGCACGCCAGTCGACCACCAGCTCCAGACCCTCCACCGGCTCGAACATCTCGCCGGTGAACCGCCACAGCGCCCCGCAGGCCCGCGCCATCCGCTCATGGCTCTCGGCCGTGCCGTCGCCGAGCCGCAGCGTCCAGTGCGCGGCGTGGTCCTGGTGGTACGCGACCTCCTTGACGGCCTTCGCCGCGAGACCGGCGAACGCGCTGTCCCCGGCGGCCAGTTGCCGGTACAGGAAGAGCTGGTACGTCGAGAAGTAGAGCTGGCGGGCGATCGTGTGCGCGAAGTCGCCGTTGGGCTGCTCGACCAACTGGAGGTTGCGGAAGGCCCGTTCCTCGCGGAGATAGGCCAGCTCGTCCTCGTCCCCGACGAGGGAGAGCAGGATCCGTGCCTGGCCGAGCAGATCCAGCGCGATGTTGGCGAGCGCGACCTCCTCCTCCAGCACGGGCGCGTGTCCCGCCCACTCCCCCAGCCGGTGCGAGAGCACGAGGGCGTCATCGCCGAGCGCGAGGGCCGCGGCCCGGGGCGGCGCCGTCGGCGGGATCGTCGTCGGGGCGGTCACCGGTGCGTCGTTCACAGGTGCTTCACCCCTTCCGGGATCTCGTAGAAGGTCGGGTGCCGGTAGGGCTTGTCGGCGGCCGACGCGAAGAACGGGTCCTTCTCGTCGGGGGAGGAGGCGGTGACGGCCGAGGACGGGACGACCCAGATCGACACCCCCTCGTTGCGCCGGGTGTAGAGATCGCGCGCGTTGCGGAGGGCCATCTCCGCGTCCGGGGCGTGCAGGCTCCCGGCGTGGGTGTGGGACAGCCCGCGGCGGGAGCGTACGAACACCTCCCACAGCGGCCAGTCCGTCGAGCTGCTCATGCCGTCGCCTCCATCATCCGGATGCCGTCTTCCGCCGCCGTGCCGTCGGCGGCGCGTTTCGTCGCGTACGCCGCCGCCGCGTCCCGTACCCAGGCGCCCTCTTCGTGCGCCCGGCGGCGCTGGGTGATGCGCTGCTCGTTGCAGGGGCCGTTGCCCTTCAGGACCTCGCGGAACTCGGCCCAGTCGATGGCGCCGAAGTCATGCCGGCCTTTCTCCTCGTTCCAGCGGAGATCCGGGTCCGGCAGGGTCAGCCCGAGGGCCTCGGCCTGCGGGACGCAGATGTCCACGAAGCGCCGGCGCAGCTCGTCGTTGGAATGCCGCTTGATCTTCCAGGCCATGGACTGCGCGGAGTGCGCCGACTCGTCGTCCGGCGGGCCGAACATCATCAGCGACGGCCACCACCAGCGGTTCACCGCGTCCTGCGCCATCTCGTGCTGCGCCGGGGTCCCGTTGCTGAGCGCGAGCAGCAGCTCGTACCCCTGCCGCTGGTGGAAGGACTCCTCCTTGCAGATCCGGACCATCGCGCGGGCGTAGGGGCCGTACGAGCAGCGGCACAGCGGCACCTGGTTCGTGATCGCCGCGCCGTCCACCAGCCAGCCGATCGCGCCGACGTCGGCCCAGGTCAGCGTCGGATAGTTGAAGATCGACGAGTACTTCTGGCGGCCGGTGTGGAGCTTGTCGAGCAGCTCCTCACGGCCGGTGCCCAGCGTCTCCGCCGCGCTGTAGAGATACAGCCCGTGTCCCGCCTCGTCCTGCACCTTGGCCATCAGGATCGCCTTGCGGCGCAGCGACGGCGCGCGCGTGATCCAGTTCGCCTCCGGCTGCATGCCGATGATCTCGGAGTGGGCATGCTGCGCGATCTGGCGGACCAGCGAGGCGCGGTATGCCTCGGGCATCCAGTCGCGCGGCTCGATGCGCTCATCGGCGGCCACCGCGGCGTCGAACCCCGCCTCGAACCCCTCCGCCGTCGCCCCCATCGTCGCCTCCGCAGCCGTTCCCGCGGTCACTGCCGTCATCCGAGCCCCCTACCGACCGATCGTTCGGTTCATGGACTTCAATGGTGAGTCGGCGGCCCGTAGGGTGTCAACCGCTGTGGATAAGTGACTGTGGCACCAACGGGGATCGGGGCGGGATGGATTCGTACGACGACGAGGGTGTGCCGGCCGGGCCGCCACCGGGCGCCGGGATAGCCGGCCTCTCCCTGCGCTACCAAGTGGTGGCCGCCGTGGCCCTCGCGGTCATCGGGGTGCTGGCCTGCGGACATGTGGCCATGGTGTTTCTGCATGTCGCCCCGTCCAACACGCTCACCAAGCAGCACGGTGAGACCGTCGACGGCTGGATCTATCCCGAGTTCGAACAGAACTGGAAGCTCTTCGCGCCCAACCCGCTCCAGCAGAACGTCGCCGTCCAGGCGCGCGCCGAGATCGAGACCCCCGACGGCTCCCGCCGGACCACCGACTGGATCGATCTCTCCGCCGAGGACGGCGCGGCGATCCGCGGCAATCCGCTGCCCAGCCATGTCGACCAGAACGAACTGCGCAGGGGCTGGGACTTCTTCGTCGGATCGCGCGACGACAAGAACCGCCCCAACGGTCTGCGCGGGCAGCTCTCCGAGAGCTACGTCCGCCGCATAGTGATGCTGCGCCTGGAGGGCCACGATCTGGGCGGTTCCGTGGAACGCCTCCAGCTCAGGTCCGCCACGACCGCCATCACGGCCCCCTCCTGGAGCAGCGAGAAGGTCAATACGCGCCCGTACTACCGGGTCTTCCCCTGGTGGACGGTGAACGCGTCCGATCTTCCCGGGGGCGTACGGAACGACCGTACGGAGGCGGGCCGGTGAGCGAGTGGTCGGAGCATCCGCGGGACGGTCTGCCGGGCGCGACGCCGGAGCGCCCGCCGGCCGGGGCACCGGAGCGGCTGCCGGACAGTCCGCCGGACAGTCCGCCGGACGGGCCCCCGGACGGTCCGCCGGGCGCGGCCAAGGGCGACCGGGGCGGCAAGCGGGTCACCTTCGACCGCTGGGCCGCCCGCGGTATCCGGCGCGTGACCGGCGGCCCTCTCGGCCGGTACCAGAGCGCCGTCGTCCGGATCGGGTTCGCCGGTACCTGGCTGCTCTTCCTGCTGCGCGAGCTGCCTCACCGCCGCGAGATGTACGGGCCCGACGCCCCGTGGGGCTGGGACCTCGCCCAGCAGCTGATCGCCAAGAACGGTGCCTTCACCGGGCTGATGTGGTCGGACAGCACGGTCTGGTTCGAGATCGTGTACGCCGTCGCCGTGCTGTCCAGCGCGCTGCTGCTGCTCGGCTGGCGCACCCGCACGATGTCCGTGGTCTTCATGTTCGGGGTGCTGTCGCTCCAGAACCGCTCCATCTTCATGGGCGACGGCGGCGACAACATCATCCATCTGATCGCGATCTATCTCGTGCTGACGCGGTGTGGTCAGGTCTGGTCGCTGGACGCCAGGCGCGCGGCGCGTGCCGCCCGCAAGGCGGCCGACGGCGTACCGGACCCTGCCGTACCGGACCCTGCCGTACCGGACCCTGCCGTACACGACCCTGCCGTACACGACCCTGCCGTACGCGACCCTGCCGTACGCGACCCTGCCGTACGCGAACGTGCTGTACCGGATCGCGTCGGACCGGTCCTCTGGGTGGTCCTCGGAGGGGCGCTCCTGGTCGGTACGTCGCTGGACCGGGTCCATGTCGAGCTGTGGATGCTCATCCTGTTCTGGGGACTCTGGGTCGCGCAGGGCCTGTGGTGGGCGGCGAACCGGTACGCGCCGGACGGCGAGCCCCGCGCCCTGCTCGACATCCTCGCCAACCTTGTCCACAATGCCGGGCTCGCCGTGATCATGGCGGAGGTCTGTCTCGTCTACGCGACCGCCGGCTGGTACAAGATCCAGGGCTCGCGCTGGCAGGACGGCACCGCCCTCTACTACCCGCTCAAGCTGGACTACTTCTCGCCCTGGCCGGATCTCTCCGGACTGCTCGCGTCCAGCGGCTTCATGGTCATGCTGCTCAGCTACGGCACGGTCATCGTGCAGGTCGCCTTCCCGTTCACGCTCTTCAACCGCCGCGTCAAGAATGTGCTGCTGGTCGCGATGATGCTGGAGCACGCGGGCATCGCCGTGCTGCTCGGGCTGCCGTTCTTCTCGCTCGCGATGATCGCCGCGGACGCGGTGTTCCTGCCGACGAACTTCCTGCGATGGCTCGGTGACCGGATCGCACACCTGCGGGACCGACTCTTCCTCTGGCGGGGCAAACCGTTGCCCGAGCAGCGGAGCGAGAGCCCTGACCAGCCCCGCAGCCTTGTCGGCTCCGACGGCCGGCCGTGAGACTCCGCACGTCTCCCGCCATGGCCGCGGCTCTCGGGCAGCGGCCGGGCGGGGCCGACGAACTGCCTGGTCACGACGGACACGCCGTACCCTGAGCCGATGAACGACGCTGATGCCGCCCGCGCCGTACGGCAGTGGCGCGAGGCCGGCCCCGACCTGGTGGTCCTCGACGGCTTCCACGCGCTGAAACACGCCCTCCGGTTCGGGGCGGACGTACGGTCGGCCGTCACGAGCGACAAGGACGCCGCCCTCGCCCTGGCCGCGGAACTCGCCGACGACCTGACGGACGCGATCAAGGAATCCGTCGTCGAGGTACCGGCCCACGTCCTGCGGGAACTCGTGCCGCGTGTCCACGCCACGCAGATCGCGGCTCTCGCGGTCAGGCGCGGTCGCCGCACCAACCTGGACGCTCTGTCGGCCCTGCCCCGTCCGGCACCCGTCGTCGTCCTGGACAACCCGCGCAATCTGGGCAATGTCGGGGCCGTGGTGCGGCTCGCCGCGGGGTTCGGGGCGACCGGTGTGATCACGACCGGCGACCTGGACCCCTGGCACGCGAACGCCGTGCGCGCCGGCGCCGGCCTCCACTTCGCCACCGCCGTCGAGCGGCTCTCTCCCGATGACTTTCCTCCGGGACCGCTCTACGCGCTGGACCCGGAGGGCGAGGACATCCGGTCCGTGACCCTCCCCGATGACGCGCTGCTCGCCTTCGGCTCCGAGCGGCACGGACTCTCGGCGGACGTCCGGAGCCGGGCCACCGCACTGCTGTCGCTCCCGATGCGACCGCAGGTGTCCAGCTACAACCTCGCCACGAGCGTGGCCATGACGTTGTTCCACTGGGGCGGACCGGCCGCGGTCCCCGAAGAGGCAGCGGCTCCCGAAGCGGCCACGTCCCCGTAGGAGAGTCGGCCACGTCCCCGTAGGGGAGTCGGAGCCGCCAGGAGAGTCGGTGCCGCCCGCCCCCTGACCGGCGGGCGGCACCCGTTCCCCGGGCGCCCGGGGAACACCTCGGGTGTTCGGCGTGCCTCAGGCCTGGCGGCGTACCTCCACCACCCGGAAGCGGTTCGCGACGAACGCCGCGTCACACAGCGCCGCGTTCGCCGCCGGGTTGCCGCCGGAGCCGTGGAAGTCGGAGAAGGCCGCTGTCTGGTTCACATAGACCCCTCCCGTGAGGTTCAGCGAGAGCTGCGCGGACTCCTCCAGGCAGACGTCCTCGATCGCGCGCTCCGTCTCGCTCGACGTCGTGTACGCGCCGACCGTCATCGCGCCCTTGTCGCGCACCGTGCGCCGCAGCAGTTCCAGCGCGTCCTCCGTCGAGTCCACGGCGACCGCGAAGGACACCGGGCCGAAGCACTCCGCGAGATACGGCAGCTCCGCGTCGGTGGCGCCGCCGCCCTGGGCCGCGCCCTCCCACGCCTTCTCCCAGGACTTGCGGGCGCCGTCCGCCTTCACGATCGCGGGCGTACGGACCACCGCGTCCGGGAAGTCCGGGTTGGTGATCTGGCGCGAGGCCAGCGCGACATCCCCGAGCCCGCCCGCCGCGTCCAGGCGGGCCTTCACCTCCGGGTTGACCAGCGCGCCCAGGAGCGCGTTGGCGCGGGCGTCGTCGCCCAGCAGCCCGCTCACCGAGGCCGCGAGATCGGCCACCACCTCGTCGTACGACTTCTCGCCCGCGTCCGTCGTGATGCCGTCCCGGGGGATCAGCAGATTCTGCGGGGTGGTGCACATCTGGCCGCTGTACAGCGAGAGCGAGAACGCGAGGTTGGAGAGCATCCCCTTGTAGTCGTCGGTGGAGTCGATCACGACGGTGTTGACGCCGGCCTTCTCCGTGTACACCTGCGCCTGACGGGCGTGGGTCTCCAGCCAGTCGCCGAAGGCGGTGGACCCGGTGTAGTCGATGATCCGGATCTCGGGACGTACGGCCAGGGTCTTGGCGATGCCCTCGCCGGGCCGCTCCACGGCCAGGGCGGTCAGATTCGGGTCGAAGCCGGCCTCGGCGAGCACCTCGCGGGCCACCCGGACCGTCAGCGCGAGCGGCAGGACCGCCCGCGGATGCGGCTTGACGAGCACCGGATTGCCGGTGGCCAGGGAGGCGAACAGGCCGGGGTAGCCGTTCCACGTCGGGAATGTGTTGCAGCCGACCAGCAGCGCGATCCCGCGCCCCGCCGCCGTGAAGGTCTTCCGCAGCTCAAGGGGGTCGCGCTTGCCCTGCGGCTTGGACCAGTCGGCCTCGCCCGGCGTACGGATCTGCTCCTGGTACGCGTACGCCACGGCCTCCAGACCGCGGTCCTGGGCATGCGGCCCGCCCGCCTGGAACGCCATCATGAACGCCTGCCCGCTGGTGTGCATCACCGCGTGCGCGAACTCGTGCGTGCGGGCGCTGATCCTGGCCAGGATTTCCAGACAGACCAGGGCGCGCGTCTCGGGCCCGGCCTCGCGCCACGCGCCCATCCCCGCGCGCATGGCGGGCAGCAGGACATCCAGGTCCGCGTGCGGATACTCGACCTCCAGCGCCGGGCCGTAGGGCGAGATCTCGCCACCGGTCCAGCCGTCCGTCCCCGGCTGGTCCAGCTCGAAGCGGGTCCCGCGCAGCGCCTGGAAGGCGGCGAGCCCGTCCGCCGGGGCGGTCTCCCCGTACCCCTTGGGGTGCTCGGGGTGCGGGGACCAGTAGGCGCGGGTGCTGATCGCGTCGAGAGCCCGGTCGAGCGTGGGCCGGTGCTTGTCGGAGAGCTGCTGGGGACTGAGCTGGGCGGCGGCCATGACGGACCCACTCCTCGGTCGGGCTGAGCATCAGGGACACGGACAGAGACATGAACGGGCGGACAGAGTTAGAGTAACCGAACGATCGGTCGGGACAAGGGTGTCCGGCGAACCTGTGCACAACTCGCCCGTACTCGTCCCGTGACTCGTCCGTGGACGACTCATCTGTGGATAACCGGCTCACTCAACAGCTCACTCATACGGGAGGATTGCGTCCATGACAGCAATCGAGCCCGGCCGCGTCGTCGCGGTCGTCGGCACCGGCACGATGGGGCAGGGCATAGCCCAGGTGGCGCTGGTCGCGGGCCACCCCGTACGGCTCTACGACGCCGTGCCCGGCCGCGCGGAGCAGGCCGCCACCACTCTCGCGGGGCGACTCGACCGACTGGTCGAGAAGGGCCGTCTCGACGCCGTGACGCGCGACGCCGCGCGCGCCCGGCTGCACCCGGCCCGGGACCTCGCCGAGCTGGCGGACGCCGCGCTCGTCGTCGAAGCGGTCCTGGAGGAACTCCCCGTCAAGCGGGACCTGTTCGCGGCGCTGGAGGACATCGTCGCCGACGACTGCCTGCTCGCCACGAACACCTCCTCCCTCTCCGTCACGGCCGTCGGGGGCGCGCTGCGCCGTCCCGGCCGCTTCGTGGGACTGCACTTCTTCAACCCCGCCCCTCTCCTGCCCCTCGTGGAGGTCGTCAGCGGCTTCGCGACCGACGAGACGGCCGCCGAGCGCGCCCACGCGACGGCGCTGGCCTGGGGAAAGACGCCGGTGCGCTGCGCCGACACCCCGGGCTTCATCGTCAACCGCATCGCCCGCCCCTTCTACGCGGAGGCGCTGCGCGTGTACGAGGAGCGGGCCGCGGACCCCGCGACCATCGACGCGGTCCTGCGCGAGTGCGGCGGCTTCCGGATGGGCCCCTTCGAGCTGACCGATCTGATCGGCCAGGACGTCAACGAGGCCGTCACCCGGTCGGTCTGGGAGTCCTTCTTCCAGGACCCGAAGTTCACGCCGTCGCTCGCACAGCGCCGGCTGGTGGAGTCGGGGCGGCTGGGCCGGAAGGCCGGCCGGGGGTGGTACGCGTACGGCGAGGACGCCACGCCGCCGGCCGCCGCGCACACGGCGGGGCCGGAGAAGGCGCCCGCGTCCGTCGTCGTGCGGGGCGAGCTGTTCGCGGCGGACGCGCTGCCCGGCCTGATCGAGGAGGCGGGGATCGGCGTCACCCGTGAGGAGGACGCCGTCCCGGGCTATCCCGGCTGGCTCGAACTGTCCGACGGCACACGTCTCTTCCTGGCGGACGGCTCGGCCGCCGACGACGCGGGGATGCCCGTCATCCACTTCGATCTGGCACTGGACTACCGGGAGGCGACCCGGATCGCGCTCGCGCCCGCGGCCCATGTGGCGGAGGCGGCCCTCAAGGAGGCCATCGGCCTGTTCCAGGCGCTGGGCAAGGACGTCAGCGTGATCGGTGACATCCCGGGCCTGATCGTGACCCGTACGGTCGCGATGCTCGTGGACTTCGCCCTCGACGCGGCGGCGCGCCGGGTGGCGGCCCCGGAGGACATCGACCTCGCGATGCGGCTCGGCGTCAACTACCCGCGCGGCCCGCTCGACTGGGGCGGCCGGCTCGGCGCGCGGTGGGCGCTCGACACGCTGGAGGCGCTGCACGAGGAGTACCCCACGGGCCGCTACGCCCCCTCCCAGGCCCTGCGCCGTCTGGCCGCCGCGCAGGAGGACGACGCGTCATGACCACCGCGAAGCGCGACACCTATACGCCCGAGACCCTGCTGACCGTCGCCGTCCGCGTCTTCAACGAGCGCGGGTACGACGGCACCTCCATGGAGCATCTCTCCAAGGCGGCCGGGATCTCCAAGTCCTCGATATACCACCACGTGGTGGGCAAGGAGGAGTTGCTGCGCCGTGCGGTCAGCCGCGCCCTGGACGGCCTCTTCGGGATCCTCGAAGAGGAGGGGGCGACGCGCGGACGGGCCATCGGGCGGGTGGAGTACGTGACCCGCCGTACGGTCGAGGTGCTGATCGCCGAGCTGCCCTATGTGACGCTGCTGCTGCGGGTCAGGGGCAATACCCAGACCGAACGCTGGGCCATGGAGCGGCGCCGCGAGTTCGACCAGCGGGTCGCCGATCTGCTGAAGGCCGCCGCGGCGGACGGCGATCTGCGTGCCGACATGGACATCAGGCTGGCGACCCGGCTGATCTTCGGCATGGTCAACTCGCTGGTGGAGTGGTACCGGCCGCACGCGCCCGGCGGCTATGACCGTGACCAGGTCGCGGACGCGGTCGTACGGCTGGCCTTCGACGGGCTGCGCACCGAGCCGCAGCGGGGTGGCCTCCCGCAGGGCTCGTAGCCGTCGTCTCCTGAACTCGTCAGCGGCCTCCTCTTCGAAGAGGGGGCCGTTGACCATGAACAGGGGGCCGTCTCTACGGAAGGGGCCCGTTCAGGTCCGTCTCCTCGAACACCAGCAGCGTGCGGGTCGAGAGCACTTCGGGGATGGACTGGAGCCTGGTCAGGACCAGCTCCCGCAGGGAGCGGTTGTCCGGGGCGTGCACCAGCAGCAGTACGTCGAAGTCACCGCTGACCAGCGCGATATGGGTGGCCCCCGGCAGCTCCTGGAGCTGTTCGCGCACCGTGCGCCAGGAGTTCTGCACGATCTTCAGGGTGATGTACGCGGAGGAGCCCTGGCCCGCGCGTTCGTGGTTGACGCTGGCGCTGAACCCGCGGATCACGCCGTCGTCGATCAGCCGGTTGATCCGGGCGTAGGCGTTGGCGCGCGAGACATGGACGCGCTCGGCCACGGACCGTATCGAGGCGCGGCCGTCCGCTCGCAGGATGCGCAGAATGTCCTGGTCGATGACGTCCAGCGGGCGCGCCGGAAGCAGGGGCTCCGTACCGCCGCCGCCTCTTTCGGCGCCGGGCCCGACCCCCACCCCGTCGATCTCGTGGTCCGTGCCGTCGGCCATTTGTTCAGCTCTCCTGTCTCCTCGCCTTCGCGCCATGGACGGGCTGCGTCCATCCCAAGCTGTGGAGAACCGTTTGTCCACAGGCTGGAGCCGCGTGTAGCCAAAATGCCCTGTCGACCGAACAATCGGTAGGTGAGGCGTGCCACATTTTGGCACCCGTTCGCCCACTCCCACGAGGAGGTGCACGCGTGAAGAAAAGCAGTACGTCGGTCCAGGAACTGCCCGGTGCCGCGGGCCACCTGCCGCACTCGCCCCCGGCGTGGCGGCCGCGTACCGACCCCGCGCCGCTGCTGCCCGACCCCGAGCCGTACCGCGTGCTGGGTACGGACACCGCGGCCGGGGCCGACCCCGCCCTGCTGCTGCGGCTCTACACCGAGCTGGTCCGCGGGCGCAGGTACAACACGCAGGCCACGGCCCTGACCAAGCAGGGCAGGCTCGCCGTCTATCCGTCGAGCACCGGCCAGGAGGCCTGCCAGATCGCCGCCGCGCTGGTCCTGCGCGAGCAGGACTGGCTCTTCCCCAGCTACCGCGACACGCTCGCGGCCGTGGCGCGCGGGCTCGACCCCGTACAGGCACTGACGCTGCTGCGTGGCGACTGGCACACCGGCTACGACCCGCACGAGCACCGGATCGCCCCGCTGTCGACGCCGCTGGCCACCCAGCTGCCGCACGCCGTCGGCCTGGCACACGCGGCCCGGCTCAAGGGGGACGACGTGGTCGCGCTCGCCCTCGTGGGCGACGGCGGCACCAGCGAGGGAGACTTCCACGAGGCGCTGAACTTCGCCGCCGTCTGGCAGGTCCCGGTCGTCTTCCTCGTCCAGAACAACGGCTTCGCGATCTCCGTGCCGCTCGCCAAGCAGAGCGCGGCGCCCTCCCTGGCCCACAAGGCCGTCGGGTACGGCATGCCGGGCCGGCTGGTCGACGGCAACGATGTGGTCGCGGTGCACACGGTCCTCGGCGAGGCCCTGGCGCGCGCCGGGCGCGGCGGGGGACCGACGCTGGTCGAGGCCGTGACGTACCGCATGGACGCCCATACGAACGCCGACGACGCCACGCGCTACCGGGCGGGCGACGAGGTCGAGATCTGGCGCGCGCACGACCCGGTCCGGCTGCTCGAACGCGAGCTGACCGCGCGCGGGGTGCTCGACGAGGACGGCATCAGGAAGGCCGCGGACGCCGCCGAGACGATGGCCGCGCGGCTGCGCGACCGGATGAACGCCGAGCCGGTGCTCAACCCCATGGACCTCTTCGCGCATGTCTACGCGGACCAGACCGCCCAGCTGCGTGAGCAGGCGGCCCAACTCCGTGCTGAGCTGGACGCCTCGGCAGGGGAAGACACGGAAGAAGGCCCCGGCGAAGGACGCGCGGAAGGATCCGGTGAGGTGCGATGACCACCGTCGCGGTGAAGCCCGCCACCATGGCGCAGGCCCTGCGGCGCGCGCTGCGCGACGCGATGGCCGAGGACCCCTCCGTCCATGTCCTCGGTGAGGACGTCGGCACGCTCGGCGGGGTCTTCCGGATCACCGACGGGCTCGCGGCCGAGTTCGGCGACGACCGCTGTACGGACACCCCGCTCGCCGAGGCCGGCATTCTGGGGGCGGCCGTCGGGATGGCCATGTACGGCCTGCGGCCCGTCGTGGAGATGCAGTTCGACGCCTTCGCCTATCCGTCGTTCGAGCAGCTGATCAGCCATGTGGCGAAGATGCGGAACCGCACGCGGGGCGCGATGCCGCTGCCGATCACCGTGCGGGTGCCGTACGGCGGCGGGATCGGCGGGGTCGAGCACCACAGCGACTCCTCGGAGGCGTACTACATGGCGACGCCCGGCCTCCACGTCGTCACGCCCGCGACGGTCGACGACGCGTACGGGCTGCTGCGGGCCGCGATCGCCTCCGACGATCCGGTGATCTTCCTGGAACCGAAGCGGCTCTACTGGTCGAAGGCCCCGTGGTCGCCGGACGAGCCGGCCGAGGTCGCTCCGATCGGGCGGGCCGCCGTCCGGCGCCGGGGCAGCAGTGCCACGCTGATCACCTACGGTCCTTCCGTGCCGGTCTGCCTGGAGGCGGCGGAGGCGGCCCGCGCCGAGGGCTGGGACCTGGAGGTCGTCGACCTGCGCTCACTGGTGCCGTTCGACGACGAGACGGTCGCGGCGTCCGTGCGGCGCACGGGGCGCGCGGTCGTCGTCCACGAGTCCACCGGATTCGGCGGACCGGGCGGGGAGATCGCCGCGCGGGTCACCGAGCGCTGCTTCCACCATCTGGAGGCGCCGGTGCTGCGTGTGGCCGGATTCGACATTCCCTATCCGCCGCCCATGCTGGAGAGGCACCATCTTCCGGGAGTGGACCGGGTGCTGGACGCGGTCGCGCGACTCCAGTGGGAGACGGAGAGCTGATGGCCCAGGTGCTGGAATTCAAACTGCCGGACCTCGGGGAAGGGCTGACCGAGGCGGAGATCGTCCGCTGGCTGGTGTCGGTGGGGGATGTCGTCGCCGTCGATCAGCCGGTCGTCGAGGTCGAGACGGCCAAGGCGATGGTGGAGGTGCCCTGCCCCTACGGGGGTGTGGTGACGGCGCGCTATGGCGAAGAGGGCACGGAGCTGCCCGTCGGGGCGCCGCTGCTGACCGTGGCGGTGGGCGCGTCGGACCCTGCCGACGTGTCGGACACGGCCCCCGCCCCGGCGACGGCGGCCACGCCGCGGGCCGCCGCGCCCGCCCCGGCCGCCGCTCCGGCCCCGGGCCCGACGCCGGCCCGCGCATCGGCTTCGGCTTCGGCTTCCGCTTCCGCTTCCGACGAGACGTCGGGCAATGTACTGGTCGGATACGGCACGGGCGCTCCGGCGGCGCGCAGGCGCCGGGTCCGCCGGGCGCCGTTGAGCGCGTCCCCCGCCGCCCCCGCCCTCGTTCGTGAACCGGTGAACGGTGCGGCCGGGCCGGTCCCGGTCGTCTCCCCGCTGGTGCGCAGGCTGGCCCGTGAGCACGGTGTCGATCTGCGGGGCCTGACGGGCACGGGGCGGGACGGGCTGATCCTGCGATGCGATGTCGAGCAGGCGATCCACCGGGGCGCCACACAGACGCCGTCCGCCGTCAGCGCCCCGGCTCCTGCCACGGCCCCGGCTCCTGTCATGGCACCGACCGCGTCCCCGTCCCCGGCACCGGCTCCGGCGGCGGCCTCCCCGTCCGCGCGGCCCGGCGTCACCAGGGTGCCTCTGCGGGGCGTACGCGGCGCGGTCGCGGACAAGCTCACCCGCAGCCGTCGCGAGATCCCGGACGCGACCTGCTGGGTCGACGCGGACGCCACGGAACTGCTGGCCGCGCGCAGGGCGATGAACGCGGCCGGAGGGGCCAAGATCTCGCTGCTCGCCGTGTTCGCCCGGATCTGCACGGCGGCCCTCGCCCGCCACCCCGAGCTGAACTCCACCGTGGACCTGGCCGCCCGGGAGATCGTGCGCCTGCCGGAGGTGCATCTCGGCTTCGCCGCGCAGACCGACCGCGGCCTGGTCGTCCCCGTCGTACGGGACGCGCAGGCCCGCTCGGCGGAGTCGCTGAGCGCCGAGTTCGCGCGGCTGACGGAGGCGGGCAGGTCGGGCACGCTCACGCCGGGCGAGCTGACCGGCGGGACGTTCACCCTCAACAACTACGGGGTGTTCGGGGTCGACGGCTCGACGCCGATCATCAATCACCCCGAGGCGGCGATGCTCGGGATCGGCCGGATCGTGCCCAAGCCGTGGGTGCACGAGGGCGAGCTGGCCGTGCGTCAGGTCGTCCAGCTGTCGCTCACCTTCGACCACCGCGTCTGCGACGGCGGCACGGCGGGCGGCTTCCTGCGCTACGTGGCGGACTGCGTCGAACAGCCGGCGGTGCTGCTGCGCACGCTGTAGGCCGTCGCTCGTCCGGAAACCGGCCACCGCGGGTGCTGCTGCCGGGCGGTCGCGGCCCATACTTCAGCCATGACCGCGTATGACGCCATCGTGCTCGCCGGAGGTGCCGCCAAGAGGCTCGGCGGCGCCGACAAGCCAGGGGTACGCGTCGGGGGCAGATCGCTGCTCGACCGGGTGCTGGCGGCCTGCGAAGGGGCCGCCCGCACCGTGGTCGTGGGCAGCAGGCGGCCCACGGTGCGGCCGGTGCGCTGGGCGCGCGAGGATCCGCCGGGCGGCGGACCGGTCGCCGCGCTCGACGCGGGGGTGCGGTGTGCCGAGGCGGACACCGTGCTCGTCCTCTCCGCGGACCTGCCGTTCCTGGGGGAGCCGACGGTGCGCCGCCTGATCGAGACGCTGGGCGGAACAGGCCGGGAGGGGGCGCTGCTCACCGACGCCGACGGCCGCGACCAGCCGCTGGTCGCCGCCTACCGCGCCGAACCGCTCCGCCGTGAACTGGCCCTTCTCGCCACCGAGTACGGCAGTCTGCCCGGCCTGCCGCTCCGCCTGCTGGTGCAGGAACTCGACCTCGCCCGGGTCGACGCCGATCCGTTGGCCTCCTTCGACTGCGACACCTGGGAAGACATCTCCACAGCGCGGGCCAGGATCAGAGAGCATGGGACCGTGCTGGACGAATGGATCACCGCAGTCAAGGACGAACTCGGCATCGAGCTGGATGTCGACACCCGTGTACTTCTCGACCTCGCCCGTGACGCCGCGCACGGCGTCGCCAGGCCCGCTGCCCCGCTGACGACCTTCCTGGTCGGTTACGCGGCGGCCAAGGCCGGCGGAGACGGTCCCGAGGCGGTCGCCGAAGCCGCCCGCAAGGCCGTGGCGCTCGCTCTGCGCTGGGCGGACGAGACGGAGGGCACCGACGGACCGGGCGCCAAGGGGGCCGACGCCGGATGACGGCCCAGGACCGCGAGGCCGACGGGTTCGACGACGCCCTGGCCCTCGTCGGCAGAGAGCCACCGAGCGCGGGCCAATCGCCGGACCCGGTCACGGCGCCGGCCCACGATCCGCGTCACAGCCATGGGCACCGCCATGACCAGGGCCAGAGCCAGGGCCAGGCGCCCGGCAAGGAACAGGACCGGACCCGCGGCGCCGCACCGGGCCACGGCACGGGACCGGGCCACGGCGCCACGCAAGACCCGGGCGCCGCTTCCGCCACGACCGCTCGGCACCACGCCGAGCCCTGGGAGGCCGCCCGCGCGCTCGCGGCTCGCGCGGCGGGGTCGGTCCCGGACGCCCGCACCGCCTCCGTACCCCTCGACCGTGCGCTGGGCCGGGCACTCGCCGAGCCGCTCACCGCGCTCACCGATCTGCCGTCCTTCGACACCTCCGCCATGGACGGCTGGGCGGTCTCGGGGCCGGGTCCGTGGTCCGTGCGGCCCGTCAGGGATTCCTCGCGAGCCGGGGCGACGGCCGACGCCCCCGGAACGCGGGCGGCCGACACCCCTGACCTCCAGGGTCCCGACACCCCAGACGTCCAGGGCTCCGACGCTCCCGGCATCCAGGGGGCCGGCACCTCCGGCGTCCAGGGGGCCGGCACCCCCGGCCTCCACGACGCCGACGACCTCGGCATCCTGGCCGGGCATGGGGCGGTGGCTCCGCTCCCGGACGGTACGGCCGTACGGATCGCCACCGGCGCCCGTATCCCGCCCGACACGACCGCTGTGATCCGCAGCGAGCACGCCCGTACGGACAGCCGGGGCCATCTCCACGCCGACCGCGAGGTGATCCCCGGACAGGACATCAGACCGCGCGGCCAGGAGTGCCGGGCCGGCGACCGGCTGCTGCCCGCCGGCTCCCTGGTGACCCCCGCCGTCCTCGGGCTCGCGGCGGCGGCCGGCTATGACGAACTGGTCACCTTCCCGCGCCCGCGCGTGGAGGTACTGGTCCTCGGCGACGAACTGCTCACCGAAGGGCTGCCCCACGACGGGCTGATCCGTGACGCGCTGGGCCCCATGCTCGCGCCCTGGCTCCGCACGCTCGGCGCCGATGTCATCGCCACCCGCCGGATCCGCGATGACGCCGAGGCGCTGTGCCGCGCGGTCACCCGGTCCACGGCGGATCTCGTCCTCACCACGGGCGGTACGGCCGGGGGACCGGTCGACCATGTCCACCCGGTGCTCGACAAGACGGGCGCCGAGCTGCTGGTCGACGGGGTCGCCGTACGCCCCGGGCATCCCATGCTGCTGGCCCGGCTGTCCTCGGGTCGGCATCTGGTCGGGCTGCCGGGCAACCCGCTCGCCGCGGTCTCCGGGCTGCTGACGCTCGCCGAGCCCCTGCTGCGCACGCTGGCGGGGCGGGCGCCCCGTCCTCCGTACCGCGCACCGCTGCGGGACGCGGTGCACGGCCACCCGCATGACACCCGGCTGGTGCCGTTCGTGCACCATGACGAGGGGCTCGTACCGCTGCACTTCAACGGTCCCGCCATGCTGCGCGGTATCGCCGCGGCGGATGGACTCGCGGTCGTGCCGCCGGGCGGCGCGCGGCCAGGTGACGAACTCGAAGTTCTCGACCTGCCGTGGGCGGCATCGGTCGATGGAGGGTGTTTCACGTGAAACTTCCCGGCCAAGATGCGATGGCCAGGCACGCCGACGAACATCTCGTCGCGGCGCGGGTCAAGCTTCCGCGCCGTACAGCCGTACAGCCCCTGCGTCAGGTCACCAGGCGGCTGCTGATGGCGCTGTTCGTCCTCGCTCTGACGGTGTTTCTCGTCTATATCGACAGAAACGGCTACCACGACAACGCGGATGACTCGGTCGACTTCCTCGACGCCGTCTACTACGCGACCGTCACGCTCTCGACGACGGGGTACGGCGACATCGTCCCGTACAGCGACAGCGCGCGGCTGGTCAATGTGCTGCTGGTGACCCCGCTGCGGGTGCTTTTCCTGATCATTCTGGTCGGTACCACTCTCGAAGTGCTCACGGAGCGCACCCGGGAGGAGTGGCGGCTGAACCGCTGGAGGTCCAACTTGCGTGACCACACCGTCATCGTCGGCTTCGGCACCAAGGGCCGCTCGGCGATGCAGACCCTCTGTGCCACGGGGCTCAAGAAGGAACAGATCGTCATCGTCGATCCGTCCAACAAGGTCATCGACGCGGCCAACGCGGAAGGGTTCGTGGGCGTGGTCGGCGACGCGACCCGGAGCGATGTGCTGATCCGTGCCGAATTGCAGCGGGCGCGTCAGATAGTCATCGCCACCCAGCGCGACGATACGGCCGTGCTGGTGGCGCTGACCGCACGTCAGCTCAACCGGGCCGCGAAGATCGTCGCCGCCGTGCGCGAGGAGGAGAACGCACCGCTCCTGCGCCAGTCCGGTGCCGACGCCGTCATCACCAGCGCCAGCGCGGCCGGCCGGCTGCTGGGGCTGTCCGTGCTCAGCCCGAGCGCGGGCACGGTGATGGAGGATCTGATCCAGCAGGGCAGCGGCCTCGACATCATCGAACGGCCCGTCATAAAGGCCGAGGTGGGCCGGAATGTACGGGAGACGGACGACCTCGTGGTGAGCGTGCTGCGCGGCCACCGGCTGATGGGGTACGACGATCCCGCCGCCAGCCCGCTCCAGCTGACCGACCGTCTGATCACCATTGTCCGGGCGCAGAGCCCGTCCGGGCCCGACCACTCGAACTGACCGTACCGGGCGCCGCTTCGCATCCGCCGGAGTAGCCTCGCGGCCATGCATGCGATCACGATTCCGGAACCCGGTGGCCCCGAGGCGCTTGTATGGGCCGAGGTGCCCGATCCCGTACCCGGCGAGGGCGAGGTGCTCGTCGACGTGGCGGCGAGCGCCGTCAACCGCGCGGACCTGCTGCAACGACAGGGCTTCTACGATCCCCCGGCCGGCTCGCCCCCGTACCCCGGTCTGGAGTGCGCGGGCACGATCGCCGCACTCGGCCCAGGGGTTTCGGGGTGGGCCGTCGGCGACGAGGTGTGCGCGCTGCTGGCGGGCGGGGGGTACGCCGAGAAGGTCGCCGTACCGGCCGGGCAGCTGCTTCCCGTGCCGAGCGGCCTGGACCTGGTCTCGGCGGCGGCGCTGCCCGAGGTCACCTGCACCGTCTGGTCGAACGTCTTCATGGTGTCGCATCTGCGACCGGGCGAGACGGTGCTCCTGCACGGCGGGGGGAGCGGGATCGGCACGATGGCGATCCAGCTGGCCAAGGCGGTGGGCGCGCGTGTCGCGGTCACGGCGGGCGGGCCCGAGAAGCTGGCACGCTGCGCCGAGCTGGGCGCGGACATCCTGATCGACTACCGCGAGCAGGACTTCGTGGAGGAGATCCGCAAGGCCACGGACGGCGCGGGCGCGGACGTCATCCTCGATATCGTCGGCGCGAAATATCTGGAACGGAATGTACGGGCCCTGGCCGTGAACGGCCGGCTGGCGGTGATCGGTCTCCAGGGCGGCGTGAAGGCCGAACTCAATCTGGGCGCCCTGCTCGGCAAGCGCGGGGCCATCACGGCGACCTCGCTGCGCCACCGGCCGCTGGCCGAGAAGGCGGCGATCGTCGCGGCCGTACGGGAGCATGTCTGGCCGCTGATCGCCGACGGCAGGGTCCGCCCGATCGTGGACCGGACGCTGCCCATGCCGGAGGCGGCCGAGGCGCACCGCGCCCTGGAGGCGAGCACGCACGTCGGCAAGATCCTGCTGGTCACGTCCGCGAGCGCCTGAACCACGCCCACCGGCCGACGGCGCCCCCCAGCGCCTGACGCGTCGGCGTTGTACACGTCCGCGGCCCGGCACACACACAGTGCGCCGGGCCGCGCCGGACAGAATCAGCCGCGCCGGACAGAGTCGTCGGAGCGGTGCAAACGATCCAGGGGATCTACAGGTACGGGCCCGAGCCGATCGTGCCGTGGCCCTGATCCCCGTCGTCCTCCTGGACCGAACCCGGCGGCAGCGCGCGGCGCATCTGCTCCAGCTGGGCCCTGGCCGCCATCTGCTGCGCGAACAGCGCCGTCTGGATCCCGTGGAAGAGGCCCTCCAGCCAGCCCACCAGCTGGGCCTGCGCGATCCGCAGTTCCGCCTCGGAGGGAATGGCCTCGTCCGTGAAGGGGAGCGAGAGCCTCTCCAGCTCCTCGACGAGCTCGGGGGCGAGCCCGTCCTCCAGCTCCTTCACGGAGCCCGCGTGGATCTCCTTGAGCCGTACCCGGCTCGCCTCGTCAAGAGGCGCCGCCCGCACCTCCTCCAGAAGCTGCTTGATCATGCTGCCGATGCGCATGACCTTCGCGGGCTGCTCGACCATCTCCGTCACCGGGATCTCGCGCGCGCCGTCGTCGGTTCCACCGCCGCCGAGCGCCATCCCGTCCTGTCCCACCACGAGGACGTGGGGGCTCTCCTGCGACCGTTCGTTCCTCGGCATCTCCATGCGGCCCATTGTCTCGCACATGTGCGTCACCACATGGTGTGCCCCCGTACGAAGGCGGATGACCTTGGTACGGGGGCACGGTCGCGCGGTGATTCCCCGGGCGGGCCCGTGGGGTCAGGGGTTACGTCGCCGCCCGGCGGCCGAGCACCCGGTGCGAGCGGGTGACCAGCGCCGCCAGGATCGCGGCGCCCAGCGGCACGGCCACCAGCAGCGCGGCCAGCGTTCCCCAGGGGATCACGATCGGTACGTTCGGAATGCTGGTGGCGCCGAGACCCTCGTCGAGCGCCTTGTGGTACCAGTCCAGCTCGCTGCGCCGCTGGGTCAGCCGCAGCCCGATCGCCGGGAGCACCCCGGCCGCCGAGCCGAGCAGCACACCCATCACCGCCACCACCCCGCACTGGAACCCGCTGAGCGTCCGGCGGACCCGCGCCGGGGCACCGACCGCGGCGAGTGTCTTGAGGTCGGCCTCGGCGTCGGCCTGGGCGAGACCGGTGGCGATCCCGGCGGCGCCGATGGTGACCAGCCCCGCGAAGACGGTCAGCGCGAGCAGCACGATGTCGCTCTCGCTCTCGTACCCGCTCTCGATGTGGAGGGTGACATCGCTGCCGGTCTTGTCGAGCTCGCTGTCCAGCTTCTGCTTCTGGGCGCTGCTCGGCATGGCGCCGGTCGAGTAGTACGCACCGAGCGGGACGGTGCTGAGACCCGCCTTCTCCGCCGTGGCCGGGGTCATGACCATCGTGATGCCGTACACGTTGGGCGCGTCCCCGACCTGGTGGGCGGCGACCGACGTGACGACGCCCGGCGCCTCCTCGCCCTTCTCCCTGGCCGCGTCGGCCGCGTCCGTGTCGGTGACCAGCCGGATGCCGATCTTGCCGTCCCTGTCGATGTTCCGCTTGTCGAAGGAGACGATCCGCCCGTCCGCCAGCGCCTTCTCGGCGCCCGCGTCCTTGACCCCGAGGACCGTCAGCAGCTTGCCGTCACCGATCAGCACACCGCCGTTGACGAAGCTGTAGACCTTGCCCTCCTTGCACCGCCAGTCCTTGACGAGCTTGCGCCGCTCGGCCTTGCTGTACTTCTCCGAAGGGTCCTCGCCATCATTGCCCGTCACCCACAGCGGGCACTGGTTGGCCTTCGGCACGACCACCTCGTACTGCCCGCAGCCGTCGCCGTCGCCCCACATCGAGCAACTGGACTTCCCGACCGAGATCCGGTCCACATCGGCCCGGATCTCGGTGGGCAGATTCTGCTGGACGGCCGTACGCACGGCCGGGACATCCCGGCCGCCGCCCTCGTCGAGCATCACGGAGACCGCGCCATGAGGCAGCTCCGGCGTATACGCGGCCCGGCTCTGGGCATCGCTGCTCGCCTGGTACGTCGAGACCGCCACCGTGCCCGCGACCGCGGCCAGCACCGCGGCCACGGCGGGGGCCGTGCGTCCCCGGTTGCGTACGGCGTCACGCAGCGCCAGCCGCGGTGAGAGCGGCATCCAGCGACCGATCCGGCCGAACAGACCCACCAGGGCCGGTGTCAGCGCGACCACACCCAGCTCGGCGAGGGCGCTGCCGCCCGCGACGACCGCGAACTGGTCGGTCATCGTCGACCCGTACAGCGCGATCGCGGCACCGAGCGCGAACGCGATCAGCCCGAGGACCGGCAGCACCCTGCTGCTCCCGCGCACCCCGCGGCGGCCGGTGAGCGAGGCCAGCACGGTCTGACGGGACGCGGTGACGGCCGGGACGATCGCCGCCAGCAGACCGGTGAGCACGGCCAGCGCCGCGATACCGGTCAGTTCCAGCGGCCGGAACGCGAGGCCGCCGAAGCGCTGGCCGAGGTAGTCCTCCAGCACGGGACGCAGGGCGATGGTGAGGGCGATCCCGAGGACCGTACCGACGACGGCCGCGACGACACCGATCACCAGACCGCCACCGAGCACGATGGCCCGGATATGGCGCCGGTCGCCGCCGTTGGCCCCGACCAGGCCGAGCTGACGGCGTGAGCGCCGGGCGCCGACCGCGAAGGCGGGCCCCGCCAGCAGACAGATCTCCAGCATCGCGAGACCGACGATGGTGCCGGCCGCGGCCATCTCGAAGGTCTTGGACGCCGCGCTCTGCTCGTACGTTTCCCAGCCCTCCTGCTGGTACAGCGGGACGTCGGAGTCGGCGGGCGGGTTCAGCTGTACGGCGCGTGAGGTGACCGTGACGCCCTTGGCGTTGGCCTTCTGCACCATGTTCCACGTGAAACCGCCCGAGACGCGCACCAGTTGCGTGGTGGTCGGGGACGTGCCGGGCAGATCGTCGGCCTTCAGCGCCTTGTCGAGCGGAGCCAGGAACGCGCCCGGAAGGGCGGTGACCTGGTCCGAGTCGAGGGAGCTGGGGAGTTCGTACGCGCCGACGATCCGGTAGTCGGCGTCGAGCCCCCGGGCGGTCAGCTTCGAGCCCACGCGAAGCCCGCTGGTCTCCAGGAAGTGCGTGGTCGCGGCGACCTCGCCGCCCTTCTCCGGGAAGCGCCCGTCGAGGAGGCGCATGATGCCCCGGGCCATCGGGTCCGACGCCTTGATCTCCCGGATCTCGGTGTGCAGCAGCCCGTGCGTGGTACGGAGCTTGCCGGACCCGACCGTGTCCTCCAGGACGGTGGAGCCCGCCGGGATGGCCTTCTTGGTGTCCGTGGGACCGTCGGGCCAGGGCTTGTTCTCGAAGTCGCCCACCGGCGTGTACTGCTCGCCCGTCGGGCTCTGGAGGAGGGGCTCACCGGCCAGCGACGGGTCGGAGATCCGCGCGTCGGCCCGGCCGAGGTCGCGGTTCAGGCGCTCCGTCGCCGAGAGGTCCGAGCTGCGCAGGGTCAGATCCGCGGCGCTCACACCGAGGATGGGCAGCGCGATCATGGAGAGGACGAGGAAGCTGCGTCCCTTGAAGCGCCAGGCGTCGCGGCGGGCTATCCGTATCGCGGCGCGCCAGGAGTGGAACCAGGTCTTCACAGCTCGGCCGCCTGGCCCGTCAGCAGCGAGTCCGCCTGGCTGCGCAGCGTCTGGTCGACGACCGCGCCGTCCCGCAGGAAGATCACGCGGTCGGCCCAGGCCGCGAAGCGCGGCTCGTGGGTGACCAGGATGCCGGCCGCGCCGGCGTCACAGCGCGTGCGCAGCAGCGCGAGCACGGACTCGCCGGTCTCGGAGTCCAGGGCGCCGGTCGGCTCGTCCGCGAGGACCAGACGCCGGTCACCGACGAGGGCGCGGGCGATCGCCACGCGCTGCTGCTGGCCACCGGACATCTCGTCGGGGAACCGGTCGGCCAGCTCCTCCAGGCCCATCTCCCGGAGCGCGGCCAGGGCCTCGACGCGGCCCTTGCGCGCGGAAACGCCGTCGAGCTCGCGGGGCAGCGCGATGTTCTCCGCGGCGGTCAGCGCGGGGATCAGGTTGTAGTCCTGGAAGACGTAGCCGATGCTGCGCCGGCGCAGGGCCGCGAGCTTCTTGCGGTCGACGGTGGTGATGTCGGTGTCCTCGACGATCACACGGCCCGAGGTGGGGGTGTCGAGGCCGCCCGCGATGGTGAGCAGCGTGGACTTGCCGGAGCCCGACGGGCCCATGACGGCGACGAGTTCGCCGGGGAACACATCGAGGTTGATGCCGCGCAGCGCGTGCACCTCGGTGGCGCCGCTGCCGTGGACGCGGGTCAGCTCCTGGAGCTGGAGCACGGGCCGCTGCGACGAGCGCTGCTGCGACTGAGGCGACGGCGCCTGATGCTGCTGTGACTGAGGCGACGGCGCCTGATGCTGCTGTGACGCCGGGTGTGACGGCTGTGACGATTGTGACTGGTGTGGCTGATGTGATTTGCGAGCCATGAGGGTTCCCCCCTTTGGGCGTACGCGCACGTACGAGCGGTTCGGTGTGACGAGTGAGATGGCGCGGGAGGCGGTGCGGTCGCCCCTGGGACCCCGCGGGCTCCGGCCGGGCGGTTTCGGGTGACGGCCGGAGCCCGCGGGCGGTGGTGTCCGCCGCCCGCGGCGCGGTCAGTCAGTCGGCCGCCGGGCCGGCGGACGGTGCGGAGGAGGCGGGCGCCACCGCGGCTGTGGAACCGGCAGCGGAAGCCGGGGCGGACCGGGGGGTGGATCCGGGCGCGGATCCGGGCACGGATCCGGCGGCCGGATCGCCCGGAGGAGTCTCCGGCTGCTTGCCGCCGCGCCCCGGCATCATCGCGAGCCGGATCAGCCGGACTTCGCAGTGGTCGAGCCAGCGGGCCTCCGCCTCGGTCTGGAAGATGAGCTGCTCCAGGACGAGGAGCCACGCCACCTCGTCCCGGTCGGTCGGAACGGCTTCCAGAGCCTGCGCCTTCAGCCGCGTGTAGTCCTGCATCGCCTGGATGGTGTGGTGCCGCTGCGCCTGGATGACCTCCCGGATGTCGACACCCGGAGCCCCGACCGCCATGGCGAGCTTGATCGCCAGTTCGTCGCGCGGCGGGCTGGCGCGGTCGACGGGCGTACGGAACCAGGACCGCAGCTCCGCGCGGCCGGTCTCCGTGATCACGTAGAGCGTGTGACCCGCCTCGTCCTCGCCCTCCTGCGTGACCATGCCGTCGCGCTCCAGCCGGCTCAGGGTCGTATAGACCTGGCCGACGTTGAGCGGCCAGGTGGAACCGGTGCGCGACTCGAACTCCGTACGGAGCTGAGAGCCGTAACGCGGACCGCGTTCGAGGAGGGCGAGAAGCCCGTGGCGAATGGACATACTCAGTATGTATACCGAGTAAGTCGCGGCCCGCAAGCGACCTGAGGCGGACGTCATAAGTACGCCATAAGGAGGACCCTGCGTGAGGCGGGGGAGTTTCAGCGCCGTCGGAGCCGCAGCCCGAGGAAGCCGAGCCCCAGGCCGAGCAGCGTGATTCCGGCGCCCAGGGTCAGTACGGGAACGGGCCGGGGGGCCGATCTGTCGAGGGCCGTCGCGTCCGGTCTGCGGGCGGCGCTGGACGGCGCGGACGCGGACGCCGTCGGCTCGCCCGTGCGCGCCCGCTCCTCCGGCGGCCTCCGGGCTTCCCCCGGCTCGTCGGCCGCGCTCCACTCGTCCGCCGTCTCCTCGTCCGTACGCGCGGGGGCGGAGTCGGACGGCTTCGCGGGCGCGGAGCGGGACGGCGGCTTACGGGAAGGGGCGGGCGGCTTCGCCGGGGAGGACGGCCGGCCGGGGCGTACGGGCGCCGCGCTCTCCGCGCTCGCGCTCGGCCCCACGTCCTCGGGCTCCTCGGGCGACGCGTCCTCGGAATCCGGTTCCGGCGGTCTGCCCGGCCGCGTCTTCCCCTCCCCGGCGAGACGCCCGGCCAGCGAGGAGGCCGCGGGTTCGGGGGCCGCGGACGTGCGCGGCGGTGGTGGTGCGGACTCCTCGGCGTACGCGCCGGGTGCGGCCAGCAGCAGGGATGCGACCGCGATCGCGCAAGAGGTGCGGAACCTTGGAGTCACCGATCCAGCGTCACATGGGGCGACAAGTCCGGCATCCCGGACGTTCCGTGGGTGAGGGGTACGGGGGTGAGGGGTACGCATTCCGGCGGACGGCCGGTCCGTCGTGAGTACTACGCGCCGCTCGGAAGGCGACGGAAGGCGACGGAAGTACGACGGCAGTACGCGCCTCGGAAGGCGACGGAAATGCGACGGCGGTACGCGGGCGTGGCAGCCCGGCCCCGGACCGGCTACTCCGGATCCCCCGTGGAGATCGTCAGCTCGAACTCCTGCTCCTTGGGCAGCACGGCGGCGCCCGGCCGCGGATACTGGCCGATCACGATGTCCTCGGCCTGCGTGCCGTCGTTCTGCTTCTTCGGCTCCGACCAGGTCCACCCCGCGGCGCGGAGGCAGTCCTTGACCGAGAGGACGTCCTTGTAGCGCAGATCCGGGACGGTCACCTTGGACGGGTCGAGGCCGTCCTCCGAGGCGTCCGAGCACTTCGTCGCGTCGATGGTCCGGTTCCGCTCCGGGTCCCGGTGGCCCGCGACCGGTGCGGCGGAGTCGCCGGCGCCCGGATCCGCGTTCGTGCCGCCGGGCGAGTCCTGGTTCATCGAGAGCGCCGTGATCAGCCCGGCGACCGCGAGGGCCGCGACCGCGATCGCGCCCACGATGACCGGCATGTTCCGTCGGCCGCCCGGCCGGACGCCTCCGCCGTGCCCCCCGCCGTGCGCGCCATGCCCGGAACCGGCCGTCGTCTGGTGCTGGGGCGACATCGTGTACGGCTGCGGAACCGGCGACGGGCCCTGGTACGCCGGTGGCGGCGTCTGCGGATAGCCGTATCCGGGCCCGGCGCCGGGCCCCGGCGTGTGCGTCGGCGCCTGCATCGGGTTCGGCGTCGGCGGCCCGTAAGGACCCGGCTGGTACGGCGTCTGCACGCCCTGCGCGCTCGGCGGTGCCTGCGCCGACTGGTCCAGCGGCGGGAAGACCGCGGAGCCCACGCCCGCGCCGCTGTTCCGCGGGGCGCCTTGCACGATCACCGGCGCGCCCGCCTGCCCGCCGGGCAGCACCCGCGCACACTCGTCGCGCATCGCCTCCGCGCTCGGGAAGCGCTCGTTCGGGTTCTTCTTCAGCGCCCGTCCGACCAGCGCGTCGATCGCGGGGGTGATCGAGCGGTTGATGCTGGACGGGGCGACCGGCTCCTCCTGCACATGCGCGTACGCGATCGCCAGCGGCGAGTCCGCGTCGAACGGCAGCCTGCCCGTCAGCAGTTGGAAGAGCATGATGCCGACCGAGTAGAGGTCGGAGCGCGCGTCGACACCGCGCCCGAGCGCCTGCTCGGGCGACAGGTACTGCGGCGTACCGACGACCATGCCGGTCTGTGTCATCGACGTCACACCCGACTGCATGGCGCGCGCGATGCCGAAGTCCATGACCTTGACGATGCCTCGCTTGGTCATCATCACGTTGCCGGGCTTGATGTCCCGGTGGACCAGCCCCATCTCATGGCTGGTCTCCAGCGCGGCCAGCACATCGGCCGTCACCTTCAGCGCCTTGTCGGCCGGCATCGCGCCGTACTGGGCGATGTCCGCCTGGAGCACGGAGCCGAGCGGCTGCCCCTCGACGTACTCCATGACGATGTACGGCATCAGCGCGCCGGACCCCGCGGCGGAGCCGCTCTCCTGAAGCGTGTCCTCGCCGGTGTCGAAGACGGAGACGATGTTGGTGTGCGACAGCTTGGCGACGGCCTGGGCCTCGCGGCGGAAGCGCTCGCGGAAGGACTGCTCGCGCCCCAGCTCCGTGTGGAGTGTCTTGATCGCGACCTGGCGGTCGAGCGCCACGTCGTACGCCAGGTATACGGACGCCATACCGCCTTCGCCGAGCAGGTCGCGGAGCTGGTACCGGCCCCCCGCGACCGAACCGCCCGCATAGCGGCCCTGTGCGCCGTCCTGGCTCATGACTTGCTTCCCCCTCGGCGCGCTGACGCGAATACGCGCCAAGTCTGCCCGAGGGCAGTGACACGTCAAGCCGGGTGCCCGTTCCGTGACCGTACGCACAACAAGCGTCTCGGAAGCGTTACAGGAAACGCATGGAATTTGCATGGGTACCGCGTGAGCGGGTTTCATGACCGGTCCATCCTGGACCGGCGTGTCACACGGAGGCTGTAGCGTGATGTGGCATAGCCACCCCTGAGACACCCTCTGAGACACACAGACCCTCTGAGACACACAGACATACCGCGGAGCGCTTCGCGCGCGCGTGCGCTTCCGCGGACAGAAACGACGGCGAGGACTGATGGCACCCGAACCCGAAGCAGGCGGCGGAGTGTCGGATGCGGCGGACTCCTGGGGCGACAACGGATTGGTCGGCGGGATGGTCGGCGACGGCCGTTACCGCATGACCCACCGTCTGGGCCGCGGCGGCATGGCGGAGGTGTTCGCGGCCGAGGATGTACGGCTGGGACGCATCGTCGCCGTCAAGCTGCTCCGGGCGGATCTCGCCGAGGACCCGGTCTCCAAGGCCCGCTTCACCCGCGAGGCACAGTCGGTCGCCGGGCTGAACCACCACGCGGTGGTGGCGGTGTACGACTCGGGCGAGGACACCGTCAACGGCCAGACCGTGCCGTACATCGTAATGGAGCTGGTCGAGGGCCGCACCATCCGCGATCTGCTGGTCAGCGCGGAGGCCCCGCCGCCCGAGCAGGCGCTGATCATCGTCTCCGGGGTGCTCGAGGCGCTCGCGTACTCGCACCAGCACGGCATCGTGCACCGGGACATCAAGCCCGCGAACGTGATCATCACGGACGCCGGCGCGGTGAAGGTGATGGACTTCGGCATCGCGCGCGCCCTGCACGGCGCGCAGTCGACGATGACCCAGACCGGCATGGTCATGGGCACTCCGCAGTACCTCTCCCCCGAGCAGGCGCTGGGCAAGGCCGTCGACCACCGCAGCGACCTGTACGCCACGGGCTGTCTGCTCTACGAACTGCTCGCCCTGCGGCCCCCGTTCACCGGTGAGACCCCGCTCTCGGTCGTCTACCAGCATGTCCAGGACATCCCGGTCCCGCCGTCCGAGGTCTCGGACGTGGCGCCGCCGGAGCTGGACGGCCTGGTCATGCGCTCGCTCGCGAAGGAGCCGGACGACCGGTTCCAGAGCGCCGAGGAGATGCGCGGGCTGATCCAGTACGGCATGCAGATGCTCCAGCAGCACGGCAGCCACACGGGCACCTGGAACACCGGGGCGGTCGAGCCGCACATGGGCGGCAACACCCCGGCGATGGGCATGGCCGCGACGACCGCGATGGGGCACCCGCCGCACGGCGACACCTCACAGGGCCCGATCCTGCCGCCGAGGAACCCGGACGACGGCGGCTACGACGGCGGGCACCAGGGCGGCGGTGGCCGCGGCAAGATGTGGATCTTCGTCGCGCTCGCGGTGATCGCGATCGTGGCGGGGGTGGCCTACGCGGTCCAGGGCATCGGCAACACGAGCGGCGGCGACGACACGACGGAGAACAAGCCGTCGAGCAGCACGAGCGAGTCGACGCCGAGCGACTCGCCCTCGCCCTCGGACTCCGCGGACGAGGACACCACGGAGCCGGACACCTCCACGGGGGGCAACCACCAGCCGAGCTACACGCCCAGGGAGACGCCGTCGGAGACGCCGAGCGAGTCCGACGAGTCGAGTGAGAGTCCGCCGCCTCCTCCGGAGACGGGTTCGACGGGCTCCGGCACCGGCGGGTCGAGCACGGGCACGTCGGACGGAGGCACCTCCGACGGCGGTACGTCCGACGGAGGCACGTCGGACGGCGGTACGTCGGACGGGGGCACCTCGGACGGCGGTACGTCCGACGGGGGTGTCAGCGTGGGCACGACGACGGGCAACAACGGCGGCCTCCCCGGCGGGAACGGCGCGAACGGCGACCCCGGCGCCGGAGGCACCACTCCCTGACCGGAGGCACCACTCGCTGACCGGAGGGCCGCGCGCGGACAGGACGGGCCGCGTGCGGGCGGGGACGGGCCGCGTGCGGGCGGGGACGGGCCGCGTGCGGACGGGCCGCGCGCCGCTCCTCGCGTCCGGCGCGCCGCTCCCTGAGCCGGGATCAGCCGGCGAAGGCCTCGCGCACCGCCTCGTACTCCCGCGTCCACCACACCGCGAGGGCCGACACCGCTGCGAACAGCGGGTCGGCCCTTCGGTCGTCCAGCTGATAGCGCCAGCGCAGTATCCAGAAGTCGTTGAGCCGCTCCCACCACACCCGGTGGACGGCCGCGGCCAGTTCGGAGGCGCGGGCGCCGGCCGCCCGGCGGTAGGCGCGCGCGTACGCCCGTACCTTCGTCAGCTCCAGCTCACCCGTCGGCCGGACGAAGAAGATCGCCGCGGCCCGTACCGCCTCCTCGGCGCGCGGCTGTACGCCGAGCCGGTCCCAGTCGATGATCGCGACCGGATCGTCGCCCCGGTAGAGCAGGTTCAGCGGGTGGAAGTCGCCGTGCACCCAGCCCGTGGCCGGTTCCGCGCCGGGGGCCGGTCTGCGGTGGGCGTGGCGCTCCAGCAGGTCCCGGCGTTCCATGAGGCGGTGTTCTGCCAGTGCGTCGAAGACGTCCCTGCGGGTACGGCCGCGGGCCAGGGAGAGCAGCTCGTCGATGAGGTCGAAGGTGTCGGCCGGGTCGGGGCTGTCATACGCGAGCGCCGGCGGCTCCGGCTCCATCACCCGCTCCAGGCGGGTGTGCACGAGTCCCAGGAGCCCGCCGAGGTGGCCCGATCCGCGGGCGGACAGCTGCGAGCCGTCGCGATGGCGTCCGTCGATCCACGGGTGCAGGGCGTAGCAGTGGCCGCCGATGACCGCGACGGTGTCGCCGTCGGCGTTCTCGACGGGCGGCGCGACGGGCACGCCGAGCGTCTGGAGCCGTTGGGTGGCGCGGTGCTGGCGGGCGATGGTGTCGCGGTCGCCGTCCAGGTGGTGCTTGAGGAAGTAGGCGCCCCGGGTGGTGCGGAGGCGGTAGCCGCGGTTGAGAAGCCCTTGGGCGACAGGTTCGCAGGAGAGCGGCTCGCCCGCGTTCCGGTAGCGGCGCAGGAGCGTACGGACGGGCGGAGCGGGGGCGTGGAGCGGGAGGGTGGAGTGCAGTGGGGCCGAGGGGTGAGGCGGGGCCGACGGGTGGAGCGGGGCCGAGGGGTGCGGTGGTGCGGGTGGGTGCGGTGGTGCGGAGGGATGCACGGGGGGAAGCACGGTACGAGGTGCACGAGCGGCGGCAAGCACGGGAAGAGGGATCACGGCGGTCGCAGCAGGTGCGGCGAATTCATATGAGCGCGGCACTTGTCAGATGTTAGTTCACGCAACGTGTTGGCTTCGTCGCTCCATGGAATAGTCGAGCGTGTGTACGGTGACGAACTGGGGCGTAAGTCGCATATACACCGGATCGAATGGTTCACCGTCCACGCGACGGGGGCCCGTGCCGAACATTTCCACCTCGGGGGCCGTCGGCTCGATGATCTCGGCGGTCCCGGTGAACTCCACCGACCACCGGTCCGCCTCGTCACTGCTGAAGTTGTCCGCGCCGTACGCCACCACGCCGCCGCCGCACGCCCGGTGGTAGCCGAGGCCCGCGTGCATGCGCAGCAGCACGGATCCGCAGGCCACGACATGGCGGGCGGGCGCCACGAACGGCATCGCGCGCATACTCGTCGCCACCCGCCCGTACGGCACCCGGCTGAGCAGATCGATGGCTCGGAGTTCCTCGGTGGACATAGCGTCCACTGTCCGTTACCGAAGACCTCCCCGACAGAGGAGGCGGCCCTGTATGCGCGGGACGTAGGTCCCGATTAGGACGGGGCCCGACGCGGTACGCACGGCCGCGTCCGCCCGGTCCGGGGCCTCCGCCTGATCCGATGGCCTCCCGGCGGTTCGGATCCATGGCCTCCCGGCGGTTCGGAACGTCCCGGTCAGGGCTTCTCCGCCTGGAGCCGGGCCACATACGCGGCGGCCTGCGACCGGCGCTCCATCCCCAGCTTGGAGAGCAGGCTGGAGACATAGTTCTTGATCGTCTTCTCGGCGAGATGCAGTTCCTCGCCGATCGCGCGGTTGGTCATGCCCTCGCCGATCAGATTCAGGATCCTGCGCTCCTGGTCGGTGAGGCCGGCCAGCTTGTCGTCCTTCGGGCTGTTGCCCGTACGCAGCCGCTCCAGCACCCGCGCCGTCGCCTCCGGGTCGAGCAGCGACCGCCCCGCCGCCACGTCCCGTACCGCCGTCAGCAGCTCATTGCCGCGGATGGCCTTGAGCACATACCCCGAGGCCCCGGCCATGATCGCGTCGAAGAGTGCCTCGTCGTCGGCGAACGAGGTGAGCATCAGGCACTTGATGGACTCGTCCCGCGAACGGATCTCCCGGCAGACCTCCACGCCGCTGCCGTCCGGCAGCCGTACATCCAGCACCGCCACATCGGGCCGGGTCGCCGGAATCCTGGCCGTCGCGTCGGCCGCCGTACCCGCTTCTCCCACGACCTCGATGTCATTCTCGACGGACAAAAGCTCAAAGACGCCCCTGCGGACGACTTCATGGTCATCAACAAGAAATACAGTAATTTTTCCGTCCTTGTACACAGAATCCAGTCTCACACATTCACCCCTTCCCTGCCGTGGATCAGCGGGATAACGTGCCGTTGTTCCGGCGGCCCGCAGGGCTGTGACCAGTGGTTGTTCGAGACTTTGTCAATTTACTTGGAAATCCGAGCAAAATTGCAGGTCAGATGGGGTTTCGCAGGAGTGCCATCCACTGGGTAACGTGCCTATGACAGTGCGCTCGCCGGGGCACCTGTCACGTCTGTTCCAGTCGGGTCGCACCCACCCCCGTGCGCGCGACGGAAACAGGCGAGCCGCACTGGTTCCCGGCGGATCCCGGGGGCCGGACAGACGGAGGAGCACGCACGTGACCGTGGAGAGCACTGCCGCTCGCAAACCGCGACGCAGCAGCGGCACCAAGCGCGCAAGCGCCAAGAGTACGTCGCAGCCGAAGAGTTCGAGTTCCGAGCCACAGCTCGTACAACTGCTCAGCCCCGAGGGCGAGCGCGTCGAGCACCCGGACTACCGGATCGACCTGACCTCGGAGGAGCTGCGCGGGCTGTACCGGGACATGGTCCTGACCCGCCGCTTCGACGGCGAGGCCACGGCGCTCCAGCGCCAGGGCGAGCTGGGGCTGTGGGCCTCACTGCTGGGCCAGGAGGCCGCGCAGATCGGCTCGGGCCGCGCGCTGCGCGACGAGGACTATGTCTTCCCGACCTACCGCGAGCACGGCGTGGCCTGGTGCCGCGGCGTCGACCCGACGAACCTGCTGGGCATGTTCCGCGGTGTGAACCACGGAGGCTGGGACCCCAGCAGCAACAATTTCCACCTCTACACCATCGTCATCGGCTCCCAGACGCTGCACGCCACCGGCTACGCCATGGGCGTCGCCAAGGACGGCGCGGACATGGCCGTGATGGCCTACTTCGGGGACGGCGCCTCCAGCCAGGGCGATGTCGCCGAGTCGTTCACCTTCGCCGCGGTCTACAACGCGCCGGTGGTCTTCTTCTGCCAGAACAACCAGTGGGCGATCTCCGAGCCGACCGAGAAGCAGACCCGGGTGCCGCTCTACCAGCGCGCACAGGGCTACGGCTTCCCGGGCGTCCGGGTCGACGGCAATGACGTACTGGCCTGTCTCGCCGTGACCCGTTCCGCGCTGGAGCGGGCCCGCCGGGGCGAGGGCCCCATGCTGGTCGAGGCCTTCACGTACCGGATGGGCGCGCACACCACCTCCGACGACCCGACCAAGTACCGCGCGGACGAGGAGCGGGAGGCCTGGGAGGCCAAGGACCCGATCCTGCGGCTGCGCCGCTACCTGGAGCGGGAGGGCCATGCCGACGAGGCGTTCTTCACGGCTCTGGACGAGGAGAGCGAGACGCTCGGAAAGCGGGTACGAGAGGTAGTACGGGCCATGCCCGACCCGGACCCCATGGCGATCTTCGACCATGTCTACGCCGACGGGCACGCGCTCGTCGACGAGGAGCGCGCACAGTTCGCCGCGTACCAGGCATCGTTCGAGGACACCCAGAGCGGTTCCGCCGGGGAGGGCAAGTAGCCATGGCCGTACAGAAGCTCCCGATCGCCAAGGCGATCAACGAGTCGCTCCGCAAGGCGCTGGAGACCGACCCCAAGGTCCTGATCATGGGCGAGGACGTCGGCAAGCTCGGCGGCGTCTTCCGGGTCACGGACGGCTTGCAGAAGGACTTCGGCGAGGACCGCGTCATCGACACCCCGCTCGCCGAGTCGGGCATCATCGGCACGGCCATCGGTCTCGCGCTGCGCGGCTACCGGCCGGTGGCGGAGATCCAGTTCGACGGTTTCGTCTTCCCCGCCTACGACCAGATCGTCACGCAGCTCGCGAAGATGCACGCCCGCTCGCTGGGCAAGATCAAGCTGCCCGTCGTGATCCGCATCCCGTACGGCGGCGGCATCGGCGCGGTCGAGCACCACAGTGAGTCCCCCGAGGCGCTCTTCGCGCATGTCGCGGGGCTGAAGATCGTCTCGCCGTCCACCGCGTCGGACGCGTACTGGATGATGCAGCAGGCCATCCAGACCGACGACCCGGTGATCTTCTTCGAGCCGAAGCGGCGCTACTGGGACAAGAGCGAGGTCAACACCGAGGCCATCCCCGGCCCGCTGCACGGTGCGCGGGTCGCCAGGGAGGGCACGGACCTGACGCTCGCTGCGTACGGCCCGATGGTGAAGGTCTGTCTGGAGGCCGCCGCGGCGGCCGAGGAGGAGGGCAAGTCGCTGGAGGTCGTCGATCTCCGGTCGATGTCCCCGATCGACTTCGACACCATCCAGACGTCGGTGGAGAAGACGCGCCGGCTGGTCGTGGTGCACGAGGCGCCGGTCTTCTACGGCTCCGGCGCGGAGATCGCCGCGCGCCTCACGGAGCGGTGCTTCTACCACCTGGAGGCCCCGGTGCTGCGGGTCGGCGGCTACCACGCGCCGTATCCGCCGGCCAGGCTGGAGGACGAGTACCTCCCGGGCCTGGACAGGGTGCTCGACGCCGTCGACCGCTCGCTCGCGTACTGAGGAGTGCCGTGACCATGACTGCTGACACTTCCACCGCTTCCGGCACCTCGGCTCGCTACCGCGAGTTCAAGATGCCCGATGTGGGCGAGGGGCTCACCGAGGCCGAGATCCTCAAGTGGTACGTACAGCCGGGCGACTCCGTCACCGACGGCCAAGTGGTCTGCGAGGTCGAGACCGCGAAGGCGGCCGTCGAGCTGCCCATCCCGTACGAGGGCGTGGTGCACGAGCTGCGCTTCGAGGAGGGCACGACGGTCGACGTCGGCGCGTCCATCATCACGGTGGACGTGGCACCGGGCAGCGGGGAGCCGGCGCCCGCCGCCCCCGCCCCCGTCGCCGCGGAGGCACCGGCCGAGCCCGCCGAGCCCGTGGGGCGTACGCCGGTGCTCGTCGGATACGGGGTCGCCGAGGCGTCCACGAAGCGGCGCGCGCGCAAGGGCGCTCCGGGTGCCTCGGTGCCGGAGCAGGCGACGGCCGCGGAGACCGCGACCGCCGCCATCCAGGCGGAGATGAACGGGCACGCGGGCGTGCCCCCGCTGTCCCGTCCGCTGGCCAAGCCCCCCGTGCGCAAGCTCGCCAAGGACCTCGGCGTGGACCTGGCGACGATCACGCCGACGGGTCCGGGCGGGATCATCACGCGCGAGGACGTCCACGCGGCGACCACTCCCGCCGCGGCCACCGGACCGGCGGCCGTGGCTCCTGCCCCGGCTCCCGGCCGGGCGCCGGCCGCCGAGCCGGCGACGACGGCGGCCGAGGCGGCCGGCGTGACGACCGGCCGGGAGACCCGTATCCCGATCAAGGGCGTACGGAAGGCCACGGCGGCGGCCATGGTCGGCAGCGCGTTCACCGCGCCGCATGTCACGGAGTTCATCACCGTCGACGTGACGCGCACGATGAAGCTGGTCGAGGAGCTGAAGGCCGACAAGGACATGGCGGGCCTGCGGGTCAACCCGCTGCTCCTCGTCGCCAAGGCGCTGCTGGTCGCGATCAAGCGCAACCCCGAGGTCAACGCGGCCTGGGACGAGACGAATCAGGAGATCGTCCTCAAGCACTACGTGAACCTCGGCATCGCGGCGGCGACCCCGCGCGGTCTGATCGTCCCGAACATCAAGGACGCGCACGACAAGACGCTGCCCCAACTGGCCGGGGCGCTCGGGGAGCTGGTGTCCACGGCCCGCGAGGGCAGGACGACCCCGGCGGCCATGCAGGGCGGCACGGTGACCATCACCAACGTCGGCGTCTTCGGCGTCGACACCGGTACGCCGATCCTCAACCCGGGCGAGTCCGCGATCCTCGCGGTCGGCGCGATCAAGCCCCAGCCGTGGGTCCACAAGGGCAAGGTGAAGCCCCGTCAGGTCACCACGCTGGCGCTGTCGTTCGACCACCGGCTGGTCGACGGCGCACTGGGCTCCCAGGTCCTGGCGGACATCGCCGCGGTCCTGGAGCAGCCGAAGCGCCTGATCACCTGGGCGTAGCACCCCGGGGCGACGCCCCGACGACGGAGCCCCACGGCGCGCACACGGCCGTGGGGCTCCTTCGGTCCTCGCGGTCTCCCGCGGGACCGGGACGGAATCAGCGTTTCGACGAGACCGTCACCAGCCAGTCGGAGTTCCGGAAATGAGTGGACACCCCAGTCCCCACCTGGGACTTGTTGGGAGGTCCGGAGCTGGGGAACAGCGAAGGAGCGACAGGACGCCCCAATCGCTCCTCCCACACGGTCGCCCACTTCTCAAGCTCCGGGAATGCCTCCCGAACCGCTGTCCGGTTGATGAAACTGTACTTCTGATGAATGAAACCCTTTCGGATGTCTTCATCGCTGAGCTTTCCCGCGTTCTTCAGCTCATCCCATTTCTGGCGGGCCTTGGCCACCATCACATCGGACGAGATGTGAAAGTCGCCGTCGCTGGGTCCGACCGGCTTTCCGTTCTCATCGAGCGCCCCCAGTTTGTACAACGATTCGAAGGGACGGCGTGCCGGGCGCTCGCTCGGAGGTGTGGAACCCATCCACTGCCGGAACCTCTCCAGCGCCAGAGGCTGCCCCGCCAGGTCCCGCTCGGTCGGGAAGTTCTTGTGGCGGCCCGAGAAGAAGAACGCCCACGATCCCTGGAGCCGCACGTCGTAGTCCTGGGGACGCTCACACGCGGAGCACAGGACCCGGAACAGGGACGAGGACATGTCCTTGAACTGCTTCGGAGTCGTACCCAACGGTGCCTGGTAATGGCGCCACCAGTCGACCTGCTGCCGCGTCAGCCCGAGGAAGGCCAGGTCCCGGGCCTGGATGCGGTATCCCGTGTCATCGCGTGGCCACGCCCGGATCCCCAGGCGCTGGCTTCCCGGGACCCTGCCGTCGGCGTCGATGAGCCCCTTGGCCTGGGCTTCCTGGCGCCGCTTGGCGAAGCCGGGGTCCTCGTCGGCCGACGGACTCGTCCGGACGGTCTGCGCGGAGACGCTCGTGCCGGCCGGCCAAGGGGTTACCGCGGCGGTCGGAGCGACCGAAGGACCCGACAGAACCAGGGCCGCGGCGGCGAGAACTCCCAGCCGTAGACGCTGTCTTGACACTCTTTACCTCCAGCAGGAACGTTCCCCATGGCCCGCGCCTCTCGCGGTCCGTGACTCAGAATTACGTATGTCTCCGCACGTCACGGGAACAGCCACGCCGACAAAGGAGGAGTAAACGCCGAACCCCGCCACGGCTCCACCGCTCAACGGCCCTCATTCGTTTCCCAGTTCGACGCGGGAGATCGGGGCATGGCAGTTGTCGGTCAAATGCGCGCCGGCGCGCTGAATGGCAAAGGAAATTGGCCGTCCGGGAACGAACGCAGATTCAGTGGCGCTGACCAGTCTCAGCGGAACGCGGCGACATTGCGGGCGGCCCAGTCGGCGAAGGGGCGCGGTGCGCGGCCGAGGACCCGCTGGACGTCCGGGCTGACGCGCAGCTCGGCCGGGTTCGGGGAACCGAGGATGTCCAGAGTGTCGTCGGCAAGCTCCGCCGGCATGCTCTGGCTCATGGCGGCCTTGGCCTCGTCGCGGGTCAGCTCGTGAAACCTCACCGGCGAGCCCAGCGCGGTGGCGATGGCCTCCGCCTGCCGGCGCGGAGTGATCACCTCCGGGCCGGTCAGCTCGTAGACGCCGCCGGTGTGCCGGTCATCCAGCAGGCAGGCCGCCGCGACCGCGGCGATGTCCGCCGGGTCGATGATCGGCACCCCGACGTCGCCGAACGGCGCGGCGACGACCTGCCGCGTGCGGACGGAATCGGCCCACCACAGGGCGTTGGAGGCGAAGCCGCCCGGCCGCAGGATGGCCCACTCCAGGCCGGATTCCCGCAGTGTGTCCTCCAGCGCGCGCATCGCGATCCGCGTGTGGCCGGAGGGCCTGGTCACCACGCCCAGCGTGGAGAGCAGGACGACCCGGCGGACCCCGCCGGCCGCGGCTTCGCCGATGATGTCGGCAGGGTTGGCTCCCGTGGCGTGCAGGTCGCCGGAGAGCAGCAGGAACAGCGCCTTCGCCCCGGCCAGCGCGGGCTTGAGGCCGGCCGGCTCGGCCAGGTCGGCCACCACGTGGCGGACGCCGTCCGGCACCGCCGCCGCGTGCCGTGACACCGCCGTCACCTGTCGGCCCGCCTCGGCCAGTGCCCGCGTCAACGGCCGGCCGATGTTCCCGGTAGCCCCGGTCACCACGATCATGATCAGCTCCTTGTCGGAATGTCCTCTGTGGCCGTCACGCTAGGAGCCTGGGCTAACTTTTGGTAAGGACATACCCCGAGGTAAGCTCATGACATGACGGAAGGTGTGCAGCGCAGACAGGTCGTGGCAGGGAAGCCGTATGACGTGTTTCACACCGACTGCCCCGCGCGCGATCTGGTCGACCACGTGACCAGCAGGTGGGGCATCTGGGTGCTGATCTCCTTGCGGAGCAACGACCTCCGGTTCTACGAGCTGCGCGAGAGCATCCAGGGCATCAGCGAGAAGATGCTCGCCCAGACCCTGCGCGCGCTGGTTCAGGACGGCCTGGTCTGGCGGGAGGTCGAGCCGACGACGCCGCCCCAGGTCACCTACGGGCTGACCGAGTTCGGCCGGGACATCGGCGAGCCGCTGACGGAGCTGTTCGACCGGATCACACGGCGGCTGTCGCCGCACGGCGCGGGATAGCGCGGAAGCCGCTGGTGGCGACCTCGCGCACCGAGATCGCCACCCGCGTCGCGTGGCTGGAACCGTCGCCGTCCGTGACTCCGAGCATCAGGCCGCGGCCCGGTCGTCCGCGTCACCCCCGCCGCGTGGGACGTCTTCCGGGCCGGCCCGCGCACGCCGTAGGACTCCCCGGAGTCCCCCCGGGACCAGTCGCGTGGATCAGTCGCGCTGCGCCCCCGCCGGGAGCTGTCGCAGCTTCATCGTCTTCGCCGTCGACGTCCCGAAGCCGTAGTCCAGCAGCGCCGCCGCGTCCGCGTACTGGTCGGTGCTGTTCAGGACGACGCCGACCACCGTCTGGTCACCGCGCGTCGCCGCGAAGACCAGGCACAGGCCCGCCGGCGTGCTCGTGCCGGTCTTGATGCCGATGACGCCCGCGTAGGAGCCGAGCAGCTGGTTGGTGTTGTACCAGGTGTAGGTGCGCGTGCCGCCGTTCGCCGCCGGGGCCGTGCTCTTGTACGAGGTGGCCTGGACGATCGTGCGGAAGGTCGCGTTGTCCATCGCGTGCCGGGCGAGCTTCGCGAGGTCGCGCGGGGTGGTGGTGTCGGTCCCGATGCCGTCGAAGGAGGCGAACACGGTGTCGGCGAGGCCGAGTTCCGCCGCCTTCGCGTTCATCCGCGCGATGAACGACGCCGTCCGCGCCTCTCTGGTGGCGCCGGTGCCGTACGTGTCGGCCAGGGCGTACGCGGCGTCGGAGCCGGAGGGCAGCATCGTGGCGTACAGCAACTGCCGGACGGTGAGCCGGTCGCCGGTGCGGAGGTCGGCGGTGCTCGTACCGTTCGCCGCCACGTAGTCGCGGTAGGCCTGCTCGACCGTGACCTCGCGGTCGAGGTCGAGGTTCCTGGCGCCGAGTACGACGGCGGCGGTCATGATCTTCGTGGTGCTCGCCATCCGGCGGCCGGTGTCCGCGTCCTTCGCGAAGACCGTGGCGCCGGTCGCGTCGTCCACCAGGAGGGCGCCCTTGGCGGCGACGGCCGGAGCGGCGGCGCTCGGCGGGGGCACGGCCGACGCGGTGGCGGCCGACGCGGTGGCGGCCGACGCGGTGGAGGACGGAGCCGTGGCCGCCTGGGCCGGGGCAGCCAGGGTCGTGACCGTCAGCAGGGCGCCTGTGGTGAGGGCGATCAGGGCGGTGGCCTGCGCGGCGCACCGGGCCCGGGGGCTGGTTGTCAAAGGAACGCTCCGGATCGGTGGGGCAATCGGTGAGGCCGCTGTGCGCCTTCTGTGCACGGCGGCCATCTACGGAACGTCCTGGGCGGGCTGTTGGGTTGTACGGGGCGTACGAATACGGCCGACGCATACGGCGTACCACCACGGCGTACCACCACTGGCGTACCACCCCGGCGTACGAAACGAGGGCCGCGCCGGAGTCTCGTTCCCCGGCACGGCCCTCGCTCTCACCTGCCCCGGATCAGTCGCGCTGCGCGTCCGACGGGAGCGACCGCAGCTTCATCGTCTTCGCGGTCGACGAGCCGAAGCCGTAGTCGAGCAGCTTCGCCGCGTCCTTGTAGCGGTCGGAGCCGTTCAGGACGACGCCCACGAGGGTCTTGCTGCCACGGGTGGCGGCGAAGACCAGGCAGGGGCCCGCGGCCGTGCCGGTGCCGGTCTTGATGCCGACGGCGCCGTTGTAGGAGCCGAGCAGCTGGTTCGTCTGGTACCAGGTGTAGGTGCGCTTGCCGCCGGTGCTGGTCGGGGCCGTGCTCTTGTACGAGGTGGCCTTCACCGTCGAGCGGAAGTTGGTGTACTTCATGGCGTACTGGGCGATCTTGGCGAGGTCGCGCGGGGTGGTGTAGTTCTGCCCGCCCTGCGAGATGCCGTCGAAGGAGTCGAACTTGGTGTTCTTGAGCTTGAGTTCGGTGGCCTTGGCGTTCATCTTGGCGATGAACGACTTGGTGCGGGCCGCGTTGGTGGAGCCGGTGCCGAAGGTGTCGGCGAGGGCGTAGGCCGCGTCGCAGCCGGAGGGCAGCATCGTGGCGTACAGCAGCTGGCGCACGGTGAGCTTGTCGCCGGTCCGCAGGTCCGCGGTGCTCGCGCCTTCCTTGGCGACGTAGTCGCGGTAGGCCTGCTTGACGGTCACCTTGCGGTCGAGGTCGACGCCCTTGGTGCTGAGCACCACGGCGGCCGTCATGATCTTCGTCGTGCTCGCCATCTGGCGCCTGGTGTCGGCGGTCTTGCTGTAGACCGTCGCGCCGGTCGCTTGGTTGAGCAGGAACCCGCCCTTGGCGCTGACGGTCGGCGCGGCGGCCGCCTGAGCGGGTGAGGCCAGGGCCGAGACGGCCATGAGGGCACCGGCGGTGAGGGAGACCACGGCGGCTCTGCGCGCGCCCGGGAGGGTGGGTATCAAGGGAAACGCTCCGAATCCGCGAATGCGAGGGAAAACCGAGAGGGACCGTGTGGGTAGAAGGTCCCCAGTGTTGGACGCGTGAGCGGATCCGAGGGATGCACGGGACGGGGGAGCGATTCCGTGGCTCACGTCACAGCGGTGGCCGGGCCGGGGTCCGGAAGCCTCGCGTCGTACGGGGGTGTCCGCATCCCGGACTGTGGATGCTGTTGCACCTCTGTTGTATCTAAGCTGTGTGCATGCCACCCGCCCCTGCCGCTGCCCCTGCCGCTGTCGTGAAGCAACCGCCCGCCGCGGACCGTGTGTACAGCCATATCAAAGAAGCCGTTCTCGACCGCCGTTACGAAGGCGGCACCCTGCTGACCGAAGGTGAGCTGGCCGAAGCCGTCGGGGTGTCTCGTACGCCCGTGCGGGAGGCGCTGCTCAAGCTGGAGGTCGAGGGGCTGATCAAGCTCTATCCGAAGAAGGGCGCCCTCGTGCTCGCCGTCTCCGCGCAGGAGATCGCGGATGTCGTCGAAACCCGGCTGCTGGTCGAGGAGTTCGCCGTGCGGAAGGCCGTACCGGCGTCCGCGCGGCTGATCGCGCGGCTGGAGGAGGTGCTGGAGGAGCAGCGGCGGCTGGCCGAGGACGGGGATCTCGCCGCCGTCGCCGTCGCCGACCGGTGCTTCCACGCCGAGATCGTGCGCCACGCGGGCAACGAGATCCTCTCCAAGCTCTACGACCAGCTCAGGGACCGTCAGCTGCGGATGGGCGTCGCCGTGCTGGAGGCGCACCCCGACCGCATCGCCAAGAACATCACCGAGCACACCGAGATGCTCGACGCCATCAGAACCGGCGACGCGGACGGCGCGGCGCAGTGTCTGCGCCGGCATGTCAGCCGGGTCAAGGTGCTGGTCAGGGGTGAGGCCCGGTGAGCGCCGCCTCGGTCACCCTCCCCGGCGATCCACCCGGCGGGCGCCGTGCCACCTGGATATGGGGCATCGGCGTCGCCGTCTACTTCGTCGCCGTCATCTTCCGTACCAGCCTGGGCGTGGCCGGCCTCGACGCCGCCGACCGGTTCGGGGTCAACGCCTCGGCCCTGTCGACGTTCTCCATACTCCAGCTGCTCGTCTACGCGGGCATGCAGATACCCGTCGGCCTGATGGTCGACCGGCTCGGCACCAAGAAGGTGCTGACCATCGGCGTCGTGCTGTTCACCCTCGGGCAGCTCGGCTTCGCGCTCTCCCCCTCGTACGGCACCGCCCTCGTCTCCCGCGCGCTCCTCGGCTGCGGTGACGCGATGACGTTCATCAGCGTCCTGCGGCTCGGCACCCGCTGGTTCCCGGCCCGGCGCGGGCCGATGATCGCCCAGGTCGCCGCGCTCTTCGGGATGGCGGGCAATCTCGTCTCCACCCTCTTCATCTCCCGCACCCTGAACGGTCTCGGCTGGACCACGACCTTCGCGGGCAGCGCGCTCGCCGGGGTCCTCGTCCTCGTCCTGCTGCTGCTCTTCCTGAAGGACCACCCGGAGGGCCATGAGCCGCCGCCCGCCGAGCACGCGGGTGCCGTGTACGTACGGAAGCAGATCGCCGCGTCCTGGCGCGAACCCGGTACCCGGCTGGGGATGTGGGTGCACTTCACCACCCAGTTCCCGGCGATGTTCTTCCTGCTGCTGTGGGGGATGCCGTTCCTCGTCGAGGCGCAGGGGCTGTCCCGGGCCGTCGCGGGTGAACTGCTCACCCTGATCGTGCTGTCCAACATGGTCGTCGGGCTGGTCTACGGGCAGGTCATCGCCCGCCACCACGCGGCCAGGGCGCCGCTGGCCCTGGGGACCGTCGGAGCGTCGGCGCTGGCCTGGGCGGTGACGATCGCGTACCCCGGCGACCACGCCCCGATGTGGCTGCTGATCACGCTCTGCGCGGTCCTGGGCGCGTGCGGGCCCGCGTCGATGATCGGCTTCGACTTCGCCCGGCCCGCGAACCCGCCGGAGCGTCAGGGCACGGCCTCCGGAATCGTCAACATGGGCGGTTTCACCGCCTCGATGACGACGCTGTTCGCGGTCGGCGTCCTGCTGGACGCGACCGGCGACAACTACCGGATCGCGTTCTCGACCGTGTTCGTGCTCCAGGCGATCGGGGTCGTGCAGATCCTGCGGCTGCGGAACCGCACCGCGCGCCGGGAGCGCGAGCGGCTGGTGGCGAGCCGGGTGGAGGCCGTGCACGTACCGGCCTGACGCCCCTGCGCGGGGCCGCAGACGCGGACGCCGGGCGCGGGCGCCGGGCGCGAACCTGGGGCGCGGGCGCGGGGCGCGGGCGCGAACCCGGGCCGCGGGGGCGGGCGCGAACGCGGGCCGGGCCCGGCCGGTGGGATGCGGTGCTCGTGGTCTCGCCGCCGCGCCCGGCCCTACGGCGTGACCGCGAACTCCCGCAGAATCGCCTCGGCCAGGTCGAGATCACCGTCGATCTTGACGCGGTCCGCCACCGCCGCGGGCCGCACCCGGCCGCACGCCAGCCGGAAGTACGTCTCCCAGTCCGTCGCGAGCGTCACCACGGGCCCGAGCGAGGGGGACCCGTCCACCGAACCGCGTCCGTCGGCGTTCACCCGGACCGTACGCAGGAACTCCACCGGGCCGCTGACATCGATGACGACCGCCGAGTTCGGCGGCGCGCCCGCCTTCTTGGCGACCACCTTCGGCAGCGCGGCCAGCAGCGCGTCACGGGTGACGATCGCGCCCGGCGAGTCCAGGTTGCCGGGCTTGTTCAGCGCGGTACGCAGATCCTGTTCGTGCACCCAGATGTCGAACGCCCGCGCGCGCATGGCGGCTTCGAGGGTCCACTCGGCGCCCAGCGGGGCGCGCACCATGGTGTCGGGGGAGCGGTTCTCGTTCCGCAGCTGCCGGTTGCGGCGGATGATCGTGTACTCCAGCTCGGAGGTCATCTCCGGCGCGGTGTGGTGGCGCCGTACGTCGACCTGCATCTCCATGTAACGGGTGTGGTCGTCCCGTACGTGGTACAGGTCGCGCGGCAGCGAGTGGATGGGCCGCGGGTCCCCGAGCATCTCGCATTCCAGGCCGATGACATGCGAGACGATGTCTCGTACGGACCAACCGGGGCACGGTGTGCGGCGGTTCCATTCGCCCTCGACGAGCGGCTGCACCAGCTCGGCTATGGCTTCGATGGAGTGGGTCCAGGCATCGGCGTAGTTTTGAAGGCTGGGATGGACGGTCACGGGACCCCTCGGCGGTTCTGCGGTACGCGGGCTGGCTTGCTGGCGGGCGGGCTGCGGTCTGCGTGGGAGGTTTGGCAGCTAAGTTACGCTGCCCGGTGGCACCCCGGCAGTGCTTTCGTGTGACGATCGTAGGCCCGTGTTGACGGCTCGAATGCCAGGACGGTGGTACTGTGCGCGCCTCGCTGATCCAGATCGCAGTAGAACCGGATGAATCGGTCGACGCGCGCAGACGGCGCGCGGCGGCGCTGGTGCGGGAGCAGCGCGGCGCCGATCTGGTGGTGCTTCCCGAGCTCTGGCCGGTCGGGGCCTTCGCGTACGAGTCCTTCGCCGACGAGGCGGAATCGCCCGACGGGCCCACGTTCCGGGAGATGTCGAAGGCGGCGAGCGACGCGGGCGTCTGGCTGCACGCCGGATCCATCGTGGAACGAGCGGAGGACGGCCGGGCTCCGGACGGAACCCTCTACAACACCTCGCTCGTCCTCTCCCCCGCCGGTGAACTGGTCCGTACGTACCGCAAGATCCACCGCTTCGGCTTCGACAAGGGCGAGGCGACGCTGATGGGCGCGGGCGGCGAACTGGTCACCGTCCGGCTGCCCGAGACCACTCTCGGCCTCGCCACCTGCTACGACCTGCGCTTCCCCGAACTGTTCCGTGGCCTGGTCGACGCGGGCGCCGAGACGCTCGTCGTCCCGGCCGGCTGGCCCGCCCGCAGGCGCGCGCACTGGACGCTGCTCGCCCGCGCACGCGCCGTGGAGAACCAGGCGTACGTCCTGGCCTGCGCCACCGCCGGCACGCACGCCGGGGTGGAGCAGTCCGGGCACAGCATCGTGGTGGACCCCTGGGGCGAGGTGCTCGCGGAGGCGGGCACGGACGAGGAGGTCCTCACCGTGGACCTCGACCCGGCGACGGTCGCGACGACCCGCGAGCGCTTCCCCGCGCTGAAGGACCGCAGGCTGGGGCTGGAGACGCCGAGCGTGACCCGGTAGCCGGTAGAGGTAGCGGCTTGTGGCCGAGTGAGCTTTGCGCTCGCCGACCCGCCGACCCGCCGGCCCGCCGGCCCGCCGCTCCCCCCCCCGGTCTCCTCAGATGTCCTCGTGCTCCTTCTCCGCCATCCTGATCACACACACCGCGACGGCGATCAGCAGCGCGTGGTCCGCGTCGTCCCGTACGACATTCACGCCGTACGTCTCCCGCATCCGCAGCCGGCGCCGCGAGACATGGGCCAGCAGTTCGCCGTCGTACTCGATCGCGAACTCCAGGTCCAGGATCCGCCCGCTCACATCCAGCTCGGTGCCCTCGGCCAGGGCGACCCGGTAGTGATTGCGCAGCAGCGAGAGCCGCTTCCTGCGGATCGTCGCCAGCGGCCGGTCGTCCCGCTCGATGACCATGGCGTCCCGCAGGCTGAGCAGCTTCTGGCGCAGCGTGATCAGCACCTCGCCGCTGGGCGCCTTCAGCTCCAGGGTGTCGCGCAGGCGCAGCGCCTTGCCGTCGACGCGGAAAGCCCGCCGGCCGTGCTCGTCCTCGATCCAGTAGTCGTCGCCGATCGCGAAGATCTTGTCGCGCACGAGATATCTCATGGAGGACGGGTACCCGGGGGAGCTGATACGGCGGTCGGCGGCGGCGCAGGTGCACGCATACGAGCGCGGGCGCACGCGTACGGCCGTGTGCGAGGTGCGGCGCGCGCGGTTGTGGGGTGCCGCTCCGCGATCCCACCGATGAGCACGGTCGCATCGGCATTCTGGATTCCGAAAATAGACAACAGAGCACCGAACTCCTTGTCACACTGAGTGTGTGCACCAAGACACGGTCTGTGATCTGTACCTCCGGCTTTCCCTTGACCGGGACGGCAAGACCGCAATCGAACGGCAGGAAGCCGACTGCCGTGCCTGGGCCGAACGCAACGGACTGACCGTCCGCAAAGTCCACATGGACCGCGGACGCTCCGGCTACAAGAACGTTGAGCGCAAGGGCTTCGACGCCGCGTTGGCGGCTGTCACGGTCGGCGTCGTCGGCACGCTGATCGTCTGGAAACTGGACCGTCTGTCCCGTAAGGGGATCGGCCAGGTGGGCAAGGTGCTCGACGACATCGAGAAGGCCGGCGGCCGTCTTGTCTCAGTCCTGGACGGTCTTGACACCTCGAACGACTCGGCGCGAATGGTCGTCGCCAAGCTTGCTGAGCTGGCGCGGTCCGAGTCGAAGAATCTCGGGACGCGTGTCGGGCACGCGAAGCGCTACCTCCGCAGCAAGGGCCAATGGATCGGTGGCCGGCCTCCGTACGGGCTGCTCATCGACCCGAAGACCAGGAAGCTCGTCCACGACCCGGAACACGCTGTCTACGCCCGCCTGATCGCGGATGAAGCGCTCGCCGGTACGTCGTTGGTCAAGATCGCCCGACTCCTCAACGAGTACGGAATCCTCTCGCCCAGGGGTGCCCAGTGGAACGCGGCCAGCATCATGCAGCTCCTGCGCTCCCCGGCGTTCGCCGGCCTGATGCCGGAGACACAGACCGTTGAGACGGACGACGGCGAGCGCAAGTACACGGGCAGGGTCTTTCCGTATCGCGATCCCGGAACGCTCGACACGGTCGAGATCGGTGAGGGGATCATCACGGTCGGAGAGCGTGAACAGATCATCCGCACGCTGGAATCCAGAACGTTCGTACACGCGGGAAAGCGGCGACCGAAGCCCGGGGGAACAGCACTGCTCACCGGCCTCGTCTACTGCGCGGTCCCTGGCTGCTGTCGCCGGATGCACCGTGTGGGCGGCAGCTATCAGTGCATGGCTCGCCGTGCGGGCAACCAGTGCATCGGAGCGTCGGCGCTGGCTGAGGCCGTGGACGACTATGTGACCGAACAGTTCCTCACGAAACTCCCGGCGCTCGAACCGGACGATCCGCTGCTCGTCGCGATCACGGATCGCTGGGTGCACCGTGTGGAGCCGGAGACCTTCGCGAAACGTCATGCGCTTACTGCCGAGATCCAGGACGAGGTAGCCCGCCTGGCTGACCTGGAGGATGCACGGTACGTGCGTGGTGAGTTCAGCGGCGCCGCAGCTGTGGAGCGCTACAACCGGCTTGCAGACCGCCTGAGGGGACGTATCGACGGTCTCCGTGGCGACCTTCACAGGCTCCCCATGCCGTCCGTGGACATGTCTCCGATGCTCGACGGCGTCACCCTGCGAGAGGCGTGGGCGGATGCGACGGACGAAGGCAGACGCGACCGGCTGTCGCTCGCCATCGACCGCGTCGAGGTGAGCAAGGGGGTGCGCGGGCAGAGGATCATCCCCGAGCAACGCGTCGAGATCCATTGGGCGAAGCCGACGGGCACCGTCAGCGCCACCTGAGCAGCAGATCACGCTCTCTTGTCGCGGACAGCGGAAAGTGAGGACGTCAGCGGCCGAGCTGGTGTTCCACGCGATGGCGGATGTAGTCGTCCGGATGGGACCGGGCTATGGCCACCGCCGCGTCCACCAGGTCGTGCGGCTCCGGCGGATAGGCCGACTTCCGGAGCGAAAGCCCCGGCAGGATGCGGCGCCGGACGTCCAGCTGCTTGTTGCCCTCCGCCAGGCATGCCTTGAATGCCTCCTATGGGCGTCGGATCACACACATACGGGGGAGCGACGGATGACCGCTGGCGGGAACGAGACGACTGCCGGTGGGACGGCGCCGAAGACACAGGTGTTCATGGCCTTGCCCGGGCGGACGGAGGACCGGACCAGGATGGCAAGCTTGAAGCATGAACGATGCCCCGGTGCCCACCCCCGCGCCCGCGCCCCGACGTGCCCGTGTCCGTGCCCCCGAGCTGATCGGCAAGGGCGGCTGGCTGAACACCGGAGGCAAGGAGCTCACCCTCGCCGAGCTGCGAGGTAAGTGCGTTATTGTTGATTTTTGGACATTCTGCTGCATCAACTGTCTGCATGTCCTCGATGAGCTGCGGGAGCTGGAGGAGAAGCACCGGGACACGGTCGTGATCATCGGTGTCCACTCCCCGAAGTTCGTGCACGAGGCCGAGCACCAGTCCGTCGTCGACGCCGTCGAGCGGTACGAGGTGCACCACCCGGTGCTGGACGACCCCGAGCTGGCGACCTGGAAGCAGTACGCCGTACGCGCCTGGCCGACGCTCGTCGTCATCGACCCCGAGGGCTATGTCGTGGCCCAGCACGCGGGCGAGGGGCATGCGCACGCCATCGAGAAGCTGGTGGAGGAGCTGGAGACCGAGCACGCCGCCAAGGGAACGCTGCGGCGCGGGGACGGTCCGTACGTACCGCCGGAGCCGGTCGCGACCGATCTGCGCTTCCCCGGGAAGGCGCTGGCGCTGCCCGGCGGGCACCTGCTCGTCTCGGACTCCACCCGGCATCAGCTGGTCGAGCTGGACGCGGACGGCGAGACGGTCGTCCGCCGGATCGGCACCGGCGTGCGCGGCTTCGGCCCGGACTCCTTCAGCGAACCGCAGGGGCTCGCGCTGCTGCCGGACGGCACGGTGATCGTCGCGGACACCGTGAACCACGCGCTGCGGACGTACGACCCGGTGAGCGGCGCGATCGAGACCGTCGCGGGGACCGGCAGGCAGTGGTGGCAGGGCTCGCCGACCGAGGGGCCCGCCCTGGAGGTGGATCTCTCCTCGCCGTGGGACGTCGCCTGGTGGGCGGACCGGGTCTGGATCGCGATGGCCGGGGTCCACCAGCTGTGGACGTACGACCCGGCCACCGGAACGGTCGGGGTCGCGGCCGGCACGACCAATGAGGGGCTGGTGGACGGGCCCGCCGCCGAGGCGTGGTTCGCCCAGCCGTCCGGGCTGGCGGCGGCCGGGGACCGACTGTGGATCGCCGACTCGGAGACCAGCGCCCTGCGCTACGTGGAGCGCGCGGGCGAGGGAGAAGGTGAGGGCGACGGCGACGGATTCGTGATCCGTACGGCCGTCGGCGCCGGGCTCTTCGACTTCGGTCACCGCGACGGCGCCGCCGGACAGGCCCTGCTCCAGCACCCGCTGGGCGTCACCGCGCTGCCGGACGGCTCGGTCGCTGTCTCGGACACGTACAACCACGCGCTGCGCCGCTACGACCCGGCGGCCGGTGAAGTGACCACGCTGGCAACGGATCTGCGCGAGCCGAGCGACGCCGTGCTCGTCGGCGAGGACATCGTCGTCGTCGAATCCGCGCGGCACCGGCTGACCCGGCTGCGGCTGCCCGACGAGGCGGTCGACGTCGAGGCCGTCGCCCACCGCACCCAGCGGGCGGCCACCGAGGTCGCCCCCGGCGCGCTGACGCTGGACGTCGTCTTCACCGCGCCGACGGGCCAGAAGCTCGACACGCGCTACGGCCCCTCGACCCGGTTGCTGGTCTCCGCCACCCCGCCCGAACTGCTGGCGGAGGGCGGCGGCGCCGGGACGGACCTCCACCGCGAACTGGTGCTGGCCGACGGTGTCACCGAGGGCGTGCTGCACGTGTCCGCGATGGCCGCCTCCTGCGACGACGACCCGGCGAACGAGTACCCGGCCTGCCATGTCCATCAGCAGGACTGGGGCGTGCCCGTCCGGGTCGACGACACGGGGACGTCCCGGCTCACCCTCGTCCTGGCCGGCCTCGGCGCGTAAGCCGACAGCGCGTGGTCCTGCGGGTCGTCAGAAGCCCCGGCCCCGGTCGTCCCGTTCCACCACGGTCGGGGCGACCGGCGGGACGATGGCCCGCCGACGGCGGGCGATGCTGGTGAAGGTGGCGATCCCGATGATGCCGACCACCATCATGATCAGACCGACCAGGTCGAGATTGACGCTCTCCATCTCCCAGTCGGTCGCGAACGTGAGGATCGCTCCCACCGCGATAAGTGCGATACATCCGCCTATGCCCATGAATCCCGCCTCCTCGTATGAGTGGTGGCTGTCAGGGCCACGGGAATTCGCGTACCCCGGTCCGTAACAGCCATGCGGGCGGTGGGAGTTCGGCCCGGCGCGCGCTCAGCCCTCCAGGAACGCCACCAGCGCGTTCGCCAGCAGATACGGGTCGTCCGCGCCGCACAGCTCGCGCGCGCTGTGCATCGACAGGATCGCCACGCCGATGTCGACGGTCTGGATGCCGTGTCTCGCGGCGGTGATCGGGCCGATCGTCGTGCCGCACGGCATCGAGTTGTTGGAGACGAACGACTGCCAGGGCACGCCCGCCCTCTCGCAGGCGGCGGCGAACACGGCCCGGCCGCTGCCGTCCGTCGCGTACCGCATATTGACGTTGACCTTGAGGATGGGGCCGCCGTTGGCGCGCGGGTGGTGCGTCGGGTCGTGGCGGTCGCTGTAGTTCGGGTGCACGGCGTGGCCGGTGTCGGACGACAGGCAGACCGTGCCGGCGAAGGCCCGCGCCTTGTCCTCGTACGTACCGCCGCGGGCGAGCACCGAGCGTTCGAGGACCGTGCCGAGCAGCGGCCCGTCCGCGCCGGTGTCGGACTGCGAGCCGTTCTCCTCGTGGTCGAAGGCGGCGAGCACCGGGATGTACGGGAGCGGCTCGGCGGCGGCGGACGTGGCGACCGCGGCCAGCGCCGCCGTACCCGCGTGCACCGACAGCAGGTTGTCCATCCGGGGCCCGGCCAGCAGCTCGCGGTCGCGGCCGAGGTAGGAGGGCGGCTCGATCGCGTGCGGCATCAGGTCCCAGCCGGTGATGTCCGCGGCGTCGACCCCCGCCTCCTGTGCGACGAAGCGGATCAGATCGCCTTCCTGGGGGTCCCCGAGGCCCCAGATCGGCTGCATGTGCCGCTGCCGGTCCAGCTTCAGGCCGTCGGTGTTGACGGAGCGGTCCAGGTGCACGGCCAGCTGCGGGACGCGGAGCAGGGCGCGGTCGATATTGATCAGCCGGTGCGTGCCGTCGCGCAGGGAGATACGGCCCGCGAGGCCCAGATCGCGGTCGAGCCAGGTGTTGAGCAGCGTTCCGCCGTAGATCTCGACGGCGATCTGGCGCCAGCCGAACGAGCCGGTGTCCGGCAGGGGCTTCACCCGCAGATTGGGCGAGTCCGTATGGGCGCCGACGATACGGAAGGGGGTGTGCGGCTCCGCGCCCTCCGGTACGAACCAGGCGATGATCGCACCGCCGCGCAGCACGAACCGCCCGCCCGCCGATCCGTCCCAGGCGTCCGTCTCCCGCAGCTGCCGGAAGCCCGCCTTCTCCAGCCGCTCCGCGGCGTTGGCCACCGCGTGATACGGCGTAGGACTGGCCGTCAAGAAGGAGATGAGGTCGTCGGTGTGGCCGCGGTCGAAGCGGGCGGAAGTGCTCATGGGGTTCACCATAACGACGGGCCCCGACACCGGGCCCGCCACCGGTTGGAACGGCACAGAACTGGGCGGGACAAGCTCCGCACATGGGGAGAACAGGCACGAGAAGCGGGCGGGCGGCGGGGGAGAACGGGCGGGGAGGGGGGCGGGCGGAGGGCAGGACGCCCCGTGAGAAACAGACGGCAGGACACCTCCCGGGGAGAGGTGTCCTGCCGTGACGGCGCGGAGGCGCCGGGTCAGAAGGCCGCTTCGTCCAGCTCCATCAGCGAGCTGTCGACGGACTCGGCGAGCGCGCGCTGCGTCGAGACGTCCGGCAGGACATTCGCGGCGAAGAACTTCGCCGCCGCGATCTTGCCCTGGTAGAACGCGACGTCCTTCGCGGCGGCCGTCTCCAGCTTCTCGGCGGCCACGGCCGCGCCGCGCAGCAGCAGATAGCCGACGACCACATCGCCCGAGGCCATCAGCAGCCGTGTCGTGTTCAGCCCGACCTTGTAGATGTTCTTGACGTCCTCGCCGGTGGAGGTCAGGTCGGTCAGCATCCGGCCGACGATCGCCTCCAGGTCGGCGGCGGCCTTGGCGAGCGCCTCACGGGCCGGGGCCAGCTCCGAACCGCCGGTGCCGACCGCCAGGAACGTCTTGATCTCCTCGGCCAGCGTGTTCAGCGACTGGCCCTGGTCGCGGACGATCTTCCGGAAGAAGAAGTCCTGGCCCTGGATCGCGGTCGTGCCCTCGTAGAGGGTGTCGATCTTGGCGTCCCGGATGTACTGCTCGATCGGGTACTCCTGCAGATAGCCGGAGCCGCCGAAGGTCTGGAGGGACTGCGCGAGCTGCTCGTACGACCGCTCCGAGCCGTAGCCCTTCACTATCGGCAGCAGCAGATCGTTCAGCCCGTGCAGCGCCTTGGCGTTCTCGCCCTCGGCCTCCTTGACGGCGATCTCGTCCTGGACGGAGGCGGTGTACATGACGAGGGCGCGCATGCCCTCGGCGTACGCCTTCTGCGTCATCAGCGAGCGGCGCACATCGGGGTGGTGCGTGATGGTGACCTTGGGCGCGGCCTTGTCCATGAACTGCGCCAGGTCGGGGCCCTGGACACGCTCCTTGGCGTACTCCAGCGCGTTCAGATAGCCCGTGGAGAGCGTGGCGATGGCCTTCGTGCCGACCATCATCCGGGCGAACTCGATGATGCGGAACATCTGGCGGATGCCCTCGTGCTTGTCACCGATCAGCCAGCCCTTGGCGGGGTGGCGGTCGCCGAAGGTCATCTCGCAGGTGTTGGAGGCCTTGAGGCCCATCTTGTGCTCGACGTTCGTCGCGTAGACGCCGTTGCGCTCGCCCAGCTCGCCGGTCTCCCAGTCGAACTCGTACTTCGGTACGAGGAAGAGCGACAGGCCCTTGGTGCCGGGGCCGGCGCCCTCGGGGCGGGCGAGGACGTAGTGAAGGATGTTCTCCGACATGTCGTGCTCACCGGAGGTGATGAAGCGCTTGACGCCCTCGATGTGCCAGCTGCCGTCCTCCTGCTCGACGGCCTTGGTGCGGCCCGCGCCGACGTCCGAACCGGCGTCCGGCTCGGTGAGGACCATCGTGGAGCCCCACTGCTTCTCGACGGCGAGCGCGGCGACCTTCTTCTGTGCCTCGTTGCCCTCCTCGAAGAGGACGCCGGCGAAGGCGGGGCCCGACGCGTACATCCACACGGCGGGGTTGGCGCCGAGGAGCAGCTCCGCGTACGCCCAGATCAGGGAGCGCGGCGAGGTCGTGCCGCCGATCTCCTCGGGCAGGCCCAGACGCCAGTACTCGGAGTCCATGTACGCCTGATAGCTCTTCTTGAAGGCGGCCGGGACCGGCGCGGTGTTGGTCTCCGGGTCGAAGACCGGCGGGTTGCGGTCGGCGTCCGCGAACGACTCCGCGAGATCGTTCTCCGCGAGGCGCGTGACCTCTTCGAGGATGCTCTTGGCGGTCTCCACGTCCATCTCCGCGAACGGTCCGGAGCCGTACAGCTTGTCGCGTCCGAGGACCTCGAAGAGGTTGAACTCGATGTCGCGCAGATTCGACTTGTAGTGCCCCATGGCGACGACTCCGTAAGGATCGGGGAGGCGGGTTCCTCATACACGTACCAGTAAGTAGCTACGATGATGCTACCCATGGGTAATAAGGCGCAACCCCGTCCGGCGGACTGTGACGAGGTCGACGAGGCTCCCCCGGGCACCATTCCTCAGTACTCTTGCGCTCATGTACGGCTACGACCAGAACCCGGGCGCTCAGCAGCAGTACACGCACCCGCCTCAGCAGCCGCAGCAGCAGCCGATGGGCGGCCCCGGCGCGGGTGGATACGGCGAACAGCCGCTGTATCCGGAGCCCTCGCCGCCGTCGCTCGGGGACGCCGTGCGGGCGTTCACGACGGGGTCGTTGTCGGCCGAGGACTTCCAGCAGATCTTCGCGACGTCGAAGGTCTACTGCCCGCGGGGTGACAATCCCGGGTTCCTGGCGCTGCACAACACGCAGCAGCCGGTGATCCCCATGTTCAGCACGCTCAAGGAGCTGCGGCGGTACGCGGGCAAGGAGTCGAAGTACTTCGTGATCACCGGCGCCGAGGTGATCGATCTGCTGCCCACGGGATACGGCTTCGTACTGGACATGGAGGGCGACCACCGGATGGTGTTCGACGCGAAGGCGGTCGAACAGATGGTGGACTTCGCGATGCGCCGTATGTACGGCTAGGTCCTCTCCCTTCCTTCCCGGCTTCTCCTCCGCCGCGGCCCCTCCGGCCGCGGCGTACTCATGTCACCCCCTCATGTCACCCCCCTCGGGAATGCGGTGTGCCTTGCCAGATGTTCACCGTTCAACTAAATTGAACGTTGAATCATCAAGGAGGCCCTCATGCCCGCAGTGACCGTCGACAACCCGCTGACCCTGCCCCGGGTGGCGGCTCCGGCCGACGCCGTGGCCCGCCCCGTACTCGCCGTCACGACCGCGCCCGGCGGTTTCGAGGGTGAGGGCTTCCCGGTGCGTCGCGCCTTCGCGGGGATCAAGTACGAGCACCTCGACCCGTTCATCATGATGGATCAGATGGGCGAGGTGGAGTACGCGCCGGGCGAGCCCAAGGGCACGCCGTGGCACCCGCACCGAGGCTTCGAGACCGTCACGTACCTGATCGACGGCACCTTCATCCACCAGGACAGCAACGGGGGCGGCGGCACCATCCAGAACGGTGACACCCAGTGGATGACGGCGGGCTCCGGCCTGCTGCACATCGAGGCTCCGCCGGAGTCGCTGGTCATGTCCGGCGGGCTGTTCCACGGCCTCCAGCTCTGGGTGAACCTCCCGGCGTCCGACAAGATGATGGACCCCCGGTACCAGGACATCCGCGGCGGCCAGGTCCAGCTCCTGACCTCGCACGACGGCGGCGCGCTGCTCCGCGTGATCGCCGGCGCGCTGGACGGACACGAGGGTCCCGGCATCACGCACACCCCGATCACGATGATCCACGCGACGCTGCGGCCGGGTGCGGAGATCAACCTGCCGTGGCGCGAGGACTTCAACGGTCTCGCGTACGTACTGGCGGGGCGCGGCTCGGTCGGCACGGAGAGGCGCCCGGTCCACATGGGGCAGACGGCGGTGTTCGGCGCGGGCGGCGCGCTGAGCGTGCGCGCGGACGAGTCCCAGGACGGGAACACGCCGGACCTGGAGGTCGTGCTGCTGGGCGGGCGCCCGATCCGGGAGCCGATGGCGCACTACGGCCCGTTCGTGATGAACAGTCACGCGGAGCTTAAGCAGGCGTTCGACGACTTCCAGGCGGGGCGCCTGGGCACGGTGCCGGCGGGGCCGGCGTAGCCGGCGGGGGTGCGGTCGCTGGGGTGCGGTGGCGCTGTCGTGGGCCGGAGGCCCCGGCCCCCGGCACAGCAGAAGCGAACCGCACCCCGGACCACGACCCCTCGCCGGGAGGCGACCGTCACCCGGGCGGAGCCCAACGGGGGACAGGTCCCCTCGCGCGTGGTCGGGTGGGAGCGTGCAGATCTCGCCGTCGCCCGTCCTCCCCGAGAGCGCCCGGCGCCTCGCCGCCTGGTGCGGTGTGGTGCTGGTGATCGCCGGGGTCGGGGCCGTCGGGATCTGGCTGGTCGTCACGTTCAAGACGGCCGTCACGCCCGTACTGCTCGCCCTCCTCGGCACCGCGCTGCTCGGTCCCCTCTACCGCCGCCTCGTCGCGCTGCGTCTGAACCGGTCGCTCGCCGCCGGGCTCACCTGTGTCGCCGTCGTGGCCGTGGTCGGCGGCGCGGGGTACGTCGTCGTCAGCGCGCTGGTCGACAACGGGGACCAGATCATGACCTCGCTGCGGCAGGCGGCGCAGGACATGGCCCGGCACTTCGGCGCCGCCGGGACCTCGCTCGACGATCTGGCGAAGAACGGCAAGGAGCTGCTCGGGAAGTTCGGCGCCACCGCCGCCTCCGGGGTGCTCACCGGGATCAGTGTCGTCGGCGAGCTGATCGCCACCGCCGTGCTCGCGCTGCTGCTGATGTTCTTCTTCCTGCGTGATTCGGAACGCGCGGCCGACGCGCTCAGGTCCGTCGCGACGCGGACCACCGGGGACACCGTCGAGGCCATGGCCCGCCGGGCGTTCGGCGCCGTCGAGGGGTTCATGCGCGGCACCACCGTCATCGCCCTCATCGACGCGGTCTGCATCACCGTCGGCCTGCTGATCCTGCGCGTCCCCGGCGCGATCGGGCTCGGTGCGCTCGTCTTCGTCGGGGCGTACATCCCGTATCTCGGCGCGTTCATCTCGGGCGCCGTCGCCGTGCTGGTCGCGCTCGCCGACCGGGGGTGGGTGATCGGGCTGTGGGCGCTGGGGGTGGTGCTCGCCGTGCAGGTGCTGGAGGGGCATGTGCTCCAGCCGATGATCCAGAGCCGTACGGTCCAGATGCACCCGGCGGTGGTGATACTGGCGATCACGGCGGGCGCCAGTGTGGCCGGGATTCTGGGCATGCTGCTCGCCGTACCGCTGACGGCCGCCGCGTTCGGTGTCCTGTCCGAGCTGAGGGACCGCTACGGCGCCTACGACGGCGCCTCGGGGTCCGTTCCGCCGCACTCGTAGAGCTCGAACCAGATCGACTTTCCCTCGCCGCGCGGGTCCACGCCCCAGGCGTCGGCCAGCACCTCCATCAGCACCAGGCCGCGCCCGCTGGACGCCAGCTCTCCGGGGCGCCTGCGGTGCGGCAGTTCGTCGCTGGTGTCGGCGACCTCGACGCGCAGCCGGCGGTCTCCCAGCTCGCCGCGCGCCTCCGCGACGAGCAGGGCGTCGCCGTCGGTGTGCACGAGGACGTTGGTGATCATCTCGGAGACCATCAGCTCCGCGGAGTCGATCTGCTCCTCGTCCCTCCAGTCGTGCAGCAGCTCGCGCAACTGCCGCCGTACGCCCGCGATCCGCTCGGGCTCGGCCTGGGCGACGGTCAGCGCGGTGCGCCGGGGGATCCCGCCGCCGGGCCGGGCGGGTGCGAGGTCGCGGGAGAGCAGCAGGAGCGCGATGTCGTCCTCGCGCCGGTCCACGAGCGGTCCGGTCGTGTAGTGCGAGGTGGGGCCGTGCACGGCCTGGATGAGGGCGTCGGCGAGCTTCTCCAGGGATTCGCCGCTGTCCTGTTCCAGTACGGGCCGCAGCCGCGTCCAGCCGGTGGCGAGATCGTGTCCGCCGGTCTCGATGAGACCGTCCGTGCAGAGCATGAGCGTCTCGCCGGGGCCCAGGACGAGCCGGGTCGTGGGGTAGTCGGAGTCGGCCTCGATGCCGAGCGGCAGCCCGCCTTCGGTCTGCCGGATGAACGCGGTCCCGTCCGCCGTGCGGATCACCGGGTCGGGGTGGCCCGCGCGGGCGATGTCGAGCGTGCCGTTCTCCGGGTCGACCTCCAGATAGAGACAGGTCGCGAAGCGCGGCCCGGCCACGGAGTACCACTCGTCCATCGCGGCGGCCCCCGCGTCCGTGCGCGGTCCGCCGCCGGGGAGGGTGCCGCCGTCGCGCCCCGGGTAGTGCTGGAGACCGGCCAGGAAGCGGGAGGCGCGGGAGAGCACCGCGTCCGGCCGGTGGCCCTCGGAGGCGTACGCGCGCAGGGCGATCCGCAGCTGGCCCATGAGGCCGGCGGCCCGTACGTCATGGCCCTGGACATCCCCGATGACCAGCGCGAAGCGTCCGCCCCAGCGGCCCTCGGAGTGCGCCGTGCCGCCGGGCAGCGGGATCATGTCGTACCAGTCGCCGCCGACCTGGAGCCCGCCGCCGGTCGGTACGTACCGGGCCGCCACCGTCATACCGGGGATCTCGGGCCCGAGCGTCGGCATCATCGTGCGCTGGAGACCGAGGGACAGCTCGCGTTCGGTCTCGGCGACGCCCGCGCGGGCCAGCGCCTGCGCCAGCATGCGGGCCACCGTCGTCAGGACGGAGCGCTCGTCGGGCGAGAACGCGACCCGGTGTTTGAAGGCGGCCATCCAGGTGCCCAGCGTGCGGCCCGCGACGATCAGCGGGAGGAAGGCCCAGGAGTGGCGGCCGAAGCGCTCCACGTACCGCCAGGTGGCGGGGTACCGGTCGGCGTACGCCTCCGGGGTCGCCAGATAGATGGCCCGGCCGGTCCGTACGACCTCGGCCGCCGGGTAGTCGGTGTCCACCGTCATGCCCTCGAACGGGGCCGAGTCCTCCGGGGCGTGCCCGTGGTGGCCGATGATCGTCAGCCGCTCGCCGGAGACGCCGTAGACCGCGAGCCCGTCCGGTGAGAAGCCGGGCATGGAGAGGGAGGCGGCGACCCGCAGCACCTCGGCGGTGGAGCGTGCCTCGGCCAGCGCGCGGCCCGCGTCGAGCAGGAAGGCCTCGCGGGAGCGGCGCCAGTCGCCGGTGAGGGAGGTGCGTTCGACGGTGGTGCCCGGCCGGGGCTCGATGACCGCCTGGACGGTGCCGACCAGCTCGTAGTCCCGTTCCCCCTCGGCCGGTGACGTGACCGTCGGCTTGGCCCTGACCCGTACGGTACGGAGCACCCGGCCGCTCTCGTCCACGACCCGCAGCCGGGCCTCGGCCAGGGTCTCCTCGGCGAGCGCGAGGTTCACGATGCCGTCGATCTCGTTCCAGTCGATGGGATGGAAACGGGCGCGCGTCGCGGACTCGGTGAGGGTCACGGGTTCTTCGGGCAGGCCGAGCAGCCGGGCCGCCTCCCCGTCGAGGGTGACCGTGCCGGACGCGTTCTCCCAGCGCCATAGGCCGGTCGCGATCGCGGCCAGGACATCCTCGGTGCGCATTGTCCCACTTTATGAATATGTGTTGAGTAAACGCCACCGAGGGGGGTGTCATGGCCGGGCGGTAACCTGTTGTGTCGTACGACGTAACGCTTCCGCCCCGCCAACCCCGACTGCCAAGAACTGGATGACACGACGATGCATCGGTACAGGTCCCACACCTGCGGCGAGCTCCGCGCCTCTGACGTCGGTGCCGACGTCCGGCTGAGCGGCTGGCTGCACAATCGCCGAGACCTGGGCGGCATCCTCTTCATCGATCTCCGTGATCACCACGGTCTGGTGCAGCTCGTGGCCCGCCCCGGCACCCCCGCGAACGAGGAGCTGTCCAGGCTCACGAAGGAGACCGTCGTCCGTATCGACGGCAAGGTCTCCGCGCGCGGTGCGGAGAACGTCAACCCGGAGCTGCCGACCGGCGAGATCGAGATCGAGGTCTCCGAGGTCGAGATCCTCGGCGCGGCGGGCCCGCTGCCGTTCACGGTCAACGCCGAGGACGGAGTGAACGAGGAGCGGCGCCTGGAGTACCGCTTCCTCGACCTGCGCCGCGAGCGCATGCACCGCAACATCATGCTGCGCACGTCCGTCATCTCCGCCATCCGGCACAAGATGACCGCGCTGGGCTTCAACGAGATGGCCACGCCCATCCTCACCGCGACCTCCCCGGAGGGCGCCCGCGACTTCGTGGTCCCGTCCCGGCTGAACCCGGGCAGGTTCTACGCGCTGCCGCAGGCCCCGCAGCAGTTCAAGCAGCTGCTGATGATCTCGGGCTTCGACCGCTACTTCCAGATCGCGCCGTGCTTCCGCGACGAGGACGCCCGCGCCGACCGCTCGCCCGGCGAGTTCTACCAGCTCGATGTCGAGATGAGCTTCGTCGAGCAGGAGGACGTCTTCCAGCCGATCGAGAAGCTGATGACCGAGCTGTTCGAGGAGTTCGGCAACGGCCGCCATGTGACCTCGCCGTTCCCGCGCATCCCGTTCCGCGAGTCGATGCTGAAGTACGGCAACGACAAGCCGGACCTGCGCGCCAAGCTCGAACTGGCCGACATCTCGGACGTCTTCGAGGGCTCCGAGTTCAAGGCGTTCGCCGGGAAGCACGTCCGCGCCCTGCCGGTGCCCGACACGGCGGGCCAGTCGCGCAAGTTCTTCGACGGACTCGGTGAGTACGCCGTCGAGCACGGCGCAAAGGGCCTGGCCTGGGTGCGGGTCGGCGAGGACGGCGCGCTGAGCGGCCCGATCGCCAAGTTCCTCACCGAGGAGAACGTCAAGCTGCTCACCGAGCGCCTGGGGCTCGTCCCCGGCCACGCCGTCTTCTTCGGCGCGGGCGAGTTCGACGAGGTCTCCAAGATCATGAGCGCGGTGCGCGTCGAGGCCGCCAAGCGCGCGGGCCACTTCGAGGACGGCGTCTTCCGGTTCTGCTGGATCGTCGACTTCCCGATGTACGAGAAGGACGAGGAGACCGGGAAGATCGACTTCTCGCACAACCCGTTCTCGATGCCCCAGGGCGGTCTGGAAGACCTGGAGACGAAGGACCCGCTGGACATCCTGGCGTGGCAGTACGACATCGTCTGCAACGGAATCGAGCTGTCCTCCGGCGCGATCCGTAACCACGAGCCCGAGCTGATGATCAAGGCGTTCGAGATCGCCGGCTACGACCGCGAGACCGTCGAGCACGAGTTCGCGGGCATGCTCCGCGCGTTCCGCCTCGGCGCCCCGCCGCACGGCGGCATCGCCCCGGGCGTGGACCGCATCGTGATGCTGCTGGCGGACGAGCCGAACATCCGCGAGACGATCGCCTTCCCGCTCAACGGCAACGCGCAGGACCTGATGATGGGCGCGCCCACGGAGCTGGCCGAGACCCGCCTCCGCGAGCTGAACATCGCACTGCGCAAGCCGCCGGCGAAGTCCGGCGACTAGCTCCCCCGCCCTACCCGAAGGGGCCCGGAACCTCGCGGTTCCGGGCCCCTTGGCGTGCCGGGGTACGGGGCGGCGGGTCAGTTGCGGAGCAGGAGGGTGATCGCCGCGATCAGTAGGCCGAGGGCCAGGGCCGCCGCGCCGTAGGCCAGGCGGTGGGACCTGACCCAGGGCAGGTAGCGGTCCGCGGCGAGGCGGCCCGGTCCCGTGAGGGCGAGGGCGGCGGCGCCGGCCGTGAGGAGGAGTTCGTACTCGATGCCGGTCGGCGCGAAGAAGCTGCCGAAGCCCTTCACCGCGAGCGCGTTGACCATCGTGCCGACCACCGCGGCGCCAGCGAGCGGGGTGAGCAGGCCGAGGGCCAGGCCCAGGCCGCCGAAGGTCTCGGTGAGGCCGGCCACGACGGCCAGGGCCTCGCCGTTGGGGTAGCCGCTCTGGGTGAAGAAGGCTCCGGTGCCGTCGATACCGCCGCCGCCGAACCAGCCGAACAGCTTCTGGCCGCCGTGCGCGGCCATGGTCAGCCCCAGGACGACGCGCAGGAGCAGCAGTCCGGCGTCGTAGGCGTGCGGCGAGGCGGCGTGCGGGGCGGGCGTCGCCTCGGAGGTGCGGGTGAGCGGGCCGGCGGTGGTGCGAAGGGGGGAGGACATGAACGTGTTCTCTCCTGGGGCGTGGGGGGTCATGGGGGGACGGATCTATGCTTGAGAGTTCAAATACTGCTCCTGACGACGGTACACAACGCTCCGCATGTGGACAACGTGATCCGTGACGCGAGACGGTCATCCGCCCGAGGCAACCTGATCGCCGCCCCACCGCGTTTCATTGGCGTGGAAATCCGAACGGAATGGCGAGGGCAGGACAATGGACCCGGGCGACGGCGACTTCGAGGCATTCGTCGCCGCCCGGGGGCCGCGGCTTCTGCGGATGGCCTGGCTGCTGACCGGGGACGCGCATCTCGCCGAGGACCTGTTGCAGAGCACCCTCGCGAAGGTGTGGCCCAAGTGGCCGCGGATCGCCCGGGACCGGCCGGAGGCGTACGTCCGCAAGTCGCTGGTGAACCTGCACGCCTCCTGGTGGCGGCGGCGCTGGCGGGGCGAGCTGCCGTACGGCGAAGTCCCGGACGCGGTGGGAACGTTCGACGCGTACGCCGAGGTGGATCTGGAACAGTCGCTGGCCGCCGCGGTCCGCGCGCTGCCGGTGCGGCAGCGCGCGGTGGTCGTACTGCGCTACTTCGAAGACCTGAGCGTCGACGACACGGCGGCGACCCTCGGCTGCACCCCCGGCACCGTCAAGAGCCAGGCGGCGCGTGCGCTGAGCTCCCTGCGCGTCGCGCTGCCCGCCTTCGCGGAAGGCGGTGACCGCTGTGGGTGACTCCTGGCCGGACGGGACGGACGGGACGGGTGGGGTGGACGGAACGGGTGGGGCGGACGGGACGGGCAGGGCGGGCAGGGCGGACAGGACAGGCGGGACGGACGGGATGGACGGCACGGGCGGACCGGGCGCGGAGGACGAGCGGGAGCTGCGGATCCTGCTCCAGAGGGCCGTGCCCCGGCTGCCCGCCCCCGAGGGACGGCTGCGCGAGGTACGGGAACGGGTCGCCCGGACCCGCCGTCGGCGCCGTACGGGCGGGGCCGCGGCGGCCGTGACCGGACTGGCCCTCGCCGGCACGCTGCTCCCCGGCGTGCTGCGCGCCGGGGAGGAGTCCGTGCCCCCCGCGGCCTCCGCCCCCTCGGTCACCGCGGCTTCGCCCACTCGGCCACCGGCCACCGGCCCCTCGCTCGCCCCGTTCCCGGACAGCACGTCCCCGGACAGCACGTCCTCGGACGGCACGCCCCCGGACGGCACGTCTCCGGACAGCACGTCCCCGCCGCCCGGCGACGAGCGGGCCGAGCGGACGCGTTTCGCACACGTGGCCGGTCTTCTTCTCCGGCTGCCCGAGACCTGGCAGGCCCTCGACGTGCCGGAGGACCCCCGGTACAAGCAGTCGGCCCGCGGCTTCGTCTCGACCCAGCGGTTCATCCCGTACGAACAGTCCTGTTCCGGGGAGGACCGGAGCCTGTGCCTTCCGGTGCAGGCCCTCCGGCCCGGCGGCGCCCTGCTCACGCTGGTCGCGCACCAAGGGGCCGGTCTGGCGGCCAAGGCCGAGGATCCGCCGGTGCTGTACCCGTCGGACAGTCCCTCCCCGACCTGCCGCAAGGTCATGGGCACCCAGGAGTTCACCGGACTGATCGGTGGCGCGCCCGCCCCCGATTCGGCGGTCAGCGTCACCCTGTGCGTCGCGGGCGACGCGCCGGGGACCGTCGAGGGCGCCCGCGCGATGGTCACCGGCGCAGACTTCGGCAGAGGACCTGTGACCGACCCGAGCGACCTGACCGCATCCGTAACCACCGCGCATCCCCAGAACGCGACATGAAAGAGGCCCGTACATGTCTGTGCGCCTTGTCCGCCCTGTCCGCGGAAGACCGCTGATCGCCGCGCTGCTGGCGACCGGCCTGCTGCTCACCGGCTGCTCGGGCTTCGGCGGCGCCACGGACCACGCGGACAACGTGGGCTCGGCGCCGGGCGGGACGGCCGCGAAGGACAAGGGCGCCGCGGTCGGTGCCGGTACCGGCGGCGCCACGGGACGGTCCGCCCCCGAGGCACAGATCGTCCAGCCGGAGGAGATCCCCGAGCTCGGTCCCGCGACCCGCGCCAAGATCTCCCCGCAGGCGTCCCAGGCTGTTGTGGTGACCGGCATGGAGCGCGACTCCAGCACGTCCTCCCTCGTCGTCTACGAGCGCGATCCGGTCACCGGCTGGCAGGCCGTCTCGGACGTCTGGCCCGCCCACAACGCCGTGCGCGGCTGGACCGACGACCATTTCCAGGGCGATCTGCGTTCACCCATCGGGGTGTTCGACCTCACCGACGCGGGCGGCAAGCTGCCCAACCCGGGCACGAAGCTCCCGTACGACCGCGGCTCCGCCTTCGAGGCGTCGGGCGACGGTTTCGAGGGCGAGGCGCTCGCGGGGTCCTTCGACTATGTGGTCGCGATCAACTACAACCGGCTGTCCGGCACCACACCCCTCGACTGGACCCGGCCGCTCGGCGAGGACAAGGGCGGCGGCATCTGGCTCCATGTGGACCACGGCGGGCCCACCCAGGGCTGTGTCTCACTGCCGCGCGGGCGGATGAAACAGCTGCTGCGGATGCTGGACCCGGCGAAGCGGCCGATCGTGGTGATGGGCGACGCGGACTCGCTCAGCGACTGACGGTACGGACGAAGGCGCCCGCCCCGCTCGCCCCGCCCCGCTCGCCCCGCCCGCTCCGTACGTGTGCCGCTCCGTACGTGTCCCGCGCCGTACAAGTCCCGATCCCCGCGAGCCCGTCCCGTACGCGCGCTGTCCGTACGCGCGCCGCCCGCGCGAAGGGCCCGCCCGCGCGAAGGGCCCGGGACCCGGACGTACTCGTCCGGGTCCCGGGCCCCTTCGCCGCTCGGAGAGAGGCGCGCGTCACGCCGCCGCCGGGTCCTCGCCGCCGAAGCGCTCCCGGTACACGGCCAGGTCCTCGTCGGTGATCTTGGCGAAGAGCACCGGCGGGACGGTGAACGCCGTACCGGCAGGAACGGACGCCAGCGCCTTCGCCTCCTCGGCCGTGACCCAGCGCGCCGTGTCGTCGGTCAGCGCGAACGCCCCCCGCATCGCCCTGGCGGACGCCGGGATGAACGGCTCGGAGATCACCGCGTACAGGTGGATCAGGTTCATCGCCGTCCGCAGGGTCAGCGCCGCGCCCTCCTCGTCGGACTTGATCTCCAGCCAGGGAGCCTTCTCCTCCAGATACGAGTTGCCCGCGGACCACAGGGCGCGCAGCGCGGCGGCGGCCTTGCGGAACTGGAGGGTCTCCATGTGGCCCTCGTACTCCGCGAGCAGCCCCGCGATCTCGTCGCCGAGCCTCGCCTCCGCCTCGCCCGCCGGCTTGCCGGCCGGTACCGCGTCGCCGAAGCGCTTGCGCGAGAAGGACAGGACGCGGTTCACGAAGTTGCCGAGGGTGTCGGCGAGGTCCTTGTTGACCGTCGCCGTGAAGTGCTCCCAGGTGAACGATGTGTCGTCCGACTCGGGCGCGTTGGCCATCATGAAGTAGCGCCAGTAGTCGGCGGGCAGGATCTCCAGCGCGTCGTGGGTGAAGACGCCCCGCTTCTGCGAGGTGGAGAACTTGCCCCCGTAGTAGTTCAGCCAGTTGAAGGACTTGACGTAGTCGACCTTCTTCCACGGCTCGCGCGTGCCGAGCTGGGTGGCCGGGAACATCACCGTGTGGAACGGGACGTTGTCCTTGCCCATGAACTCGGTGTAGCGGACCGTGTCGTCGGCCTCGTACCACCAGGACTTCCAGTCGCGGTTCGACGGGTCCTGGTCGGACCACTCCTTCGTCGCGCCGATGTACTCGATGGGCGCGTCGAACCAGACGTAGAAGACCTTGCCCTCGGCGGCCAGCTCCGGCCACGCGTCGGCGGGGACCGGTACGCCCCACTCCAGGTCGCGGGTGATCGCGCGGTCGTGCAGGCCCTCGGTCAGCCACTTGCGGGCGATGGAGGAGGACAGCTGCGGCCACTCCTCGCTCGTCGCGTCGATCCAGCTCTCGACCTCGCCCGCCAGCTTCGACTGGAGGAGGAAGAGGTGCTTGGTCTCGCGGACCTCCAGCTCGCTGCTGCCGCTGATCGCGGAGCGCGGGTTGATCAGATCCGTCGGGTCCAGGACGCGCGTGCAGTTCTCGCACTGGTCGCCGCGGGCCTTGTCGTAGCCGCAGTGCGGACACGTACCGACGATGTAGCGGTCCGGCAGGAAGCGGCCGTCGGCGATCGAGTAGACCTGGCGGATCGCCCGCTCCTCGATGAAGCCGTTCTCCTTCAGCCGGCGCGCGAAGTGCTGCGTGATCTCGCGGTTCTCGGCGGAGGAGCTGCGGCCGAAGTAGTCGAAGGCGAGCTCGAAGCCGTCGTAGATCGCCTTCTGGGCGTCGTGCTGCTCGGCGCAGAAGGCGTCGACCGGCACGCCCGCTTCCTTGGCGGCCAGCTCGGCGGGGGTGCCGTGCTCGTCGGTCGCGCAGATGTACAGGACCTCGTGGCCGCGCTGGCGGAGGTACCGCGCGTACACATCCGCCGGGAGCATGGACCCCACCATGTTGCCCAGGTGCTTGATCCCGTTGATGTACGGAAGGGCGCTGGTGATGAGGTGTCGAGCCATTGCAGGCTGCTCCCAAGTCGCTACATGGTGTGACCAATTGGTCTACGGAATGTCAATATCGTATCCGACCCTTCCGGCGCGAGTCGCCCGCGTTTTCTCCGGGTGTGCGGGGGTGTGCGCGGGGCGCCCGGCGCTGCGCGGGGGCGTGCGACGGCGTGCGGATGCACTGGGGGCGGGGGGAGAGCTTTCCGAAACACCTCTTGCCGTAGACAGGCACATCCCGGGAGAGAAAGGGCATCATGTACGAGGCGGGGCAGGGGACAGGGGCAGGGGACGGCAGCATGCGGGTACTGGTCGCCGAGGACGAGGAGGTCCTGGCGGAGCTGGTGGCCACAGGGCTGCGCCGGGCGGGATTCGCCGTCGACACCGTGTACAGCGGTGACGCCGCCCTCGCCTATCTGGGACTGCACGACTACGACGTCGTCGTCCTCGACCGCGATCTGCCACGCGTCCACGGCGACGACGTCGCGCGCAAGCTGGTCGCCGAGTCGTCCCGTACGCGCATCCTGATGCTCACCGCGTCCGTCTCCATGGAGGACCGCGTCGAGGGGCTCGATCTGGGCGCCGACGACTATCTGGGCAAGCCCTTCGACTTCCCCGAGCTGGTCTCGCGGGTGCGCGCGCTGCGGCGGCGCAGCGCCAGGCCCGTACCGCCGCAGCTGGAGCGGCACGGCGTACGGCTCGATTCCGTACGGCGGACGGCGTCGCGGGACGGGGTGGCGCTCGACCTCTCGCCCAAGGAGTTCTCGGTGCTCCAGATCCTGCTGGAGGCGGACGGGGCGCCGGTCTCCGCCGAGGAACTGCTGGAGCGGGCCTGGGACGCGCACGCGGATCCGTTCACCGGCGCGGTCCGGGTCTGTCTCAGCAAGCTGCGGGCCAAACTCGGGGATCCGCCGCTGATCCGTACGGTCCAGGGCGTGGGGTACGCGCTGTGATATGTGCCGCGCACCGCGGCGGGCGGGGGACGACGGGAACGGCCGGCAAGGCGCTGGGGCCCGGCTCCACCATCCGTACGCGCATAGCCCTCATCTACGGCGGGGTCTTCGTCGTCCTCGGCGGCTGTCTGCTCGCCGTCGTCAATCTGCTGTCCAGCGCCGGTACGCAGAGCGAGGCGCAGGAGATCGCCGCCCGGGTGGCGCCGGTCCAGGTGGCGCCGCTGCTCCCCGCCTCGTCGGTGCGCGGGCTGATCGGCCAGCAGCAGATCCAGTCCATCGCCGTGTACCAGCTCACCGACAACGTCACGGACGCCGCCTCCGACGAGATGCTGTTCTGGTCCGTCGCCGCGCTGCTGGTCATGGCGGCGTGCGCGGTCGCGGTCGGCTGGTGGACGGCGGGGCGCGTGCTGCGCCCGGTGCACGCGATGACGGCGAAGGCGCGTCGATTGTCCGAACACAATCTTCACGAACGGATCGGCGCGAGCGGCCCCGACGACGAGCTGAAGGAGCTGGGCGACACCCTGGACGCGCTCCTGGCGCGCTTGCAGAAAGCTTTCGACAGCCAGCGCCGCTTCATCGCGAACGCCTCGCACGAGCTGCGCACCCCGCTGGCGACCCAACGCGCCGCGATCCAGGTCGGGTTGGACGACCTGTGCACGCCGGACGAGCTGGCGCGTACGAAGGAGACCCTGCTCGACAACAACCGGCGCAGCGAACAGCTCATCGAGGGCCTGCTGGTGCTGGCGCGCAGCGAGCGCGAGGTGGAGGACCTGGAGCCGGTCGATCTGGGCGAGGCGGTGGCCGAGGAGGCGGCACGCTACGGACGGCGGGTCTCGCTGTGTGTCGCCGACGCGGCCGTGGTGCGCGGAAACCGGCTGCTGCTCGGGCAGTTGGTGGAAAACCTGCTGGCCAACGCGGTGGCGTACAACGTGCCGGGGGGGACGGTGGACATCGATGTACGGGGCGCGGAGCTGGTGGTGCGGAACACCGGCCCTGTCGTCGCCGAGGCGGACATCCCCGCGCTGTTCGAACCGTTCCGGCGGGGAGAGGGCCGCGACCGGATGGGGCGCGGGGCGGGGCTCGGCCTCTCCATCGTCCGCTCGATCGCGGTGGCGCACGGGGGGACGGTCAGGGCGGAGCCGGGCGGCGCGGGCGGGGGGCTGGCGGTGACGGTGAGGCTGCCGAAGGCGGAGCGCGACGGCGACTGACGGCGACTGACGGCGACCGGGACAGCGACCGCCGGGACCGGGACGCTGACCGCTGAGGAAACCGCCGCCGGCGCCGCGTGCGGGACGCGGGGCCGACGGCGGTAACGGCGACAATGGTGGTGACGGGTAACGGGTGACGGGTAACGGGTAACGGGTGACGAGTAATGGGTGACGGGTAACGGGTAACGGCGTTTCGGGGCAGGTCAGTTGCCGGGGGCGGACGGCTGCCAGGCGGCGAGCAGCTCGCGGTAGAACGTGGCGTCCGGGACCTCGCGGGGCACCGGACCCGCGTGGTAGAAGCCCACGTTCGCCGTGGCCTCGTCCGCGCCGAGCTTCCGCGCGAAGTCGAAGCCCTTGGCGTCCTCCTCGCCGAACGCCACGAACTGCCAGAAGAGCGGCAGCTTCGCGGCCTCGGCGAGAGCCTGCTCGGCGAGGCGTACGGCGCTGGGCGCGCCGTCCGTCTGGAAGATCACCAGCGCGGGCCCGGCCGAGCCGGACTTCTCGTGCAGCGCGACGACCTCTTCGACGGCGCGGTGGTAGTTCGTGCGCCCCATGCGCCCGAGGGAGCCGTGCAGTTCGTCGATCTTCCCCTCGTAGTCGGTGAGGCCGATGTCACCGGTCCCGTCGATGTCGGTGGAGAAGAACACGACGGAGACGGTCGCGCTCTCGTCGAGGTGCGCGGCGAGCGCGAGGGCCTGCTCGCCGAGGTGCTGGGCGCTGCCGTCCTTGAAGTACGGCCGCATGGAGCCGGACCGGTCGAGCACCAGATAGACGGTGGCCCGCTCCCCGGCGAGACCGCGCTTCTTGAGGGCGGCGCCCGCGGCCTTGTAGTGGTCGGCGAGGCCGGGGGCACGGGACTTGACGCGGGCGAGGGTGAAGGCGGGGCGGGCGGCGGCACCGGTGGTGGTGCCGGCGGGCTCGGCGACGGGCTCGGTGGCGGGCTCCGGTTCGGCGACGGTCTTCGGCTCGGCGGCGGGCTCGGACTCGACTGCGAGTACGGGCTCCACGACCTCGGGCTTCACGACCTGGGGCGCGACCTCGGCCTTGACCTCGACGACCTCGGGTTCGGCCTCAACCTTGACCTCGGGTTCGGGCTCACGTTCCGGCTCGGCCGGAACAACCGCCTCCCGCACGGGAGTCACGTCGAGTTCGGGCTCCGTCGTGGCCTGCGCGGGGACCGTGGGCGTGGGTACGGGCGCGGGCGCGGCGGCCGGGGCCGGGGTGGCCGTGAGCGCCGGCGGCTCCTCGATCGCGCTCGTCCGCGGCAGCTGCGACGGCACGGCGCGATCGGGATCGGCCGGGCGCGGGTTGTCGAACGCCGCGGCGACCAGATCCGCCGCCGCCCCTCCGATGTCCTTGGACTCCACGTCCCCGGACTCCACGGCGTCCGCCGAGTCCTCGGGCTCGACCGGGGCGGACGCGGGCGCGGACACCGAGGCCGCGTCCGAGGCTCCGTCCGAGGTCGAAGGCGTCGTCGATGCCGTCGTCGAACCCGAGGTCGAAGGCGTCGTCGTGGCCTTGGCCGTCGTCACGTCCGGGGCCGCGCCCGTCGTGTCCGTACCCGAGTCCTTGGGCGTCGGCTCCGCCGAATCCGTACGGTCCGAACGGCCCGCCTGAGACGGTACCGAGGCCGAGACCGGCGCCGACTCGTGGTGCTCCTCCGCACGGTCGCGTCCGAACACCTTGCGCAGCAAGCTCCGAATGCCCATGGGCGAGGCCTTTCAGATGAGTTGGGTGCGGTGTCCGCCACCGGGGAAACGCACATCCCTGGCCAGGGCGGATACGTAAGGTTAGCGGCCGCCGTGAACGATCTCCGGCAGGGGCGGTCCACGTGTAGGACGGGCCCTACGGGCAGGACGGTACCCTCCCGGCCGCCACCGTCATTACCCTCTCCCGACCACGAGGTCGGCGTGGATTCATGTGCCGTTCACCTGGAGGCCGCCACCCTGGTGGCATGCGCACCTAGCGTCACCAGCCGAGACATCCCGACACGCTGTCGGCGCGGTGCGCGCCGAACCATCGCATTTCCGGAGGCGAAAGTGCGCAAACTGCTGCCGCTGCTCAGTTCCAGCTCCAGTCCTCACGCGGGTGGGCGTTCCGCCCTGACCTGCCGCTACCGCTGTGGCGACGCCTGTTTCCACGAGGTACCGAACAAGAGCGACAACGAGTACGTCGGTGACATCATCGCCGGTGCCATGTCCAGGCGTTCCCTGGTGCGCGCCGCCGCCGTCGTGACGGTCGCCACCGCGGCGGGCAGCGCGCTCGCCTTCGGCCCCGGTAACTCCTCGGCGTCCGCCGCCGCGGTCGCCGGAAACGGTGACGGACATGGAAACGGCGGCGGTGGCAAGACCGACGGCGCCCGCGGCCTGCGCTTCACCCCGGTCGCCCCCAACACCGCGGACAAGGTGACCATCCCCTCCGGCTACGCCCAGAACGTGGTCATCCGCTGGGGCGAGCCGATCCTGCGCGGTGCGCCGGCCTTCAACCCGGACAAGCAGACCGCCAAGGCGCAGGCGGGCCAGTTCGGTTACAACAACGACTTCCTGAGCCTGCTGCCGCTGAAGGGCGAGCGCGACCGTCAGGTCCTCGTGGCCAACCACGAGTACACCGACGAGATCCTGATGTTCAAGGGCTACGACCCGGCCAAGCCGACCCGCGAGCAGGTGGAGATCGCCTGGGCCGCCCACGGTCTCTCCGTCGTCGTGGTCGAGGAGGACCGCAAGAGCGGCAAGCTCACCGCCGTCACCCGCCACCAGCTCAACCGCCGTCTCACCGCCACCAGCGAGTTCCGTCTCACCGGCCCGGCCGCGGGCAGCGATCTGCTCCGCACCTCGGCGGACCGTACGGGCAGCAGGGTCCTCGGCACGCTCAACAACTGCGCCGGTGGCACCACCCCCTGGGGCACCACGCTGCACGGCGAGGAGAACTTCAACCAGTACTTCGCCAACGGTTCGAGCGACACGGACAAGCGCTACGGCATCGGCACCGCGGCCAGCGAGCGCAAGTGGGAGCTGTTCGACAAGCGCTTCGACCTCAAGCAGGAGCCCAACGAGGCGCACCGCTTCGGCTGGGTCGTCGAGCTCGACCCGTACGACCCGGACTTCACGCCCCGCAAGCGCACCGCGCTGGGCCGCTTCAAGCACGAGGCCGCGCAGCCCCGGCTGACCGCCGACGGCCGCCCCGTCGTCTACATGGGCGACGACGAGCGTTTCGACTACCTCTACAAGTTCGTCTCGTCGAAGCAGATGAAGAAGGGCAACAGCCGCGCCGCCCACGAGCACAACCTGACGCTGCTCGACGAGGGCACGCTGTACGTCGCCAAGCTGACCGGTGACAGCCCGGCGGGCGAGTTCGACGGCACGGGCAAGCTCCCGAACGACGGCGAGTTCGACGGTTCCGGCGTGTGGATACCGCTGGCGACCGGCGATGTCTCGCACGTGCCCGGCATGAGCGCCGACGAGGTCTACATCTTCACGCGCCTCGCGGGCGACAAGGTCGGCGCCACGAAGATGGACCGTCCCGAGGACGTCGAGCCCTCGCCGCGCACCGGTCGCGTCTATGTCGCGCTGACCAACAACACCGACCGCGGCAAGGCCGGCAAGGAGGGCCCCACCGAGGCCAACCCCCGTAACGCCAACAAGCACGGTCACGTACTGGAGCTGGCGGAGAACTGGGACGACCCGGCGGGCGACGGCTTCGCCTGGCGGCTCTTCCTGGTCGCGGGTGACCCGAACGACCCGGCCACCTACTTCGCGGGCTTCCCCAAGGACAAGGTCAGCCCGATCTCCTGCCCGGACAACGTCGCCTTCGACCCGCACGGCAACCTGTGGATCTCGACGGACGGCAACGCGCTCGGTACGCACGACGGCCTGTTCGGCGTCGCGACGCAGGGCGACCGGCGCGGTGAGCTGAAGCAGTTCCTGACCATGCCGAACGGCGCGGAGACCTGCGGCCCGGTCATCCAGGACCGCCGGGTCCTGGTCGCGGTGCAGCACCCGGGCGAGATCGACGGCGCGTCCGTCGAGAAGCCGGCCAGCGCGTGGCCCGACGGTCCCGGCAAGATCGTCCGTCCGTCGGTCGTCGCGGTCTGGCGCAAGGACGGCAGCGACATCGGCGTCTGACGCCGGCCTGATCCGATCTCAACTGCATTGATCCGACCGGAGCTTTCCGGACGTGATCGCGGGGTGGCGCCGTCTCGGACCGGCGTCACCCCGCTCGGCGTTGACACGGATGAGGTGACACGGACAAAGGGGGTGAGCCGTCGGGCCGTCCGCGCTTACCCTCGATATATGACTTCTGAGGCTTCGGACGCGGGGACCGCACGGGTCGACTCCTGGATCTGGTCGGTACGGCTCACCAAGACCCGCTCCCAGGCCGCTGCCGCCTGCCGCGCCGGCCACGTCCGCGTCAACGGCGAGCGGGTCAAGCCCGCGTACGCGATCAAGCCGGGCGACGAGATCCGGCTGCGCCACGCGGCGCGCGACCGCGTCGTGGTGGTCTCGCGCGTCGTGAAGAAGCGGGTGGGCGCGCCGGTGGCGGTGGAGTGCTACGTGGACAACAGCCCGCCGCCCCCGCCGCGCGAGCTGACCGTTCCCATCGCCCTTCGCGACCGGGGGGCGGGCCGCCCCACGAAGCGCGACCGCAGGGAGCTGGAGCGGCTTCAGGACCGGCATCAGCACCAGGCCCCGGACTGGTCACAGGACCGGCGCTCGCGGGGCTGATCGGGGGCCGTACCGCGGCCTGATCGCGGGCTGATCGCGGAGCTGATCGCGGAGCTGATCGCGGAGCTGATCGTGGGGCTGATCGTGGGGCTCCGGAAATGTCCGCGAACGGATGAGTTTAGCTGCACACAGTCACCTTTGGTGCACGGAAAGTAAAACCGGCACCACAGGGAAGGTCATTCCCATGAACCACGACGGTGAACAGCGCGAACAGCCGCACCAGCACACACAGCGCTTCACGTTCCGCCTGCCCAGCCACCCCCGTAGCGTCGGCCGGGCCCGGGAAGTTCTTCATACGAAAGTTGATCTGCCCGGAGATCCCGGCGAGACCGCCGCCCTCCTGCTGTCGGAGCTTGTCACCAACGCGTTGCGCCACGGCAGCCCACCGGGCAGAGAGATCGCCGTCACCCTGGAACGGGCCGAGGGGCTGCTCAGGGTGGAGGTCGAGGACGCGGGCGACTATCTGCCACGCCCTCGCACCCCCGATCTCGAAGACGAGTGCGGGCGGGGACTCGCGCTGGTGGCCGCGCTCGCCGACGACTGGGGCGTGGCGCCCCGGCTCGGTCCCGGAAAACGGGTGTGGGTCACGCTCAAAGTGCCCGAAAGGACACTCAAGGCGTCCGATCAGTGAGGCCGGGCCCGTCGGCGCCGTAGGAGCAGGAGCAGGAGCAGGAGCAGGGGCAGGAGCCGGTGCCCGCCGGTGCCGGCGGAGGTGGGCGGGGTCAGCCCTGGTAGCCCTCGACCTCGCCCGGGGGCCGTACCGCGGCCTCGTCGGGGTTCTCGCCGAACTCCGACTTGGCGCGCCGCTGCCGCAGCAGATCCCAGCACTGGTCGAGCCGGACTTCGACGGAGCGCAGCCGCGTCTGTTCGTCGGCGGCGAGGCCGAGATGCTCGGTCGAGCGTTCGCGCAGGCTGCGCTCCTCCGCGACGAGAGCGCCGATGGTGTCGAGGATCTCGTCGTCCTTGCCGCTTCCGTCCTTGCCGCTTCCGTCTTTGCCGCCGCCGACGGCGTCGCTGGCTGCGTTCATCCCGTTCTCCTTGCCATGGCGCGTACGTACGCGCATACGGACACAGGAGCGAGAGCCGCTGTGCCCGTATGCGCGGACGTTGCGTGGTCGAGCGCTTGTTGACGCGTGGTCGGGGGAGGGGACGGGCCGTCGGTACCGGCCCGTCAGTGCCGGACCGTCAGGATCTGCTGCCCGCCGAGGACACCCCGCGGTCCGTGGTCAGTGCCCAGATCACGAACGCCGCGAGAGCCATGCCGACGAACGCCCAGACAGGCGCGTACGGCAGGTACATGAACTGCGCGACGAAGTAGAGCACCGCCAGTGCGATACCGGCGTAGCGTGCCATCGGGACGCGCATGAGAAGCGCCAGTCCGGTGAGGGCCACCAGGATCCCGAGGGCTATGTGGATCCAGCCCCAGGAGCCGAGATTGAACGTGTACGCGTATCCGGTGACGCGGTTGAAGACCGCGTTGCCGCGTACGGCCGCTATGCCCTGAAGTATGTCGACAGCTCCCGCGACCAGCATGAGAACACCGGCGAAGAAGCTACCGCCAACAGCCCAGGCTGCCTTCCTTTCCGCATGCGAGCCGGTACCTGCTCCGGTGCCGGTGCTCATGCCTGTTCCTGTGCCCGTGCCTGTGCCCATTCCTGTGCCCATGCCCGTGGTGGGGGGCCTCTGTGCTGTGTTCTGGCTCATAACCCCATGGTGCTCCAAATGCCTCAAAAGGGACATTCGGTCGGGTGGGATCGGCATAAAGATTGAGTAAAGTCGGCCGAAAGTCAGCCGAAACTCGGCGGAGAACCAGCCGAGATCACGCCGGAAGTTCAGACGGGAGAGGAGCTGCGCGGCGCGCTGGGAGCGAGACGCGGCGCGTGCGGTGTCCGGGGCAACCGGCCGCTCAGCCAGGCCCCGAGGGCCAGGGCGAGCCCACCGGCGAGCACGCACCAGCCGGCGGTGCGCAGCGAAGAGGTCAACGCGTCGAAGATGGCGGCGGCTGCCGACCTGTCACCGGTGTCCGGCAGGTCCTGGAGGATGGACCCGCGCGCCACGGCGACGCAGAGGAACAGCAGCGCCGCGCCCGCCGCGTACGCGAGACCGGCACCGATGAGCGCGCGGCGGCGGCGGACGGCGAGCAGCACGGCCGCCCCGGTGAGGACCAGCGTCCCGACGGCGGGCCAGATCCCCGCCGCGCGCAGCCCCTGCGTGACATCGCGCCAGATCCCGAGTCCATTGGCCTCCAGGACGATGATCTGCGTATGCCGCACGGGGATCCGGTTCGCGTACGGCACGCTGTCGTCGGTCAGCTGCTGCTTCACCCGTGCGGTGATGGGCGCCAGATCGATCGTCACGGCGTTGCCGCCGCCGCTGGTCAGTGCCTGTTCCGCGGTGGCGTGGGCGGCGCGGGTCGCGGTCTTCCACGCGTTCTTGAAGGCGTTGGTCGTCTCGAACGAGAGGACGGCGTCGTGCAGCAGCCCGCGGACCCCGTCCTTGAGGAGCGGCCCCACGTCGATCTCGGCCAGCACCTCGTCGGTGATCCGGTCGGCGACGGCGTTCTGTACGTCGGGGTCGGAGGCGAGCGGCGCCATGGTGGAGACGAAGCGGTCGGTGTCGCCGACCTCCAGATCGACCCAGGCCGCGACCGCGCTCAGCGGGGCGAGGACCGTCAGCAGGACGATCAGCGCCGTGGAGAGGTAGGTCCGCACTCCTCAAGGGAACGGGTACGGGGCGACGGGCGCGAGCGGGGCGCCGCCGACCCGGTGAGAGCGCGTCGCGTGCACGTCGGGTGGGCGCTCGGCTGAGGTTGACGCGTACGGCGGGCGGGTGTGCCCTGGAGAAGCGGGGGCGGACGCGGGGGGTGCGAGGGAAGGAGCCCCCTGCCATGGCGACCCAGACACCGGTGCCCACAAGGCACCGCACGCTGATGCCCCACCTCCCGCCTCACTTTCCGGGGCATCGCCCGGAGCATCTCCCGCGGCACGACGGCGCGCGACCGCCGGGTGCGCCGGGCGCACGTCCCCAGGAGTCCGGGCGGGGCCGTGTCTCACCACGCCTCGTGGTGAACTCTCTGCTGCTGGGTATCGCCTACGGCGCCTACGCGTCCTACATCGCCCGGGGCGGCGGCCCCGCCACCTTCGGCCAGCTCGCCCTGGCCCTGATCTCCGGCGCGCTCGCGGCCCTCCTGGTCTTCGGCCTCGTCCGCGTACAGTCCCGGCTGATGAACGAAGTACGCGCCGCGGCCTGGGGCGTACTGGTCGGAGGAGGCATGGGCTTCCTCTACAGCCTCACCAACCACAGCGTTCTGCTGTCCTCGGGCATCGGACTGGCCATCGGCGCCGCCACGGTCATCGTGGTCTTCTACGCGCTCTACACCCGACGCACCTGAGCGAACCGCGCGGTCACCGACGCCACCCGGGCCGCCGAAGTCACGGGGGCCGCCGGGGCCGCCGGGGCCGCCGGGGTCACCCCGTCGGCGCAGCACCGCTCGCGCCGCTCCCGCGCAGGCCATAGGACGGAGACGGCGGGCGGCGCGCGGAGGAGTGGACCGGTATGCAGATCGTTGTCGACCTCAATCGCTGTCAGGGATACGCGCAGTGCGTGTTTCTCGCCCCTGAGGTGTTCGAGCTGCATGGCGAGGAGGCCCTGATGTTCACCCCGACCGTGCCCGACGGCCAGCACGAGCACGTACGCCGGGCCGCGGCGGCGTGTCCGGTGCAGGCCATCCTCGTCGGTGAGCGGGCGGGGTCCCGGTGACCCGTGAGCCGTGGGACGGCCGCATCGTCATCGTCGGCGCGTCGCTGGCCGGTCTGCGCGCCGCCGAGACCCTGCGCGACGAAGGCTTCACCGGACCGCTGACGCTGGTCGGGGAGGAGCCGCACCCCCCGTACGACAGGCCGCCGCTGTCCAAACAGGTGCTGCTCGGCCGGACGCGCGCGGCGGACATCGGGCTGCCGGCCCGCCGCGAGGTGGACGCGCGATGGAAGCTCGGCGTACGGGCCGGCGGGATCGATCCGAACGAGAAGCAGGTGATCCTCGCCGACGGTGAACGCCTGCCGTTCGACCGGCTGCTGATCGCCACCGGAACCCGCGCCCGCCCCTGGCCGGACCCGGCCGAAGCCCGGCTGGACGGCGTGCTGACGCTGCGTACGAGAGACGAGGCGGCGGAGCTGGCGGAACGGCTCGACGCCGGGCCGCGCCGTGTCCTGGTGATCGGCGCCGGGTTCACCGGCTCGGAGATCGCCTCCGCCTGCCGGGAACGCGGCCTGGAGGTGACCGTCGCCGAACGCGGCCCGTCCCCCCTCGTCGGGGCGCTCGGCGGCGCACTCGGCGGGTTCGCGGCCAGGCTCCAGCGCGCGCACGGCGTCGATCTGCGCTGCGGCGTGACGGTCACCTCCCTCAAGGGCCGCGACGGACGCCTCACGGGCGCCGAATTCTCCGACGGCAGCCGGATCGAAGCCGATGTCGCCGTGGTCGCGCTCGGCGCCGTACGCAACACGGAATGGCTCGCCGAATCGGGTCTGGCCGCGGGCCCGCGGGGCGTCGCCTGCGACGCGGGGTGCCGCGCCTTCAACATGTACGGGATCGTCACCGACGACGTCTTCGTCGCCGGTGACGTGGCCCGCTTCCCGCATCCGCTCTTCGGGTACCAGATGCTGGCCCTCGAACACTGGGGCAACGCGGTCGCGCAGGCGGAGGTGGCGGCGCACAACATGGTCAGCACGGGCCCGCACAGGCGCCCGCATCTGGCGGTGCCCGCCTTCTGGTCCAGTCAGTTCGGCCTCAACATCAAGTCCGTCGGCGTGCCGACCTTCTCCGACCAGGTGGTCATCGCCCAGGGCTCGTTGCGGGAGCGCCGGCTCGTCGCCGTGTACGGCTACCAGGGACGGATCACCGCGGCGGTCACGGTGAACCGGGCCAAGTGGCTGGAGCACTACGAGTACCTCATCGAGACGGCGGCGCCGTTTCCCCCCGAGCGCGGCGCCGCCGACCGGCCCGACTCGGCCGCGCCCTTCCCCTCCGATGTGCCGGATCCCCAACTGCTGTCGCACGGACCGACCGTGGCCCTCACCGGCCATCTGCCGGACCGGCGCCTGACCTTGGTGCGGCACGAGCCGACCCCCACCGCCGCCCACCGTCGTTGAGGAGCCCCTCGCATGTCCCCGGACACCCTCTACCAGCGCATCACCGACTACGCGAACCGCGCCGACCCGTATCCGCTCTACGCCGAACTCCGCGAGAACGGGGTGTCGCGGCAGGACGACGGCAGCTATCTGGTCGGCACGTACCACGAGATCGCCGCGCTGCTCCACGACCCGCGGATCAGCTCGGACTGGCGCAACCGCGCCGACCCGGCCTCGGTCCCGCTGATCAGGCGGAGCAGTGAGCAGATGGCCTTCATCGGCCACGACGACCCCGAGCACGACCGGCTGCGCCGCATCGCGATGCGCCCCTTCGGACCGCCCCACACCCCGGGCCGGATCGACGCGCTGCGCGCGGACGTCACCCGGATCTGCGACGAACTGATCGACGCGTTCCGGGACAAGGACCGCGTCGACATCGTCGAGGACTTCGCGTATCCGCTCCCCGTCACCGTCATCTGCCGCCTGCTCGGCGTGCCCCACGAGGACGTGCCCCGGATCCGCGCCTGGACGAACGCGATCATCGCCGGCTTCGACCTGACGCCGGGGCAGGACGAGGAAAGCCGCCAGAGAGCCGGCCAGGACGCCCGGCTGGCGATGGGGGAGTACATCGGGGACCTCTCCGACAAGCGCCGTGACCACCCCTCGGACGACATGATCTCCGCGCTCGTCCACGACAACGGCCCCGACGGGCGGCTGACCAGGACCGAACTGATGGCGACCGGGACCCTCCTGCTCATCGCCGGGCACGAGACGACGGTCAACCTCATCAGCAACGGCACGCTCACCTTCCTGCGCCTCCCCGACGCCTACCGGCTGCTGCGCGACAAGCCCGAACTGATGCCCAGGGCGGTCGAGGAACTGCTGCGCTACGAACCCCCGGTCCACCTGCTCCCGCAGCGCACCCCGCTCGCGGACATCGAGGTCGCGGACGTCATGATCCCCAAGGGCGCCCCGCTGGTCCTCGTACTCGCCGCCGGGAACCGGGACCCGCTGCGCTTCGACGACCCCGACCGCTTCGACCCGACCCGCGAGGACAACCAGCACTTCGGCTTCGGCAGCGGGATCCACAACTGCTTCGGCGCCCCGCTGGCCCGCGTGGAGGCCCAGATCGCCCTGAACGCGCTGGTCCCCCGCCTGGAGGGCTTCCGCCTGTCCGAGGACCCGCCCCTGTACCGCCGCAGCTCGATCCTCCGGGGGCCCCGCCACCTGCTGATCGAGCGGGCGTAGGGAGCGGGCTTCCGCACCGGGCCGCGTGCGGCGGCGCGTTCCGTACCGTGCGGCGGCGCCTTCGGTTCCGCCGTACCGCGTGCGGCGGCGCGCTCGGTACCGCGTTCAGATGACCGGTGGCCGGCCCAGCGCCGTCATCCGGCGTACCGTCCGCCAGCGCATCGGCCGCCGGGGCCCGCACGTCGTCCGTACGCCTTCGAAGAATCCGCCGAACCACGCGCGCAGCCCGCTCACCGACCGCGTACGGGCCACGGTGAGCAGAATCCACGTACCGAGGTAGAGCGGTACGAGCAGCGCGGGCAGATGCCGGCGCGCCAGCCACACCCGGTTGCGGGCGGTCATCCGGTAGAACTCCGCGTGCCTCGCCGGTGAGGTGCGCGGGTGCTGGAGGACCAGCTCCGGTTCGTAGCGGATCGACCAGCCCGCGTCCAGCGCACGCCACGCGAGGTCGGTCTCCTCGTGGGTGAAGAAGAACGCGTCGGGCCAGCCGCCCGTCTCGGCCAGCATCGCCATGGACAGCGCGTGCCCGCCGCCGAGGAACGTCGTCACCTCGCCCGCGCGCATCGGATCGTCGACCCGCAGCCGGGGTACGTGCCGCCGCTGGGTGAGGCCGGTCTCGTCCGCGATACGGAAGCTGACGATGCCGAGCCGGGCGTGCGCCTCGTACAGATCGGCGACGCGGGTGATCACATCGGCCTCGATCAGCAGGCCGTCGTCGTCCAGGTCCACCAGAACGTCCACGTCACCGCACTCGCGGAGCTTCTCCATCGCGACATTGCGCCCCCCGGAGACCCCCAGGTTCCGCGCCAGCTCGATCCCGATGACGCCTTCGGGCAGCTCGGGCAGCGGCGCGCCGTTGCCGACGACCACGATCCGCGTCGGGGCCTCCCGCTGCTTGGCGACGGAGTCCAGCAAGGCTCGCAGTTCGACGGGCCTGGTCCCCATCGTCAGCACGGCCACACCCACACGCGGTCGGGACACGTCCAGATCACTCCAGCTCTCGGTGACGGAAGGGAAGGGAGGAAGAGGGAAGGGAGGAAGGGAGGAAGGGAGGAGGCGGCGGGGAGAAGGGGCGGGGAGAAGGGGCGGGGCAGGACAGGTGAACGGCGGGAAGCGAGAAGGTGCCGCGAATCGATGCTAACCGGCGGACGCCACCCTCAGGACACCGGAAGATGTCCCAGCCGACGTCGCGGGTTCATCTTGCCGTCCGGTCGGAACGCCCGCGTCCGTCCACGCCGATGCCCCCGTGTGCGACCTCGGGCCCCTGTGGCAAACTTCCCGCATGCTGGTGGCCGGTGGTGGGGTGTGAGCGAGCCTCGGTCTGCCCCGACGATCGGGCAACTCGTCCTGAGCAAGCAGCTCCAGGGGCTGCGCGAGAGAGCAGGCCTCAGCCGCGACGAGGCCGCCAGACTGCTGCATGTCGCGCCCGCGACGATACGGCGCATGGAGATGGCCGAGGTCGCGCTCAAGGTCCCGTACATACAGCTGCTGCTGCCCTCGTACGGTGTGACCGGCGACGAGGCCGTCGCCTTTCTCCAGCTGGTCGACGAGGCCAACAAGCCCGGCTGGTGGCAGCGCTTCCACGACGTTCTGCCGGAGTGGTTCGGCGGCCATGTCAGCCTGGAGGAAGCGGCCAAGACCATACGGTGCTACGAGCCGCATTTCGTGCCGGGGCTCCTCCAGACCGAGGACTACGCACGCGCGATCCTGACCTACGGCGAGGTCGGGCGGAACGATCCCGCACGCATAGAACGCCATGTGGCGCTGCGCCTGGCGCGCCAGTCGCTGCTGACCGGGCCGGACGCCCCGACCTTCTGGGTTGTCATGGACGAGACGGTTTTACACCGCCCCGTGGGCTCGTCCGCCGTGATGCGCGCCCAGGTGGACCGGCTGCTGGCCGCGACCGAGCTGCCGAATGTGACGCTCCAGATAGCCGAGTTCGCCGCCGGGCATCACCCCGGCACCTACAGCCCCTTCGTGCTGTTCCGATTCGCTATACCCGAATTGCCCGATATGGTCATCGTCGAATATCTGACCGGCGCCCTCTATATCGACAACACCGGTGAGGTGGCGGAGCACATGGAGGCGATGGACCGCATGGTGGCTCACGCGGAATCCGCGCGCCGCACCAAACAAATCCTCGCCGATTTCCGTAAGGAACTGTGAACCGAGATGACGGCAGGCACACCCAAGCCCCAGGTCGACACCAGCAAGCCCCACCCGGCGCGGGTGTACGACTACCTGCTGGGCGGTAAGGACAACTACCCGGTCGACCGGGAGATAGGGCAGCAGCTGCCCGAGGACTCCCGGCGCGACTCCCGGCTGAACCGCGCGTTCATGCACCGCGCCGCAGCCTGGGTGGCGCAGAGCGGGATCGACCAGTACCTCGACATCGGTACGGGCATCCCGACCGAGCCGAACCTCCACCAGATCGTCCAGAAGATCGCGCCGGCCTCGCGCGTCGTCTACACGGACAACGACCCGATCGTGCTGCGTCACGCCGAGGCCCTGCTGATCAGCACGCCCGAGGGCGCCACCGACTACATCGAGGCGGATGTCCGCCGACCGCACGAGATCCTCGAACACGCCCGCGGCTTTCTGGACTTCAGCAGGCCCGTCGCGCTGTCGCTCATCGCCCTGATGCACTTCATCCCGGACGAGGACGACCCGTACGGCATCGCCCGCACCCTGGTGGACGCGCTGCCGTCCGGCAGTGTCTTCGTCTTCTCGCAGGGCACCGCGGACTTCCAGCCGCAGAACCTGGTGGGCAAGGTCACCAACACGTACGGCAAGGGCGGCATCGCGCTCCGGCTGCGCACGCACGCCGAGGTCCTGCGGTTCTTCGACGGGCTGGATCTGGTGGACCCGGGGCTGGTGACGGCCCCGAAGTGGTTCAAGGGGACACCGGCGCCCGAGGACGAGCAGAGCTCGTTCTACGTGGGCGTGGCCAAGGTCCGCTGAGGCCGCGGCGGGGTTCACGGATCCACGGGTCCAGGGGTTCGCGGGTCCAGGGGTTCACGGGTTTGCGGTGGAAGTGCTCGGGCAGGCGCTCCTATGTCAAGGGAACGGCTCAACAGCTCGACAGTGAGGAGCGCGAACCATGACCACAGACAAGAAGTTCTCCGCGAAGGCCGACCAGGCCAAGGGCGCCATCAAGGAAACCGTGGGCCGCATGGTCGGGAACGAACGGATGACCGCCGAGGGCAGGGCCGAACGCGCCAAGGGCGATATGCGTACCGCCGGCCAGAAGGCGAAGGACGCGTTCCGCCGATGAGCGCGCCGCACAGCCCATTCGGCAGAGGTGGCCGTGCGTGCAGAGTTCAAGGGCGGTGGCCCGGCGGATGACATCCGCCGGGCCACCGCCCGTTTGCCGTTGGTGGCGGGGGCGGGCCATCACCGCGCGGGCGGCGCCGTGCGCTCGGCCGGTCGGGACGGTACCGCGCACGCGCCCACCCACACGCTGGTGATCGCGCTGATGTAGCGCGCCCCGCAGCGGTCCGTGGGCACCACCAGCTGGCTGCCCGCCGACTCCAGGCTGCGTCCGTCCATGGCCGTGGCCAGCAGGATCGGTACGTTGCCGAAGTCCGCGTCGATCTCCCCCCAGGAGAGCACCGTATGGTGCCCGTCCCCGCCGGTGACGGCGAGCAGGAACCGGGACCTGTCCTTGCGCCGGCGGGCGTCGAAGACCGGCTTCGCCTCGTCGACCACCTCCCGGAGCAGCGGCCCTTCGAAGGTGTGGCGCCGCGGCCCGCTGGTGGCACAGTCGAAGACCACCTCGGCGTGGTGCTGCTCCCAGCGCTCCCGCAGATCGGCGACGGTCAGCGAGAGCGGGCACGCGACCTCCCCGCGGAGGGTGAAGGCGGTACGCCCCGGGGCGGGCGGTCCGCCCGACGCCAAGGGGCCGGCCGAAGTCGCGGGGACGGCCGACGCGACGGGGACGGGCGGGGTCGGCGGCGTGGTCGTGCCTGGCGGCGGGCTGGGCCGGCTCATCAGATTCCCCCTCGGGAGGTCCGCTGAGAGTTCCGCGTGGCGGCTGCTTCCTGGTGATGCCCCGCCGACGGTCCGGGGAATCGCGGATGCGAGCCGACAGCGCTTCTTTGCCTCGCCTTTATGAGGTGGTGCCCGTGTCCGGGCTGGCAAGTGCGCACGCCGCGCGGCTGGTTCCCGGACGGGGAACCCGCCGCGCGGCTGGTTGCCGGACGGGGGAACGCCAAGGGCCCGGTCGGCTCCCCCGCTTACCCGCCGACCGGGCCCCGTCCTGTCTCCGCACGACCTGTTCAGCCTGTTCGGCCCAGGCGGGCCGTCCGGGCTGTCCCGGCCGTGCGGCCGTCCGGGCCGTTCAGTCCGTGACCTCTATCCGCCCGTTGACCTTGGCGCCGCCCGCCGTCTTCGTCTCCACGGCCGCCGCCGCCGCGCCAGCGCCCGTACTCGCACCCGCGCCCCCGGTCTTGCCCCCGGCGATGCCCTTCAGCAGCTCGGCCAGGTCGACTCCGGTGGTGGAGCTGAGCAGTTCGACGCCCTGCGCGACGTTGTCGGCGACCGTACGCGCCAGCTGACCCGCGCCGTCCGTCGAGATCACCGTCATCTTGTCCACCGCGCTCAGCGGCTCGGACGCCTTCGCGACGACCGACGGCAGCACCTCCACCAGCATCTGGAGGACGGCCGCGTCCCCGTACCGCGCGAACGCGTCGGCCTTCTTGTGCATCGCGTCCGCCTCGGCGGAACCCTTGGCGCTGATCGCGGCGGCCTCCGCCTCGCCCTCGATCCGTACGGCGGCGGCGAGCGCGGCGCGGTGCGCCTTCTCGCCCTCACCGGTGAGCCGGGACCGCTCGGCGTCCGCCTCGGCCTGCTTGACCAGCGCGATCCGCCGGGCCTCGGCCTCCTGCTCGGCCTGGTACCGCGCGGCGTCCGCGGGCTTGCGCACCTTGGTGTCCAGCTCGCGGTCGGTCAGCGCGGCCTGGCGCTGGGCCACCTTCTCCTGCTCCATGAGCACGTCCTGCTCGCGCGCCGCCTGTGCCAGCGGTCCGGCCGCCGCCGCGCGCGCCGCCGCCTCGTCCGTCTCGGCCTTGATCTCGGCCTGCTTCAGATAGAACGTCCGCTGGGCGATCGCGATCTCTTCCTCGGCCTTGAGCCGCGCCTGTTCGGCGGCGCGGCGCGCCACCGCCTCGGCGATGTCGGCCTCCTGCTTGGCGCGCGCGGCCTCGGGCCGGCCGAGGTCCTCCAGATACGAGCCCTCGGTGGTGATGTCCTGGATCTGGAAGGCGTCGAGCACCAGGCCCTGCCCGGAGAGGCTCGCCTCGGCCTCCTCCGCGACCTGCCCCGCGAAGGCCGCGCGGTCGCGGATGATGTCCTCGACCGACATCCGGCCGACGATGGAGCGCAGCGCACCCGAGAGCACTTCCTGGGTGAAGCCGACGATGCCGCCCTGCTGCTGGAGGAAGCGCTGGGCCGCGGCCCGGATCGAGTCCTCGGTGCCGCCGACCTTGACGATGGCGACGCCTTCCAGGTTCGCCTTCACACCGCGCAGCGTGACCGCGCCGCGCACGGCCACCGGGATGTGCCGGCTGGACAGGTCCAGCGTGAACTTCTGCTGGACGAACGGGACGACGAAGACGCCGCCGCCGACCACGACCTTCTGGCCGCTGGTGTCCATGGACACCCGGCCGGTGGCCGGATCGGTCGACTGCTTGCCGCGCCGCCCGGTGACGATGAACGCCTGGCTGGGCCCGGCGACCTTGTAGCGCGTGATGACGGCGAGTGCCAGCAGGACGACGAGTGCGACGACCCCCAGCACGGCGATGAGAAGTGGACTCATGGTGCTCTCTCCCTTGCCTCCCGTGTCTCCCGGCCCCTCCCGAGAGGACGACGAGAGGACGACAAGAGGACGGCAAATCGAGGCGATTGAAGCGGTGTGGCGTGATTGGTGCGACAAGTGGGCGACAGATGGCGACAGATAGCGACAGGTGGGGGAACGGACGTGCGACGGACGTGCGACGGATGAGGACGGACGGGTCGGCGCTGGACGGGTTGGCGACGCGCGGTGCGGCGCTGGACGGACGGAGCGACGTTGGACGGACGGAGCGGCGACGCGCGGGTCAGCGCTGAACGGGACGCACCAGGACCGAGGTCGACGAGAGCGTCTCCTCCACCCAGATCTCGGCGCCGTTCGCCACGGGCTGCGCGCTCTTCGCGGAGTACTTCACCGGCTGGCCGCCGAGCCGCAGCAGCACCTCGCCGTAGCCCCCGGCCGGAATCGCGGTGACCACCGTGCCCGCCGAGCCCACGAGATCGTCGCCCCGAGGTGTGACGGCGGTCTGATCACGCATCAGCGCCCTGCTGAACTTCCAGGTCAGCCACCCGGCACCGAGCCCGGCCGCCACCCCCGTGACGGCGGCCGGTCCCGTACCGAGCGGGGTGGTGCTCAACACGATCGCGCCACCGAAGCCCAGCATCGAGACGAACCCGGCGATCACCGGCAGCGAGAGCAGCCCGTCGAAGAGTCCGTTCAGCACCCCGACCCCGTCGAAGAGCCCCTCCAGAATGCCGTCGAAGATCAGCGACAGGACGAGCAGCGCGATCCCCGCGATGCCGAGACCGAGAAAAAAGGTCATCGGATCCATCGGTACCCCCCTCCCCCTCTGCCGCTTGTTTCCCCGGCAGGCCCCCATGGTCCCATCTTTGCCCGGAACCGGACATTGCCGTTTTCCGGCAGTCTTAACGCGTTCTTAATGCCGACAGCAGAAGGTCTCCCGGGCGCGGAAGGCCGCCGGTACGTCGAGCGGCCTTCCGGCTCAGAAGGTCTTCGCCGGCCAGTCCATGAGCCTGGCCCCGATCACGGCGGTTTGCAAGGTGTAGCGATGCACCGGATCGGCGGGGTCGGCGCCGGTGAGTTTGTGGATCCGCTCCAGCCGGTACGTCAGGGCGCGCACGCTCAGCGAGAGCCGCCGCGCGGCCTCCGCCGCCACACATCCCGCTTCGAAGTAGACGGAGAGCGTCTCGATCAGCGGCTCGGCCCCGCCGCGCGCCGCCTCCAGCGGACCGAGCGTGCTGAGGACGAGTTCCGTCATGGCCTCCCGGTCCCGGGTGAGGACCGGATAGACGAGCAGATCGGCGGCGTGCAGGACGGGACCGTCCATGTCGAGCCGGTCCGCGAGGTCGAGGACGTTCAGCGCCTCCTCGTACGACCACACCACCCCGCTCACTCCGGGGCGCGGCCGGCCGATGGCGACCCGGCCGCCGTCCGTGGCGGCGAACGCCTGCTTGGCGAAGTAGGCGAGGACCTCGCCCTGGTCGCCCGGCGCGATACAGACGAGCCGGCCCGCCTTCGTGGTGAGCAGCACGCTGCGATCGCCGAACCGGCTGATCAGCGCCTGCTCCACCGAGCGCGGTACGGCGTCCTCCTCGTCGTAGGCGACGAATCCCTCCGCGACCGCCACGGCGTGCTCGTACGAGAGCCGCAGCCCGAACCGCTCGGCACGCTCCGCCAGCCGCCCCGGATCGCTGCGTCCGTACAGCAGATCGTCGATGAACTCCCGGCGCGCGGCGACCTCTTGCCGTACGGCGAGCCGCTGGGCCCGTTCGTACCCCTCGGCGAACGCGTCCACGGCCTGCTCGACGGCGGCGAGCACGCTGTCGACGGAGCCGGAGGCGCCGCTGCCGCCGGTGCCGCCGCCGCTGTCGTCGCGGGGGGAGGCGGTGCGGGTGGAGGCGGTGACGGGCCAGTGCGCGCGGGCCGCGGCGAGATGCGCGCCGATCAGGGCACGCAGCCCGAAGCCGGCCTCCGCGGCCCGTTCCCCCAGCTCCCGGCGGGCCAGCATCTCGTCCCGGGTGAGCCGGCGGCCTGTCGAGGCCGCCGCCTCCAGGATGCGGGCGTACCCGTCCAGGAACTCGTCGGGTATGCCATTCCCTGTCACGCCTGCCCCTGCCTGAGATCTCGGTATACGGAGGTCACGCGACCTACGGAGGTCACGCGACCTACGAGTGTCATGTGTCCCCACCATGGTGCACGGGGGGCGCGAGGGGCGGCGGTGCTGGCGATCCGGATTCCGGCGGGATTCCCGACCGGATTCGTTCCGGCCGGATTCCGACCGGGTTCGTTCCGGGCGGACCGGGGGTGTGAGGTGTCCCGTCTACTTGCAGACGGGACAGGTCACCTTCTTGCGCGTGCCGTCCTGGTGCTCGTAGACCCATCCCTTGCCGTGACAGGTGCCGCAGTCAGCCAACGGAAGCTCCCGCGGTCGTTGCCGTGCCGGCCGCCGCTTCGCCGAGGGCGCGGACGGCGGGTACGGCCGGGTCGTCGACCCACACGTACTGGCGCTCCGGGGTGACGGTGAAGCCGATACGGTCCAGCCCGGGGCGGCCTTGACGGGTCCAGGCGCGGTGGACGGACTCGGCCTCGTCCCATAGGTCACGCGGCCCGGTCTGCGTCAGCCGGCCGCCTTCGTCGACGGTGGCGCGGGAGACCCCGTCGGTCAGCAGCACGCTCCCGGAACCGCTCACCCAGGGCTCGTCCCCGACGAGGGAGGCGAGCAGGACCTGAAGGCCGGGGGCGGGGTCGAGCAGTGACTCGGTGCCGAATTCCAGGGAGCGGACACGGGACGGTGGGGTGTCGTCGGCGCCGGTCGCGCCCTCGTCCGTTTGCTGGTGCTGGTGCTGGTGCTGGTGCTGGTGCTGGTGGGGCTGGGGCAGCCGCTGTGAACGCAAGGGCATATACGAGCACTCCTCCCCGAACCGGCCGGTGGCCGAGCCGTCGTCGAGGACGGTGAGACGCAGGAGCCTGCCGATGGGCGGGTTGTACGGGAGAACGATGTGCCCGCCGGGACGAGTGCGCTCCACCCATACGTACGGGACGTGTGTGATGCCACAGGTGACATGCACGCGGTCGAACAATCCGTCGGAGTGGCTGTGCGGGGTTTGCAGTTCGGTGGCCGCGTCTCCGGTGACGACGCTCGGGTGGAGGCCGCAGCGGGCGAGGTTCTCGGCGGCGGTCCTGGCCAGATCGGGGTCGATCTCGACGGTGGTGACGAGGGCGTCGTCCCCGGTGAGGTATGCGCAGAGCCCGGAGGTCCAGCCGGTACCACCTCCGACATCCAGCACCCGGTCACCGGGTCGTACGGCGAGGTGCCGTAACCCGGCGGTGACGAGGAGGGGGCTGGAGGCGGCACAACTCGGCGCGGTCGACGGAGCCGCCGCGTTGGCCGGGGTGAGCGCGGTCCGGCCGCCGTCGAGCTGAGTGACGATCACGCTGTCGGAGTACACGGCCCGCCACCAACGATCCGGGTCACGGTGCTGATCGATCCAGTACCCGGAGGCGGCGGCGGGAGGCGTGCCGGCGCCTTGGGGCACGGCCCAGGCCCGGGACGGAATGAACTCGTGCCGGGGTACGCGGATCAACGCGTCGGCGAGGGCGTCGGGTTGGGGTGGCGTGGGTGCAGGCGGCGGCGGGGGCGGCATGGCGATCCTCTCGGTCGGGGACTGGGCGGGCGTGGGGTGCGGGGTGTGGGGCGCGGGTATGCGGGGCGGTCACTGCGGTGGCGAGTCCCCGAAGATGCGCTGGAACAGCTCGGCTTCGTCGGGGAGGGGGGTGGGGGTGCCGCCGGGGGTGGGGTTGGGTGTGGGCGGGGACGCGTCCGGGCGCGGGTCGGCCGTGGGCATCACGAGCGTCCCGCCCACGCCGAACATGTCGATCAACATCGACAGACGCCGCCGCGCCTCACTGCCCGTTGTACGGCTGGATGGTTCTGGTGGGGGTGGGGGTGGGGCCATGGCATGGGTGCCCTTCTCCTCAGCGCGCGATGCGGGGGCAGAGTTGTCCCCCGCCCACGCGCCGGCATGACGAGCGGCGGGAGGGGGACAACCCTTCGGGACTCTCCCCAATGAGGCGCGGGACGGGGAGAGTTGCGCCGGTCAGGGCGATGTCCTGCCGAGGGGACGACCCTGAATCGGCGACGCACAGCGACCGTAGCGTCACAGATGGGTGAGGCGCAACAGTGTTCCGTCCCAGAGTTGCGCCCGTATATGCCGGACGCCCCTCACCGGCGAGAGGTGAGGGGCGTCTGGGTGCGGGCGTTCGTCAGATCAGGTGATCGAACTCTCCGGCCTTGACGCCAAGGAGGAAGGCGCGCAGTTTCTCGGGGCTTGTCGTGACGACGGTGTCGGGGGTTTCGCTTTCGCGCATCTTGATCTGCCCGTCGACGCTGGCCAGTTCGACGCAGTTCGGATTGTTGTCACCCCCTGAGAAGGAGGATTTCTGCCATTCAATGTGGTTGGTCATGCCGCTCACTCACATTTCTTGTGCGATGCGTTGGATGAATTTGCTCGACTCGGCGGCGCTGAGTGAGATCGCCTCGACCGCCTCGATAAGCGCCCGGTACTTGACGAGTTGAGCCTCGGCGTCCAGATAGTGGGCGTCGAACGCGCTGTCAATCTGAACGGTGTCCAGTTGCGGTATCACGGCGCCCGCGTAGAGCATCGAGTGGACCGAACAAGTGATCCGTGCATCGAAGGGGATGATGCGGATCGTCACGCTCGGCCAGAGCGAAACCTCATGCAGGAAATCCATCTGGGCCCGCATGACTTCGGCGGAGCAGTACCTCATGCGAAGTGCTGCCTCGTGGATGAGCGCCTCGAACTTCGGCGGGTTCGGGCGATCGAAGATCTCGCGACGCCTCATGCGATGCTCTACGCGTGCATTGACCTCGGAGGACTGGAAGCTGGTCACACCGCTTGCGATCAGCTCGCGAGCGTATTCGGCCGTCTGGAAAATTCCTGGCACATAGAGCATTTGAACGGCACGCATGTAGGTCGCATGGTGTTCCAGCTCCGACTGGTCCAGGAAGCCTGGCGGAAGAATTCCTCGGTAATCCTCCCACCATCCTTTTCCGCGCTCCTCCGCCATGCTTGCGAGCGCGTCGATGAGGTGCTTGTCCGTAGCCGAGCAGTGGGTGGCGATTCGGCGGACTCGCTCCGCGCTCACTCCGTACCGTCCCGACTCCAGGTGGCTGACCTGGGCCCGTTCGCCGCCCAGGAAAGCTGCAACCGTGCTCCCGGACATGCCGGCTCGCTCCCGCAGCTTTCTCAACTCAGCGCCCAGTCGCTTCTGTCGGGCGGTCGGGTAAGCCCTTGGCGGCATGAACCTCTCCCTCTCTGGTCACAACGAGTGTGCCGTCCCACAGTGCCATGGGTCCACCCATATGAGTGCGACAACCGTCCCACTGTTGCGCCGTACCTATGTTGCGCCCTACGGTCCATGGTGCGACGCAGCGTGCCATCTGGCCCGAAGTGCAGTCACTTGCATGCCCGTTGAGCGGGCGCGAGCGGCCAAGGACACGGGCTGTCGCCCAAGCAGCGCTGCCACGTTCCGCGTTGGGAGATGACGACATGACCACTGTGACCGCCACCGCAACCCCCGTACCCCCGCCGCCCCGGGGCGCCGAGACCTACCGGCTGGCCCTGCCCAGCACGGCGACCGCGCCGAGGATCGCGCGTGACTTCGTCACGTCGCTCCTCGGGCTCAGTCGGCACCGCAACCTCGTCGACGACGCGCGCCTCTGCGTGACCGAGGTGGTCACCAACGCGCACCGGCACACCCGTACGCCCCTGATCCGCGTCCGTGTGACGGTCAACCGCAAACAGGTCACCGTCTCCGTCGCGGACAACAAACCGTGGGCGCTGCCCACGCCCGCCGCGCGTACCGCGCCGGGCGCGAACCGCGCGGGAGGCGAACAGGATTCGGGCCGTGGGCTCGTCCTCGTGGAGAGCCTGGCTCTCGCGTGGGGGTCGACCGTCTACGGGGGATCCTCGCCCAGCCACAAGAGCGTCTGGTTCACGTTGTCCGAAGTCAGGAATGAGGTGCCCGGTCGATGGAACCGGTAACGGATCCGGCGCTGTGGGGTGTTGTGTCGATCGCGATGAGTGCGGTCGTGCTGGGGGTGTGGGTGTTGTGTGCGGTCATGCCGGCGGTGGACAGTGCCGCTGTTCCGCTGGTGCCGGTGGATGCGGAGGAGGGGTACACGTACACCTGCTACTGCTGCCCCGATCCGGTGAGGGTCACGGTTCGTGCGCCGCAGGCGCACTTGGTGGGGCGTGTTCCTGGTGGTCGGCGGCCGGTCAGGACCGAGGGGTAGTCGGGCTCACCCGGAAGGTGTGGTGTCGGGTGGGGGCCGCCCCTGATCTCTGAGTTTCGCGGCTTCGGGTTGGGCGTCAAGGGCGCTCCTGCGTCGCGTCGGCTACGCCGATTCCGCTGCGCTCCACCCTGGACACCCACCCCTCCACCGCAAGTGCAGCTTCGAGGGGGGCGGCCCCGGGGGGGAGGGGTCCCCGGAGAGGCACCTCTGTTGCGGGGGCCGGTTGCCGACCGCCGCTCGGTAGGCCCTGCGGGGCTGCGCGGCAGTGGTGTGGGGCCGCCCGGCACCGGCTCAGCGAGCTGATGTGAGTGGGAAGTTGGGCTTCATGCCCCGCTGGTGAGGGTCCGTTGTCGGCCGCTCCTGTAGCCCGAGGCGGACGAGACCCTCACCCTGCCCCCTATGCCCCAGTTTGGCGGGCCTTTCGGAGGGTCCCGCGGCCGGTCATGCGTCCCGCCGCCAGCTAACCGGGCTCCGTGGCGCCCCACGACCTTTGATCGGCCCGCTGTCGTCTGCTGGGGCGCGGGGGTGGAGTGGGCGGCCGGGCCCCGGCTCGGCGTCTTACCCCCGTGGAGGGTCGGCTTGGGTATGCGCCGGAGCATCAGGGTTCGGCGGGGCGGAATACTCCGAGCAGGGGTGCGGCTGACCTGCTCATGGGTGAGATTTGCGTGACTGGCGCGACGGGCAATGTCGGCCGACAGGTTGTTGTTCAGCTCCTGGCCACGGGCACCGCTGTGCGTGCCTTGGTGCGTGATCCCGAAGCGGTCGGACTACCGGAGGGAGTCAAGGTCGTAGGTGGGGACCTGTCCGAGCCCAAGACGCTGGAGGGGGCACTGAAGGGGACCAGCGCAGTGTTCCTGGTCTGGCCTTTACTGACGACCGAGGCGGCGCCCGCCGTACTGGAGGTGATTGCACGGCATGCCCACCGCATCGTCTATCTCTCCTCGTCGGGGGTGAACGAGGACGCTGAACGGCAGACCGACCCGATTAACCAGCTCCATGCCGACATGGAGCGCCTGATCGAAAAGTCCGGCCTGGAGTGGACCGTCCTGCGCGCGGCCACCATCGCGTCCAACGCCCGGGGGTGGGCCGAGCAGATCCGCACCACGCATGTGGTCCGCGGTCCCGACATGGCAGCTACGGCGGTGGTCCACGAACGCGATATCGCAGACGTGGCGGTACGGGTGCTGACCGATGACGGGCATGTGGGCGCGAAGCACGTCCTGACCGGCCCGCAGGTACTGAGCAGAGCCCAGCAGATACACATGATCGGGGAAGCGATCGGCCGCCCGGTGTCCTTCGAGGAGGTCCCGGTACAGGTCGCGCGACAGTAGATGCTCGCCGACGGCAGGCCACCCGCTCTCGTCGAGGCGCTCTTGGCCAGCGTGGAAACGCGGCCCGCATCGAACGTGATCACCTCCACGGTGGAACAGATCGCCGGAGCGCCGTCGCGCACGTTCCGCGCATGGGCGCAGGAGCACGCGGAGGAATTCCGCTAGGTCGCCGTCCAGAGTCCCAGCCCGCCTCGACGACCAGGCGGATGGCGGTGTGTGGGTGATGGGGCGGGTGTGACGGGAGAGGGGGCGAGTGGGCCCCTGAGAGGCCGTGGTGTGTCGTGGAGCCAGGTCAAGTGGACATGGGACGCATGACCGGCCGCGGGACCCCCTGAAAGGCTCACCAAACTGGGACATAGGGGGCGAGTGTCCCTCTCATCCGCCTCGGGCTACAGAAGCACCCGACAACGGACCCTCACCAGCGGGGCATGAGCCCCAACTTCCCACTCACATCAGCTCGCTGAGCCGGTGCCGGGCCGCCCCATTGCACTGCTGCGCAGACCACCCACCGGCCGGTGAGCCGGGAATGGACCCCCGCAACAGAGGTGCCTCTCCGGGGACCCCTCCCCCCGGGGCCGGCCCCCCTCGAAGCTGCACTTGCGGCGGAGGGGTGGGTGTCCAGGGTGGAGCGCAGCGGAATCGGCGTAGCCGACGCGACGCAGGAGCGCCCTTGACGCCCAACCCGGAGCCGCGAAACTGAAACCTCAGGGGCGGCCCCCACCCGACACCACACCTTCCGGGTGAGCCCGGCTACCCCTCGGTTCTGACCGGTAGTCGAAAGCGATCCCCCACCAGCGGGGCATGAGTCCCAGCCGCCCACGGGGATCAGTCGCTATGCCGGGGCCCGGCCGCCCCACTCCACTGCCGCGTAGACCACCCACCGACCTGCGGTCCGCGACGGACCGCAGGGGCGAAAGAGCTTTCCCGGGGGCCTTGAGCTACGAGGCGCGCCACGTCGTTGCCGCGTGACGTCCGGGCCCGTAGATCTGGGCCAGTGCCTCATCGGCCTTTTCCGGGCTGCCCGTACGCAAGAGGGCCCGGAAGCCATCCCAGTCGGGAACGCGGCCGTCCAGTCCCCACTGATCGTTCGGGATGGTGTAGATGTGCGCCCATGGCCCGTGCGCCGGCAGCGGAGCAGTACCGAATACCGATCGCACGGCCTCGGTGGTCTTGATCAGCATGGCACGGGAGTCTTCGGGCGTGGGGAGCAGTTTCTGAGGCGCGACGATGTCGAGTTGGACCCGGGAGCTGGGATCGGCACCGGCGACATTGCCCGGTGCGTACCAGTTCTCGGGCTCGAACTCGAAGAACTGCACCCAAGACGTCTCCTTGTGGGTCTGGTTGTTGACCAGATCCTCGACGTCGGCCACGGCCTGGATGAGTTGTGCGCCGAGCTCCTCCTTCTGTGCGGCACTCAGATAGCCCTTCATCGCGTGCACGCGAACGAAAACCATGTGCGTGGGTCCTTCCGGTCGCTGGTGGACGGCCAACCCTGAGCCGGGAAAGGCGGCCGGTCTCACCAGGCACGCTGACCCGTGGAGTTCCATCACCTGATCGGGCGAGGCGGTGTCGGGCGCGGTGTGCGCGTTCGGGATCGGTCACCGTGACCGATCCCGAACGAAGAGGATCACGAGGACGAAGAGGATCACGAAGACGAGGACGAGGACGACGACGAGGACGAGGACGAGGACGAGGACGGAGTCTGCTTCATCTCGTCGACGACGGCGCGCGTGATGATGGCGCTGGTGTTGTTGACGGTGCCGGGCTTGATCACCACACCGTCCTCCTCCATCTGCTTCACCTGGACACTGCGTTCACCGAGGAAGGCATGGGTCTTCTTGTCGAAGATCCACTCCTCGCGCGCGCCGCTGGTCTCGTCCGTCCGGGCGACGGCGACGCCGGGTCGGCCCGCCGCGTCGACGGCGTCGTTCACGACGACGACCCCGGGGATCTTCGCGGCGGTCCTGAACAGCGCCGAGTACAGCTTCGCGGGCGGGTAGCTCTCGCCGAGCAGGTCCCCGATCGTGCTGAACGCCTGCTGGTCGGGGGAGTTGCCGTGGCCGGCGGTCTCCTTGTAGATCTTCGCGAGCAGCTGGTCGGGGTCGGTGGTGAGCTTGGTCAGGTAGTCGTACGACGGACCGTTCAGGTCGGCCTTCCTGGGGTTGCCCTGCTCGTCGGGCAGGCTCAGGGTCTCGCCCTCGGGGCTGTCGTTGACCGCGGGGTCGATCAGCCAGCCCTTGGTGCCGTCGGCCGACATCCAGCTCTGCCGGGTGCTCAAGGGGTTGCCGGCGAGGCTGCTCTTGCCGTCCACGGTCTTGACGAAGGTGCCGGCCGTCTTGGACTCGATGTAGATGAACTGGCCGGGCCGGACGTTCGGGTGGGTCGTACCGGAGGAGGCGGCGAGCGAGATCCGGTCGAGCAGCTGCGGTACGCCGTCGGCGCTGGCGGAGCCGATGTCGGTGGTCAGGACCGGCCCACTGGCGAGATCGTTTCCGCCACCGCCGTTGTCGAGCACCGAGGCGGTCACGATCACGCCCGCCACGACCGCGGCCATCGCGGGCAGCGCGATCGCCGGACGCGGCAGCCGCCGGGTCTTCTTGGCGGAGGCGGAGGCGGAGGCGGAGGCCGGGGTGGGGGCGGGGGTCGCCGTACGGGCTTCGTTCTGCTGGATGTCGTGGATCTGGGCCATCAGACGCTCCTTGTGGAACTGGTGACGGCCCGGCGGCAGGTCGCGCGCTGTCCGGGACATGAGCTGGGCGCTCTCGTCCATATCGGCCGGATGCTGCCGGGACGGGTTCGCGTTCATCGGTTTCCTTCCTGTGCGGGCCGGATCGCGTTGTCGTGATCGCCTCTTATCTGTCGGACGGGGAGGACGGCTTCCCGTTTCCCGCGAGCTTTTTTCCTGACCCTCTCCCGAGCGGGGCGCGACAGCTCGGTCGCCGGCCGGGGCGTGGCGCCCGGCGGGCGGGCGAGTTCGGCCTCGGCCAGCGCGCGCAGCTTCTTGCGGGCCCGGGACAGCCGGGAGGCGACCGTACCGACGGGGATGCCGAGCGCCTCGGCCGCCGCCTCGTAATCCAGGCCCTCGCCCAGGCAGAGCGCGATGACCTCCCGCTCCGTCCGGCGCAGCGCGGCAAGGGAGGTGAGAACGGTCGCGAGACGCCGGCGGTCGTCGACCCGGCCGGCCACCTCGTCGGCGTGGTCGGGAAACGACAGCTCGGCCGCCGCGGCGGCGTTGGCGGCGGCCCGGTACCGGCGGTTGGACCGGAACTGGTTCCGCGCGGTGTTGGTGGCGATCCCCAGCAGCCAGGGCCGGAGCGAACCCCCCTCGGGGTCCACTCTGCCCCGCAACCTCCATGCCTCCATGAACGTGGCGGCCATGACGTCCTCGGCGGTCGACCAGTCGGCGGTCAGCCGGAACGCATGGTTGTAGACCGCGCGCGCGTAGCTGTCGAACAGCTCGGCGTACGCGCTCGAATCCCCGGCTCTGATCCGGGTGCGCAATTGAGTGCTCACCTCAGGAAGCTGTCCGGCACCACACATCGACTTCCCGTGACCTGTGCCACATGCCACATGCCACTCACTGGCTCACTCCTGTCGCGGGGCTTCGGCGGGCTTCGGCGGGCTTCGGCGGGCTTCGGCCTGGTCCGGACGGACCGTGTCCTGGTGGTGGCGCCCGCGCTCGCCTACGTACTCTGAAGAGCACACCGGAACGGACCGTGCGTCCCCCTTTCAGAGGAGCCGGAATGACGCCGATCATGAGCAAGCCGGACGCCGCGGACCTGGTGGTCGCCGCCCGGATCCGACGCGGACTGTCCTGGTCCGACATCGCCGACGAACTCGGCGCGCCGCTCGTATGGACGACCGCCGCCCTGCTGGGTCAGCACCCGATGACACGGGAACAGGCCGTGCAGGTCTGTCAGTTGCTGGGGCTGCCCGAGCCGGTCGCCGAGAGCCTCCAGACCCAGCCGTACCGCGGCACCGACCAGGCGTTGATGGCCGACCCCACCATCTACCGCTTCGTCGAGGCCCTCTCGGTCTACGGCCCCGCGCTCAAGGAGCTGATCCACGAGGAGTTCGGCGACGGCATCATGAGCGCGATCAACTTCCGCGTCGACATCGCCCGCCGTCCCGACCCCGACGGGGACCGGGTCGTCGTCACGTTCGACGGCAAGTTCCTCGACTACAAGTGGTGATCGCGCCACCGGGACACCCGGGAGGGGACGACCGGAGAGTTCTCCCGCCGTCCCCGCACCGAGTGCCGCGTGTGCCGCCTCGTCAGTAGCCTCGCCAGACGTTGTCGAAGGCGTCCTGCTCAATGGACCGCCGCTGCCGTACGGCCTCCAGCTCCAGCAACGCCTCATTGACCGCGACGAGTACGGTCTCGACCGCGTCGTCGGCGGTGTCCGGTGTCTCGGTATCCGCTACCGCTGTGCCCGGCGCCGCCGTGCCCGGCGCTGTCGTATCCGGTGCCTCGTTGTCCGGAGTCGCCTCGTCGCCGGGAGTCGCCTCGTTGCCCGGTGTCTCGTTGCCCGGTGTCTCGGTGTCGGGAGTCTCGGTGTCCGGCGCCGCCGTGTCCTGTGTCCCGGTGTCCGGTGCCTCGTCCGGTTCCGCGTCGCCGATCCCCACGGCCGTCGCGAGGGCCACGAGGACCGGTTCGTTCGCTGCCCAGCGGTCCCCCGCCAGGCGGCGATCGGGCGTGTCGACCAGCGCCGTCCGGCCGGTCCGGAAAGGCAGCAGTCCGCGACGCCGGCGCGTCAGTTGTCCGTCCGTCTCCAGGGCCGACAGATAGGCCGGGGCCAGGCCCAGCCCCCGGCGCCACAGCCAGTCGGCGACCGTCTCGTACGGCGCTTCCCGTGCGAGCGACTCCGCGGCCTGGTCCAGCAGGCGATCGGCGATGGCCGGCCGGTGGCCGGGCACGATCCGGTCGCCGTCCAGCCGGATGGCCTCGGCCGCCAGGAGGTCGATCAGCTCGGCTCCCGCCAGCGCGAGCGACAGCTCACCCGCCGCCGGGGGATCGGGCGTCACGTCCATAGCGGTGATCATCAAGTCCCGGGCTGTGGTCATAGAGGGCTCCACCTCACTGGCATCGGGAGACAGGGTCGGGGCTTCTGCTCCCCGCCAGTCTCAGCCAACGAACTGCTGCCCACCATCGATGTCGTACGTCGCGCCCGTAAGTGCCGTGTTGGTCATGATATGGACGGCGAGCGCCGCGACATCGGCCGGTCCGACCACGCGGCCGATCGGGAGGGTGTTCCGCAACTCCTCGCGGCGGGCGTCGAGTCCCTCGCCCAGGAGCCCCGCGGACAACGGTGTGTCGACGAACCCGGCCGCGATGAGATTGACGCGGATCGGCGCCAGCTCCAGTGCGAGGCTCGCCGTGAGCACGGGCAGCGCGGCGGTGACCGCGGGTGCGAACCCGAGGCCGGGACGGATCCGCCGGGCGCCGGTGCCGCCCATGTGCAGCAGCGAGCCACCGGGCCGCACTCGTCCGACGGCGAGGCGGGCGACGTCGAGCGGCAGCAGCATGTGGTCGCTCGCCGCCCGGCGGGCCTGATCCCGGTCCATGTCGAGGAGCCGCCCGTAGGCCGGATGCCCGGCCGTGACCATCACATGGTCGATCCACTCCGGCAGTTCCTGGAAGAACCGCTTCAGCTGCGCCGGGTCGTTCGCGTCGAACGCCGCGGTGCTGAGCGCGTCGGTGTCCGTCGCCGCCCGCCGTAGCCGCTCGGGGTCCCGGCCGGTCAGAATCACGTCGGCACCTTCGGCGCGGGCGTGCATGGCCGTCGCGAGCCCGATGCCCGCGCTCCCGCCGATGACGACAACGGTCTGCCCGAGCAGGGCGGGGTCGCGGTGGACGGGAGAGACAGATGCCGCGGTGCTCATGATTCTTCCTCTCCGCCTCCCCGTACGCCCTCTCTGTACGGTCGTCCTCTCTGTACGGTCGCTCTTTTCCTGCCACGTCGCACCTTGAACGGCCGGGTGAGTTGTTGCCCGGAGGGAACAAAGGTTAGGTTCGCCTTATTTAGGTCCGGAAGAGTCCGGCCTGTCGTCAGGGGGCCCCACCGTGTCCAGTACGTTCACCCGTCGCCGTATCACCGTGGCCGCCGCGGCCACCGCGCTCGCCGTCACGCTCGCCGGATGCGGCGGCGACGACAAGGCCGCGGACAAGGGCGGCAAGGCTGCGGACGGCGGTACCGGTACGCACACCGTCACGACGGTCATGGGCGAGGTGAAGGTCGGCGACGCGCCGGAGCGGGTCGTCGTACTGGACACGGACGCGCTCGACTCGGCCGTCACGCTCGGCATCACACCGGTCGGCGCCACCACCGTCGTCGACAAGGCCCCCTTCTCCACGTACCTCCCCGAGGACAAGCTCAAGGGCATCCAGCCCGTCGGCCTGATCGCCGAACCGAACCTCGAAGCCATCGCCGCGCTCAAGCCGGACCTGATCCTGAGCAGCAAGGTCCGCGACGAGAAGAACTACCAGGCCCTCTCGGCGATCGCCCCCACCGTCTTCTCCGACACCACCGGGCCGACCTGGCGCGAGAACTTCGACCTGCACGCGGACGCCCTGGGCAGGAAGAACGAGGCGAAGAAGGTCGTCGCCGACTACGACGCGCACGTCAAGCGGCTGACCGACGCGCTCGGCGGCGCCGCGAAGGCGAAGCGGACGAAGGTCGGCTTCGTACGGTTCGTGGAGGGCGCGGACACCCGGCTCTACCTGAACGACACCTTCGTCGGCTCCCTCTTCAAGGATCTCCAGGTCGGCCGCCCCGCCAACCAGGACACCACCGGCTTCTCGGTCGACGTCAGCCCCGAGCAGATCGACAAGGCCAACGCCGACGTCATCTTCTACTCCACCTACGGCGACGCGAAGAAGGCCAAGGAGACCGACACCATCGGCGGTCCGCTCTGGAAGAACCTGGACGCGGTGAAGAAGGGCACGGCCTTCAAGGTCGACGACAACCTGTGGATGCTCGGCATCGGTTACACCGGCGCGGGCCGGGTGCTGGACGCGATGGAGAAGAGCTTCGCCGCCGCCGCGTCCTAGCCACCGGGGCTATGTGTATCGGCTGTGGTTCTGATTCTGATTCTGATTCTGGTTGTGGCTGTGGCTGTGGCTGTGGTTGCGGGGGTGCAGCGGCAGCGCGGCGAGCGCGAGCAGAATGGCGAGTCCGAGCATCATCATCGTCGCGGGCACGGGCCGCTCGGCGCGCCAGAGCTGGACCGGCAGTCCGATCCCGGGCACGCGCAATCGTGCTACGCCTTGGAGCGCCGTGGGCCGGACCGGGGTGGAGTCCGCTGTGGAGTTGGCGTCACCTTTGGTGATCAGATCGCCGTTGGGAAGCACCTGGTGGACCCGATGGGTGAGCAGACGGCTGGGTCGTGTGGGGTCCTGGGCCAGCACGATCTGGCCCACCGCCGGTGTGCGGTCGCGCTGTGGTGGCTGGTAGAGGACGACGTCGCCCGGCGCGAGGGCGGGACGCATGGAGCCGGACTGCACCACGCCCGCTGTCCAGCCCAGCGCCAGCACGGGGAAGTGCGCCCACACCAGCAGCCCGATCATCGAGCCGAGCACGGTACGTGAGATGACCGAGGTGATCACGCGGATCGGGTGCGGGGCGCTCTGGGCGGTGGGCCGGAGGAGCGCGTCGGCGGCCAGGCCACGCGGGAGCGTCACGTGTGTTCCCGTGCTTCCCAGGTGAAGATCACTTCGTTGGTGTTCCCGGCCTGCGCGCTGTTGGGCGCGCTCGGGCTGAACTTCCACGAGAAGCGGAAGCTCAGCGAGTTGGGCGGCTTGCCGGACAGGTGCCAGGGACCCACGCCGGTGCGGAAGTCGGTGTGCAGGGCGACGAGCTGGTCCAGACTGCCGTCGTACACGGTCCTGTGCCGGGTGAAGCCGTCGCAGTCCCCGAAGGTGCCGCCGCTGCCCACATCGATGTCGAGGTCGATGAAGGATTGGTAGTTGTTGGGCCAGTTCTGTGAGCTGGTGTACATCTTGAGCGCGGTGGGGACGTCGGCGTTCGACTTGATCTTGATGCAGTTGGAGCCCGTGTCGCCGGGGCGCATCTTGTCGATGTCGAACATGGGCGCCTTGCTGTCGTTGGCCAGCCCCGCCGAGCTGGCGGTCCAGGTGTTGCCGCTGTTGCTGCTGGTCCCACTCCAGTCGGCGTTGGTGGCGCCCCAGACCAGAGCACCGCTGAGCAGTAATCCGAGAGGAACAGGCACCACCTGTGCCAGCACGTTCAGCCAGGGACGCGCCATCTACCCACTCCGATCAGTTCCATCACTTTTGGTGCATATTGTCTCCTCCTCCTGTCTCCTGTGGCGGCGCCGCTCCGTGTCACAACCCGGGTCGGACGCGGGCTCGATTTCCCTGAGGAGGGTCGGGAACCGGAAACGCCGCCTCACATCCGCTCCGAGCGCGGGTCGCACTGTCATGACATCGCGGCTGATGACCACCAGCGACCGCTGTCGGCCGAACGAGGCGACGCGGTCCACGGCGGCCGACCAGCAGCTTTCCGGGCGTGACCGCCCTCATGGCCATACGACCGGAGCCCCGGCCTCCGGCACCCGCGCCCCAGGCGCCCCGAACGTCGTCCACGCCGCGCGCTCCGGCACCCGCAGCACCGTCCTCCCCGCGACCGCGTTGAGTATCGTCGCCGCCCGCCACGCGCCGAGCGTGAGGTCGGGGGCCCCGACGCCGTGCGTGTGCAGCTCCGCGTTCTGCACGTACAGCGCGCCGGACACGCTCGCGTCGAGCGCGACCCGGTAGTCCCCGTCGATCCGGTAGCGGCCCTGCTCGTCCCAGTCGACGAGCTTCGCCATGGTGTCCAGGAAGGCCGGGCGCGTCGCCGCGTATCCCGTGGCCGCCACGATCGCCGACGTACGCACCTCGAACAGCGCGTCCTGCTCCGTGTGGCGGCAGGTCAGCAGGTAGCCCCCGCCCTCGCCCCCGCCCTCGCCCTCGCCCTCGCTGGTGCCGGTGCCGGTGCTGGTGCGGGTGCGGGTGCGGGTGCTGGTGCCGGTGCGGGTGCCGATGTCAGTGTCGGCGTCGGCGTCGGCGTCAGCTCGCTCGGGCTCCGCCGCGACGAGCACGACGCCCGGGTGCAGAGCCGCGCGCGGCTCCGTACCGCCGATGGTCCGCTCGTACAGCTCGTCGTGGATCTCGGCTAGGGTCTCCTCGCTGACGCCCTTGTACAACTGCCACTGCGCGCGCACCAGTTCCTCGCGCCGCTCCTCGGGCAGGGCGCGGAAGTACCGGATGTAGTCGGGCGTGAAGTGCTCAAGTCCGATCTTGGAGTACTCCATCGGCGCGAAGGCGGGGGTACGTGCCAGCCACCGGACGTACGGGCCGCCCGCGCCGGAACCGTCCTGGTGGCGCAGGAGATCGAGGGCGACCTCGGCGCCGGACTGGCCCGCCCCGACGACCGTGACATCGTCGAGGCCGGCCAGCCGCGCCCGGTGGGTCCGGTAGTCGGCGCTGTGCAGCACGCGCCCCGCGCGCGCGGGCGTGAGCAACGGGCGCAGCGGCTCGGGGACGACCGGGTTCGTCCCGACGCCCAGCACGATCTGCCGGGCCCTTACGCGCGAGACCGCGCCGTCGGCCGAGCGGTGGGTGACGGCGAACGCCTCGTGGCGCTCGTCCCACTCCACCTCCGTGACGCGCGCGTCGAAGCGGCAGGACGGCAGGTGTTCGGCGACCCAGCGGCAGTAGTGGTCGTACTCGCGGCGGGGTATGTGGAAGCGCTCGGAGAAGAAGAACGGGAACATCCGGTCGTGTTCCCGCAGGTAGTTGAGGTACGACCAGGGGCTGGTCGGGTCCGCCATGGTCACCAGGTCGGCGAGGAACGGTACTTGGAGAACCGTTCCCTCCATCAGCAGCCCCGGATGCCAGGAGAAGGCGGGCTTCGCGTCGAGGAAGAGCGTACGGAGGCCCGGAGTGCCGTCGGCGAGAGCGGCCAGCGAGAGATTGAACGGCCCGATGCCGACGCCGACCAGGTCGTATATCTCGTACTCGGGGCCGTGTTCGGGGCTGTGTTCCGGGCCGTGTTCCGGGCCGTGCTCGTATGCGTCCGCGTGCATGGGGTCGGTCGTCACCGCTGAGCCTCCGCGAGGGGGTTGGGAAGGTCGTTACAAACGGACCGGGACTGGGTGTGGACGTCGCAGACGAGTCTGTCGAACCCGTCCACGCACGTCGGACAGCGGGCCACGCGGGTGCGGGTTCGGGTTCGGGTACGGGTGCGCGTGCAGCCGCGGGTGCGGGACGCGGCGGCCGTCCTTACGGTCATCGCGCCTCCTCCTCCGCGCGCCCCGCCGCCACGACGGCGTGCAGCAGCCGCTCCACCTCGGCGGTGGTGGTGTGCGGGTTGAGCAGGGTGAGCTTGAGCCGTACGCGTCCGGGCCCCTCGCCGGGGAGTTCGGTACGGCCCACGACGGCGCTGCCCTCGCGCAGGAGCCTGCGCCGGAGGGCGGCGTTGACCGCGTCGCAGCGCGCGTCGTACTCGCGCCGGGCCTCCGCCGTATCGGTCGTATCCGCCTGACGCTCGGGCAGATAGCGGAACAGGAAGGCCGTCAGTACCGGTTCGGAGTGCAGTTCCAGCCGTGGATGGTCCGCGACCGCCCGCGCTCCCGCCACGGCCAGATCGCGGCACGCGTCGACGAGCCGGCCCAGCCCCTCCCTGCCCAGCGTCCGCAGGGTGACCGCGATCTTGAAGGCGTCGGCGCGGCGTGTCGTACGCAGCGAGAGCCCGAGCAGGCTCGGGTAACCGGCCTCCTCGTCGTCGGCCGGGTTGAGATAGACGGCCCGGCGCGCGAGCGAGGCGTACGTCTCCGACCGCCGCACCAGGAAGACGCCCGCCGCGGCCGGCTGCCAGCCCAGCTTGTGCCAGTCGAGCGAGACGGAGTCGGCGAGGCCGAGGCCGTCCAGGAGCGGCGCGAGCCGGTCGGAGAGCAGGGCGCCGCCCCCGTACGCGGCGTCCACGTGCAGCCAGGCACCGTGCTCGGCGGCGAGCGCCGCGCAGGCGCGCAGCGGGTCGATGGCGCCGGTGTCGGTGGTACCGGCGGTGGCGACCACCGCGACCGGCAGCTCCCCGCGCGCGGCGCAGCCGTCCAGTGCGGTGGCCAACGCCTCCGTATCCATCCGGAGTTGATGGTCGACCGGGACGGGCAGCACCGCGTCCTCACCGAGCCCGAGCAGGGCGGCGGCGCGCTGTACGGAGAAGTGCGCGGCGGCGGACGCGAGGATACGGGGACGGGAAGGGGGACGGGGCTGCGGGCGCGGGCCGTGGCTGGGGCCGGGAGCGGGAGCGGGCGCGGGCGCGTGGTCCGTTCCGGCGCCCGGGACGCCCGGGACGCCCGTCAGCTCGATCTGCCGGCCCGACGCCGCGCCGAGGACCCGGTCCCTGGCCAGCATCAGGCCCATCAGATTGGACTCCGTACCACCGGAGGTGAGCACCCCGGCGGCCTGCTCGGGCTCGTACCCGACCAGCCCGGCCAACTCCTGGAGCAGCAGGGTCTCCAGAGCGGTGGCGGCGGGCGCCTGGTCCCAGGAGTCCTGGGACGGGTTGAGGGCCGAGACCGCGAGGTCGGCGGCGACGGCGACGGCGAGGGGCGGGCAGTGCAGATGGGCGGCGCAGGAGGCGTCCGCCGGGTCGGCGCTGCCGTGTGCGAGGAGTTCGGTGAGCCGGTCGAGCGCCTCGGCGCCGGTGACGGCGGCGGGACCGCCGAACACCTCGCTGACGGTGGCCGCGACCTGCCCCGGCCGGCCGGGCGCGATGGGCCCGCCGCGCCGCCGGGCGCCCCGGGCGAGGGCGTCCATGACCGTGTCCACGAGCGGCGCCAGCGCGTGGGCGCCGCCGGTCCCGCCGGACAGCGCGGTGACGTGGGCGCGGTCGGGGTGGGGGGTGGGCTCGGGGGTGGTGTGCTTGGGGGCCGGATCCGGTTCCGGGGCCGGTTCGGGATCCAGGGCGGGTTCCGGTGACGCCTGAGTCACCAGGCCCGTGGCTGCCTCCGGCACGACAACCGCTACTGCCCGCGCCCCGGCGTCCGTCACCGCTCCCGTTCCCGTTCCCGCTCCCGTCCCCGCATCCATCGCCGTCTCCATCGCCGTCTCCATCCCCGTTCCCGTTCCCGTTCCCGTTTCCGGTTCGGTTTCCGTTTCCGTCCTCATCAGCGCTGTCCCCGCTGCCGGCCCCGCCGCCGCCCCGACACGTCGGCGATCGCGTCCGCCAGCCGCTCCAGGACCGCTTCCGTCTGCTCGTCCGTGATGACGAGCGGCGGCAGGAGCCGGACGGTGGAGCTGTGGCGCCCGCCCAGTTCCACGATCAGCCCGCGCTCCAGGCAGGCGGCACGCACCCGCTCCGCCATCTCCGGGGCGACCGGATGAGCGCCGCACGCGTCCAACTCCCCCTCGGGGTCCACGATCTCGACCCCGATCATCAGCCCACGGCCCCGGACGTCACCGATCACCGGCAGTTCGGAGCGCAGCCCCTCCAGCCGCGCGGTCATCCGGGCACCGACGACCGCCGCGCGCTCGGTCAGCCCCTCGGCGGCCACATACCGCAGTGTCGCCGCACCCGTGGCCATGGCCAGGGTGTTGCCACGGAACGTCCCGGTATGCGCGCCGGGCAGCCAGCCGTCGTAGTCCTGGTCGTACACGATGACGGCCAGCGGCAGACTCCCGCCGATCGCCTTCGACATGACCATCGCGTCCGGGACGATCCCGCTGTGCTCAACCGCCCAGAACGCGCCCGTACGCCCGACCCCCGTCTGCACCTCGTCCACGATCAGCGGGATCCGCCGCTCGCCGGTGATCCGTCGCATCTCCCGCAGCCAGCCGTCCGGCGCCGGCACCGCGCCGCCCTCGCCCTGCACCGCTTCGAGGATCATGGCGGCGGGCGGTACGACACCGCCGGACGGATCGTCCAGCAGCCGTTCGGTGAACGTGGCGGCCAGCTCGGCGCCGCGCTCGCCGCCGACCCCGAACGGGCAGCGGTACGGGTACGGATACGGCAGCCGGGTCACCTCGGCCCCGCCGCCCGCGACCCGCTCCCTGACCGCGACACTGCCGGTCGCCGACAGCGCGCCCGCGGTCATGCCGTGGTACGCGCCGGTGAACGCGAGCACGCCGCGCCGGCCGGTCGCGGTCTGCATCAGCTTCAGCGCCGCCTCGACGGCGTCCGTACCGGCGGGCCCGCAGAAGTGGATCCTGGCGCGGTCCGCGAAGGCTTTCGGCAGAGTGGCGAAGAGCGCGTCGGTGAAGTCGTCCTTCTCCGGGGTCGCCAGATCGAGGACGTGCAGGGGCGCCCCGCTCTCCACCGTGCGCTGGATGGCCTCCAGGACGACGGGGTGGTTGTGGCCGAGCGCGAGGGTTCCCGCGCCGGACAGGCAGTCGAGATAACGGCGGCCGTCCGTCCCCTCGATCGTCATGCCTTTGGCGCGGGCCGGGACGATCGGGAACGAACGGGCGTAGGTGCGGGCCGAGGACTCCCTGGCGCGCTGACGCCGCAGGATGCCCTCGGCGGTGGCAGTGGCGGTGCCATCGGCGGTCGCGGTCGCGGGGGTGGCGGCGGTGGCGGTGGCGGGCCGCCCGCTCGTGGGCAGGGCGATGGGGGGCACGGTCATGACGCGGCTCCGGAGTAAGGGAAAGAACGACAGAGTCGGAGTGCACAGAGTCGGAGTGCTCAGGGCAGACAGTGCCCGGCGGCGGGGTGGCCGAGGAAGGAGTGCACGGCGAACTCCCGTCCGTAGGAGCCCGCGTAAGAGAAAACGATCAAGTCGCCCGCACGTACCCGGTCGATCAGGACATCGCGCGGAAGGGTGTCCTCGGGGGTACGCGGTTCACCGGCGGCGGAGGGTGGTAACTGGGCGGGCACGGCCTGCTCTACCTCGGGGTGGGGTGTGGGGGATGGTGGTGCGGGGCGGTGGTGCGGGGCGGAACTGGTCGGGGCACATGCCAACCAGCTTGCTGCGTACGGGAATGCGCCGGCTCCGGGATGCCGATACATCGTCAGGCGGCGCAGAGCGGTGCACGGTCAGACCTGGCACAGGCAAAGACTTAGGCGAGCCTAACCTAATGACTTCCTGTGGGCGTGCAAGTTGGCCCTGACGCCTGCTACGTGGCGTCCCCGTCGTCCTCGGTGTCCCCGGCATCCCCGGCGGCCGATACCGCCACCGCCGTCTTCGCCGCCTTCTCCACCAGCGAGATTCCGGCCTCCTTGCTGACGCTGCCGCTCGACAGCACCGCCACCAGATAGCCGTGCCCGTCCGCCACGATCCGGCCGATGCTGTTGATGTCCCACAGTCCGGTCGCGCTCCGCGCCAGCCACCCGTTCTTCAGCCCCGTCGCCACCCCGGCGGCCGACACCCCCCAGTCCTGGCCCGCCGATATCCCGCCCATCAGGCCCTGGATGTACGTCCGTGAGCCCGAGCCCAGCGGGGAACGGGAGTCGATGCCGAACACGGCGGAGAGGAGGGCGATCTGGTCCGCCGCCGTGGACTGTGTCAGCCCCCACAGGGGCCCGCTGCCGCCGGTCGTCGAGGTCAGACCGAGCCGCTCGTTCGCCGCGTCCAGACCGTCCGCGCCGCCGATCGCCTGCCACAGGGCGTCGGCCGAGGCGTTGTCGCTCACCTGGATCATCGAGGTCGCGTACGACTTCTCCTGTGTGGTGAGCACCCGGCCCTGGTCCTGTGCCTTCAGCAGCAGGGCCGCCAGGATGTCGACCTTCACGATGCTGGCCGTGTCGTATGTCTCCGTCCCGGACCGTACGCCGTAGTCCGCGCCGTCCCCGTCCTCCACGTCGAGCACCGCCACGGAGAGAGAGGCCGTCGTGGCCTTCAGGATCGGGGCGAGCCGCTCGGAGAGCGCCTGATCAGGATCGGCGGAGGGTGAGGCGGTCGGGAGAGGTGAGGCGGAGGGAGAGGGGGCGGAGGGAGACGGAGCGGCCGGGGCGCCAGGCGTCGCCGACCAGCCCGGAGCACCGGACCGCGTTGTGGCGTTCGAGCCGCCGTCGGACAGCGGCGGCAGGTCCATGGCCACCCAGACGGCCAGGAGCACGACAACGGCCGCGGCGACGAGCGCGGGGTACGCGGCCCGGCGGCTCCACAGGGAACCGCGGGCCGCGCGCGGGGATCGGTGGCGGGACATGTGGCGGGACATGGCGTGAGGCTAGAAAGCCCGGCTGTGTCCAGAATGTGTCCCGCGTTAAACCTCGATGACAATTCGGCTCGGGCATGGACAATCCGGCCCGGTCACGTCGGCATGGTCACGTCGGCATGGTCGCGTGCACCTGTCGCGTCGGCCCTCTGGCGTCCGCCTGGTCACGTCGGCCCCGTCACGAGGTGAGCATGCGGCTCCAGATGTCCGTGGCCGTACCGGAACCGACGACGGGTACGGCGGTGAAGGGTACGGCCGGCGCCGCCCCGTCCGAGGCCCCGTCCATAGCTCCGTCCACGGCCCCGTCCGCGGCTCTTTCCGGCGAGGCGACCGGCGGCGCGACCGCGCCGACCTTCGTCCAGCCCCAGGACCGGAGCGCCGCCACGGCGGCCTCGTTCGCCGGGTCGACCCGTGCGGCCACCAGCGCCGCGTCCGTCCGGATCAGCAGCTGCTCGACCAGCCGCGTGGCCACCCCGTCCCGCCGGTGCGCCGGCAGGACCATCAGCCCGGCGAGGGCGAAGACCTGTCCCGACACGGTCAGTTCCTCGATGTCCCAGTCCCACGGCACCTCGCCGCTCAGCGCGCGCCACCACTCCCCGGCCCGGTCCAGGACGAACCCGTACGCGTACGCCGCGGGCTTGTTCCCCCCACTGGCCACGACCATGTCGAACCCGGGCCGCTGCACATCCTCGGCGAAGGTCTCCAGGAACGCCTGCCGGTCGGGCGACTCGTCGCCGTGGACACGGCGGTACGCCTCGACGTACACATCGGCGACGGCTTCCCGCTGCTGTTCGGCCTGCCACCGGCTCAGGCGCCGAATGAACACCTCTGCCACATGCACTCCCCCCGGCCGGTACGTCGGTGTCCATCGTCGCAGGGGGAGGACCACCACGGGAATACCTGGTCGCAAGGCGCTCCGCCCCCGGCGCCCCCTCCGTTTCACGGGCGCCGCCCACCCCCGCCGGAGTAGGCTTGAGGTGCCGAGGGCATTCCGCGCACCCGTTCCCAGGACGGTGCCGTTCCCGGAGATCCACAACACCGGGCAGACGGCAACGCACCCGGAGGCGGGTCCACGTCATGAAGACGACCATTGATCTCAACACCTCGGGGACAACAGAGCTCCCGGCACCATCGGGAGACCGCGTACAGCCCGCGCGGCTGACTCTGGCCCCGGGTGCTCACGGCACGGGGGCGTTCGACGGGGTCTGGTGGCCCCGGTCCCGTGATCTTGCGCGGGAACTCCCCGCGTTGGCGGTCGCCATGGACCTGCCGTGGGGCCGGATCACGAACGTCCTGGTGAATCCCACGCACTGGGCGGCTGTGCCGCGCAAGGTCCAACTGCCCGACCGCATGCTCCACGTGGGCTGGTTCGCGGAGCAGGATCCGCACAAGCTGATCCTGCGCTCCTATTCCACGGGGCGCTGGGATCTGCTGGTGATCCCGCCGGAGACGTCGCCGGCCATGGCGGCCCGGCTGATGGCGCGGGCCGCCGGTCCGGACAGCGTGCTGTCCGCGAGTGCGCTGATCGCGACGGAGCGTGAGCGAGACGGAGAGTGAGAGAGAGGAGGCCGGGGCCTCATGAACAATTGGATCAGCGTGGTCGTGATCCTGGGCCTGATCGTCGTGGGCGTGATGGTGATCCACCTGGTGAACGGACAGCACAGGAACCGCATCGCCACCTACAGCTTCGGCCGCTCCCTCTGGGAACCCCCGAACGCGACCCGAACGGACTCCGCCGAATCCACCGGCTCCACCGAATCCGCCGCCCCAGGCGCGCATGTCGTCGGCACGGACACGGGCGCGGGGGCGGGTACGGCCGCAGGTACGGCCACGACCAGGAGCCACAGGAGCCATGGCCTTCAGCGGCTGAGCGGGCTCATTTCGGGGCGTGATCGCCGACGTAGAAAAGCAGCCAGATGAACCCGGCCAGGGCGTGCGTCGCGAAGACGTAGATGAAGACGCGCAGGGCTACCCCGCGCTCCTTCCACCGCTCCAGATCGCGGCCGCTGTCTTCTTCACCCACCGTCGGCCTCCCCTCTCCGGCCCAGAGTAGGCGGACGGCAGGCACCGGGTGGACGCCGTAGCGGACAGCACGGGGCGACCGGGCCCACGATCACTGCCGACTCTCCTCAAAACGCGCCATTCGTTAAAACGTGCCAATTCGGTCTGATGCGTCAACCTCGGTGTCCGAGGTGACGTCACTCCCATCACTGGGGCACGACCCGCCCCGTGCGCCACTTCGTGAGCCACTCTGGGAGACAGCACCGATGACGCGCCGAGCCGCACGTACCGCCTTACTCGCCCTGGCGATAACCGCCTCGCTGGGGGCCGCCACCCTCACCCCCGCGTACGCGGCTCCGCCCGCCGCGCCGCTGCCGCCGTCCGCCACGCCCCTCGCGCCGCTCTCCGCGTCCGGTGCGTCCGGTGCATCCGACGCGTCCGCCGTGCAGGGGCGGGCTCATGCGGCGACACAGACCGCGCTGCGGCAGCTGGTGGAAGCGGGTGGCCTGCCCGGCGCGAGCGCCGAAGTGCGCGACGGCGACGGGAGATGGTTCGGTGCGGCGGGCCTCGCGGACACCGACACGGGACGGAAACGCTCGGCCGGTGACCACTTCCGGGTGGCGAGCATCACCAAGACGTTCATCGCCACCGTCCTCCTCCAGCTGGAGGCGGAGGGCAGGCTGAGCCTCGACGACACGGTGGAGAAGTGGCTGCCGGGGCTGGTGCGGGGCAACGGCAACGACGGCGCCCGGATCACCCTGCGGCAACTGCTCAACCACACCAGCGGCCTCTTCAACCACACCGACGATCCCGAGTTCGCCGCCAACTCGTCCGGCGCCGACTTCTTTGACCACCGGTACGACAATCACCGCCCCGAGGACCTGGTGTCCCTCGCGATGACGTACCCGCCGAAGTACCAACCCGGCGAGGAGCCGTGGTACTCGAACACCAACTACGTCCTCGCCGGAATGGTCATCGAGAAGGCCACGGGCCGTTCGTACGCCCAGGAGACCACGCGCCGCATCATCGAGCCGCTGAAACTCCGCGAGACCTCATTCCCGGGCGCCACACCCCGCATGCCGGCCCCGCACCCGGTCGGCTACTCCCGTTTGCACGACAAGTCCCCCGACGCCGAGATCCATGACGCCACCGAGCAGAACATGTCCTGGCTGGGCGCGTCCGGCGATCTGATCTCGACCGTCGGCGACATCAACCGCTTCCACCGCGCCCTGATGCGAGGCGACCTGCTGCCCGCCGCCCAGCTGAGGGACATGCTCGACTCGGTACCGGCGAGTGACGGCTATCTGTACGGCCTCGGCGTCGAATCCATCACCCTCACCTGCGGCGTCACGGTGACCGGCAAGACGGGCCGCACCAACGGCTCGCTGTCCGCGGTGGTCAGCACGGAGGACGGTACGCACCAGCTGACGTTCAACATCAACGGCGACTGGCTCCCGGACCCGTCGCTCTACACGAATGTCGTGGAGGCCGAGTACTGCGGCCGGATCCCCGCGCCGCAGCCACAGAGCGCCCGGCCGCAGCCGCCCTCCCTCTTCCCGTCCCGCTGAGGTCCTCTTCCGCTGAGGTCCTCTTCCGCTGGGGCTCCGTCTCTCCGGGATTTTCTCCCTCCGGGAGGTGACTCCAGGTAGCTGAACCTGTCCAGAGTGTGCCGCGCGCCCGCGGAGACGTCTTCCGGCGCGCGGCACACGGCTGTGCGGGGGCGGAATAGAGGCCGGGGGTGTGCCGTTGTAGACTTCAGTTGAAGCTTCAACTAATACCCCCGATACCGGCTTCGAGAGAGCGAGAGGTGAGCGCGATGCAGTTCGGGATCTTCTCCGTCGGCGATGTCACGTCCGACCCGACCACCGGACGTACCCCGACCGAGCACGAGCGGATCAAGGCGATGGTCGCCATCGCGCGGAAGGCCGAGGAGGTGGGACTGGACGTCTTCGCCACCGGCGAGCACCACAACCCGCCCTTCGTCCCCTCGTCGCCCACCACCATGCTCGGCTACATCGCGGCCACCACCGAGCGGCTCATCCTGTCGACGTCCACCACGCTGATCACCACGAACGACCCGGTGAAGATCGCGGAGGACTTCGCGATGCTCCAGCACCTGGCCGACGGGCGCGTCGATCTGATGATGGGGCGCGGCAACACCGGGCCGGTCTATCCGTGGTTCGGTGAGGACATCCGCCAGGGCATCCCGCTCGCCATCGAGAAGTACGCCCTGCTCCACAAGTTGTGGCGCGAGGACGTCGTCGACTGGGAAGGCAAGTTCCGTACGCCGCTCCAGGGCTTCACCTCGACGCCCCGGCCGCTGGACGGCACCCCGCCGTTCGTCTGGCACGGCTCGATCCGCTCCCCCGAGATCGCCGAGCAGGCCGCCTACTACGGAGACGGCTTCTTCGCGAACAACATCTTCTGGCCCAAGGAGCACTTCCAGAAGCTGATCCGTCTCTACCGGAAGCGGTACGCGCACTACGGGCACGGCACGCCGGAGCAGGCCATCGTCGGTCTGGGCGGCCAGGCGTTCATCCGGAAGAACTCGCAGGACGCGGTACGGGAATTCCGTCCGTACTTCGACAACGCGCCGGTCTACGGACACGGCCCCTCCCTGGAGGACTTCACGGAGCAGACGCCGCTGGTCGTGGGCAGCCCACAGGAGGTCATCGAGAAGACGCTGGCCTTCCGTGACTACTTCGGCGACTACCAGCGCCAGCTGTTCCTGATGGACCACGCGGGACTGCCGCTGAAGACCGTGCTCGAACAGCTGGACCTGCTGGGCGAGGAGGTCGTCCCCGTCCTGCGCAAGGAGTTCGCGGCCCTGCGGCCGGCCGGGGTCCCGGACGGTCCTGTCCACCCGGCCGCCGTCACGTCGGTGGAGAAGGAGGTCTGACGATGGAGCGTACGAGCGGCATCACGCCTGCGAGCACGGTGACGCGTACGAACGCGGTGACGCCTGCGACCACGGTGACGCGTACGAGCAGCGCCGCGCGTACGAGCAGCGTCACGCGTACGAGCGGTACCGGGCCGTTGTTGCGGCTCGTCGCCGTATCGGCGGGGCTGAGCAAGCCGTCCTCGACCAGGCTGCTGGCCGACCGGCTGGCGGAGGCGACCAGCCGTGAACTGGCCGACCGGGACCGGAAGGCCGAGATCGAGGTCGTCGAACTGCGCGATCTCGCCGTCGAGATCGCGAACCACCTGGTCACCGGCTTCCCGGCGCCCGCGCTGAGCGCGGCGCTGAAGGCGGTGACCGGGGCGGACGGGCTCATTGTCGTGAGCCCGGTCTTCGCCGGCTCGTACAGCGGACTGTTCAAGTCGTTCTTCGACCTGATCGAGCCGGACGCGCTCGCCGGAACGCCCGTACTGCTCGCCGCGACCGGCGGCACCGCGCGCCACTCGCTCATGGTGGAGCACGCGATGCGTCCGCTCTTCTCGTATCTGCACGCGCTCACCCTCCCGACGGCCGTCTTCGCGGCGACCGACGACTGGGGCGCGGGCGCCGACGCGTACGCGGGCGGGCTGTCGGCCCGGATCGACCGGGCCGGTGGCGAGTTCGCCCGGCTGCTGCGGGGGCTGACACCCGCGACGAACGGAGACGTGGGCGAGCGCGACGATCCGGGCGAGCGCGGCGATACGGGCGAGACCGCCGGGGTGGGCGAGGCGCGCGAGTCGGACGACGTGGACGACGTGGACGACGTGGTGCCCTTCGAGCGCCTCCTCGCGAACCTTAAGTAGGTTTGCCCCACAGGGAAAAGCAGGACAACAGCGAAAAGTCGATCAGCAGGAGGAACGTCATGAGCGGCACCATCGTGGTCGGCGTCGACGGCTCGGAGCCCTCACTGAAGGCGCTGCGCTGGGCCGTACGGCAGGCGAAGCTGACCGGTGACGAGGTGGGCGCGGTGATCGGCTGGGAGTACCCGGCCACCGGCTGGGCGGGCATGCTGCCGGGAATGCCGCCGGAGTTCGAACCGGAGCAGCTGGCCTGGCAGATCCTGGACGAGGCGCTGGACAGGACGCTGGACGCGGATGTCGCGGCCGTGATCGAACGCCGGGTCGTCAGCGGTCCCGCCGCGCAGGTCCTGCTGGACAGCTCGGAGGGCGCTTCGCTCCTGGTCGTCGGAGACCGCGGGTACAGCGGCTTCAAGGCGGCCCTGCTCGGCTCGGTCAGCCTGCATGTCACGCAGCACGCGAAGTGCCCGGTGGTCGTGGTGCGGGGCGAGATCACCGAGGATTGACGAAACCCCCGCTCCCTCCGGGTGAGTACGGCGCGCGAGGTGTGGGTGTGCGCCGGGTGTGCCCCGTTCACGTCGGGTTCGCTGCCGTGACCGCCCTTCGGCCTGGGCATCGAACAGCCATGGCATTGCGACGGAGACCCCGTACCACCAGTGAGACCACCAGCAAGACCACCCGCAAGACCACCCGCAAGACCACCCGCAAGACCACCCGCAAGACCACCCGCAAGACGGCGGGCACCGAGAGCACGGCGGGCACGGCGGGCACGGAGTCCGAGGAGCGGGTGGAGTCGTCCGAGTCCGAGGAGATGCTGTTCGGCGGGCCGCTGCGGTACGACATGGGCTGGAACAAGCACGACGACGCCTTCCTCCAGCTCGGCCTGCGGTCCATGGTCAGGCGGCTGCCGCGGCTGATCGGTACGACGGCCCGCTTGGCGTGGGAGGCGGACAGGGCCGCCCTGCGCCTGGTGACCTGCGCGGAGATCGGCCGGGGGGTCAGCCAGGCGGTCGGGCTGATCGCCGTGAACCGCGTGCTCGGACATCTCCTGGGCGACGGCACCACCGCCGAGCGGCTCACCCACGCCGGCCCGGCGCTCGCCGTCGCCGGTGGGACGGCGCTGGCGGGCGCGGTGCTACGGGCCCTGTCCACGGCCGGTACGGGGCAGCTGGAGCCGAAGGTCGAACGGGTCGCCACCGAGCGGTACTTGTCACACACCGCCAACGTCGAGCTGGAGGCGGTCGAGGACGACGAATTCCACAAGCTCCTCGACAGCGCCCAGTACGGCGCCAGTTCGGCCCGGCGGATGGTGCAGTACTGCCAGAACGTACTCAACGCGCTGATGTCGCTGATCGCCGCGGCCGGTGTCCTCGCCGTCCTGCATCCCCTGCTGCTGCCGCTGCTCATCGCCATGACGCTGCCCAGCGCCTGGGCGGCCCTGACGATGGCGCGGCGCCGGTACATCTCGTTCCAGGCGTGGGTACAGCACTCACGAGCGGGGAGTCTGATCAGGCATCTGCTGATCTCCACCGACGCGGCGCCGGAGATACGGGTGCACAACGTCGGGCCGTTCCTGCTGCATCACTTCCGTGAGATGTCGCGGTCGCAGGAGGCGGAACAGCGCAGGCTCGCCCGGCTCGAAGCCCGTACGGGGCTGATCGCCGCCGGATGGACCGGGCTGGCGGCGGGCGCCGCGTACGCCACGCTCGGCGGGCTGCTGTGGACCGGCGCGATGGCGCTCTCCGTCGGCGGCACCGCCGTACTCGCCATCCGCACCGGCTCCTCCAGCCTGGAGAACCTGGTGCTCCAGGTGAACTCCCTGCACGAGGAGAGCCTGTTCGTCGGGGATCTGCACCGGCTGTGCGAGGAGGCCGTCGAGCGCGCGATACCGGTCGGCGGGCTTCCGCTGCCCGAGAAGCCGGAGCGGATCACCTTCGAGGACGTCGTCTTCACCTACCGGGGCAAGGACAACAAACGCGCGCTCGACGGCGCCAGCCTGACCATCCCGGCGGGCCGGATCGTCGCGCTGGTGGGGGAGAACGGCAGCGGCAAGTCCACGCTGGTCAAGCTGTTGTGCGGGCTCTACCAGCCGGACTCCGGCCGCATCCTGTGGGACGGGGTCGACGCGGCGGAGGCGGACCGGCGGGAACTCGTCTCGCGGGTCGCGGTGGTGGGCCAGGACTTCTACCGGTGGCCCTTCACCGCCACGGTGAACGTCAGCATCGGACGGCCCGACGTGCCGTTGAGCCGGGAGCGGCGGGACGAGGCCGTACGGTACGCGGGCGCCGAGGAGCTGATCGCCGAGCTGCCGCGCGGCTGGAAGACGCTGCTGGCCCGGGGGTACAAGGGCGGGCATCAACTGTCCGGCGGGCAGTGGCAGCGGATCGGCCTCGGCCGCGCGCACTACCGCGCCGGCCAGATCCTCATCGTCGACGAGCCGACCTCGGCGCTCGACGCCAAGGCCGAGCAGCAGCTCTTCGAGCAGATCCGCAGCCTAGCGGACTCCGGCCAGACGATCATCCTGATCACGCACCGGCTCGGCTCGGTCCGGGCGGCCGACCTGATCCATGTCCTGGACAAGGGACGGGTCGTGGAGAGCGGCACCTTCACGGAACTGCTGTCGGACGAGGTCGAGGGCCCGAAGGTGTTCCGCGGCCTGTACCGGATCCAGGCGGCGCAGTACGCGGCCGACAGCCCGGCCTCGACCGTCCCGACCTGATGCGGATCCGACGGACGGACCTAACGGGCGCGGTGCGGGCCCAAGTCGTGCAGGACGCTGCCGAGTTCATCGAGGGTGAGGGGTGGTGCGGGAAGCGGTGCGGCGGATACGGCGGGGGTCGCGCGCAGGCCGTCGAGGAGGAGGGCGAGATAGCGGCGCCAGGCGTCCGGGGCCGTGGTGGTCAGGGCGGGCACGGCGCGGCCGAGCGCGGCCAGGCTGAAGAGCAGGTCCTCGGTGGTGATGTCGCGTCGCATCGTGCCCTGCCGCTGGGCGCGCGCGAGGAGGAGGCCGACGGTCTCCCGGTTCTCGGCATGGAGGGCTTCGAGCGAGGGCACGCCCCGAACGCCGGTGGTCATCAGGTCGTTGGCCCCGCGGTCGGCGGCCAGCCCCGCGAAGATCGACGACAGATACGTCGTGAGCCCGGCCCACGCGTCGTCACTCAGCCGCGCCTCCTCACCGGCGCGCTGGGTGTCACCGAGGGACTCGTGGAAGACGGCCTCGATGAGCGCGGCCCGGTCGGGGAAGTGCCGGTACAGCGTGGCGTTGCCGACGCCGGCGCGACGTGCGATCTCGTCCAGCGACGCGTCGAGCCCCTGCTCGGCGAACACGTCTCGGGCGGAGGCGATCAGCAACTCCCGATTGCGCTGGGCGTCGCGCCGCAGCGGCACCGATTTCGCCGCCGGTTTCCGCTCGCTGACTCCCATGATCACCCTTCCCAAGAAAGCGTGGAGCGCTCCCCGATTCAGATGCTACCGTGGAACGGGTAAACGGGGGAGGCTCCCCGGTTCGCTCGGGGACGCGGTAGTCCATGGCGGGCCGGGGAGTTCGTCGCCCACCCCGCCCGCCCACCCCGCCCGCTCGCAGGCGTCCCGCTCACCCGAACAGGAACGCCGCCGCCGTCGCCGCGCCCAGGGCCGCTCCGGCGATCGTCTGGGCGCGGGTGTGGTACGTCAGGGCTACGCGGGACCAGCACACCGCGATGGTCATGGCGTACCCGAGCAGCCACCAGGGGGAGTGGACCGCGGCGAGCAGGGCCACGACCGCCGACGCGACCGCCGAGTCCACCGAGATCTTCCATACGGTGTTGACCGCCAGGATCAGGACCGTCATCACCCAGAGGGCGAGCATCGAGACGAGGATGCCCGTCGGGGCGTTGCCGAGCAGCATGATGACGGAGCCGGTGCCGATGGAGCCGAGGATGACGAAGAAGATCGGCGCGCGTTTCGTACGGTCGACGACATGGCGGTCGCCCCAGGTGCCCCGCTTGCGTTCCCATTCGATGTAGCCGGCGGGTATCAGCCCGGCGCACAGGGCGGCGAGCAGGCCCCAGGGCAGGCCGGTCCAGTCACGCGCGGCGGCGAGTCCGATGGCGAGCATGCCCACCAGCAGGACGTTGCGGGGCTGGAGGATGTCGGTGACGGTGCGGGCCGTGGTGACGGCGCGGTCCGCCGGGGCGGTGGTGGTCATGCGGTTCTCTCCGTCGACGTGCTGGTCCGCTGGGACCGTGGGGGCTCCGTGCCGTCCGTGTCGTCCGCGCCGTCCATGATGTCCAGGACGTGCCGGGTCCGTTCGGGGGTGATCGTCTTGAACGCGGCGGCCACGCGCACCAGTCGGGCCACCTCGCCGTCCTGGTCGACGGCGTGGTTCGGCTCGATGGCCGCGGCCCGGCCGGCGGGCGCGCCGTCGGCCTTCGCGGTGAGGGCCACCTTGATCCAGAGGGCGTCGGCGAGCGCCCCTGTGCGCCCCTCCTCGACGGAGCCGCTGCCGGAGCCGCTGCCGGAGTCCCCGCCGGGACGCCCGCCGGGACGCCCGCCGGAACGCCCGCCGGAACGAACGGCGAAGTCGTCCGCCGCCGCCCGCCTCGCGGCCCGGTGCAGGCTGTCGGGTACGTAATGCCGCAGCTTCTCGACCGCGTCCGCGATATCGGCGGCCCAGCGGTCGATCCGGAGATCCGCGGGGGTGTCGAACCGCGTCAGTTCGCGCGGCAGCGAGGCAGGCGGGGCGAAGGGCTGGTCGGGGAAGGCCGTCATCAGTTCGCGCCACAGCGGGTGCAGCCGCATCTGCGCCCGCCACAGCTTCGCGCGGCGCCAGCCCTTGCTGAACGCGGGCAGGGACGCGCCCAGCGCGAAGAAGGCGAACAGGACGAGTTGCGCGACCTCGGTGACCTCGTCGAAGGTCCGCGCGAACGTCTCGCTGGGCTGGTCGACGACGCTGACCCACATGAACAGCGTCCGGCTGACGGTGTATCCGACGCCGATGAACATGGCGAACGTCATCATGCCCAGCCCCACGCGCAGATGACGGAGCCGCGTGTCGAGGGTCGCCAGCGCCCACTGGTAGGCGCAGACGGCGGATGCCGTGCCCAAGTAGAGGTAGAACACGCTCATATAGAGCGTCGCGCCCCACTGGCCGGCGTGGTCGGAGACGAAGCGGTCCGAGGGTACGGAGCGGTCGACCACGGTGAAGAAGAGCACGGTCAGCAGGATCAGCGTGGCGACGGAGGCCTTGGCCGCCACATGCTGGATCAGCCGGGCGAACCGTACGTGCCGGGGGATCTCCCCGTCGTCGGGGTACCGCCCGTAGATCGCGACGATGTAGCTGAGAATCGCCAGGATCGCGATGGTCGCCGTGTAGTGCTTGATCAGTACGGAGAGATCGGTGACGGGGCTGTTGTTGAGCCCGATGCGTACGATCTCGGTCTTGGTCCACAGGGCGATGGCGAATCCGGCGTAGCACCCCCACAGGGCCCGTCGGCGTTTGTCCTCCTCATCTCCCCACAGCGCGGCCGGCATACGCCACAGCGCGACGGCGGTCATCAGGCCGGCTATGAGGTATCCGGCGAGGTCGAGCGGGGTCACGGGGCGATTCTCATGGGGTGAGTCCTTGCGGGTGCGGGTGCGGGTGCGGGTGCGGGTGCGGGTGGGGGTGCGGGTGGGAGCGGGGGTGCCCGGTCACGTACGGCGGAAGAAGCCGCCGCCGCGGCGGCGGTGGGCGACCGGGCGCGAGAGCGAGTTGGCCAGCCGGCCCACCATGTCGTCGCTCGTCACGTCCCTGGCCATGCGGGGGATGAGCGAGGCGCCGAACTCGGCCACCCGCTCGTCATGGGTGTCGTACTGCGCGCGGGCCTGGACCGGGCCGCCGGACTCCAGGGCGTCGGTGATCGCGGGAGGGAACTCCGGCTGATCGTCCGTGGCGAGGACCCTCCTGATCAGCGAGGTGTCGAAGACGGGCAGCAACTGCCGCAGCTGGGCCTCGTCGAGCGTGGTGCCGTGGTCGAACCACTCGTGGCACAGCTCGTGCAGGATCACGTGCTGGGTCTGGTACGCGGTCGGGCGCCGGCGGTAGAGGACGAAACTGGTGTCGCCGGACTTGAGGCGCAGTCCGCAGGCGGCGTTGAGACGGGCCAGCCGGTCGGGCAGTTCGTGGAGAACGATCGTCCGGCCCCGGGCCGCTTCCATGTTCGCCACCAGCGCCGCGACGCCGAAGGGCGTGGGAATGGGGAGATCGGCCAGTCCGGCTTCGCACTCTCTCCGCAACGCGCGCATGGACATGAGGGCCTCGTGATCGTTATCGCACATGTGTGTGACGTGCGGGCGGCGATTCTAGCCAACAGCCATGCGAGCGCCGCTACTACGGCTCCGGATCCGGCTCCGGGCCCGGTTTCGGTTCCGCGTCCGGCTTTGTCTCCCCGCTCCCACCGCCGGGGCCGCCGCTCCGCCTCGCCTTGGTGTCCTCCAGCAGGGAAAGCGCGAATTGCAGCAGCTCCGGCGGCAGACCGTCGTCGTCCAGACCGCGCGCCGCGATTCCGCTGATCTCTCCCGTGCGGCGCTTCGCGAGGAACTGGAGTCCGGCCACGACATCGTCGACGACCTCGGACTCCTCCTTGAAGAAGCGCCAGTCCACACCGAAACCCAGCCCGAGGGCCCGGAGGATCTCCTCCGACGGATGCGTGACCTTCCCGGCGAGGATGTTGGAGAAGTAGCTGTGGGAGAGGGAGCCGCCGCGCTCCTTGACGAGGTCCGCGAAGACCCGTCCCGAGATCTTCCGGCCCGGGAAGGTCTTCTCCACCATGTACTCGACCTTCTGCCGCAGCGTCCGCAGCTCGGGCACACGCCCTTCGGGGGCGCGGTCCTGGTCGTGGTCCTGGTCGCCGCCGTTGCCGTGGCCGTCGCCGTTTTCATCGCCGATCGCGGCGGGGTTGACACCGTTGTCCATGCTGGCCCCCCATTTCGGTCAACGGGCTCGTACGGTAACTGGCCCCCGATCAGGACGTCCGAGCGCCGGAACTGGCTTGCGCAAATACTCTACGTCACTGTTAACTCGAAAAAACACGGGCGGGGGGCCACGAGGGGAGTCCCCCGCCCGTGCGCTCACGTGCGGCGAATCCGGCTGCGGCCAAGAGGCGTAGCCCTTCGCGACGGGGGATGCGCGAAGGGCTACGCGTCCCATTATGACCCCTCGTCAGGGAATTCCGACAGCGGATCGGCCTCGGAGCTCCCGGACGCGTGGCGGCGCGGGCGCGGTGTTGACGCCGGATGTGCTCTACATCACCGCAACGCGGCGGGCTCCGAGGACAGCTCTCAGTGTGAAACCAATCAGCCGCGCCGCGTGTCTGGCCGCCCTGATCGCCGCTTCCGCGCTGTGCGCCGGTGACGCGATCGCGCGTGTCTTTCCGTTCGGCCCGCGGACGCGCAGCGTGAACGATCTGGGTAACCAGTACGTCCCGTACCACGCCTATCTGTGGGATCTGCTGCACGGCAGAGCCGACGGCGATCTGTTCGTCAACTGGCGGTCCGGCTTCGGCTCCAGCCTGCTGCCCGATCTCGGTACGTACCTCACCAGCCCCTTCGCCCCGCTGGTCGCGCTCTTCCCACGGGACGAGATCGATCTCGCGGTCTATGTGATCACCGTCCTGAAAGTGGCCGCGGCCGGTGCCGCGATGGCCTGGCTGCTGCTCCGGCTGCGCCCCGGGCGCTGGTGGGTCGCGGGGGCGCTGGGCGGCTCGTACGCCCTGTGCGGGTGGGCCGTGGCGGACGGCGCGCACAACCCGATGTGGCTGGACGGCCTGATCGCATTCCCGCTGCTCTGCCTGGTGGGTGAGTGGGCGACGGCCGGCCGTCGCCCGGTGCTCGGCGCGCTGGTGGTCGCGGTCGTCTGGACCGCCAATTTCTACACCGCGTACATGGCCACACTCGGAGCCGGACTGCTGCTCCTCGCCCGGCTGTTGGCCGACTCGCACACCGTCCGGGAGCGTCTGGTCGCGCTGCGGCGGGCCGCCCTGACCACCGTGCTGGGTATGGGCCTCGCCGCGCCCGTGGTGGTGGTCGTCTACTTCGGGACGCGGCACGCGTACCCGGGCCGGAACACGGTGTTCTCCGCGGTCCCGTGGACCGATGTGCTCGCCCGGCTGCTGCCCACCACGTACAGCTTCGGGACCCCGGGCATCTACGTGAACACCGCGGCGCTGCTGCTCGCGCTCACCCTGCCGTTCAACCCGGCGGTGCCCCGCCGGGCGCGCCTGGTGCTGACGGTGCTCGTGGCGGGGGTGGTGCTGTCGTTCCAGTGGGGGCCCACGCATCTGGTCTGGAACGCGTTCAGCACCCCCAACGGGAGCGCCTACCGGCAGGCGTTCGTCCTGTGCGGGCTGCTGGTGATCGCCGCGTGGTGGTCGTTCGCCCACGGGGTTCCCGGCCTGCGCCCGGTGCTGGCCGCGAGCGGACTGCTCGCGCTCGTCGCCGCCGGTGCGAGCTTCAGCACGCTGGTGTACGCGTGGTCGGTCCCGATCGCGCTGGTGGGCGCCGTCTCGGGGGTCGTCGTGCTGACCGTCATGGCGGCCGGCCGGCCCCGTCGGCGGGTTGTCGCCTGCTGCGCGGCCCTGCTGATCAGCGTCCAAGTGGGCCAGTCCGCGGGAACCGCCGCCCTCTCCGGCCGGCTGAGGCTGGCGCACGCGGACGACTACGCGCCGTGGGGCGCGCGCCAGAGCGAGCAGCGCGACGCCGTCGCGCGGGCGGACGTCTGGCCGCGTTACCGCACCGAACCGGGCCGTGAACAGACCGTCGGGAACGACCCGTTGCTCGTCGGCGGCCAGGGCGCCCAGTACTACAGCAGCCTGACCTCCGATGTGCTCAGCCGTACGCTCACGGCGCTCGGCGGCGGCTGGACCTCACGGGGGCGGTCGGTGCAGAGCCTGGACAACCAGGTCACGGACGTCCTGTTCTCCGTGGGCGCGCGGGTGCGGTCGCCTCCCGATCCATACCAGAGGTGGAATCCCCCGGAGGGCGGCACTCCGGTGGTCACGCGGCGGGAGGTGCCGCCGCTGGTCACCGTCCGGCCCGCCGGTCCCGTACCGGAGTTCGGGGCCTCGCCCTTCCGCAACCAGGAGAAGCTGCTGGGCGCCCGGGTCTATACGGTGCCCCGGATCCGGCCCGTCAAGGTCCGGCCCGCCGAGACGAACCCCGGTGTCACCGCCCGGATCACCGCGTCCTGTCCGGCGGGCAGCGAGGCGCAGCTGTGGGCACCGCACTATTCGGGCACGGCGCGCCTGACGGACGCGGGCTCCGCGACCGACCCCGCGACGGCCTCTGCGACTGCCTCAGCCACCGACCCCGCGACAGTCTCCGAGACTGCCTCCGCCACCGACCCCGCGACGGTCTCCGGCGCCGAGTCCCGTACCCCGGTGGGCCGGTTCCGGGCCGACTACCCCGTCACCAAGATCGCCTCGATGCAGCCGCTCGGCACCGTCCCGCCCTCCGGGCGCGTCACGGTCGAACTCACCCCCGAAGACGGCGGCACCATCCCGGACGGTGCTCTGGGCTGCCTGGACACCGGCCGACTGAGCGAGTCCGTGCACCGGCTCAAGGCCACCGGAGCCACCGAGGTCCGCGTCTCCGGCCACACCGTGACCGCCGAACTCCCGCCGGGCGCCCGGCGGACCGCGGTGCTCGCCGTTCCGCGTATCGCCGGCTGGCGGTGTGCCACGGGCGCCTCGGCACCCCGGCCCGCCGGCACGTACCTCGGCCTCGTCGCCGTACCGCTCGCCGAATCCCCGGCCCCGACCACCGTCCGCTGCGACTTCAGGCCCCCGGGCCTGCGCGTCGGCGCGCTGGTGGGAGGAGCCTCCCTCCTCATCCTTCTCGTCCTCCTCGCCCGCAGCGGCCCGCGCGCACGCTCGTCGCGGCGAAAGACCCGTCAGGGAGCACCATGCTGATCTCCGTCGTCGTTCCGTGCTTCAACGAGGAAGCGGTCATTGAGCGCTTCCACGAGCGCCTCACCCAGGAGACCGCCGCGCTCGACCTTGGCTCCGGCCTCGGCTCCGAGCTTGGCTCGGACCTTGGCTCCTCACTCGAATTCGTCTACGTGGACGACGGCAGCGACGACGGAACCCTCCTCCGTCTCAGCGCACTCGCCGCCGAGGACCCCCGTATCCGCTATATCTCCTTCAGCCGTAACTTCGGCAAGGAAGCCGCGATGCTCGCCGGTCTGGAACACGCGGCCGGTGACGCGCTCGTCATCATGGACGCGGACCTCCAGCATCCCCCGGAACTCATTCCACGCATGGTGGAACTGCACCGGGAGGGGTTCGACCAGGTCATCGCCCGGCGCACCCGGAAAGGGGACCGCGTCACCCGCACCCTCACCGCGCGGGCCTACTACTGGCTCATCAACCGCTTCATGGATGTGGAGATCGTGGACGGAGCGGGGGATTTCCGGCTGCTCTCGCGCCGGGCGGCGGACTCCGTCACGGCCCTCACCGAGTACAACCGTTTCTCCAAGGGCCTCTTCGCGTGGGTGGGCTATCCCAGCACGACGTTCTCCTACGAGAACGCCGCACGCGAGGACGGCCAGAGCAAATGGAGCTTCGGGAAACTCCTCAACTACGGTCTGGACGGCCTGCTCTCCTTCAACAACAAACCCCTGCGCGCCGCGTTCCACTTCGGCGTCACCCTGATGGCGGTCGCCGCCGTGTACGCCGTGTGGATCGTGGGGGGAGTACTGACGAGCGGCGTGGACACTCCCGGATACGCGACGCTCCTGGTGGTCATCACCGCACTGGCCGGGGCGCAGATATCGATGATGGGGATCGTCGGCGAATACATCGGGCGCATCTATTACGAGGTGAAGCGGCGCCCGCACTATCTCGTGAAGGCGACCAACACCCCGACGGCAGACGTCCCGTCGGCGGCGCCCGCCGGGCCGGACCGGCGGGTGGGGCGGCCCGTACGCTGAACGCGTTTACCCCCCGCGGCACCCGGAGAGGCAACAGATATGGAAACCACGCTGGGCGAAGAGCTGTTACTGCTTTCGTTGGACGACAAGTGGGGCTACGAGAAGGAGCCGGAGAAGGTCGCCTGGGCGATCGCGGCGGCGTCCCTCGTGGATCTCGCGCTGGCCGGGCGGATCGAGGTGACCGACGAGGTGGTCGCCGTCCGCGATCCCGCGCCGCTCGGTGTGCCCAGCCTCGACGCCGCGCTCGCCGACATCGTCGGGTACGAGAAGCCGGGCAAGGTCAAGGACTGGCTGCACCACCTGAAGAAGCCCGCGGTGGCCGGCGCGACGGACGGTCTGGTGGAGAAGGGCCTGGTCCGCAAGGAGACCAAGAAGGTGCTGGGGCTCTTCCCCGTGCGCCGCTATCCGGAGGCGGACGGCTCGGCCGAGGCGTCGGTACGGGAGCGGCTCGACGAGGTGGTCCGCCAGGGCGGGACCCCTGACGACCGTACGGCCGGGCTGGTGGCCCTGCTGCACGGCGCGAAGCTGCACAAGCTGGCGTTCCCGGACGGCGACGCGCGCGCGGTCGAGCCGCGGATGGCGGAGATCGCCCAGGGCCAGTGGGCGTCGCCCGCCGTGCGCGGCATCATCGACGCGGCGGAGACGGCGCTGACGGTGATCGTCACCTCGACGGCGATCGGGGCGGTGATGGGCGCCAACTGACGCGCCCCGCAGCCCGGTACTCCCCGGCGGTCGTGCGCCCGAGCGGCGCGCGACCGCCTCCGTACGCCGGAAATCGGAACGGAACGGATCGGAACGGATCCGATCGGATCGGATACTCCGGCGTACGGAGGCGGGGTCGGTCCGTCAGCGGACCTGTACAGCAAGGCGACTCGTACCGCGAGGCGCGGCCTGTACCGCGAGGCGCGGCCCGTACCGCGAGGCGCGGCCCGTACCGCGCGGCGGCCCGTACCGCGAGGCTGCCCGTGCCGCTCGCTCAGATCCAGCCGCGCCGCTGCGCCAGATACGCGGCCGCGTGCCGGTTCTCCACCCCCAGCTTGGTGGTCACCGCCGACAGGTAGTTGCGTACGGTGCCCTGCGCCAGCGCCGCCCGTTCCGCTATGTCCTCGATCGGCGCGCCGTCCGCGGCCAGCGTGAGCAGATCGGCCTCCCGCGAGGTCAGCGGCGAGTCACCCGCGCTGATGGCGTCGGCGGCCAGGGTGGAGTCGATGTAGCGGCTGCCGCCGTGGACGCTGCGGATGATCGAGGCGAGTTCCTGCGCGGAGACGGTCTTGGAGACGAAGCCCTGGACCCCGGAGGCCAGCGCGCGCTTGAGATGGCCGGGCAGGCCGTGGCTGGTGACGATCAGCGTCTGACAGCCGGGCAGGCTGCGGCTGAGATCCTCCGCCACGGTGATGCCGTCCTTGCCGGGCATCTGGAGGTCGAGCACGGCGACATCGGGTTTGTGATGGCGGGCCATGGCCACGGCCTCGGGGCCGGTCGAGGCTTCGGCGACGACCTGGAGGTCGCGTTCGAAGGTCAGCAGTGCGGCCAGCGCGCCGCGGATGAGGTGTTCGTCATCGGCGAGGAGGATCCGGATCATTACGATTCCCCGTTCGGTATGCGCACAGTGAGGCGATAGGTGTTCTTCGGCCCGTAGCCGTGGCAGAGGTCGCCGCCGAGGGGCGAGAGCCGCTGTGTCAGCCCGTCCAGACCGGTCCCCTGGCCGGGATCGCCGACGGGCGTGGCACCGTCGTTGGTGATCTGGAGCTGCGTTCCCTCGCCGTCGCGGCGGTCCACGGTGATGGTGCAGTGGGTGGCGTGGGAGTGCCGCAGTACGTTGGTGACGGCCTCCCGGACGGCCCATCCCAGCGCGATCTGGGTCTTTTCGCCGAAACCGCCCGTCGGCGGGGCGTGATGGATGACGCAGGTCGTGCCGGCCGCTTCCAGGACCGCGCGGGCGCCGTCGAGTTCGGCTTCCAGGTCGGTGGTGCGGTAGTTCCGTACGACGTCCCTGATCTCCTTGTGCAGTTCGCGCGCGAGGCGCTGCACTTCGACCATCTCCGCCTGCGCCTTGGGGTGCTGGGTGAGCCGGGCGGCCAGTTCGCCCTTGAGCGCGATGACGGACAGGTTCCGCCCGATCACATCGTGGAGATCGCGGGCGAACCGGAGCCGCTCCTCCGCGACGACCAGCCGGGCCTGTGATTCCCGGGCCGCGTCCAGCTGCCACATGACGGCCAGGAACCAGACGGAGGAGTGCATGAGAAGGCCGATGACCGCCCACCCCGTCGCGGTGCCGGTCAGCACGGGCAGCAGCATGCGCGGGTCGAGAGCGAGGCTCACGGTCGTGGCGACGGCGGTCTCGGCGAGCGCGGCGCCCGCGTACAGGCGCAGATCGGCCGTGGGCGACAGGGCGAAGGCGAGCGGCAGCGCCAGGACGACCGACAAGGTGGCGATCGACTGCGTACCGGTCAGCCATTCCGCGTCGTACAGGTAGGGCATCAGCGCGAGTTGGAGGACGGTGAGTGCCCCGATCCCGAGCAGCAGCGGTACCGGGAGGATGTGCCGCCCGATGCCGTAGGCCACGGCCGTGGTCGCGCCGATTCCCTGGATGGTCGTGAGCGCGGCCGCCAGCCCCACGGCCGAGGTCGGCGCACCGCCGCGCTGTAGCTGTGCCAGTAACGGCCAGAGGAGGGAAGCGAGCAGGAGCCACGGCATGGAACAGAGCATCCACCGTGTGTAGACCGTGGCCTTGTGCACGTTGGTCTGGTGCAGCGAGGTCCCCATTTCGCTTCCTCTTCCCCGTTGGTCATGCTGTCAGTCTCTGGGCTCCCACCGGAACCAGCGACGTACGCCCCAGGCTGCCAGGGCGGTCCAGGCGGCGATCGTCGCGACCCTGATGAGAGTGGAACCCAGGCCCGCATCCTCTCCGGTCCAGCCGGACTGGACCAGGCTGATGGCCGGGGTGAGCGGGAAGTATCCGAGGACGTCTCCGAAGATGTCCGGCAGAACACCCATGGGGATCAGGGTTCCCGAGGTCAGCAGCAGGAAGAGGAAGCCCATCGTGCTGACTCCCTGGGCGCTTTCCGCGGTGCGCGCCACGGCGGTGGTGAGCGCGGCCACGGCGGTGGTCAGCAGGGCGCCGAAGACGATGCCGAGGAGCGCCAGATGCGGGGCGGCCGGCGCGCCGAGACCGGCGATGACCGTCACGGCCCCGGCGATCAGGGCGAACTGGAGGACGGCCACCACGATCATGGGGACGGCCGGACTGGCCAGGATGACGGTGTCGTGGACCTCGCCGGTGCGCAGCCGCTTGAGGAGATGGTCCTCGCGGCGCAGGACGTAGACGCCGGTGAGCGGCGCGTACAGGGCCATCACCAGGACGATGCCCGCGGAGGTGGAGATCATCACCTGCCCCATGGCGAGACCCGCGCCCGCCAGGTCGTACTGGTCCATGAACGTGGTCGTGCCCATGGTGATCAGTACGGGGATGACCAGCACGTTGAACAGGTTGGTCTTGCTCCGGGCGAAGAGGCTCAGCTCGACCTTGCTGAGCGCGGTGAGATGGGCGACGGCAGTACTCATTCGGTGTCCCTCGCGGCGGTCCGGGCGACGCGCAGGAACGCCTCCTCCAAGGAGGCGGAGCTGGCGTCGAGTTCCTTCAGGTCGATGCCCTTATGACGGGCCCAGAACAGGACTTCGGTCGTGGTGTGCTGGAGGTCGTCGGTGGACAGCTCCGTCCGGCCGTCCTTGCCGGCGCCGACGGTGGCCCGCAGGTCGTCCGTCGAGGGGAGGTCGTCGGTGCCGAGCCCCGGAGGGAGGCGGAAGCTGAGCGACGAGGGGTGGGCGGCGACGATCTCGTGCACCGTTCCGGATGCCGCGATCTCGCCCTGGTGCATGATGGCCAGATGGTCGGCGAGTCCTTCGGCCTCTTCCAGGTAGTGCGTGGTCAGGACGATGGTGGCGCCGTCGTCGTTGAGCCGCTCGATGATCCGCCAGGTGTCGTGGCGGCCCTCGGGGTCCATTCCGGTCGTCGGCTCGTCCAGGAAGAGCAGATCGGGCCGGCCGAGTGTGGCCATGGCGAGGTCGAGTCGTCTTTTCTCGCCGCCCGAGAGGCTTTTGACGGTGACGTCGCCTCGGTGTCCGAGCCCCACCATCTCGGTGGCCTCGGCGACGGGGCGGGGGTTGGTGGTCACGGACGCCCACATACGGACCGTCTCGTCGACCGTGAGGTCGGTGGCGAAACCGCCGTGCTGGAGCATGACGCCCGTCCGCGGCCGGGTGTGCTTCCGGTCGGTAAAGGGGTCGTGCGCGCCGAAAAGGCGAATGCTGCCACCGGTGGGGCGGGCGAGACCTTCGAGGAGTTCGACCGTAGAGGTCTTTCCTGCGCCATTTGTCCCGAGCAGAGCGAATATTTCGCCCTTCGGGACGGAAAAGTTGACGCCTCGAACGGCGGCGAAGCCACGCTTGTCATCGGGCCCGTATCGCCGCCAAAGGTCTGTGACCTCGATCACATTTTCTGCTCCATTGGCATCCATGGGCGAAATCGTCCCCGATGAATGACGCCCACCCCGATGAGAACTGTCATGGCCTGTGATGACGGACGTCATATCGACTTGTGACACATGTCAGGAGACGGATGATCCCATTCCGAATGCCACTGTGACCTACGTCATACTGGCCTTGTTGGCGCGGGTGCTTTCATCCAACCGCACGCCGGGGGGATCGCTGCGACAGTCGCGGAGGTTTACCCGCGTATAACGCACCGAGAGTCACCAATATGACCGGTATCGGTCTGATTACTGGCTGGATTTCAGTGCGTGCATCCGACGCGTGCATCCAGCACGTGGAATGCGTGCAGCCAACACATAGCAGAAAGCGGAGCATCCCATGGTGGAGATCGTCTCGTACTTCAACGAGAAGCTGGACCTCGGCACCATCGACCAGGGCGAGTCCAACTCGGAGCAGGCCCCGGTTCTGGCGACCCCGGCCGCCGCCCTCGCCGCCATCGGTGGCGCCAAGGTCGTCGGCGCGTTCGTCGGCGGCGCGACCCTCGTCGGTGGCGCGTACGCCCTCGGCAAGGCTGTCGGCTAAAACTCCCCGCAGTGGTTTTTCACACCACCTGCGCGGAACGCACATTCATTCACCAAATCGAACTGTTGCTAGGAGGAAAAGCATGAACAACATCATCGAGGCAGTGAACGAGATGGACATTCCGGCGGAGGGGAAGGTATTCCCCGACGCCACCCCGGTGCTGGCCACCCCGGGTGCGTTCCTGGGCGGCGTGGCGGTCTCTTCCGCCGTCATCGGCGCTTTCGAGCTCGGTCGCGGCGGCGGCTCGGCCCCGGCCACGCAGCTCTAGTCACAGGCAGTACCTGAATGCAATTCTGCCGGGCCAGAGATGCGTTCTGGCCCGGCAGAACCCTATCCACTCTACGGGAGCCGTCCTCAGGGCGGTTTTGAAAGGAACCCTGTGAGATTCGCACGAAGGATCGCTTCGGCAGTCTTCGGTCCTGTGCCGGTGTCCCGGGACGGGGCGTTGGGCCTGTCGGAACGGCTGGCCGCCGTCACTACTCTGACCTCGTCGATCGAATATCTGTCCCAGCGCAAGGAATTGCGCAAGGGCGGGCTCAACGACTGGGACATCGTCAAGGATGTCCAGGCCGCTTCGACGCCTCTTGTCCGGAAGGCGTTGCACGCGGTCAGTGGACGCCGGACGACGACCGCCCTGCATGTTGCCCGCGCCGCTGTGAGCGCGGGCATGCTGCTTCCCGGTTCCTCGCGCTGGCGGGGTGCCGGAAGTCTCTTCCTCGGCACGACGTCCGCGCTGCTCTACCCGCGCCACCGCTACGGCACCGACGGGTCCGACCAGGTGGCCATCCTCGTGCAGACCGCCACCGGCGCCGCCCGGCTGGTGAGGTCGCCGGAGGCCCAGGACGCGCTGATCTGGTACGTCGCGCTCCAGTCGAGCCTGTCGTACGCGGTGTCCGGCTGGGTGAAGCTGCTCGGTGAGCCCTGGCGGGACGCGTCCGCGCTCGGCGGGATCATGCGGACCAGGACCTACGGCCACGAACCGATGTTCCGCTGGACGGAGAACCATCCGCAGCTCTCGCGCTACCTGACGCACAGTGTGCTGGCGCTGGAGTGCCTCTTCCCCGTCGTCTATCTCGCGGGTGGCCGGCTGGCCCGCCCGCTGATCACCAGCGCCGCGGCCTTCCATGTCACCAACGGGTTCCTGATGGGCCTGGGCAGGTTCGTGTCCTCGTTCGTGGCGATGCACCCGATGGTGGCGTACACCGCGACGCACCGCGGCCACCCGGCTGTGGCGGGCCGGGACAACCGTGCGCCGCTGACGGCCGCGAGCCTGCTGGCAGGCGCCGTGGCGGTGGCCGGTGTGGTCGCCGTACAGCGCCGTCTGCGCACGCTGGAGGGCTGGCACACCACGCAGACCCTGACGACCCGCAACGGCAGCGAGCTCCAGTACGAGATCATGTCGCAGGGCGACGCGGACAAGCCGGTGATGGTGTTCGCGGCCGGGATGGTCGCCACCTCCGAGCACTTCTCCTGGGTGACGGAGAAGCTGGCCAAGGAGACCGGCTACGGCGTCGTGACCTATGCCCGTGCCGGATACGCGGGCAGCCGCCGCGCCTCCGACGGGCCCTACACGCTCGCCGAGTCCGTCGACGACCTGGTCGACCTGGTCGGGACGGTCTCGCCGCGGCGCCGGGTCATACTCGTGGGGCACTCGCTCGGCGGTGAACTCGCCCGCCGCGCCGCGCTCCTGCTCGGTGACCGGGTGGAGGGCGTCGTCTACCTCGACTCCTCGCACCCCGATGAGCTGAACCGTTCCAAGCAGCAGAGCGATACGGCGAAGCGGCTGAGCGAGTCGCTGACGCAGATGGTGTGGTTCCTGCGGGCCGGCACGGGGATTCTGATGTCGCGTCCGATCTGGGTGGACGCGCTGCCGGAGGCGTACCGGAAGAAGGCGTTCGCGCAGTACACGGATGTGCGGATGTGGGAGGCCGGGCGCCGTGAGTGGGCGGCGGTCGAGGCGGACTTCCGTGCCTTCGAGGGTGAGCTGGAGCCGGTGGACGCCCATGCGCTGGTGGTCTCCGCGCAGCAGACCGTCGACCGTGATCCCGATCAGCTGCTGATGCACAACGAGCTGGCGGGGGCGCACAGCGGTGAGGGCCGCCGTACGGAGGTGGTGGTGATCGAGGGTGCGGATCACGACACGGTGCTGACGAACAGCCGGTTCGCGCATCAGGTGACGGAGCGGATCATCGCGTTCTGCGACGCCGGTCTGCCGGCCGGCGCTTCCACGGACGAGCACGAGGGGGCGGCCAAGTGAGCACATCACCGCGGGAGATCGGCAGAAGCCTGTTCACGGGGCCGGGTGCCGGCTGGCGTATCGCCGGTGCGGTGATGCTGGTCAGTACGGTCGCCACCCAGCATCCCAACCAGCTGTTCAACCGGCTTCAGCTGAAGGACACCTTCTCGCTGCTGCCGAACTGGCGTTTCTTCGCGCCGACTCCGGCCATGCACGACTACCACTTCCTCTACCGGACCCGTGGTACGGACGGGGAGACCTCCGCCTGGAAGGGGGTCGACGTGATCGCGGGCCGCAAGATGCGGCAGATCGTCTGGTTCCCCACGCGGCGGCCGGAAAAGGCGATCTTCGACATCTGCAGTGAGATCCTCCATGTGATCGACAAGGGGTTCTCCGTCATCGTGCGGACCTCCGCCTACCGGACGCTCACCGAGTATCTGCGGGCGACGATCCAGGAGGAGGAGGACGTCCGGCGGATCACGGGTTTCCAGTTCGCGCTGGCCCGTGCCACCGGGTACGACGCGAGTCATGACCCCGAGGTCGTGTTCGTGTCGCCGTACACCCCGTTGGACCCCCACACGGACTCGCCAGTGAAATCCGACATCAAGAAAGTGGTCAAGGCATGAGTGTTGGTGCGTACGTCATCCTCGCGATCGGTGCCGGAATCGCCGCGGCCATCGCGATCGGCGTCCTCAAGAGGTAGCCGCCGTCCTCACGAGGGAGCCGTCATCGACTGCCGCCCCTCCCCCCATGAGGGGCGGCACCCGCAGTCCCCGAGGAGTCCCTCAGGAGTCCCCGAGGAGTCACCGAGGAGTTCCTGAGGAGTCTCCGATGAACAAGACCCCGGTCATTCTCTGCGCCCTCGCCGCCGTCGCCGTGCTGGTGTTCCTGGCGATCGGCGACGTCATCAACTACCCGTTCGCCGCCGGGATCGGCACGGCTCTCGTTCTCGCCGCCGGCCTGGAACTGCACAGGAACAGGAAGAGGAGTCACCAGTGAGCGAGATAGCCGACATCGGGTACGGCCGCCAGTTCGACGGCTGGTACGACCGGCTGTTCCCCAAGGACGGCGCCGCGGCCGGGGTCGCCAAGAAGATCGCGGACCTCCACCCCGATCACTCCACCGGCACCCTGGAGTTCGGCGTCGGCACCGGCCGTATCGCCGTCCCGCTGTCGGGGCATGTCGGGCGGGTGACCGGGGTGGACTCCTCCGAGGAGATGCTGGCCACGCTGCGCGCCGAGCCCGGCGCCGCCGGGGTCGAGCCGGTCCACGGAGACATCCGCACCTACACCTCCGACGAGCGGTACGGGCTCGTGTACTGCGTCTGCGGAACGCTCTCCATGCTGCTGACCCCCGAGGACCAGGCGCTGGCCGTGCGGCGGGCGGCGGATCTGCTGCTGCCCGGCGGCCGGCTCGTCATCGAGACGCACAACAAGCCCGCCATCCTCGCGCTCCACGAAGGCCGCAGCCGCGACACCTATTTCACGCCATATCCCGAACCGGGCACCGGTCTCCAGACCCACTCCACGCTGCTGCCCGAGGGCAACATCTGGCTCTGCTCCCACATCTGGTACGAGTCGGACGGCACCACCCGCGTCGGCTCCGAGGCCTCCCGCCTCACCACCCCCGACGAGGTCGACGCGTACGCGCGCGCCGCCGGCCTCGAACCCGAACAGCGGTTCGCGAGCTGGGACGAGGCGCCCTACAGCGAACAGCTCCCGATGTTCGTCACCGTCTACACCAAGGCCGACGCGTGAACGTCTGGGGGATAGCCCGCGGGCACCGCGTGCTCCTGCTGGCGGGCACCCTCCTGGGGATCCTGGGAGCCGCGGCCACACTGGCGCAGCCGCTGGCCATCGGCGAGATGATCAAGGCGGTCGCCGGTGACCGCTCCCTGCTCGTACCGATCCTGCTCGCGGCGGCGCTGTTCGTGACGGACGCGGCACTCGCCGCCGCCCACGCCTACGCGATCGGCCGGGCCGGCGAGAACATCGTCTTCGACATCCGCCATGTCCTGACCGCGCGGCTGCTGCGCTCCCGTACCGCCGCCTTCGCGCGCTGGGAACAGGGCGACGTCTTCACGCGGATGGTCACCGACACCTCGCTCGCCCGTATCTGCATGGCGCAGGCGCTGGCGCAGATCGTCACCAGCGGCTTCATGGTCCTCGGCGGGATCGCGCTGATGGCGTGGATCGACCCGCTGCTCCTCGCCGTGACCCTGCTGTGCCTGGGGCTCGCCAGCGTCGTGTCACTGCTGCTGGCCCGCCGGGTGCGGAAGGTGGCGGTCATCAACCGCGAGGACACCAGCGACTTCGGCTCCGCGCTGATGCGCGTGCTCGGCGCGATGAGCACCGTCAAGGCGTCGCGCGCCGAGGACCGCGAGACCGAGCGGATCACCGGCTTCGCGCAGAAGGCGCGCCGCTCCGGCGTCCGGGTCTCGGCGCTGTCCGCGATGCTCACGCCCGCCATGAACGTCGGTACGCAGGTCGCCCTGACGGTCGTCATCGCCTGGGGGATGGCCCGGGTGGCGACCGGCGCGATGCCGCCCGCGGACCTGACCTCGTTCATGATGTACCTCTTCTATCTGGTGTCGCCGCTGGTGATGCTGTTCATGTCGATCGCCCAGTTCCAGCAGGGCCGCGCGGCCCTGGACCGGATCGGCGAGCTGGCCGGCATCGAGCAGGAGGAACTCGACCCGGACGCCGCTCACGTCGCCACCCGGGGCCACGCGATCGCCTTCGACCGCGTCTCGTTCACGTACCCCGGCAGCGAGGAGGCCGTCCTCGACGAGGTGTCCTTCACCGTCCCGGACAAGGGCCTCACCGCGATCGTCGGCCCCTCGGGCGCGGGCAAGACCACCGTCTTCCAGCTCATCGAACGCTTCTACGGGCCCGATTCCGGCACCGTCCTGATGGGCGGGACGGATACGGCGACCATGCCGCTGGAGCAGATACGCGGCCAGATCGGCTACGTCGAGCAGGACCACAGCCTGATGCGGGGCACCATCCGCGAGAACCTCACCTACGCCGCGCCCGGCGCGAGCGAGAAGGAGATCGCGGACGCGCTGCGCATGGCGCATCTCGGCGAGGTGATCGGAGCCCTGCCCGAGGGCCTGGAGACCGAACTCGGCGAGCGCGGGGCCGGGTTGTCCGGCGGACAGAAGCAGCGCCTGGCCATCGCGCGGACGCTGTTGCAACGGCCGGAGATCGTGCTGCTCGACGAGGCCACCGCCAATCTGGACAGCGAGGCGGAGGACGCGCTGCGGGACACCATCACCGCCATCTCCGGGACCTGCGCGGTGATCGCGATCGCCCACCGGATCTCGACGATCACGCAGGCGGACCAGATCATCGTGCTCGACCGGGGCGGTGTCCGGGCGACCGGCACCCATACGGAACTGACCATGACGGATGATCTGTACCAGCGCCTCTCCCGGCACCAGGAGGTCGCGGCGTGACGGAAGGCCGCGGCGTGGCCGGAGACTCGGGCGCGGGGATACGTCGGGAGGATGTCGCATGACCGCGGACGCCGTCGTCGTCGGGACCGGGCCCAACGGTCTGGCCGCCGCCGTCACACTCGCCAGGGCCGGCCTCACCGTCGAGCTGTACGAGGCCAGGGACACCATCGGCGGAGGGCTGCGCACCGAGCCCCTCTTCGACGACGACGTCGTCCACGACATCTGCTCCGCCGTGCATCCGATGGCCGCGGCCTCGCGCTTCTTCCGCGAGTTCGACCTCGGCGCGCGCGGGGTCGAACTGCTCCACCCCGAGATCAGTTACGCGCACCCCCTCGACGCCGGTGATGCCGGGCTCGCCTACCGCGATCTCGACGCCACCTGTGAGCACCTCGGCCCCGACGGGCGGCGCTGGCGGCGGCTCATGGCGCCGCTGCTGCACCACAGCGAGGGCGTCGTCGATCTGATCCTCTCCGGCGGGCGCGGGCTGCCGCGCGATCCGCTGGCCCCGCTGCTCCTTCCCACCAGGGCGCTGGCGCACGGGACCCCGCTCGCCACCGGGCGGTTCGCCGGCGAGCGGGCGAAGTCCCTGCTCGCCGGCGTCGCCGCGCACTCCATCGGCAGACTGCCGACGCTCGCCTCGGCCGGGGTCGCCCTGCTGCTCGGCCATCTCGCGCACGGCACCGGCTGGCCGCTGCCGCGCGGCGGGAGCGCCCGGATCGCGGAGGCGCTGGCCGCCGACATCACCGCGCACGGCGGTACGTTCCACACCGGCCGCCCCATCGGGGACCTGCGGGAACTCGGCGAGGCGAAGGCGGTGTTCCTGGACACCAGCCCCAAGGGTTTCACCGCGATCGCCGGTGACCGGCTGCCCGCGCGCTACCGGCGCGGGCTCGACGCGTTCCGCTACGGCCCGGGGGCGGCGAAGGCCGACTTCCTGGTGTCGGAGCCGATCCCCTGGGCCAACCCGGAGGTCGGCAAGGCCGGAACGGTCCATCTCGCGGGCACCCAGGCGGAGATGTTCCGCCAGGAGACCCTGACCGCCCAGGGCGTCGCCACGTCCGAACCCTTCGTCCTGCTGGTCGACCCGGCGGCCACCGACCCGGGGCGCGCCAGGCCCGGCAAGCGGCCGGTGTGGGCGTACGCGCACGTACCGAACGGCGACGACACCGATCCGCTGGAGATGGTGCGCGCGCGCATCGAGCGGTACGCGCCCGGGTTCACGGACACGATCGTCGCCCAGCGCGGGATGTCGGCCGCCGCGTACGAGGCGTACAACCCGAACTACGTGGGCGGGGACATCGGCGGCGGGGCCATGACCCTCAAGCAGTCGCTGCTGCGCCCCACCCCGCGGCTCGACCCCTACCGGACCCCGCTGCCCGGGGTCTATCTCTGCTCGGCGTCGACCCCGCCGGGGCCCAGCGTCCACGGCATGTCCGGCTATCTCGCCGCTCTTTCGGCCCTGCGCCGCGAATTCGGCATCAAGGAGCGGCCGGAGCTGGGGGCGGGTTCCGCCCAGGCGCTGTCCATGTGGCCGGAGCCCACGTCTCCGCGGGATTGATGGCGGTCCGGGCCGTCCTGCACGGCCCGTGCGCGCCCCTAGTGTCCGTACACCGTCAAGGAGGACGGACGCGAGGGGAGCCGCAATGTGGGACAGCACCTGGACGAAGCGAACTGCCCTACGGGGTACGGCGCGACGAGACACGGCGCAGCGATACAAGGCGCGACGAGACACGGCGGAACGAGACACGGCGCGACGAGACACGGCACAGCGATACACGGCGCGACGAGACACGGCGGAACGAGACACGGCGCAACGGAGCACGTCACCGAGGAGGACGTCACCGAGGAGTCCGGCGCGACGGCTGACCACGGCGGGGATGCTGCTCGCCCTGCTGGTCGCCCTGCTCGGCGCGGGCGGCCCCGGGTTCGTCCCCGAGGCGCGGGCCGCGACGCTCACCGAGGTGACCGGCTTCGGCACGAACCCCGGCAATCTGCGGATGTTCCGCTACGTCCCGGACGGCCTGCCCGCGGGACGGCCCCTCGTCGTGGCGATGCACGGCTGCACCCAGTCCGCCGCGGCGTACGACGCGGAGACCGGCTGGACGAAGTGGGCGGACCAGTGGGGCTTCGCGCTGCTGCTGCCCCAGCAGCAGTCGGCCAACAATCTCAACTCCTGCTTCAACTGGTTCGAATCCGGTGACATCGGGCGAGGCGCGGGCGAGGCGCTGTCGGTCAAGCAGATGACGGACCGGATGAAGAGCGATCTGGGCAGCGACGCCGCCCGCGTCTACGCGACGGGGCTGTCGGCCGGGGCCGCGATGACCAACGTCATGCTGGCCTCCTACCCGGACGTCTTCGCCGCCGGGGCGCCGGTGGCCGGGCTGCCGTACGCGTGCGCGACGAGCGTGATCGCCGCGTACAGCTGCATGAACCCGGGGACGAACCTGTCGCCGTCCGCCTGGGGCGACAAGGTGCGTGCCGCGTACCCCGGTTACGGCGGCCCCTGGCCCACGGTCTCCGTCTGGCAGGGGACGACGGACACGACGGTCGTCCCGGCCAATCTGACGGAGACGGTGGAGCAGTGGACGGCCGTCCACGGTACGGACGCGACGGCCGACGCCACCGGCACCGTGGCCGGTTATCCACACGCTGTGTACCGCGACGGCGCCGGACGGGATGTGGTGGAGACCTACTCGCTGACCGGCATGGGACACGGCCAGCCGGTCGACCCGGGCACCGGACCGGAGCAGTGCGGCACCGCGGGCGCGTACATCCTCGACGTCGGGCTGTGCGCCTCGTACCGGATCGGCCTGTTCTGGGACCTGGACGGCGCCGGATCCCCCGGCCCCGGACCGGATCCCGAGCCCGGCCCGGGAACCGCCGTACTGCCGAGCCTGGCCGCGGACGACGGCTATGTGAAGGCGTCCGCGACCGGCGCGGGCCCGGCGGTCGGCACGCTGGAGGGAAGCCTCGGGGTCGCGGTCGGCCGGGGCACGGACGGGCTGCACAACCGGGCCCTGTTCTCGTTCGACACCTCGTCCCTCCCGGACGGCGCGCGCGTGAAGCGGGCGTTCGTGACGGTGACGCGCGCGAGCGGCGCCGGCGACCCCTGGGCGGCGGGCAACCGGCTGGTCGTCGACCTCAGGACCGGCTGCTTCGGGGCGACCTGCGCGACGGCCGCCGACGACTGGTCGGCCCCGGCCTCGACGGCCGAGGCGGCGGAGATCGGCGCCTTCACCTCGGGCACGAAGGCCTCCACCGCCTTCACCGCGGTCAACCCGGCCGGCATCACACAGGCCCGCCTCCGCCTCGCCTCGGCGCCTGCCTCCACGGCGTATGTGTTCCTGAGGCCGGGCGCGGGGGCGACGCTCACGGTGGAATGGGAGTAGCGAGCAGGGGGCCCGGGTCCCACGTGGGGCGCAGACCGCCGGCCCGCACCGCCGCCGCGTAGCCGGGCCGGCCCGTCCCCCCGCCGGGACGTCGGGGGGACGTCTCAGGGAGGGGCGGGCCGGGCGCGGGGGTGGGTCAGCGGTGCGGGGGTGGGTCAGCGGGTCACCCGGTCAGGGTGAAGAAGGTGTCCCGCTGCTTGTCCAGCTCGGCCCGCCGTTGGACGACGTCGGCGTTGAAGTCGTACCAGACGTCCTTCTCCAGGCTGGAGAGCCGGTCCCTGGTGGTGGTGATCTTCCACGCGAGGATGTCCTCCGTCCTGAGCGGGGTGAGGAAGGTCAGCTCGTCGCCGCCCGTCGTCGCGCCGTGGAAGACGGCTATCCGCTCCGCGGTCTCCAGCGTGTGGCCCTTGACGAAGAGCCGCACCTCTCGGTTGAGGTCGGGGACCCGCTTGCCCGGCCGCCCCCAGAGGTTGTGCAGCTCGTCCTCCGAGACCTCCCGCATCCCCAGCTCCGCGACCGACTTGAAGGCGTAGACGTAGTCGAACCCCGTGGCGGACAAACCGGAGCTGGCCTGCCCCGCGCCCAGGTACTGGGCGCCCCGGCTGCATGCCACGGCGCCGATGAGCGCGCCGAGATTGCCGTTGGTCTTCTTGTACTCGCGGGTCGCCTCCGGGATGTTGCTGAAGGCGTGCAGGGCGCCGAGGAGGTCGCGCACCGTCTCCACCGGGTTGGGCCGGCGGGGGTGGAAGCCGTTGGAGGCAAGGATGTCCCACGGGGGCCGGGTGTCCTGCCGGGAGAGGTCGGTGGCGGGCGTCGCGCGCGGCGGAGTGGCGCCGCGGACCGCGGCGGAGTACTCCCGCGCGGCCTGCTCGACGCCGGCCTCGTCCCGCAGGCCGAGTTCCGTATTGCGCGCCTCCAGGCGCGCCTTGGCGGCCTTGGCGTTGACGTCGAAACGCGTGTTCGCCTCGGTGGTGTCGCGCCTGAAGACCTCGTCCATCACCTCCTCGCGCACGCCGATGTCAGCCTGCGCCAGTGCCTCCCAGGAGGCCACCCCGTGCCGGGCGAGGAGCTGAAGGTCGTCGCGGACCGTGTCCGGGGTCTCGGCGACCCGGTCGAGGGTGAACTCCCGGACGGCTTCGGCGGGGCCCCGGGTGGTCTCCTCCAGGCTGTAGCGGATGACCTGCCGCACCTGCGCCTGCGGCAGGTTCTGGCGCAGGTCGCCTTGGCGTGCGGCCTGGAAGATCGGGACGCCGGCGTACCGGGGCAGCGCTCCGCGCACGGCGTTGGCGAAGGTCGCCTCGGGGACCTTCGGCTTGACGGCCGGCGGCGGCTTCATCGGCACCGGCGGAGGCGTGGCGCCGTTGCCGGCGCCCGGCAGGGGAAGAGTGCTCTCGGTCATCGTGCTGTGTCCTTGACTGGTGTGTGGGCGCTGGTCGGAGGGCGGGTCCCGGATCAGGGACTCGCGAAGATCGCCTCGTAGGCGACCTGTGTGAGGCTCTCGATCTGGTCGGGCGCCACCACGTGCTCCGCGCTGCACTCCGCCACCGCCTCGCTGATCACGGCGTAGACGGTCTGGTTGAACCGCTCCAGATCCGCGCCCTGCAACGGCGATTCCTCCGGGTGCTGCTCCGGCGCGTACGGCTCCGCCACGGGCTGCTCGTGCCCGTACGACTGCTCCGCGTACGACTGCTCCGCCAGCTCCTGCGCGTACTGGTCCTGCTGCCACTTCCAGCGCTCCAGCACGGCCAGGAACCACTGCGAGAACCGCTCGGCCGACTCCGCGTCGGCCTGGCCGGTGAGCATGAGGAACTCGCTCTGCTCGGCCTCGGTCAGCCATTCGTTCAGCACGCCGTCCAGGGGGCCTGGCTCGGGGTACGCCCAGGTGGCGGCGTCCGTCTGGAGCAACTGCCCGAGGTGGTCATGGATCGCCCACGTCTCGGGGAGGTCGGGTCCGTCCTCCGGCGCGAGGAACTGTTTGGCCGTGGAGATGTTCTCCTGGGGCAGCATCATTCTGTGTCTCCTTGTCGCTCCGTCCCGAGCTTCGTCCTCCCGCGAGCGGACGACGAGGTACGAAGAGGTAGCCATCCGGGCAGTGGACGACGGCCCGGCGGGGCGTGCACCGGAGACGCGGCCGGCCCCGCCGTGGCTCAGGACAGCGCTCAGGACAGCGCTCAGGACCGCGCTCAGGACAGCAGCGAGAAGAACTCCAGCTCGGAGACCGCCACGTCGTCCCCCTTCGGCGAGGGGAACACGTCGGCGACGGTGATCCGCACCGTCTTGATGCCGACCGCGTTCTTCAGGGCGAACTTCTGCGGCTTGGCGGTGTCCTGGAGAGTGAGCATCACCTGCTTCTCGTTGGTGAACTTCAGGAAGACGCGGCGCGGGCGGCCGTGGTCCGTGAACTCGTCGACCGCTCCGGCGTGGATGATCAGCTGGTTCAGGCTGACGACGCGGTCGAACTTCATGGTCAGGGAGACCTTGTTGTCGGCGGAGGGGTCGTCCGGGTCGTAGGACGCCGACCAGTACGTGGCGGTGTTCATGTCGATCGCCTTCCCCGGGGCGTGCCCCTTGGCCGACTTCGCGGCCACCGCCCCGTCGGGCCGGACCGGTGAGTAGCGGGACTCCACCACGTCCTTCACACCCGTGCGCACGGCGGTGACCTGGCGGTTGACCTCGTTGCGGAACGGCGCGTACGAGGCGTAGAGGAAGGAGGACACGAAGAACATGAAGCCCGCCACCACCTTGATCCCGACCCAGAACTTCCGTCCGCGCTCGCCGGGGGCCACGGACGGTCCGGCCCCGCGGTCGGTCCCGCCGGCCGCCCCCAGGGAGACGATCCGGGGCCCCCGCCGCGGACGCAGCCGGTGCCACCAGGGCGCGCGGGCCACCACGGCCTCGTTCAGCTCCGACCCGCAGCGGGAGCAGAACCGCCGTGCGGGCGCGTTGCCCTGGCCGCAGTCACCGCAGACGAGGTGCCCCGGCTGGATGGTGTTGGCCCGCGCCGTGCGGTGCTCCCGCCGGGGGCGCGGGGACGGCGGGGCCTGCGGGAGGACGGCGTCCGGCTCGCGGTCGTCCCCGAGGCCCTCGTCCGTGTCGTCGTCCGGCACGGGGGGCAGGGGCGCGATCAGGGCGGCGTCCCGCGCACGGGCCGCCTCCTCGCATCGCTCCCCTCCGGACGCATCGCCGACGGTCGCCCGGTCGGCCTGAGCGGCCTGGCCGGCCTGGGCGACCCGGCCGGGCGCCTGCGGCGACGAGGACGGCGCAGCGAGACCGGGCGGCGGCGTGGGCGGACTGCCCAGACCGGGGGGTGGCGTGCGCGGACCGCCCAGACCGGGAGGTGCTGTGCGCGGGCCGCCGAGTTCCGGGGGACGGGAAGAGCCACCAAGACCGGGGGGTGGTGCGGGTGGACCTCCGAGTCCCGGTGGCCGTGACGGGCCGCCGAGTCCTGGGGGTGGTGTGGGTGGGCCGCCGAGTCCCGGGGGACGGGATGAGCCACCAAGACCGGGAGGTGGTGTGGGTGGACCACCCAGACCGGGGGGTGGTGTGGGTGGACCGCCGAGTCCCGGGGGCCGTGACGGGCCGCCGAGTCCTGGGGGTGGTGCGGGTGGGCCACCGAGTCCCGGGGGACGGGATGAGCCACCAAGACCTGGAGGTGGTGTGGGAGGACCACTCAGACCGGGGGGCCGTGGCGGGCCGCCCAGACCTGGTGGTGGTGTGGTTGGGCCGCCCAGACCCGGCGGGCGTGGTGGACCGCCCGGACCCGGCGGGCGTGGTGGGCCGCCGAGGCCGGCCGGGCGGGGTGGGCCGCCGAGGCCCGGGGGCCCGCCCACGCCCGGTGGGCGCACGCCGAAGGGGCCGTTGGGCACGTGCACCGGGGCGCCGGTGGCGGGTGGCGCCATGAGCCGGCTCACCCCGAGGGTGACCCTGCGGAACAGCGGCACATCGCGGGGCTCGGCGGCGGCCTCGGCCTCGGCCCGCACTTCCTCCGAGACCGTCGGGACGGCACGCTCCCCGGACCACTCCAGGAAGGCCCCGCACTTCCCGCAGAACGCGTCGGCGTCCCGGTTGCGCTTGTCGCAGCGGCGACATGTGATCATCGGCGGACCACCTCCAGGTGACAGGGCACATGCGCGGGCAGGCACTCCCGTACCAGCGCTTCCAGTTCGACGGGGTCGGCGTCCTGCTCGTGCTCGACGGTGACCCGGACCACCACGCCGGATGCCGCCCGGTCGGGGAAAGGGGTCTCCGGCCGGACCGAGGTGTGGACCCCGCCGGAGTCGTGCAGCTCGACCTCGCCCCCGGTGGCCAGGGCGAGCCGGGCCCGTAGTCCTTCGCCGGTGCCGCGTGCGCGGTGGCCGCGCAGGGCGTGCGCGGTGACCGCCCGCTTGCGCGCCAGGGGCCAGTTCTCGTCGAGCCCGGTGCCCAGCCGGTCGGCCAGCCAGACCAGGAAGTCCTCCGGGGCGAGCCACGGGTCCAGATAGGCATCGAGGCAGTCCAGCGTGGTGGCCACGGGTGCCACCACCTCGTCCCACCCGGCCGTGAACCGCACCGTGAACGGGTCCTCCCGGAAGACCGTCGGCAGCAGCTCGGCGAGCGAGTACGGGCTGCCCAGGCCCTCGACCGCGGCTCTCACCGGCCCTCCTCCACCCTGATGTGGTGGTCGTAGGAGACGACCAGGCTGTGGGCGGTCAGCTCGACACGGCGGGTCTCCTGCCCGCGCTCCCCGGTGACCGGGTTCGCGGCGAACAGGCGTACGTCGTCGACCAGGTCGACCCCGTCGACGCGTTGCAGCAGCGCGAAGACCTCACCGACCTGGACGGGACGGCCGAACGGCCACCCCTCGCCCTGCGGTCCGCCGCCGGGCAGCGGGTCCAGGAAGCGGTACAGCGCCTCCTCGACATCCCGCCGTACCCGCTCGGCGCGGGCCCGGCGGTCGGCGGTGATGGCGGCCACCACCGTCACGCCCCGGTAGAGCGGCGGCTCGACCATGACGCGGGTGCCGACCAGGCGGACCTCCTCCAGCCGGCGCGCCACCCGGTCGAGGGTGTCCTGCCCGGGTACCAGGTGCTCCAGCCGGACCCGTTCGCCGACCGGGGCGGCCGGCACCACCAACAGCCGCACACTGCCCGGCTCCTCGGCGGGCAGGCAGCGGATACGGGCCAGTTCGGGCGCGGCCTCGTGGGCCAGGGACTCGAAGTCCTCGGCGGTCACCGCCCGGTTGCTGCGGCGCAGCAGGAGCGGGCCCCTGGCCACCGCCTCCGGGAGGGTCTCCCCGTCGGCGCCGCCGCGGGCCGGCCGGCGGTTCTCCACCGCCGCGACGAACGGCAGCGAGGACATCAGCGCGCGCACCGCGCCGGCGGCGACGTTGCCTTGGGTGCCGCCGCCGACCGCGAAGCCCCGCAGGCGCACCGCGGCACCTTTCTCCGGGACCGCGCCGTACCGGCGCAGCGAGCCGTCCGCCTCCCGTACGGCCGGCCCCAGCCGGACCTCGCCTGCCGCGGCGTCCAGCACGAAGTGCCGGTCGCCGGGCCCGCTGCCGGTGAAGTCGTCCACCGGGCTCCAGCTCTCCCAGTCGGTCTCGCCGCCGGGGGCGAGCGTCTCCAGCACCGGTTCGCCGTACGGGGTGAGCAGCGGGCGGACGGGGACCTCGAAGCGCTGGCCGGGCACCCCCTCGGCGTCGTCGAGGACCTCGCCGTCGACGATCTCGACGTTGGTCGCGGTGACCGTCGCCCCCACCACCGCCGTGCTCACCCCGTGCACGACGGGGCTTGCCGTGTAGCCGGGCCGGCCCGGTTCCGGTTCCCGTACCCGGGCCCGCAGCCAGCCGGCGGTCTCGCCGCCGATCACCGCCCCGGCGTGTTCGGCGGGCACGTGGACGACCACGTGCCCGGAGCGGTTGAGGCCGCCCGTCCCGTCCTCGGACACCTCGCACGGCCGCCACATCGCGCCGTCCCATGCCTCCCAGGCCAGCGGCGGCGCCTCCGGGTCCACACCGACGCCGTCGATCCGTCCGTCGAACGCGACGCGCACGGCGCAGCCGGGCACCGCCCGCTCCAGGCCGAACAGCAGGACGTCGCCCGGCTCCGGCTCGGCGCCGAAGGCGGGGAAGGGCGTGCGGACGCCCTGGCCGCCGAATCCGGCGGGCTCCGGCGGCCCGTCCCCGGAGGGCCGCGTCATCACGTGAACCAGCGCGCCCGGCACCAGGGCGACGTCCTCGTCGGTGCGGAAGACGACGGCCTCCTCGGTCTCCGTGCGCACGGTGGCGACCCGGGTGCCGCGGCGGATCACCAGCGGCGCGTCGGTGACCGGGGCGGTCGACCAGAAGGTGACCGGCGTGCGGGCGGCGACCGGTGGCAGCATGCGCAGCCCGACGAGGTCGAGGAACTTCGCGTACAGCCGGTCCGGCACCTGGTTGAGCCGATAGAGGGTGTGGTCGGTCATCATGGCGAACGCCTCGACGAGCGTCAGCCCGGGATCGGAGGGGTTGTGGTCCGTCCACTCCGGGCAGCGGCGCGCGATGAGCCGCAGCGCCTCCTCGTAGAGGTCCTGGAAACGCCGGTCGTCCAGATCGGGGGTGGGCAGCATGACGGTCAGGCTCCTGCGTCCTGCTCGGCCGGAGCGGGTTCGTCGTCCGGAAGGGTGTAGAAGGGGAAGACCATGTTGCGGTGGTCGTTGGACCCCTTCACTTCATAGGTGATCGCGATGTTCATCAGAGAGGGCTCATCGGGGTCGGGTGCCGCCAGCACCGACCGGACGGTGATACGGGGTTCGCAGGCGGTGAGGGCCGCGGTGACCTCTCGGCCGACCTCGTCGAGGGTGACGGGGTCGGTGCCGGCGAAGACGTAGTCGCGCAGCCGGGAGCCGAAGTGGGGGCGCATCGGGCGCTCACCGGGGTACGTCGTCAGGATCAGCCGCATGGACTGCTCCAGCAGCGCGGTCCCGGTGACCGTACGGACGGACCGGTGGTCGCCCACCCCGAGAGGGAAGGCCCAGCCCGTCCCGATGAAGTCGTCGGCCATGGTGGCCACCTCCGTGGCTCAGTTGAGTTCGATCGTGGAGCCCTTGATGGCAACGGTGCCGGTGCTCTCGATGCTGATGGACGACTGGGCACGCAGGCTGAGGCTGGCGCCCCCGTCGATGCTGACGTTGCCTCCCTGGCCGGCGCTGATCTCCACCGTCCCGCCGTCGCCGCAGTCGATGTGCAGCCGGCCGGCGGCGGCCTTGCTGTCCGGCGGCCGTGGCCGGCAGGTGAGTGTCAGGGTGCCGGCGACCTGGTCGATGGCCAGGCCGAGGGAGGCGTCCCGGGTGCCCAGCACGATCGCCGAGGCGGTCGGCGGCTGTTGGGGGGAGGGGGGCATCTTGTCGTGGAAGGCCAGCATGTTGCCGGACGGCGAGACGATGCCCCGCCGGACGACCTCCGCGGTGTGGCCGGTCGCCTCGACGGCGGGGCCCGCCGGCCGGTAGTCGCTGGCCTTGCTCAGCACCCCGCCGACGACGTACGGACGCCGCGAGTCGCCGAGTTCGAACCCCAGCAGCACCTGGTCGTCCACGTCGGGCAGCAGCATCGCCCCGGCCCGGCGCCCGCCGCCCGCCTGCACCACGGGGGCCCAGTCCGTCACGAACGACGGGTCGAGCCAGGGCAGCGACACCCGCACCCGGCCGGTGTCCTCCGGGTCGTTGACGTCGGTCACCACCCCGCACATCAGGCCCTCGGCGCGCGGCCCCGGCGCACTCGCGCCGGCCGCGCCCGCCGTCAGCCCGAGCAGGGTGCGGTCCTCGGCGCTGCCGAGCTGGAGCCGGGTGCGGTACCCGCCTTCCAGGGCGTCGAAGACATGCTGGGCGGCCGCGACCGTCCACGTTCCGGAGAACAGCGGCGGCGCCCCGGCCACCCGGACGGCGGCCCCGGCCCGCAGCCGGGGGTCGCCGAGGGCAATGCCCTGGGCCTCGGCGAAGCTGCCGCCCAGCCGGCCCGCCGGTCCCTGGACCGCCTCCCGGGTGGCCGCGCCGAGGGCCGCGCCGACCGCCGGCAGGGTGCCCGTCACGATGTGCCCGTTCGCCGTGGCGGCGGGCCCCCGCGAGGGATCGCCGGCCGGCGGCGGCGCCGGTGGACAGGAGCCGGCGGCGCCGCGGACGGCCTCGGAGACGGTCGTCCCGTCCAGGTCGGCGGTGTGCGCGGCGGTGTCCACCGTGGTGGAGACGACGCGCGCTTCCAGCGGGTCCCACGCCCTCAGTTCCACCTCGGGCGCCATGTTGCCCGCGGTGACCCGGGGCCGGAAGGTCCACAGGTCGCGCTGGAGTTCGAGCGGGATGGGGGTGTCCCGCGCCCCGGCGACGGGCCGGAAGAAGAAGCCGTCCTCGGCGACGCCGAACTCGTAGCCGATCTCCTGGCAGCGCCAGGTCAGGAAGTCCCAGTCGGTCTGGTTCAGTTGGCCGATGTGCCGGTGCGAGGTGCGGGTCGGCTCCACCCGGCCCACGCGCAGCCCGGCCTCCCGGGCGACCCGGCGGGCGATGTCGGAGTCCGTCGCGTTCTCGAAGGTCCGCACCCGGGAGCGGCGCTGGAGCCGGTGCCCGGCGTCGTAGGCGCGTACGACGGTGATCATCGACAGGTCGACGTACTCCCCTTCGACGGCGGTGACCTCGCCGGCCCCGACGAGGGCCGGCTCACCGCTCTCACCGGCGTCCGTCCACACCTCGATCCGGCTGCCGAAGGTGATGCCGGTCCGGTCGAGGATGTCGGCGTCGTCGTCGCGGAAGGTGATCTCGACCATGGTCGGCAGATGGGTGCGGCTGTCCACCACCGCCCGCAGGACGCGGGCCTGGAGGTCGTCCGGCAGCGCCCGCGCGGCGGCTCCGCCGACCCGGACGGTGGCCGCCGTGGGCGGCGGCGGAGCGCCGGTCGTCGCGTCGGTCATCAGAACCGTCCCTTCACCCAGGCGCGGCCGGGATCGGTGTGGGGGCCGAGCGCGGCGTCGTCGGGCAGGCCGGCGGGGCGCCTGTTCCCGCGCTGCGCTCCGATGGCCGGATTGACGTGCCCGCCCCGCTCCGCCGCGTCACCGGCCCCGTGACCGAGCACATGGAGGGTCAGGTTGCGCAGTTCCGCGCGGATGGGACGGCCGCCCCGGCTGAAGCGGGTGTAGGTGCAGTCGAACCGCATGAGCTCCACGGAGTAGTCGAAGCCCCGGTCGGCGGCGCCCCACTCGAACCTCAGCGGCTCCCTGCGCCCCTTGCCCTTGCCGCCGGGCGGCGGGCGCTCGGCGACCCAGTCCATGAGGGTGGCCACGATCGTCTGGCAGCGCTCGCCGGTGAACACCAGTGAGGAGACCACCAGCCGCGTCGACCCGCGGGTGGCGATGGAGTGTACGAAGGCTCGGGCATCCTCCTTGTCCTGCGGCCCGATGGGGTCCGCGAGCCCCTCGGCGTTGTGCGAGATGCTGATCTCGGTCGGGTTGAACTGGAAGACGACCGTCTCGTGCCTGCTCCGCAGTTGCGCCCTGGTGACGACGCGCTGGAGCGAGCCGCCGCCCGTCGCACCGGTCACCGGGCCACCCCCGCCGCGCCCTGGCCGGGGGCGGACTGGAGGAACCCGCCGTGCTCGAAGGAGATCCGCTCGATCGCCACGGAGGTGCTCTGGGCGCTGAGGTCGGGCCCCACCCACTCCTTGGGGTAGGCGTTCTGGAGCACCCAGCTGGTGACCACGCGCCCCTGGGCGTCGAACAGCCTGATGGTCAGGGTCTGTCCCTCGTACTCCTCCAGGCCGCCGTCGTACTCGTTGCCGACCCAGCCCGCCGCCACCCGGGCCAGCCACGACTGGAGTTGGGGCGAGTCCTCCTGGGTCATCACCCGTTCCAGGGTGACGGTGCTGTAGTCCAGCCGGTCGGGCAGCAGCGCGGTGTCGAAGTACTGGCCGCCCTCGCTGATCTCCTTGGACGCGAACCGCACCTGAAGACCCCGGCAGGACGCCCACAGCCCGAGGTCCGTCCCCCATTCGTCCAGCGTGACGTGGAACCGCATGGCCATGCCGGCGCTCGGGTAGCGGGCCGGCTGCCGGGGCGCTCGCTGGTCGAGCACGGCGCCCGCCATATGCGGCAGCTGCCCCATGGCCTGGCCGGGGTGGGACCAGGCCATGCCCGGCAACTTCTGTGTCATGTCGGCTCCTTGGGGCACTGCGGGCGGATCGGTCCGGGCGGGCGGCGCGGACGGGCGCGCACGGCCGGTGTCGGGCGGGCGGTCGGTTGGTCCCGGGGTCCCGGGGGGTCGGGGGGCGGGGGCGGAACAAGGGGGCGCGGAAAGGCGTCCGCTCAGTACATCCGGGGCATCCCCGGTCCCGGCATCGGGCCGGGCCTGCCGGGCGCGAAGTCGTCGCTCAGGAACCCGGTGTGCACGAGTTCCAGGGTCTCCATGGCCACTTTTCCCTGGCCGGCGTTGAACTCGCCGATCCCCCAGGAGACCGGGAAGAACTCCCGGAGTTCCCAGGTGACCGTGCGCGCCCCCAGCCAGTTCACGAGGGCGATCGCGCCGGTCAGCGGCTCGTTCCGCAGGGAGGTCTCGGTGAGCCACTCCTGGACCACCTGGGAGTCCGCGCACGCGGCCCGGGAGAGCTTGATGTTCTGGTACTTCGGGACGCCCGGATAGATGAGCGGGTGGTTCCAGCGGTCGCCCGCCCGGTACTCGCTCATCTGCCAGGTGACGTTGAGCCCCGACGCGCCTGCCCAGTCACCGAGTTCGTACCGGCTCCGGTCGATGGCCACGGTGAAGCTGTGCGCCATGCTCACGGATCCGAAGAACGCGTCGGCGCTCTTGTTCAGGCCCTTGGCGAACTGGCCTGCGTTCATTTTCCCAACCTTTCCGAGGATGTGTCTCGTCCGGCGCACGGGGAGGGCGGTCACCAGCGGGGCGACAGCACTCCCTGGCGCTCGCGCTCCACCACGAGCTCCCGGCGCACGTGCGTGAGGATGCGGTCGTGCAGCCGATGGGCCAGCGCGTCCAGGACCGCCGGGTGGTCGAGGGCGGACAGCACGTTCCAGTGCAGCGCCGACGCGTCCCCGGGCGACTGCCCGCCGGTCCCCCCGGGCGGTAGGCCCCAGGACCCGCCGTCGCCGGGCCCGCTGCCCCCCGGCCCGCCGGAGAACGGCGGGAAGGACGGTGCCGACGCCCCCGGGTACGCGGACGGGAACGGCTCCGGGGACGGCGGCGGGGGCACCGGTGGGACGTCCGCCCCTCCGCCCTCCACCGCCGTCGCCACCGGGGCCCGGTCGGGGCCGCCCGGAGTGCCGTCGCCGTGCGCCGGGCGGCGCACGTGGTGGAGTCCCGGGGCGGGGCCGCCGGGCCGGCCGGCCGCCGCACGGATGTCCACGAGCGACCCGAGGGACACCAGCGTCTCGGCCCCGGCGGCCAGCCAGGGCGCCTCGGCCGCCGCCTCCCGTTCGTCGGCGGTGGTGGCCGGATGCGCCGGGGGGCCGCCCGTCGGACGGTGCTGCGGGACCACGTACAGCGCGCCCGCCGGTTCGCCGGACGCCGCCGTCGCGGCCGAGTGCACCAGGCGCAGCGCCGGCCGGGGCGGGGCGCCGGTCGCCTCCGCCGCGGACACCGGCGCCCCGGCCGGAAACGGGGCCGCCTCCGGTGCCGCTCCCGGCGAGGACGGCGGGAGGGCCGGAGTGGGCGCCTCCCGTCCGGTGGGCGGGAGGATGTCGGCCGGGGACGTGGCCGCCGCCCCGGTCGGGACGGCCTCGGCCCCGGTCGTGGCGGGGGCCGCCACCGGGCGGCCGGGAGCGCCTGCCCCGGATGCGGCGGGCCGGTGAACGGTCGCCGCGGCTACGGCTGTTGAGGGCAGCGCGGGTCCGTCGGCGCTCCCTTTGGAGGAGACCGTCACGGGTGCCGCCACCGGAGGCACGCTCTCCCCGGCGGCGGGTGCGCCGAAGGCGGTGGGCCCGGGTGGGCGGAAGCCGGGCGCGCCCGCCCCGGAGTGCGGTGCCGGTGGTGGGGCGGCGGCCTCGGACACGAGCGCGGGCGCCATCGCGCCGGGCACGGCGACCTCGTGGAAGTCCCCGGGCCCGGCCGCCGGAGCGGCACCGGGCCGAGGAGCGGACGCCCGGTGTGCGGCGGTGCCCCATCCGGCAGGGTGCGGTGGCGGCAGCGCACCGGCGTGTGCACCGGGTCCCCGGTGCACCAGGGCCGGTCCTTCCGGACGGGGGGACGGCGGGGCGGCGGCTCCGGCCGTCCGGTGCCCGGTGGCCTGATGCCCGGTGGCCTGATGCCCGGTGGCCCGGTGTCCGGCGGCCCGGACCGGTGGTTCCGGCCGGACGGTGGGCGACAGGGCGCCGGTCGACGACGGCATGGTGCCGCTCTCCGTGCTCCACGGCAGGGCGGAGCCGGTTCCGGCGCCCGGCTGCCGGACGGCGCCGGGCCGGCTCCCGGCCGGTGGGACCGGTCCCGCGTCGGGGGACGGCCCCGGTTCGGGCACGGTGTGCGCCTTTGGGGCGGACTCCGCCCCGGGCAGGGGCTCCATGCCCAAGGCGGACTCCGCCCCGGGTGCGTCCCCCATCGCCGGAACGTGCTCCGCCCCGGGGGCGGACGCGTATCCGGGCGGGGACACCGTCTCGGGCAGGGACATCGCCTCGGTCAGGGACTCCGTCGCGGGCGAGGTCTCGGTCTCCATCCGCCGGGCGGGCTCCGTCGCGGGCACGGTTTCCCCCCTCGCCGTGGACCGCGCCCCGGCAGGGGCGCGTATCCCCCTGGCGGGTTCGGCCCCGGTGCCGGAGTCCGCCCCGGAGTCCGAGTCCGTCCCGGAGTCGGAGCCCGCTCCGTAGGGGGCTCCCGCTCCGGGCTCGGGCTCGGGCTCGGGCTCGGGCGTGGGGTCGGACCCCGTCCCGGAAGGGGACCCCGCCGTGGCAGCGGGGCCGAACGTGGACGTCGACGTAGTCGACGGCCCGGCGGCGGACGCGGGCACAAACCCGACCGCGGTGGCGGACGCGGACATGGCCGCGGGCGCGGGCGCGGGTCCGGTGGGCGCCGGGGCCGGGGCCGCCGTCCGGTCGGCCGACGCGTCGTCCGGTCGTCCTCCGTCGTCGTCGACGGCGGGGGTCTGCGCACCGGTGGTGCCGGAGCCGCCGGTGTACGCGGGGGCTGCGGTGGCGGGCACGCCCACTGGGTCGGCCTCCCGGGACGGTTCCACGTTCCGTCCGGCCGGGCGGCCGGCGCGCGGGGCGCGGGGCGCGCCCGTCCGCGGCGGTGCGGCCGGGCCGGGAAGCTCCGTCGAGGCGCGCCGGAGTTCTCCGCCGGGATCCTGGGCGGCGGGACGGGCGAGGCGGCGGGACTGGTTGAGGCTCCATGCCGCTTCCCAGCTCCGCGATGCCGGGGCACTGCCCGGGGCGGGCTCGGGGGCGGGCCCGGGGGCGGGCTCGGACACGGACGAAGGCGCGGGCGAGGGCGCGGCGTCGGGGTACGGCGCCGCCTCCCGCTCGCGTGTCGACGGGTCCCGCGCTTCCGCCGGTGACGCAGGTGACAGCGGCGAGGGGACCGGCGGCGTCGGTGCGTTCGCCGGGGTCTCGCCCGCCCGTCCCGGCCCGTCGCCGGGGTCGTGGTGGGAGAGGCGGCGCGTCAGGTTCTGCCGACGGGACTCGGCGAGACTCGCCCGGGGACCTCCCGGCGGAGGCGCGGCGGGCCGGGGCGGTCCCGCCACCGGCGCGGACACCGGCGGGAGCACCGCCGGGCCGGCGCCGTACGGCTCCTCCGGGCCGGGCCGCGCGGGCTCCTCCTGCCGCACCGAGCGGGCCAGGACGTACGAGGGCAGCTCCCCGACCCCTTGGAGCCGGTCCACCAGCCAGGCCGGGCGGTAGGCGTCCAGTTGCCGGTCGAACTCCGAACGGGGCGGCGGGGGCGTGACCGGGCGCGGCTCGCCCACGTACGCGTCCGTCGCCCGGGTGAGGGACGGCGGTGTGGTCGTGCCGTCCGGGGCGGCCTCCGGGACGCCGACGACAGGGAGCCGCCGGGGCCGGGGCGCCGGTGGCTCCGACACCGGGGAGTGCGCCCCGGCCGCCCCGGACCGGCCGACCGGCACCGGCCGGTCCGGCACGGCGTCCCCAGGCAGGGGCGGGGCCGGGTGGGGCGGGGCCGGGTGAGCCGTCGGCGCCAGGGCCGGGCCGGCCAGTCCGACGACCCGCCCGCGGGGCGCGGCCTCCGGTCGCACGGCGCGCGGCGCCCGGTGCACCAGGGGCCGCGTCCCCGCTCGGGCGACGGCGCCGGGGGCGGTGGCCGCGACCGTCCACGGCGTGACCCGCGCCGTGGTGCCGAGCGCGGGCAGCCGCCGCCACGCCCCGGCGGCCCGGAGCGTCGGCGGAGCGTCCCGCGGCGACGCGCCCCGGACCGGGGTGCGGAACCAGGAACGCGCGAACTGCCACGGCCACCGCATGATCGGTCGCCTCCTTCTCGTGTGGGCGTCGGACGCGGACGGCGCTCAGCCGTCCGCCGCGTCGGGATCGGAGATCCTCTTGTTGATCCGGCCGATCTCCTCGATCACCCGCTGACGCGCGGGGTGCTCCAGGTCGAGGACCGAGTCGGCGGACCAGTGCAGGTAGTAGGCGACGTACACGACCTCCTCCCAGAGACGGTCGGACGCGTACGTCAGGATTCCCCCGCGGCCTCCCCGGCCTCCCCGGCCTCCCCGGCCACATCGACCAGGAAGGCGTGGGCGCAGGACGGGCAGGAGACCTCGGTCTCGGTGCGGCCCTCCTGGTTGATCCGCCGGTACAGGTCCTGGAGGAACGCCAGGTCCGACGCGAAGAGGTTCTCGACCGTGTCGGTCCCGACGTCCGTGACAGCGCCCAGGCGCGTGACGGTCCGGCTGAGGAGCTGGATCGTGAGGTAGGCCGGGTTCTGCTGGACCCTGGGGTCGGCCTGCGGGGCGATCTCGTCCCGCGCCGTGGCGAGCCGCATCGTCCCCTCGCGGTGCACCCGGCCCGACGCGTCGACGTAGCCGCGCGGCAGGACGAACGGGTACTCCGTCCGCATGGTCTGCCCCGTCGTCTCGCCGCCCATCAGGAGACCAGCGGGATCATCTCGACCCGCTCGCAGGTGAAGGTGACGGTCTCCAGGACGATCTCGGACGCGCCCGCCTTGAGGTTGCCCACCTCGATCTTGCTGGGCCAGGCGCCGAACATCGTGTAGGTGGCCTGCACGGCGCCCTCGGCGTTCTGGAGCTGGAGGGTGCCGCTCATGCGGGCCGCCCCCAGCCCCTCGCGGCACATCACGTGCCAGGCGAAGATGGCCCCCGAACCGTCCACGCCCCGCTTGAGGGTGACGGTGGGCGGCTTGGTCTTGCCGAACTGCTTGGTGTGGACGATGGCGCCCGTCCTGGCGTCGGCGGCGATGTACTCGGCCGGCTCCACCTCGGTGGTGATGCCGCTCAGTTCCGAGAAGTACGCGGGGGCGGTGTGGTCGAACGAGACGACGAACCGCGCCGCGGAGATGGCCGAGGGCGCTCCGGTGTTGGACATGAGGGTGCTTCCTTAGGGGGTGTGGTGACTATTCGTCGAGCGCGGAGCCCTGGGAGAACTGCGACAGCCGGAAGACGACGAACTCCGCCGGCTTGACGGGGGCGATGCCGATGTCGATCGTGAGGATCCCGGCGTCCCGGTTCTCGGGCGGGTTGTTCTCCTCGTCGCAGTGCACGAAGAAGGCCTCGGCGGGGCTGCGGCCGAACAGCGCTCCGCTGCGCCAGACCCGGGTGAGGAACATGGTGATGGTGCGGCGCACGCCCTCCCAGAGGTACGGGTCGTTGGGCTCGAAGACCACCCAGTTCGTCCCGTCGAGGATCGACTTCTCCACGAAGTTGAAGAGCCGCCGGACGTTGAGGTAGCGCCACTCGGGATCGCTGGAGAGGGTGCGCGCGCCCCAGACCCGGACGCCCTGGCCGGGGAAGGTCCGCAGGCAGTTGACGCCGACCGGGTTGAGGAGGGCCTGCTCGCCCTTGGTCACCGCGAGGGCGGGGGAGAGCACGCCCCGGATGACCTCGTTGGCCGGGGCCTTGTGCACGCCCCGGGTGTCGTCGTTGCGGGCCCACACGCCGGCGACGTGACCGCTCGGGGGCAGCAGTTCCGCCCTCTTCTCCACCGTGTTCATGACCTTGATCCAGGGCCAGTACAGCGCGGCGTACTTCGAGTCGAAGGCCGAGAACTCCTGCCGCCACTCGTGAACCCGCTGGGCGTTGAGGTCGGGCAGCGGGTCGAGCACCGCGACCCGGTCGCCCATCAGCTCGCAGTGCGCGATGAGGGAGGTCTGCACGGCCTTGACGCCCTCGGCGTCGATGGCGCCGCGCTGGTAGGCCGCCATCAGGTCGGGCACAGCGACCATGGTCACGTCGTCCAGCGCCTCCAGGCCCGCGAGCCCCGTACGGGCCGCCGTGTCGCCGATGTACAGACCGGGCGACAAGCCGGGCGACAGGCTGTCCTCCACCGCGGCCGGCGCGTTCGCGGACCGGGCGGGGGCCAGGGACGCCTTCGCGCCCTTGGCGGGGCGGGTCGGGCCGGCGCCCTTGATCTCCTCCAGGGTGATCAGGGATGACTGCCGGACGAGGGTGGCGGCGTGTGCCGGGCCCTTCCGCATGGAGAGGTTGTCGTGGACCTCGGCCACCTTGCCGTCGCGGCGCACGACCAGTTTGAAGGTCTCCTCGCCGCCGTCGGTGGCGTCCTCCACCTCGACGGTGACCGGTGTGCCGCCCTCCCCGGCGGCGTCCGGGACGAGGCCGACGGCCAGGGCCGGGCGGGCGCCTTTGTGGCCCGCCAGCTCGACGCGGTCCGCGGCGGGCGCGGCGGGCGCGGCGGGGGTGTTCCCGGCCGCCGGCTCCGCCTCGGTCGCCCCGGTGCCGAGGCTCACGATGTAGGCGTTGCCGCCCCCGTTGAGGAAGTAGCCGTAGACCGCCTGGGGCAGGTAGGCGCCGCTGACGAACTCCCCGAAGACGTTGGTGTACTGCGTCCAACTGGTCACCAGGAAGGCCGTGTTGAAGGGCCCCTTCGCGGTGAACCCGACGAAGGCCGCGGTCGCCGTCCCCACGCCCTGGATCGGCTTGATTCCCGAGGAGGTCTCCTCGACGTAGACGCCCGGAGTCAGATAACTGGGCACGCGTTCCTCACTTTCCTGTGTGACGCCTCATCGTTGTCGGACTCCACCGCCCGCCGGAGTCGCGTCGAGACAGCGGTTCAGCCCTCCGGCGCTGCCTCTTGGGGCACCGGACGGGGGATCTTCGCCCCGCTGCACGGCCGTTCGCGGCGCCCGCCGCCGTTGCGACGATGGGCGCATGCTGGACGCCGTCACGCTCTCCCTGGAGTCCTGGCTGCGGCACTGCCTCCCGGGAACGAGGCTGTGTGCCGAGGCCCCCGACGACCCTCCCGACGAACCCCCCGCCGCCCCCGGTGCCCCGCCCGCGTCACCCGCCCCGGAGGGCTCCGGGGCGGGCGGGGGCGGGCTGCTGCGCATCCGTCTGTACGACGTCCGTGAGGAGGAGCGGAGCCGCAGCGGGCAGATGGTGGCGCGTGGCCCCGACCGCGCCGTCGTCGCCCGGATGCAGCCGGTGCGGGTGTTCCAGTTCTCCTACCGTCTGACCGCGCACGGCGCCGGCTGGCGGGAGGGGCAGCGCCTGCTGGGGGAGGTGCTGCGAGCCGGTGCCGAACACCCGGCGCTGCCCGCCCGCTTCGTCCACGCCTCCCTGTCGGGCGTGGGCGGTGATGTCCCGGTCCCGCTCGTCGTCGCCCCGCCCGACCCGGTGCAGTTCCCCTGGGCCGGTCTCGGGCCGCAGCCTCTGCCGGCCCTGCACCTGGTGCTGCTGGCCCCGCTGCACCCGTCCGCCGACACGGAGCTGGAGAAGGCCCCCGGCCGTATCGATCTCGGCGCCTCGCGCACCGACGGGTCCCGGGGGACGTCGCGGCGGTCCGCGGCGCCGCCGCGGAACCGCATCGAGGAGCGGACGCGCGCGGAGAGCGGGGGAACAACGCGCGCGGAGAGCGGGGGAGCGACGGGCGGGGGGAGCGGGGGAGCGACGGGCGGGGAGGCGGGGTTCAGATGAGGCCCTCGCGGATCGCGTAGGCCACCGCGTGCGAGCGGTTGCGCAGGTGGAAGCGGTGGGTGACATCGTGCAGCACGTTCTTCACGGTCCGCTCCGAGTACGCGAGCCGGCCGGCGATCTCCCTGGTTCCCAGGCCGGCGGCCACCAGCTTCAGCACCTCGCCCTCGCGGTCGGTCAGCCCGCTGAAGTGCAGGCCCCGGGGGGCGAGGACGTCCCGCTGCACCTGCGAGACCTGCTTGAGCAGCCGTCCCAGCAGGTCCGGCGGCACCACGCCGGCTCCCCGCCGCACCGACCCGATGACCTGGACCAGGCGGTCGGCCGTGGCCTCCCGTCGGCGCACCAGCCCCGCGACGCCGGACTCCACGGCGGTCATCAGGCCGGCGTCGTCCAGCTCCGACACCACGGCGACGGCCTGCCGCGCCCCCTTGCTCCGCGCCGCCCGCAGCAGCCGCAGAGCCTCCTCGTCCATCTCGTCGGCGACGACGAGGGCCACCGTGGTGGGCGTTACCTGGTTCTCGTCCGCGATCCACACCCCTGCCCGGGACTTGAGGGCCGCCACGATCCCCGCTTCGGAGATGGGGTCGGACGCGCTCACGTGCACGAACGTGCGGTCAGCTGACATGCTCTTCTCTTCTCGCCTTCATGGCCCCGCTCCCCTCCGACCACGTTGTCGTCGAAGGGCGGTGCGAACATCTGTGCCATAGGTAAGTTTCCGTATCCCGCAGTGGCCGGGCCATGGTCCGGAGCGGCTACTTGCTGTACCGAACCGGTGTTACTGGCCGTAATCAATGTCCGTCTTTGGTGAGATTTGAGCTTACCGAGCGGTAGCCGACTGCCCGTGCCCCTTCGGTTCGCCGGGCCCTTGACGCCGGGTGGCACTCCCCGGCACCATCGCCACCGTCACATTCGGTGATCGGTCATCACCCTTCGGCGGGGCCGTCGGCCTTCCGCCGGTGCTTCTAGGGATTTTCCCTTATGCGCCGCCGCGCCCGGCCTCGCACCATGTCCGCTGAGATGTTGACGAAGATCCCGAAGCCGCCGTCGCCCGTCGTCACGGACCCGGACCACGGGCCGCCCGGATGCGGCGAGGAGGCGGACGCCGCGCGGTGGCTCGGCCGGCTGACGGCGCGCCGGATACTCGCGCCGGAGCGGCCGGGGCCGTACACCCTGGGGGCGGGCCGGAGCATCGACGTCCCGGCCGGTTCGGCCGAGCACCTGCTCTATCTGGTGGTCAGCGGCGGTTGCGCGGTCGACACCGGGCCCAGGCGCCTGAGGCTGGACCCGGGGACCCTGCTGTGGGTCAGGCCGGGCACCCCCTTCTCCCTGACCGCGCCGAGCGGACGGCCGACCGTCCTCCACCCGTTACGACTGGCCGGCGACCCGGAGACCGACCGCGACCTCGCCCCCGTCGTGCTGGTCCGGGACGCGTGGGAGCTGCGCTGGCTCGTCGAGGCGCTGCCCGCGGAGCTCGCCTCGGCCCTGCCTCACCGGAAGGAGCGGTTACGGGGCATGCTGCTCGTGCTCTTCTCCTCACTGCTGCGCAGGGCGGAGATGGGCGACGAACCCGGTGTCCTCGGCGCGTCCGCGCGCCGGGCCGTCGAGCGGTTCGTCGACGAGCACATCTCCGGACGTCCGCGCGCGGCGGACCTCGCCCGGGTCGCCGGCCTGTCGCCCGACTACTTCACCCGGATGTTCCGCCGGACCTACGGCATGCCGCCGCGGGAGTGGATCATCCACCGCAGGATCCAGCACGCGGCGACCCACCTGGACCGCACCACGTCGATCGGGCAGGTCGCGGCCCGCTACGGCTACGCGGACGGCTTCCTGTTCAGCAGGCAGTTCAAGGCCGTCATGGGCGTCTCGCCCCAGCTCTACCGTTCCCGCTGAAACCGTTCCGGAGTGTGGTGCACGTGGCAGTCGAAGAAGAAGCGTTCCCCGCGGCCGAGGAGTTCCGCGCCGGCCTGCTCCGGGCGGTCGAACGGACCGCCGTCTCGTGCCGGAGCGCCGGCGACGAGAGCGAGGAGACCATGGCCAGGCTGCTGGCCGAGGCACTGGCGGCCGAGCCCGTATGGGGGAGCGGGAGCGGCCGGCGGGTGATCGAGGAGCACGGACCGCTGATCCGCGAGGCGGTGACCGTACTGCTGCGCGTCGGCGTCGGCGGCGTCGACCGGGGTACGGCCGAGGAGTGGGTGCGCCGGGCGGCCGACTTCCTCGCCGGGTCGGCGGCCGGGTCGGCGGCGGCCGGCCCGGCGGCGGGGTACGGATACGTGTCCCCCGCGCTGGGCGGTCCTGCGCACACCGGTTCCGGCCTGGTCGTCCACCGGGACGCGGCGGACCGGCTCCCCGGCGGTCCTGTGCGCGACGGCGACCCCCGGGCGGCCGCCCACCGGCGGGCCCGGCGCTCCGAACGCGCCCTGCGGGACGCCCGGCGCATCCTCGACGGCCTCGACCGCACGGCGATCGACGCGGCCAACGCCCGCCTGATGAGATCGCTGGGCGCGGGCGAACGGGTCCGGCTGGTCTGGGTCGGCTCCCGGGAGCTGCTGCTGCTCGGCGGGCGCGGTCCCGCCTTCGCGGATGTCGCCGCCCTGCACGGGATGCCGGAGGCGCGGATCTCGGTCGGCTTCCTGCAACTGCTGCGGCGGCCGGGGCCGTTCGGCAGGTTCGGACGCCCCGGCCAGGTGGAGGTCATGGGGGTGCCGGAGGACGAGGAGGAACCGCTCCGCGACGCGTTCCGGCGCCACCGGACCGGCGTCGCCCTCGTCCCGGCCTCCCGCTGGGCGGACTGAGCCGGACCGGGTCCGCCCTGCCCCCCGGCCCGGGTCCGTCCTGCCCCCGGCCCGGGTCCGCCTTGCCCCCGGGCCGGTGGTCGCCGTACCCACCCGTCCCCGGGGCCAGCCGCGTCCGGCTCCTTCCCGGGTCGCGGCGGCGGTCCCTCGGCGTGCCCGATCGGCGGCCGGCCGCCCGGAGCCCGGCGGCTCAGGAGCGCCGTTCGAGGAACGGCGGTTGCACGGACGGCAGTCCGACCAGGAACCGGGCGGCGGCCAGGAGCCGGCCGCCCGCGGTGGCGGTGATCTCACCGCGCCCCTGCCCGGCGCCGTCGGCGACCGGCAGGTACGCCGTGAACGTCCCTCGCGCGGAGGCGGTGACCTGCCGGACCGGTCCCGTGGTGCCCCAGGTGAGCTGGATCCGCGCCCCGGCGGCGAAGCCGCTGCCGTACACCTGGGAGACCCTGCCGGGGTGGGCGACGGTGGGCGACAGCCGCAGCACCCCGCCCGCGCCCGGCGGTGGCAGCTCCGGCGCTGGGGAGGGACCCGGCGGGGGCTCCGGTGCGACGGAGGGGCGCGGCGGGGGCTCCCGGTGCCCGCCGCCGTGCCCGCCGCCGGAGGGCGACGGCCCCGGCCCGTCCGCGTCGGTGGGCGGCCGTGAGGGGCCGGGCGCGGGGCCGCCGGACGGCGGGTCGGACGGCGGGTCGGACGGCGCGGACGGGCCGGGTTCCGGCGCGGCGGGACGGTCCACGACGGCCCGCAGTCCGGCGGCCCCGCGCTGCTGCCGCCGGTCGGACCCGGTGGCCGCCACCACGTCCACGGTGCCCTCGTACCGGCCCGTGGCGGACGGAGTGAAGGAGACCACACCGGTGCAGCTCTCACCGGCGTCCAGCGTCCTGCCCACGCAGGCGCTCCGGAAGCCGAACGAGGCGGAGGGCGTCGCACCGGTGACGGTGAGCGGGCCCGGTCCGGAGTTGCCGACGGTCAGCGGCATGCCCCGGCCGGTGCCCGACGGCCGGTCGAAGGTGCCGAAGTCGATCCGCGTGGGGGTGACGGTCAGCCGCCCCGGCAGCGCCCAGGTGTAGACGTCGGGCTGCTGGTTGCGGTCGTCCCGGTGCAGCGACTCCGGCGTGCTGAGGGCGACGCGGACCCCGCGGTCGTCGAACGACACGGCGGGCCCGGACGCGCGCTCCGCGGGGTCCAGGACGGCGAGCCGGGTCGGGTACGCGCCGGAGGCCACCGTCCGCGCGTACAGCTGCGGTCCGGCCGGCGGCGGATCGGCCGTCAGATCGGTGGCGGTCGAGGCGAAGCCGACCACTCGGCCGTCAGGGGACAGCGCGGGCCGGCCGCTGTCCCCGTTCCCCGGGCGCCCCGACGCGCCGGCGGATACCGTCCTCGGCTCGCCGCCCCGTCTGTCGGCGACCACGACCTGGGCGGGCCGGCGGGGCGCCGACGGGCCGGGGGCGCTGACGTACGCCACCGTGCTGCCGTCCGCCGACACCGCCGGAGCGGACGCGGCCGTCTCTCCACCGGACGCGCCGGGGACCGCGGTCGCGGAGCCGTACCGTCCGCCCGCGCCCGCGCCCGTGCCTGTGCCGGTATCGGTATCGGTATCGGTATCGGTATCGGCGGAGGCGGCCAGGACCGTGCTGGAGTGCGGCGGGGTTCCCGGCAGTCCGCGGGAGGTGAAGACCAGGGTCCGGCCGTCCTCGGAGAGGGCGGGCTGCCCTCCGTCGACGACGACCGGCGCCGCGCCGCCCGCGCCGCCCCGCCGGCCGGCGATCCCGGCGGGCCCGGGTTCGAACCCGCCCCCCGGCCGCAGGTCGCGCCGTACCTCGACCACCTGGCGCTCGGCGCGGACGGTGACGGAGAAGCCGCCCTGTGGATCGCCCGTGCCGGCGGCGCGGTCGAGCGTGACCTGGGCGGCATAGGTCTGGGCGCCGCCCGGGGGGAACGGCCGGTCAGGACCCGTCGGCTGCCGGTCCGGTCCCGGTGCCGGGTTGACCAGGAAGTACAGGGTGTCCGCGCCGGACGCCCCGTCGAGCACGTCCCCGGGACGTCCCGGAAGGACCGCCCCGGGGCGCGACGCGCCCTGCCGACGGGCCGCTTCGCGGACCTCCGGCCCCGGGTCCACCAGGCTGATCGCCGCGCAGTCCTGGGTGAACAGGCCCAGCCGGCCGCGCATTCCGTCGGCGGGCACCCAGACCAGGAGGGGCCGGCCCGGCTGGACCGGCGGCAGATCCAGGCGCGTTCCGACGACGCCGCCGGCCGCGGGCACCCCGCGGCGCAGCGGGAGTTCCGCCATCTCCCGCTCGGTCGGACCGGAAGCCCGTTCGCAGGTGGCCTCGGGCGCGGGACGGGCGCAGGACGCCAGCAGCACGACGCTCGCCTGCCCGTAACTGGTGGGGCCATTGGTGGACAACCGGTCGGTGACGGCCGGTTGTCCGGCGCACCCGGCCGGCCGGAAGGTGACGGCGACCCGGCAGAAGCCCTCGGCCGTGCACTGCTTGGGCGCGATGGAGAAGTCCCCGCCCTCCCGGGTCCCGGTGCTCTGGAGGACGGGCTGACCCGTGATGTCGGCGTCCCGGAGCTCCGGGACCAGGGATTTGGTCCCGAGGGTGACGGTGACCGGTGCGTCCGTCGCCGAGAACCCCTCCGGCCGGTTCCCGAAGACGCCGAAGTCGATCGTGGCGCCGACCAGGATGTCGAAGGTCGCGTTGGTGCCCGCCGTGAGCACGAGGCCGGGGGACACCGGCGACAGCACACTGGGGTAGGCGACCACCGAACCGTCCCCCGAGATCCGAGGACCGCAGTCCTCTCCGCACCGGCCCGGGAAGGACGACGGGACGGGGCCGGGCGCGGCGCCGAGGTCGGACGCCTTCATGGTGCCGGGCCGGTCCAGCGCACCGACGCCGGTGGTGTCCCGGTCCACGGCCACGATGGAGGTGCGGCGGGACTGGTCCAGCAGCCGGCCGCCGCTGCGGTACACCACCGTCCGCCCGTCCCGGGAGACCTGCGGCTCGGTCGCGTCCACGTCCGGGTCGCTCAGCAGGGTGAGCGCCCCGGTCTCCAGGTCGCGGCCGTAGACCCGCCAGGAGGAGCCGCCCGACCGTGGGAACAGCGGTGTCGCCGCCGACAGGTCCCGTCGGCTCTGGAAGACCACGTGCCGGCCGTCGGCGGAGACCTGGGCGTCGCTGCCGCCGGCCGCCTCGTCCTCGCCCCGGCCGATCGAGACCAGCTCGGCGCCGGTGTCCGGCGCGGCGTCGGCGGCCCACCAGGTGGACGCCAGGCCGCCGGCGACCACCGGCACCACCAGGGCCAGGACGATGAGCAAGGACAGCGGTCCCGCACGCCTCTTGTGCTTCCTCCCGTACGTCATGACCCGATCGAAACAGTCCGGGGCTCCCGTGCGACCCGCCGCGGGGGAGCCCTTTCGGGGCCTGCCGCCTGCCCGTTGGGGCGCGTCCGGCCCGCCGGGCGCCCGGCGGGAGTCCGGCGGGAGTCCGCCCGTCTCGGGGCCGCGCGCTTCAAAATCACGTGTCAGGGCCGTGTGCCAGGACCGTATGCGTCAGGACCGTATGTGTCAGAACCGTGTGTCAGGACCACCTGTGGATGTGCGACTGGACCAGGTCGCGCAGTCTGCGCCGGTCCGCGACGCCCAGCTTGGCGTAGACGTTGGCCAAGTGGTACTCCACCGTCTTCACGCTCAGGTACTGCTCGGCGGCGATCTCACGGTTGGTCCAGCCCCGCGCCACCAGCCCGGCGATGTTCCGTTCCCGTTCGGAGAGGGTGCCCCAGATCTCCCGCACGGTCTCCCTCGGGCACGCCGGCTGGGGTGCCTCGCTCAGCAGCGAGCGGCACCGCTCCCGGAACGGCTCGGCGCCCATCCCCGCGAACCGGCGCTCCGCCGCCCGCAGATGCCGGCGCGCCCGGACGCTGTCGCCGGTGGCGAGGTGAAGAGCTCCCAGGTCCTGCTCGACCAGCGCCTTGTGCAGGACGGGATCGCCGCCGTCGGGCGGCACGGCCAGGGCGGCCCGGTAGGCGCCCACCGCGCCCTGGGTGTCCCCGGAGCGCGCCGCCATCGCTCCCCTGAGCCACAGCACCGAGACCGGTAACAGCGCGCCCAGCTCCTCGAAGGACTCCAGCACGCGCAGCGCCGAGCGGGCCCCGGCGAGGTCGCCGAGCCGCACGTGGGAGACGCCGAGCAGGGGCACGTAACGGGAGGCGTAGAGCCGGCTCCGGACGTCGCGGGCCGGCGCGTTGGCGCCGTCCAGCAGCTCCACCACGCGCGCGTGGTCCCCCGCCGGGAACTCCACCAGCGCCTCCGCGACGGCGAGGAACAGCTGCGGACTGCTGGAGTCCGCCCACGAGCCCAGCCCGTGCGCCGCCGCGAACTCGGCCCGCGCGTCGCCGAACCGGCCGCCGAAGGCGTGCAGCGCCGCCCCGGCACAGTGCAGCGCGAAGGCGTCGGCCGGCCGGCCCATCGTGCGGGCGGTGTCGTGTGCGACGGCGAGCGTGCGGAAGGCGCGCTGCCGGTCACCGAGGAAGAAGTGGCACCACACGCTGTGCGCCAGGGCGGAGACGGTGCCCATGCGCGGCGCCCCCGACATGCGCCGCCTGGCGGCGGCGTCGAGATCGGTGAGCGCTCCGGTCAGGTCGCCCGCCAGGCTGCGCAGCATGCCGCGCTGGATCAGCAGGTCGGTGTACGCCGCGGGCGCCGACGCGGGGGTGCGGGGCAGCTCGTCGAGGTGCCGCAGTCCCTTCGCCGGGCCGCCGTCGAGCGCGTGCCCGTGGGCCAGGTTGGCCAGTGCTCGGGCCCTCTTGGCCTCGTCGCCCGCGTGCCGCATGGCGAACAGGGAGGAGTCGACCGCCTCCCGCGCCAGCCCGAGCGCCGACTCCACGACACCCACATCGCAGGCCACGTCGCCGGCGCGGTGCAGTTCCCCGGCGGCCTCGAAGCCCTCGCGGGCGCGCCGCAGATACACCCGTGCGCGCTCGTCGCGCGCCTCGGCGAGACTGAGCAGCCCCAGCGCCTCGTCCCGGTCCGGCCCGTAGGGCAGCAGCAGCGCCTGCCCGAACAGCCGCAGGGCCTCGCGCCCCCGGCCGTCCGCGACCAGCCGCCGGATCTCCCCGGCCACGCTGCACGGCTCCCGGGGCTCGGCGCCGGGTTCGGTCCTGGGCTCGGCCCTGGGTCCGGCGCCGGGTTCGGCGCTGGATTCGGCCCTGGGTTCGGTCCTGGGTCCGGCAAGACGCCCGCGGCCCGGCGCCGGGCGTTCCTGCGCACCCGCGGGGGGCCGCTCACCCTGCCGCGCGTGCGGCGCCGGGCACCCGTAGGCGCCTGCCGCGCGGAGGGCGGACGTTGGCCGTTCCGCCAGCTCGACGCGTTCGACCTCCGGTGCCAGGAACGCCAGCCCGGTGTCCCACACCGTCCGCTCCGCGTCCCTGGTGCAGATCACCGTCAGGACGCGCTCGGTGTACTGGCGCAGCAGCGTGAAACCGAGGGCGCGCAGCGACTCCAGGTCCGCCGCGTGGGCGTCGTCGATCCACAGCAGCACCGGGCGCTCGTCCTGGAGGCGGCCGAGCAGCGAGGCCAGCTCCGCCCCGGCGGCCAGCGTGGACCTCGTACGGTCGCCGAAGGGCCGGCCGGTCGGCCCGCTCGCACCGGCGGCCAGCACCTGCCCGGTCAGGGCGAACGGACGCGGGGGAGGCGACGCGGCGACGCGCAGCACGGTGAACGCGTCCCGGACCGTCCTCGCCAGGTGGTCGACCAGCACCGTCTTGCCCGCCCCCGCCGGACCGGAGACCAGCACGACCCGGGACACCCCGCGGCCCGCGGCGTGCACCGCGCTGCGGAGGGTGGCCAGTTCCGCGCTCCGCCCCGGCAGGGGCGGGTCGGGTAAGCCGGGCACGCCCGTCCTCGTCACGGTCGCGGGCGGCGGGCACCGGCGTACGACCGCCGCCCGGCCCGCCGCATCGCGGCGCCATCCGCCGGACGGCCGGGGTACATGGCCGGACGGCCGGGGTACGTGACCGGAGGGCCGGGGCACATGGCCGGAGGGCCGGGGTACGTGACCGGACGGCCGGGGCACAGGGGACGCGGGCGTCCGGACCGCCGGTCCGGCGGGTCACCCGCCCGTTCCTCGGGGAACTCCATCGATGCGCCGCCCCACAACCCGCCTGCACTGGATCGAATACTTCCGGCCCGCGGCCGGGCCGCGCCGGCCGCGGAGCCCACCGGCCCCGGACAGGACCCGGGCCCTGTCCGGCACATCCCGCCCGGAGGGCGGCCCTGGGCATCGCGGTGGTGACGCGCCTTGACACCGACCCTAAGCGGGCGGCTCCGCACCCGGACGCCGTCGGGGCCAATCGCTCAGGGGCGATAAGCGGTCGGACGGCCGGTTGCCCGACCTGCGGGCCGTTCGCGCAGTGCGCCCGGCACCGATCGCCGGCCCGGTGACCCTGCGGGAGGCGGGTCCCGCGCGCCGATGCTGGCCGGGTGGGAGCAACCGTAGTGATACCGGACACCGACACCCTTGCCGTTCCCGGTGAGGAGGTGCGGCGGACCGTGCAGGTCCGGAACACCGGGACGGTCGTCGACCGTTTCGAGCTGGACGTCCTCGGCGAGGCCAAGGACTGGATCGCGGTGGAGCCCGCCCAGGTCAACGTCTTCCCCGACCAGTCGGTCGAAGTGCGGCTGGTGTTCACGCCGCCGCGCTCCCCCGACCTGCCGGCCGGCGAGGTGGTCTACGGGCTGCGCGTGATGTCCCACGAGGACATCGAGGGCTCCGTCGTGGAGGAGTCCACGGTCACGGTCGGCGCCTTCACCGACCACGGCGTCACCCTGCTGCCCACCACCCGGCGGGCCAGGCTCTCCGGTCGCTTCAACGCGATCGTCGACAACCGCGGCAACGCGCCCCTGCGGGCACAGCTCTTCGCCTCCGACCCCGACGCCAAGCTGGACTTCGCCTTCCGCTACGACGAGGTGGAGGTGGCGCACGGCAAGAGCGCCGTCGTCCCCCTCAAGGTCAAGCCCAAGGCGCGGATGTGGCGCGGCGCCGACGCCCCGCTGCCGTTCCAGGTGCTCTGCGTGGACGAGGCGGATGAAGCGGACGAGACGGAGCGGACGGCGGACGGGGCGCTGGTCCAGGCGGCGATCGTCTCCGACGGGGTGGCGAAGTTCGCGCTGGCGGTCGCCGCGGCCGTGGCCGCCCTGCTGGCCCTGTGGTTCTTCGTGCTCCAGCCCAGTGTCGAGTCGGAGGCCCGCAAGCAGGTCGCCGCGGCGACCGGTCAGGACCCCGACGCGCCCGGTGCCGGGGGCGGGGCGGGCGCCGGAAAGGGCGGCGGCGCGACGGCCGGGGCCGGCGAACCGGGCGCCACCGCCGGAGCCGGGACGTCCGCCGGCACGGGGGGCTCGGACCAGAGCCGCTTCCCCGCCCTCGGTGGCCCGGCCGGCGGCACCGGCGGTGAAGACGGCACGGGCGGCGAAGACGGCGCCGACGGTGAGGACGACAGCGGCGGCAAGGGCGGCAAGGGCGGCGAGGACGCGAAGCGCGGCCAGGACGGCACCGGCCGGGGCGGCATCGCCGGTCAAGTGCGGGCGGTGGACTTCCGTATCCCGGTGGACGCCGAGAAGTCGGACGCTTTCGTCACCGCGAGGTTCACCGTCCCCGAGGACCAGACGTACTACGTCACCGACATCATGTTCGAGAACACCTCGGGTGACATGGGGGTCCTGCGCCTCCAGCGCGGCGATTCCGTCCTGCGGGCGATGAGCCTGGACACCTTCCGGGACCGCGACGACCACTACGCCGAGCCCATCGAGTTCGGTCCGGGCACGGACGTGGTGCTCGCCGTCCGCTGCGACATGCCCGGCGGCCTGACGACGGGCACCGCGGCCTCCTGCACTCCCGCGGCCTTCTTCTCCGCCCGCGCCGTGACCACCCGGAGCTGACACCTGGCATCGACCGCGGCTGCGCGGCGACTCCGCGACTTCGAAGTACCGCAGCACCGAAGCACCGCGACTTCGAAGTACCGCAGCACCGAAGTACCGCGACTTCGAAGTACCGCAGCACCGAAGTACCGCAACTCCGAAGTACCGCAGCATCGAAGCCCTGCGATACCGAGGCCCTGCGACATCGAAGCCCTGCGATACCGAGGCCCTGCGACATCGAAGCCCTGTGACACAGGACCACCGGAACACCGAGAGGACGGTCATGGCCGGAGCACCCGCCGCGGCGCTGGGCGACAAGGTCGTGGGTGTGGACACCCACGTCGTGATGGTCCCCTCCCCCACCGGCCCCGTGGAGACGCCCACGGCGCTGCCCTTCAACGGCGTCATCACCGACGGCTGCTGCCGCACGGTCCTCATCGGCGGCAAGCCCGCGGCCACCGTCGACAGCACCGCCGTCAACACCCCGCCCCACCTGCCGGTACCGCCGGTCGGCGTCTTCAAGTCGCCACCCGGCAACAAGGGGACCGTCTCCCGCGGCAGCACGTCCGTCCTCATCGGCGGCAAGGCCGCCGCCCGCACCGGCGACCCCGCCACCACCTGCAACGAACCCGCCGTACAACACACCGCTCAGGTGGTCGCGGTGTCCAACGTCCTCATCGGCTAAACCCTGCGCGGGATCGAAGCGTGGACCTGTCCCCGGTTCTTGGTAGGCTCGGCGGGAGAGGAAACGGGGAGCTGTCCCCGATTATCCAGGGAGTCACCATGCGCGCAGACCACCTCACCGAACTCACCTCCGCCGCCCCGGACTTCTTCGCCGACCCCTATCCCGCCTATCAGGCGCTCCGCGCCGAAGGCCACGTCCGCCGCATACGGATGCCCGGCGGCGAGGCGGTCTGGCTGGTCCTCGGGTACGACGCCGTCCGCGCCGCGCTCGGGGACGTGCGGCTGCGCAACGACATCCGGCATTCCTCGGAGTTCGACAGCGACGGCGGTTACGCGATCGGCCGCAACATGCTCCAGGTCGACCCGCCCGACCACACGCGGCTCCGCGCCCTCGTCTCACGGCAGTTCACCGCCCGCCGCATCGCCGGACTGGAACCGCGCGTCCGGCACATCTCCGCCGAACTCCTCGACGCCATGGCCCCGGCCGGCGGCGGCGACCTCGTCGACGCGTACGCCTTTCCGCTGCCGATCACCGTCATCTGCGAACTCCTCGGCGTCCCGGCCGCCGACCGCGACGCGTTCCACCGCTGGTCGAGCGCGATCGTCGCCGTCACCGACGCCGAGGCGGCGATGGCCGGCGCGGCAGCGATGACCGAGTACCTCACCGGGCTCATCGAGGAGAAGCGTCACCTCGCCCCGGGGGAGGACGCCGACCTCCTGCACGCCCTCGTCCGTACGCACGACTCGGACGGGGGGGATGGTGGGGACGGCGCTGAGGGCGGTGAGGGCGGTGGCAGCGGTGACGGCGGTGACCGTCTCGCGCCCGACGAACTTCTCGGCATGGCCTTCCTGCTGCTCGTCGCCGGGCACGAGACGACCGTCAACCTCATCTCCAGCGCCGTCCATCTGCTGCTCCGTCACCCGGACCAGCTGGCCGCCCTGCGGGCCGACCCCGGGCTGCTGGAGGGCACCATCGAGGAGACGCTGCGCTACGAGCCGTCGGGGCAGATCGCCGCGTACCGCTACACCGCCGAGCCCGTGACGCTGGCCGGTACGCGGATACCGCAGGGCGAGCGCGTCGTGCTCTCCCTCGCCGCCGCCAACCGCGACCCGGCGCGCTTCGCGGACCCCGAGCGCTTCGACATCCGCCGTGATCCCGTCGCGAACCGCGCTCAGCTCGCCTTCAGCCACGGCATCCACCACTGCCTCGGCGCGCCGCTCGCCCGGCTCGAAGCGTCCGTGGCGCTGCCGGCGCTGCTGGAGCGCTTCCCGGACCTCGCCCTCGCCGACGCGTCCGCCGCCCCCGAGTGGCGGCCGAGCCTGCTGCGCGGGCTGCGGACGCTTCCTGTGCGCTGGTGATCGCCCGGTGACCGCCTGAGGGTCCGCCGGACCGGACCTCGGCGGGACGGACCTCGGCGGGACCGGACCTCGGCGGGGGCGGAGGTCCGGTCCGTGCGGGGCGTCCGTGCGGGGCGTTCGGGCGTGGCGTCCGGGCAGGTGGGAGGTCCGGGCGGGTCAGCTGGTCTGGCCGGTGGGCATGATGGTGACCTGCTGGAGGTTGGCCCGGGGCGGGAGCGTCGCGATGAAACCGATGGTCCGCGCGATGTCCTCCGGGGTGAGCCACTCCATGCTCTCCTTGGAGCCCTCCAGCCAGTCCAGGGCGCCGTCGTCGGTGACGTGATCCTGCAACTCGGTGCCCACGATGCCGGGCTCGATGGCGGAGACGCGGACGTTCTTCGGGCCGAGTTCGACGCGCAGGTGCCGGGACAGGTGGGTGACGTACGCCTTGGTGCCGGAGTAGACGGCGAAGTTGGGGAAGATGTTCTGCGCCGCGATGGAGGCGGTGTTGATCAGGTCGGCCACACCGCGTTCGCCGGCCGACTTCACCAGCTGGGGGACGAACGCGCCGATGACGTTCATCAGGCCGCTGATGTTGAGGTCGATCTGCTGCTGCCACTGGTCGGTGCGCCGCTCCTCGATCGGGGCGGGGAGCATGACGCCCGCGTTGTTGAACAGCAGGTCGGCGCCGCCCAGCTCGGCGTCGACCCGGTCGGCGGCCGCCTGGACCGCGGCGGGGTCGGTCACGTCGGCGGCGATCGCCACCGCCGTGCCGCCGTCCTTGTCGATCCGGGCGACCAGCTCGTCCAGGCGCTCGGCGCGGCGCGCCAGAACCACGACGGTGGCGCCCAGCGCGGCGAGGTGTTCGGCGGAGGCCTCGCCGATGCCGCTGGAGGCACCGGTGATGACCGCGGTACGGCCGGTCAGGGGCTTGGCGGAGGTTGCGGTGGACATGAGGCGCACCTTCCAGGAGTAAACGGAAATGAACAGGATCAAACGGGGCGGAGGGGGCCCGGAGGCCAGGGAGCCCGGAGGCCAGGGAGGCCGGCGGCCCGGAGACCGGCCCGGAAACCGGGGACCAAAGGGTCGAGAACCGGTAGACCGGAACCGGGAGGCCGGGACCGGGAGGCCGGGACCGGGAGGCCGGAGACCGAAGGCCACGGGCTGCCCTCTCCTCTTCCAGGACACCACCGCACCGGCCATCCGGCAGCCCGGTAGCGGGCCCTGCGAAGGCAGGTACCGGCAGGACCACCCACAGCCGCCTGCCGGCCTCACCGACTGGTCACACTGGGTTCATGGACCGAAGCCGCGAGATCGCCGACTTCCTGCGCAGCCGGCGCGCCCGGGTCACCCCCGGCCAGGCCGGACTGCCCAGCGACCCCCGTGGGCGGCGCGTGCCCGGTCTGCGCCGCGAGGAGGCCGCCCGCCTGGCCGGGGTGAGCACCGAGTACTACACCCGCCTGGAGCAGGGCCGCGCCACCAATCCCTCGCCCGAGGTCGTCGAGGCGCTCTGTGAGGCCCTCCGGCTCGACGCGTCGGAACGTGAGCACCTCACGGACCTCCTCGCGCGCCCCACGGCCGCCCGGCGTACCCCCGCCCGCCCGCAGCGCGTCCGGCCCGGCCTGCACCTGATGCTCCGGACCCTGGAGCACGTGCCCGCCTTCGTCCTCGGCCGGCGTACCGACGTCCTGGCCGCCAACCGGCTGGCCCGCGCGGTCCTCACCGACTTCGACGCCCTGCCGGTCCGGCAGCGCAACCTCGCCCGCTACTACCTCCTGGACCCGGTGGCCCGTGAGCGCACCGGCGACTGGGAGCGCATCGCCGCGGAAACCGTCGCCACCCTCCGCCTCGAAGCCGGACGTTATCCGCACGACCGTCAGCTCGCCGACCTCGTCGGTGAACTCACCCTCCATTCACCGGAGTTCACCGCCTGGTGGAACGACCACCGGGTGCTGCGCCGTACGCACGGCGCCAAGCATTACCGCCATCCCCTGGTCGGGGACCTCTACTTCTCCTACGAATCGCTACAGCCTCCCGGTGACGGGGACCAGACCCTGTGCGTCTACAACGTCGAACCTGGTTCACCCACGCACCAGTCCCTCCAGCTCCTCAGCAGCTGGACCGCCACACAGGCGGAGCCGGCGCCGCACCAGTCGGCACCTGGCGGCAGGGGCGTGCCGGACAGCTGACCCGTTCCGGGGCCTGTGGTGGCCATACGGTCCGTCCGGGGGCTACCCCCAGCAGTGTTGTCCTGCCTGCCGCATGGGCAGCGCGCCCCGGCTCAACAACCCTTGTGCCATGACGACTTACTCCCGCAGAGCCCTTGTTCTCGCCCTCTCGGCCGCAGGCGTCGCCGCGACCCTGACTGCCGTGGTCACGCCGGAGGCCGCCCACGCCGGAGCCCCGGCCGTACCCGCTCTCGACTGGCGACCTTGTGCCGAGCAGGCCCGGACGACCGACCCCACCGCCGCTTCCACCGCCGCTTCCGCTGCTGCTTCCGCTGCCGCTTCCGGTGTGGCCGCGTCGGCGCCCGCGTCCGCGCCCGTTCAGGAGTGCGCCGAGCTGCCCGTACCGCTCGACTACCGCGATCCGTACGGCCCTCAGCTCACCCTCGCCGTGTCCCGCCTCCGCAGCGAGCGGCCCGAGGCGCGGCGCGGGACGCTGCTGTACATCCCCGGCGGGCCCGGCGGGTCCGGGGTGCGGCAGCTGGGGCAGAAGGGGGACGCGCTGCGGAAGGCGATGGCCGGCGCGTACGACCTCGTCAGCTTCGACCCGCGGGGCGTGGGCGGCAGTACGACCGCGAGCTGCGACCTCGACGCGGAGGACCGGGACCTGGTGAACCTCCGCCCCTGGCCGGGGCCGGACGGCGATATCACCGAGAGCGTCGCCCGGTCCCGCCGTATCGCCGATGCCTGTGCCCGTAACGGCGGACCCGTGCTGCGCAGCCTCACCACGGCGAACGAGGCGCGCGACATCGACCGCTTCCGGCAGGCGCTGGGCGAGGAGAAGCTGTCGGCCTGGGGTGTCTCGTACGGGACGTACGTCGGGGCCGTGTACGCGCAGAAGTACCCGCGGCACACGGACCGCTGGGTGCTGGACAGCAGCGGCGACCCGGACCCGGCCCGGGTCGCGCGGGGTTGGGCGGCGAACATGGCGGTGGGCGCGGACGACCGGTTCCCCGACTTCGCGGCCTGGGCGGCGGATCCGGCCCGGGAGGAAGAAGAGCCGGGGCTTCGGCTGGCCGAACGGGCCCAGGACGTACGGCCGTTGTTCCTCGCGCTCGCGGCGAAGCTGGACCGCGAACCGAAGGAGTCGACCACGCCGGGCACCCCGCTGACCGGCAACCGGCTGCGGCAGGCGCTCCAGAACGCCCTCTACAGCGACGCTTCCTTTCCCCAGCTGGCGCGGATCATCCGCGCGGCGACGGACCCGGCCGGAAAGCCGGTCCTGCCCGCCGACCTGGCGCAGCCGCTGCGGGACGAGGACGCGGCGGTGACGGCCGCGGTCATCTGCAACGACGTGCGCTGGCCGGATTCCGTCCCCGCGTACGAGCGCGCCGTGGCCGCCGACCGCGTCCGGCACCCGCTCACGGCCGGGATGCCGGCGAACGCCTTCGCCTGCTCCTTCTGGAAGGACGCGCCGGTGGAGAAGCCCACCCGGATCACCGCCGAGGGCCCGTCCAACATCCTGATGATCCAGAACCTCCGTGACCCGTCGACCCCGTACTCCGGCGCCCTGAAGATGCGCGAGGCCCTCGGCGACCGCGCCAGGCTCGTGACGCTCGACCACGGCGGGCACAGCGTCTACCTGGGCAACGGCAACGCCTGCGGCGACCGTACGGTCACCGAATACCTCACCACGGGGCGGCGCCCGGCGCGGGACACGTACTGCGCGGACTGAGTGCACCGCGCCGCGCGGACTGAGCGGACCGAGCCGACCGAGCGGACTGAGCGGATACGCGGGGAAACCATGGGGCACCCCCGCGTGACCGGCCGCCGGTGACCGGCCGCCCGTGACCAGCCACCGGTGACCGGCCACCCACGGGTATTGGAGACACGGGCCCATGACGGTGAGCCCGCCAGGCCCTAGAGTGAGTGCCTTTCATCGCGCTTATGGGCAACGCTGGTTGGGGGACGCGTGTCTGGGTTCGGTGGCGTGCCCGCGTACGGGGGATCGGCTTCGGCGCCCGGCGGGGGACGGCGGGAGTTGCCGCGGGCGCTCGGTGCGGCGCGGTCGCTGGTGTATGTCCTCTTCGGGGCCACGGTGCTGGGCGGGCTCGGGCTCTTCGGGTCCGCCATCGCGGCCGACGCGCTGGGCGGGGAACTCCTCGGCCTCGCCCTGTACGCCGCCGCGCCCGGGATCGTGGGCCAGCTGCTCGCGCGGCGTGTCCGGAGCGGTGGCGTCGGGGTGTGGGGCGGCCTCGTCGCCGTACAGCTGTGGCTGATCCTCGGTGGGCTGACGAACGTCGGTGACGGGTCGGGGCACGGCTTCACCCAGTTGTTCCTGCCGGTGCTGATCCTGTGGTTCCTCACGCGGCCGGAGAGCCGCGAGTGGTTCCGGCTGCCGGATCGGGAACGGGATCAACGGCGCCGGGGCAGGCCCACGTTCTCCCTCTCCCTCTCCCTTTCCCGCCTGACCACCCGGCGGCGGGACCGGGGGCAGTCGGCCCTGGAGTACGCCGGGCTCATCACGCTCGTCGCGGCGATCATCGTGGCGCTGGTACTGGGCGGCATCAGCGGGCGCATCGCGGGTGGCCTCCAGTCCGCCGTCTGCTCCATCACGGGTACGGCGTGTCCGTCTCCCGGTGACGCCGGTGAAAGTGCCGACGCCGCCACGGGCGGTACGGGCGGCTCCACGGGCGGTACGACCGGCGGCTCCAACGGCGGCGAGTCGAACGGCGGGTCGACGAGTGGGTCGACGAGCGGTTCGACCGGCGGGTCCTGGTACCCCGCGACCGACGGGCCCGGCCGCGCGGGCGACACCTACCCCGAGTCCGGCGCCGAGCCCGAGGCCGAGTACGACGTCCCCGCCGTCGCCACGGACCCCGACGCGAACGGAGAAGGCGACGGCGAGGAAGAGGACTGCGGCGGCTGGGGCTTCTTCGGCTGCGCCTGGGACCGCGGCACCCAGGTCGTCAAGGGCGTCTTCGTCGACGGTGTCTGGGGCGACCTCACCGGCATCGGCGACCTCTTCACAGCCGAAACCTGGTCCGGCATGGCCGACTACGGCCGTCAGCTCGGCGATCAGTGGCTCCAGGGCTCCGAGGACGCCACCGACAAGTGGAAGGACGGCGACTACCTCGGCGCGCTCGGTGACTGGGGCGGCGCCTCGCTCGACACCGTACTGACGGTCGGCGACGACGTCTTCGTCGGTGACGAGGTGCGCGAGCGCTGGAACAACGGGGAGAAGACACGCGCCGTCACGGACGTCGTCTGGAATGTCGGTTCCCTCTTCATCCCCGGCTACGACGTCGCGAAGGTCGTCGGCAAGGTCGGCAAACTGGGCAAGCTCGGCAAGGTCGCCGAGGACGTGGCCAAGGCCGCCTCGGACGCGGGTGACGCGGCGCGCCGCGCCCGTAAGGCCGCCGAGGCGGGGGACGTCGAGGGCGCCCGCAAGGCGGCGAAGGAGGCCGACGAGGCGGCGGACGCGGCCGAGGACCAGGCACGGAAGACCGGCTGCGTCATCGCCTCGGGGCTCTGGTCCCCCCGGTCGCTGTACGGGTTCAACGGTGTGGCCGGGTCCGGCACCGGTGTGCTCGCCGGGAGCGGCACGCACCGCGTGATCCTCGCCGAAGCCGGCTGCGACGAGGAGGCCAAGGCCAAGGCGAAGGAGGCCCGCGACCAGGAACGGGCCGCCCACCTGGCCCAGAAGCGGGCCGAGGAGCCCGAGCGCGCGGCCAAGGCCGAGCTGGAGAAGAAGAAGTGGCCCGAGCCCGCGCACGGCGATACGTCCGACCCGCGCAACTACAACCCGCCGGACTGGGCCGGGGATCTGAAGTCCCCGGACCTCGGCTCCGCCGACAAGGGAGACGGCTTCTGGGCGAGCCGCGACCGTAACCCCAAGCCCAACTGGAAGAACGAGTCCTGGCTGCGCTACCAGGAGCAGATCACCGGTACCGCACGCGGCAAGGAGTACGTCGTCCCGCACCCCAAGGAGGGCAAGCCGGCGGTGGAGTACGACGGTTGGGACTCCGGCAGGCAGACCTTCCTGGAGGCCAAGAACGGCTACGACAGCTACCTCTCCAAGACCGACAAGGGCACGCTCACCGAGTCCGGCAAGCAGAAGTTCCTGGCCGAGGCGCGGGGGCAGGTCGAGGCGTCCGGCGGCCGGCCCGTCGAGTGGCACTTCTCCGATCCGGACGTCGCCAAGGCCGCCCGCAAGGCGTTCCGGGAGGAAGGGCTGCCGATCAAGGTCGTCCACACGGGACAGAAGCCGGCCGGCGGCCCCAGGAAACCCGAGGCGTTCGGCTAGCTTGGCCGGGCGAGGCCGGGCCGGTGGCCGGGCCGACGGCCGGACCGGCCGACGGGAAGCTCGGGAAGCTACGGAGGGCAGGACATGCGACGTGTGGTGCGGGGCTTCTGGGGGCCCCGGGAGGAGTCGGCGGAGGAACTGGCCGGACGGTGGAAGCCGACCCTGGACCGGCTTGCCGGACTGCTCCCGGTCGCGGGCTCCGACTCCGGCTCCGGCTCCGACTCCGACTCCCGTCCCGCTGGCTCCCGTCCTGCTGGCTCCCGCGACCTCGGCTCCCGCTCCGGCGGGGACGTACCACTGACGTCCCCGTGGACGTGGCGTAACGTCACCGCCTCCGGGCCCGCCGCCGAGCTGCGGCCGGACGAGGCGTCCCTGCTCGCCGCCCTGCGCGCGGCACAGGCGGCCGACGGCTGGTCGGACCGTACCGGCTGCGCCCTGCGCCTCGTCGCCGAGGGCGCGCCGGGCTGGAAGATCGAGGTCAGCGGCCTGGCGGGCGGTACGCCCGAGTTCCTGCTCCAGTCGATGGTGATCGGCGTCAGCTCCCCGGACGAGGCCAGGACTCCCGGCGCCGAGTTTCCCGACGCCGAACTCCTCTCCATCGTCGCGGAGTTGTGGGATCCCGACTTCGGCGGTGTCACCGATGACGACGTGCTCGACGCCCTGGAGGACGACGCCGGTTTCGCCCCCGACGAGCCTTCGGTCGGCTGGATCGGCTATCTCTCCCCGGGGCGCGCCGCCCTGCTGCCCGAGGACCTGGCGGCGGCGGCCCGCAAGGACGTACGCGGCGGAGGCGCGCTGCTCGTCCTCGCGGCACGCGGCGACATCGAGGACGTACTCCGTGCCAACCTGTGGCTGCGGGAAGCCGGGGCGCTGCGACCGCTGCCCCGCCCCATGGACCGGGCCGCCCTGTGACCGCACGGGCCGGAGAGGTGTTCGAGACGGGCCGCGCCGTGTCCGACGTCGAGGCGCTGCTCGTCGCGCCCGTACCGACCGCCGGGCCGACGGCCGGGCCGACGGCCGGGCCGACGGCCGGGCCGACGGCCGGCGGGACGGACGTCGAGGGGGATCCGGCCACGGGGGAGTGGACCGCGACCAGCGGGGCGGGGTTTCGGATCGTTCCGCTCTGGGAGAGCGAGGACCTCGTCGGGGTGTACGGGCCCGAGTGGAACGAGGCGGAGGAGGCGGCCGAAGAGCAGCTGGCCCGGCTCGTCGCGGAATTGGACCGGCGGTGGGGTGCTCACCGGCGGGTGTCCATGCGGGTGCCGCTGTTCCGGAAGCAGGCGGGCGCACCCATGCCCGCGCTGTTCCAGGCGCTGTGCGACGCGGACTGCTTCGGCGATCTGACCGTATGGGGACCGCTCTCCGCGGACCCCCGGTGGATCGCGGTCTCCGTCAACCAGAGCGACGGCGACGCCCCGATGATCATGACGGCCGTCGTCAGCGACCGGCCGATCACGGAGCTGGACGATCAGCCGAGCACCTGATCCGTCGCCCGATCCCTGTCGGTGGCCGGACCCCCGAGCGGTCGCCCGATCACCGATCACCGATCACCGATCACCCGGCCGGTCGGCCGGTCGGCCGAAGGCGTCGGTGCGGCCTGACCTGGCCTGATACCCGTCGGGTATGACAGACGGCGCGCCAGGTCTTGGACTGTCGGCCCCCTTCGCGAGCAGAGTCGGTAGTGCCGAATTCACCACGGAGAAGGTTCACCACCGTGGTTCACCAGCCGGGAAGGGAGCGATCATGAAGGTCTTCGTGACGGGAGGGTCCGGCTACATCGGCCGGGCGACGATCGAGGCGTTGGTCCGGCGGGGAAACGAGGTCGCGGCGCTCGTCCGCAGCGATGCCTCCGAGCGGGTCGTGACCGGTCTGGGCGCGAGCGCGGTCCGTGGCGGGCTGACCGACGTGTCCGTACTCCGTGAGGCGGCGCGGGCGGCGGACGGTGTTCTGCACCTGGGCCAGCACGCCGGTCCGGATTCCGCCGAGGTCGACCGCGTAGCCGCCGAGGCGATGCAGGACGGCGCCGGGCCCCGCCCGTACGTGCACACCGGTGGGGTGTGGGTGTACGGCGACACCGACGGGATCGTCGACGAGGACGCACCGCTGAAGCCGCCGAGGCTGACGGCGTGGCGCTTGGACAACGAGAAGCGCGTTCTCGCGCGAGCGGCCACGGGCGAGCGGCCCGTGGTGGTGATGCCGGGGCTGGTGTACGGCCGGTCGGGCGGGCTGATCGAGATGTTCTACGCGGCTCCCGGGCGGGAGAAGGGCGCTGTCCCGTGCGTGGGGGACGGGTCCAACCACTGGTCGCTGGTGCATGTCGAGGACCTCGCCGAGCTGTACGTGCTGGCGCTGGCGGCCCCCGCCGGATCCGTCTACGCGGGCGTCAGCGACCAGACCCCCACCACGCTCCAGGTCTCCGAGGCGGTCAGCCGGTCCATCGGGCGGCCGGGCGCGATCCGGCATCTGACCATCGACGAGGCGACGGAGGAGATGGGGCCGGTCGCCGAGGCTTTCGCGCTGGACCAGCGGCTCACGGGCGCCCGCGCGCGCCGGGAGCTGGGCTGGAAGCCCGTACGGCTGGATGCGCTGACGGAGCTGTCCGGCTCCTGACGGAACCGGGCGTGCGCCCGCCGGCCTGAGCACGCGCCGCCGCCCGGACCACCGCCTACGCCCGCCGCCCGCCAAAGCCGCCAGCCGAAAGCCGAAAGCCGCGAGCCGCCGGCCGCCCCGAGCACCGTCGCGCACCGCTGGCTACGCTCGGATGACGGAGCGGCCGACGCGACGTGGAAGGAGCAGCCCGTGGCCCTCGATCTCGATCTCCGCAAGCTGCGGTACTTCGTCGCGGTGGCCGAAGAGCTGCACTTCGGACGGGCCGCCGAGAGGCTGCACATCGCACAGCCGGTGCTCTCCCGGCAGATCAAGGCGCTGGAGAGCGAACTGAAGGTCCAGCTCTTCGCCCGCGACAAGCGGGCCACCGAGCTGACCTCCGCCGGCCGGCAACTCCTCTCCGACGCGGTGCCGCTGCTGGCGGCGGCGGAGGCCACCCGCCGACGCCTGGCCCGCGCGGCAGGCGGGACGGAGACGTTCGCCATCGGGTTCATGCCCGGACTGATCGTCACCGGTGCCGTACGGGAACTCTCCCGCCGCTATCCCGACCTCGCGGTCGAGGTGGTCAGGACCGGCTGGGGCGATCAGGCCGAGGTGATCCACGACGGGCGGGTCGACGTCGGCTACGTACGAATGCCCCTGGACCGGCACCGCCTGCGCACGCGGAACCTGCTGACGGAACCCCGGGTGGCGGTGCTTCCCGCGGACCATCCCTACGCGCACAAGGGCGTCCTGAGCGTCAACGACCTCGCGGACGAGCACCTGTTGCAGGATCCGGACGCCGTACCCGAGTGGCGCGACATCGCCACGGAACTCTCGACCGAGGCCCCCGCGGACCGGCGGACCACACCACCGCCGACCATGACGGTCGAGGAGAAGCTGGAGAACGTCGCGGCCGGACGCGGTGTGGTCATCCTGCCCCTGTCGACCGCGACGTACTACACGCGCCCCGACGTCACCCACGTCGAGATCTCCGACATCGCCCCCAGCCAGGTCTGCCTGGCCTGGGAGAGCAGCCGACGCAGCCCGCTGATCCACGAATTCGCCGCCATCGCCGCGGAGCACGACGCCACGGGACACCGCCAGTGACAGGTGGGATCGGCGTCCGTCCGCGGGCCGCAGCCGCTCACCTCAAGACGACACACCCACGCCGCGCCAACACGTCGAGCAGCCGGGGCCGGGGCCCGATGTCGTTCCAGCGTGGATCCAGGGCGCGCGTTTCCGCCGGAGCAGACAGGTCGCCGATGGTGTCCGGGAGACGGGTGAGGCGGTTCTCGCCGATGTTGGGATAACGCGACGCGGTGAGCCGCCCCAGCGACACGGGAAGCTCTGTCAGCCGATTGCCGTGAAGGCAGAGGCATCGCTGAGCGACATCAGATCGCCCCACTCCTCCGGCACCTTCCCGAGCGCCTGCCGCCAGAGATCGAGCGTCGCCGTCATGCCCTCGGCCCCTGCTCTCGTCAAAAGATTCCGTCCACGATCTCCTCGTACATGCGGTTCCACTCCGATGCCTCTTCGGAGAAGGGGAGCCGGTCGAAGGAATCGACCCTTGTACGCAATTCCTCTGGTGACAGGTCCTCGTTCTCCTCCCGCTCCTCGCAGAATCGCTTGAGTGTGATGAGGGATCGAACGAGCGACTCAAGGTCACGATGGATCAGGATGGGCTTGCCGTCACCGTCGTAGGAGAAGGAGTAGATGTGATCATCCGCGGGATTCAATGCCGCGGCCGCGCAGGGGAAGTGCCCCACGATCAACCATGACCTGCATTCCTCCGGAACGTCGAAACCGAGATCCTCGTCGGCAGCCCACGAGCCGACGTACACGGACTCCTCGGCCGCCTCCCCGTCCTCCTCGGGACCGCCTCTGGAGATGAAGAAGTAGTCGTTCGGGACCCCGACGCGACTCAGAAACGACGACGCCCGAACAGACAACGGTGAGGGCTCCGTCTCCGCATACGGGAAGAGCACGACGCCCTCCAGACCGAATGCCGCAATCACGTCGCCCGCGCCGATGGATTCGCTGCTCATTATTCCTGTCCCCTGCTCGGGCCGCTACTTGCCATGATTTTTCTTCAACCCCGCTATGTAGTCGGAGTGTGATCCGTTCCGCACCTTGCCGTCAGTGACGGACGAGTCGTAATCGGCGGAATGGAGCACGTTCAGCGAGGGATTCTTCGACGCGAAATATTTGTCCAACCAGCGTTCGCAATTGGTCCCCTTTTGGCAGGGAGCCCGTTCCGTGAATACTGTTTGTAATCCGGCTTCCTTTCCTTTGTTCATCAGAGGGTACCCGATCGACCGTTCCGAATGGAGACCCTGCTGGCTATAGCCCACGAGGATCAAACGCTTTCCCGTGCTGGGGTCGACATAGTAGCCGGAGGCGTAGTTGTTGCTTGTTCTGTAGTCGTCCCGCGCCTTCCGGGCGAGCTGGGTGGCGTGTCCCAGACGGTCGTTGTAGGCGTTGACTTTGGTTGAGGTCACCTTTCCCGGATGCTTCTGCGTGATCTTCGTCTGGTCTCTCTCGACTTTCGCGCTCGGGCGCCACGCCTTTCCGTTCGGCTGAAGCAATCCTTGAATGCCGGAATCGTCCGCGGCGTCGACCGGCTTCAATTTTCCGCTGGAGGTGAGTTCCTGCACGCTGCCATCCTTGGCGAGCAGATACATGGGAACATCGTCTTCACGTCGCAGCTTTTTGTAGTCGCACGGGCCGATACGGTCTTTGATGTCCTTGTCGGTACTGTCGTTGCTCCGCTTCGTCTTGTCGAGGCCGGTGACATTCTTCTCCAGCTCCTTCGACATTTTGACCGTTGTCGACTCGACCTTTTCCTCTGCCTTGTCGATGGCCGTGCCGAATTTCGCGAAACGGTCGTCCTTCTTCGAGACGAGACTCCGCTTCTCTCGCTTTCCGTCGAACTTCGACTTCTTGTCCTTGAACCGGCCGTGTTCTTTGCCGAGTTGATCGATCGCATCGGCGAACTCGGCGAACTCGATCCACAGGTCCTGTCCCATGGCGTCGGAGCCCTTGGGGAGCAACTTGCCCTCGGTGTCGCGCCCCCCAGAGCCGACTTCGTCGTCGAACAGCCCCTCCAGCTTGGACAGCACTTGTGCTTCGATCTTCTCGACCGCGAGATCGACGAGCTGCTGGACGAGGAGATCGATAGCCTCTCTGACAGCCAGCTTGAGCGCGGCGGCGGCAGCCGCGCCGATCAGCGCGGTGAGACCCCCTGTGAAGAAGGCGGCAATCACACTGCCGGTGATGGTCGCGGCAGCGGCTGTGAGGTCGGCGATGATGACGTACTTGCAGGTGCTGACATAGCCGGCGCCCGTATCCATCGCGTCGGCGAGTATGTCGACCGCTGACGCGAGGTTTTTCATGTCCTGGCCGGAGACCTTGCCCCAGCGCGTCGTGAAGGCATCCACCGCGACGCCTTTGCTCTTGCCGGCGGTGATATTGCTGCACGCTTTGTTGGCGTCGCGGACGGTATCGAGCAACTCCTGCGAGAACTCGCGGTACTCGCGCGCCGTGTCGCGCAGTTCATCCTCGTCCAGATCCGGCCAGTCGATGCCCACCAGCTCAAGGACATCGCGCAGATCGTCCGGCAGCGTCACGCTCATTCAGACCCCCGTCTCGAACGCGTGATAAATGGATCACTCGATCGAGCGTACCTGGATATGACTGAGACTCAACTGCCTTGCTGGGTAGGGTTGCTGAGAGGGCGTTGTGAAAGTCGGGAATCAGGCCGTCGACAGTGCCACGATCATCTCGTCCGTGCCGATCACCAGACAGTCGCCGACACAGCACAGGGCACGAACAGGTGGCCCCGGACGGAGCCGCCGCAGTCCGGCGTGGTCGCCCGCGTCCGTGCCGAGCGACTCATGCACGATGAGACCGTCCGCCCAGGCCACCGCGACGACGGCGCTTGACCGGCCGTCCTCGCCGGTCGATGCGGCGAGAGCTGTGACGGAATGGGGTCGGACGTGAACGGGCGTGCTCAGGGGGGCGGCTCCTACGCCCCACAGTCTGACGTGGCCGTCGATGCCGCCCGAGTAGACAAGAATCGGGCCTTCTGCGGACCAGCCCGATTCCGCGTCCGACGGAGAGCTCGTGGCGATGCGTATGCCTGCCAACGCCGTGACCGGACCTTCGTGCAGCGGCTGGGTCAGACGCTGGAGCGGTTTCGCCGAGCTCGGGTGCGGGCCGGGACCGGAGTCCGTGGCCTCACGCACTATCGCGTGTGCGCGACCGTGCTCGTCTCCGAATACCACGCCGCCGGGTACCGCACACGCGGCGGTCAGCCGTGCCCCTCCCGGTACCTCACCGGGGAACGCCAATACGGCTTCCCGTAGCGGACCCCATTCGTCCGTCGACGCGTCGATCAGCCCGCGCAGACCGCTGCCAGTGCCGCCAGGAGACGGGATCTCGCCCGCGACATGGGTCCGTCCCCACTCGTCAAGGACGGCCACGGTCCCGTCCGGCAGGCCGAACACCGCGGTCAGATGACGCGGCTCGACAGTGGAGAGCCGGGTTCGTGGGCTCCAGTCGTCGGCGTCGTAGATACGGACATCTCCCATGTGGCCGGTCAGCAGGACCCGGCCGGCGTGCTGAGCCGTGCCCAGGGACAGCGCCGCGACCGGTCCGGGCCAGCCCGGACCGTTGTCGTCTCGCGTGCCTGACCACACAACACGCCACGGACATGGTGCCGCCGCCTCGGCGAGGCGCCTCCGTACAGCCGCGCTTCGCGGATCGGTGTTGGCGACGCGTTGAACCGGAGCGACGTCGCCCAATGACGCGAGCAGGACGAGTGCACGCGAGGCTGGGTCCTGCGGGCGGCACAAGGATTGTCCGGCACGCAGCCACGCGCGCCCCAGTTCGCCCATGAACTCTCCGGCCCGCTCCGCCTCTTCAAGCCACGCTGTCACATGGTGCGGATCGGCCGTGATGAGAGTGTCGATGTCGAAGGACGGCAGTGAGGGGCCGGCGGGTGGACTCGGCAGCCACCCCAGAACGCTCCCCGGCGAGGGGAAACGGTCGACCGTGTCAGCGGATTCGCAGAGGTCCGCGGTGTCGCGCGCCTCAGCCGCCACGCCCGTGTCGTCGGTGACGGGGGTGGCCGAGGCCGCCCATCGCCCGAACCCGTCACGATCCGTCCAACGCGTGTCCGCCAGATCGAGTACCGCGCGGAACGCGACCGAGCCGAGCAGTACATCCGTACACGGCGCGCCGCTACGCGACTCGACCATCATCCATACATGGGGCACGGTCAGCAGTGGCAGCAGCAGGCGCTCGACGATGTCCAGGGGGGCATACGCGCCGTGCAGTTCCGGAAGGACGAGCACCGTGCGACGGGTGTCGGCGGCCACCGCGGCGATCAGTTCCTCCGGTGACCTCGCCGTGATACCCAGGTCGTCGGCGAGCATCCACGCCGTTCCCCGCAGGCCGCGTTCCGCCAACGGCGCCACGGCATGGACCTGGCGTCCCTGGCCGCTCCGCTCGGTACGGCTGCCCCCATGCTCCACCAGCCATGCCAGGAGATGCGACTTGCCCGCGCCCGCCGGACCCGTGAGCGCGCAGAGTCGTGGGGCGTCGGGGTCCGTCAGCCAGCTGATGAGCGCGCTTGCCGCGGGCTCGCGCCCCGCGCCCGGCTTGCGCAGCCGTATGCCGTCTTCGTTCGGACCGCCCGGCGGCGGGCCGCCTCCGCTCGACGCCCCTCCTGTGCTCACTGCCCCTCCCGCGCCTGCCGGGCGGCTTCGACGATCAGCTCCTTGAAACCCGCCTCGCGCGACTCCGCAGTCTCCCCGTAATCGAAGCTGTGGGTGAACTCCGCGTGGGGCAGGACCGCACGCAGCCACACCGCGCAGTAATGTCCCGGCATCAGACACGGCTCCAACTCGCAGTAGACCCGCGTCACCTGCTCGGGAGGCACGCCGGAGGACGAGAGCCGTTGCCAGATCCGCTCCTCCGGATGTGCGCGCCCGGGGCCCGTCGCGTCGGTGACGATCTCCTCCCGGCCGCTGTCCGTACGGAACTCGAAGGCCGCGTGGAAGGGGAAGTTGAGCGTGTGCCGGACATCGTCCAGTACACGCGGCCACCAGTTCTCGCGTTCGACGAAGGCCGCCGGGTCCAGTGTCCTCAATTCCCTGTTCAGCTCGGCGAAGACGGCCGCCGCGTGTTCCATGCCGTCGGAGGTGGCGATGCGAGGAAGGGCGCGGTCGAGGGCGAGAAGCGAACGGTTCAGGAGAGCCACGGAGGAACTGACGTACATGTCCGGGATCACCTCCGACAGTACGACCGCCTGAACGGCACCGTCGGGACGTACGCACAACTCCGCCCCCTTGTCGTCACCCAGCCGCAGCCAGCGCTGCAACTGGACGGGGGGCGCAGGCTTGTCATGGTGCAGCGCGTATCCGCCGAGCTCCACGGCGTCACCGGGGGAAGCCACCCGGAAGTACGGTCCGACGGCGACCGGCACACCGATCTCCACGAGTTCCGCGCGCGCCGCCTCGTCGGGTAGCACGACACCGGCGAGCGAGACGGCCGTGAACTGGCGCAGTCCGTCCACCCCGAAGTGGTCGACGACGGGGTTCACAGGATCGATCGGCTCGTTCACGGGCTCGTACGCTCCCAGACATTGACGGTGGCACGCGGCAGGTCACCAACCTATCGCCCACGCCACAGGCGCCGGTAAGCCAAACATTCAAGATGCGTGCCTGGCCGGACCGGGCCACCGACCAAAGTCGCACCCGGCCGCGCGGGCGTCATACCCGGGGCTCCGTGGCGTAGACCATCGGCCGACTCCCTGGGGTGTCGTGGCTCGGCAGGGTGGGGTGGGGACGCGGAGCGCCGCGTTCGTGGGCGCTGTACGGGCGTAGGGATACCTGGGGAGGCACGATGCGCGGCGAGGGGATCAGCCGGGGGAGGTTTCTGGCCGGGGTCGCGGGGGTCGGGGGCGTGGTGGCCGCGGGGGTGCTGCCGGCCGCCGGGGCGGCCTGGGTGGAGGGCGGGGCGGCGCGGCGCCTGCGGCGGCGCCAGGGCGCCCGCGTTCATCTCAGTGTCGGCTGCGAGTTCGTGCTGTACGTGCCGGGCATCGTGCCTGGCGCCGACGTCATGGAACGTATCGAGAACCTCCTCAACGGCACGTTCGACCCGGTGCGGATGACACGCAGGCTCAGCTCGTTCATCGCGCGGTCCGCGGCGGTCGGCAGGTCCGTCTCCGGCGGCCCGATGACGTACGGCGCGGCGCAGGAGGACGACCTCGACATGGCGAGCTACAGCGTCGTGAAGACGGTCCGGGAACGGCCCGACGACCCCGCGTCGGCCTGGCGCTGGGAGCCGAAGCGGGCGTTTCACGCGCTGGCCGGGCACTACGGCCGGCATGCGGCCCGGCGCTGAACTGTGCGCTGTGCTCGGTCCGTTCAGTGGGGCGGGCGGTGCCACCGGGCGGGGGTGTGTCGGGGAAGCGGGCGTCCTGCGGCGACGACATCGTGCGCCGTGCGCCGTGCTCCGGATTTCCTTTTCCGCCTGTCTTCTTTTCGCTTGTCTCCTGTACGTTTCCGGCCAATAAGTTGAGCCGGCACCGTCGGCCGGGCGATATCCGGGGAGTGGGATTCCGGATATCGCGCGGGCCCGCGCGCTTCCGCCGGGCCCCTTTCCTCCGTCGAGGCGCGCGGTGTACGGCGCGTGGGCGGCGGGGGCCGCGTTTACCACCGGGAAGCCTCCGTGCACCGTCGGTGGCCGGTGTGACGGTGGTGCACGGCTGTGTACGGCGGCCGTCGCGGAGCGTCGCGGCGCGGGTGCGGTGCGTACGGATGGCGGCGTTCCGCTCCGTTCCCCGCGCTGTTCAGATGGCCTGCCTCGCGCGGAGTGGTGAATTCCGGCTTATGTCCGGTCCATCGGCGGCGATCTGGACGATCTCCAGGGGGTCTTCGCTCGCCCGGACGGCGCACCCGGCGCCGCGAATGCCAAAGCGAATCGGGAATCCCGGGTGCCGCGCCGTCGTGACCCGAATCCGCCACCCCTGACGCGGTGATCGCGGGCGGCGGGCGCGGTAAGAACCGACCGCCCCGATGCTGCTGTACGGAGGCCCCGGCGCGCCCCGTGGCGTCCGTGCGAAAACGAAACCGCCCTCGTTCCGGCGTCCTTGTCCTCCGCGACGACGCCTGGTTAAGCTCCCGAGCGTTTCAATTCCTGCACGTTTTCTCCGCATCTTTGCTGGATGCGGCGCTACTTCGCATGCGATCTCGTAAGTGATTTCGGGTCTGACGACGGCGGAAACGGGGAGGGCTGCGCGTGGGATCTTCTCTTCCCGAAACGGGGGCCTCGCGCGTCGAGGCTCCGGAATCTCCGGTCCCTCCGGTCCCGATCAACGACGCCGCGCACGCCGAGCGCACCTCGCACGCCACCCGCGACATCCGGCTCTTCTGGTGTGCGAACGCCGCCGACTCCCTCGGCAGCCAGGCGTCCGGCGTCGTCCTGCCGCTGTTGCTTCTCGGGCTCGGCTACTCGCCGGCGGTGGTGGGGCTGGTCGCGGGGGTGTCCACGGCGACCGGGCTGGTACTCGGCCCGCTGGTCGCCGTACCCGCCGACCGGGGCGCGCGAAAGCGGGTGATGTTCTGGTCGGCGGTGGTCTCGGCGCTCGCGATGGGCTCCGTGGCCGTGGCCCTGGCCGTGGCGGAAGGACGGCCGTCGCTGCTCCATCTGCTCGCCGCGGTGCTCGTGGAACGTACCGCCACCGCCTGCTACGAGGCGGCGGCCCGCGGCACGGTGGCCCTGATCTCCACGCCCGGGAACCTCCCACGCGTGGTGGCCGGGCTGGAGGCGGGTGACCGGGGCGCCCTGGTCGCCGGACCCGCCCTGGGCGGCATGCTGTACCAGGCCTCGCGCGCGCTGCCCTTCGTGCTGGACGCCGTCTCGTACGTCGTCACGGCCGTGTGCGTCCGGGCCATGCGCTCGGACCTGCGGGCGGACCGGGCGGACCGGGCGGACCGGACTGGCCGGGCGGATGGTGCGGGTCCTGCTGACCGGGCGGATGGTGCGGGCCGTACGGACCCCGCGGACCCGGCTGGTCGGGCTGACAGCGCAGGTCCTGCGGACCGGGCCGACCCGGCCGATGGCGCGGACCCGGCCGCGCGGCCCGCGCCGCCCGCGCGTCGCTCCGTGCGCGGCACCTGGTCCGCGCTGGCCGCCGAGGCCACCGCCGGACTCCGGCTCGTCCGGGCAACGCCCCTGCTGCGCCTGGTACTTGTGTGGACCACCACCGTCAACGGCGTACTGGCCGCGCTCTACTACGACGCCGTCTTCACCTTGCAGGAGAGCGGCCACGGCGGCACACCCATGGGTCTGGTCCTGGCGCTGTCCGGCGCCGCGGGACTCGCCGGTTCGCTCGCCGCGCCCCGGCTCGTGCGCGGGCTCAGCCCCGCACGGGCGGTCGTGGTGGTGTCGTGGCTCATGGTCCCGCTCGCCGCCGCGCTCGCGACGGCCGGGGGACCGTGGACGTACGGAGCGCTGTTCGGCGGGTTCTGCCTGATCATGCCGCTCGCCACCGTGATCCTCCAGGCACGCGCCATCCAGGGGACCCCGCCCGAACTCCAGGCCCGCGCGGGCTCCGTGCTCGCCACCGCCGCGGGCGGCGCCGCCGCCATGGCGCCCGCGCTGTCCGGGCTGCTGACGGCTCACGCGGGGGCCGCCGTACCCGCGCTGGCGTGCGCCGGGCTACTGGTCTTGCTCGCTCTGTACACGACCTTCGGGGCCACACGCGTCCTGACGAAGGGCTTACCGGAGAGGGGGCGAGGCGCGTGACCGGCTCCCGCTATCAGGTCTACCTCGCCGCCCTGCCCGAGGTCTGCGCCGCCGATCCCGCGCTCATGGCGTTCACCGCCGACGCGGACGGCCGGTGCGAGGTGTTCGCCTGGGACGCCGCGACCGGCCGCGCCCGCCAGGTCACCGATCGGCCGCGCGGCACGCTGCACGGAACGATCGACCGGGACGCGAACGTGTGGTGGTTCGACGAGGACGCGCACGGCGTGGGCCGCTGGCGGTTCCAGCCCTTCCGGGGCGGACCCGACCTCCCCGGGCTGACCGGCGTGCCCCCGGGGACCCCGCGTGGCCTGGCCGTGAGCGACGACGGGACCGTCGCCATGGGGCTGGGGGACGGCCGTACGACCACCGTCCACCTGGGCCCGCGCGGCGGTTCCGCACGCGAGGTGACGCGCGTCGACCGGCACGCCACGCTGTCCGGGATCACCGTCTCGGCCGGCCTGCTGGCGATCAGCGGACCCGCCGGTTCCGCGCACGCCGTGACCGTCCTGGCGGCGGACGGCACACCGCGCGCCGTGCTCTCCGGCGCCGGGGAGCACGGCAGGCTCTGGTCGCTCGGCTTCGCGCCCACCGCGGAACGCGACGAGCTGCTGCTGGTACGCGAGGACGACGACCGCTATCTGCTGGCCAGTTGGCGTCCGGAGACCGGGATCCGTACGTACCCGTGGTGCGCGTTCGACAGTGAGATCACCGCCCGCTGGTATCCGCACGAAGGTCACGAGGATCACGCGGACCACGAGGATCACGAGGACGGGGACGCGGATCCGGGCGGAGATGGGGATCCAGGCGGGGATCCGGGCGTCGATGGGGATCCCGGTGGCGACAGGCGTCCGGGCGGGGAGGGCTGCGCGGGGCGCACCGTCCTGATCCGGGAGGACCGCCATGGCCGCAGCACCCTGCACCGGGCCCGTCTGGACACCGGCACCCTCACGCCCGTGCCGACGCCGCCCGGCAGCCTGCTGGACGCGGCGCCGCGCGCCGGTGGTGAGGTGCACTACCTGTGGACGGACACGGCCCATCCGCCGCGTATGCACTCCACCGCCGGTACCGCGCTGCCGGCCCTCGGCACCGTGCCGGGGCGCGTACCGGGCGACCACCGCGATCTGTGGACGCCGACCCCGGACGGCCCCGTGCACACGTGGCTCAGCCTCCCGGAGGGCCACGGTCTCCCGGAAGGCCACGGTCTCCCGGCGAGCCAGGCCCCCGAGGGCCACGGTCTCCCGGCGAGCCAGGCCCCCGAGGGCCACGGACTCCCCGAGGGCCAGGCCCCCGAGGGCCGGAGCGCGCCGCCGCCCGTCGTCTTCCTCGTGCACGGCGGTCCCGCCGACCACGACCGCGACGCCTACGACGGTGTGGTGCACTCGCTCGTCGCCTCGGGCTTCGCCGTCGCGCGCGTCAACTACCGCGGCTCCACCGGCTACGGTCCGCGCTGGCGCCGGGCCTTCGGGTCGGGCGTGGGGCTCACCCAGGTCGAGGACCTGGTGGCGGTCCGCGCCGATCTGATCGGCCGCGGGCTGGTGCGCCCCGACGCCGTCGGACTGTGGGGCACCTCGTGGGGCGGCTACCTCGCCCTGCTGGCCCTCGGCACGCGTCCCGGGCTGTGGCAGGCGGGCGTCGCCGTCAAGCCCGTCGCCGACGGCGTCGCCGCCTACCGCACCACCACCTCCGCGCTGCGCGCCCTGGACGAGCGCCTGTACGGAGGCACGCCCGACGATGTGCCCGAGGCGTACGCCCGCAGCTCGCCGATCCAGTACGCCTCGCACGTCCGGGCGCCGCTGCTGGTCGTTGCCGCCACCCGGGACGCCAAGTGCCCGCCCGGCCAGGTACGCGGCTATCTCGCCGCGCTCCGCGCCGCCGGAGCCCGCCACGAGTCGATGTGGCTCGACAGCGGGCACGACGGCTACGAGGGCGGCGACCACGTCGCCGTACTGCGCCGCGCCGTGGTCTTCCTCGACCGCGAGCTGCGCGGCACGCGGGACGGGCGCGGCACACAGGACGGACGCGGCGCGCAGGACAAGCGCGGCACACAGGACGGACGCGGTACGCAGGGCGCGCGCGGCACGGACGGCGCGTACGGCCCGCATCGCGACCCCAAGACGCCCCCCGCCGACCGGAGGGGGGATTCCGGCCGCGTCCGCACGACGGCGGCGGCCGGGACAGGTACCACCGAACACACCGAGAGGAGAACCACCCATGCAGAAGGACATCATCCACAACGACCCGCTCGAGGGTGACGAGGAGAACCGGAAGCCGAGCGTCGGCGTCACGGTCACCATCCCGTTCCGCAACGCGGAAGACGCGGAAGAGGACTGATCTGATCCGCGCCGGCCGGCCCGGCGGCCACCGATGCCGGGCCGGCCGGTCGTCCCGCCCACGACCGGGCACGACCGCGGTCGGTTTGCCCGTACCGACCTACCTCCGTACGTCCCACGAGGAGCACCGACATGCGCGTACTGCTGGTCAACATGCCCTGGTCGCCCATCGACCTTCCGTCGCTGGCCCTGGGAATCCTCAAGCGGAGTGTGGACGAGCACGTGCCGGACGGCAGTGCCGAAGTCCTCCACGCCAACCTCGAATTCACCGACTGGATCACCCGGCGCATGGAATTCACCGCCGAGGACTACGAGTACTACGCGCTGGCCTCCTACTTCATGGGCTGCGGCGACTGGGTCTTCTCCTCCGCGCTCTACGACGACCCCGCCTGGCGGGACGACGAGTTCGCCGCCGCGATGAAGGGGAAGCTCGGCGCCTCCCGGATGCGGATGACCCGCGAACTGCACCGGCTGGTACCGGAGTTCGTGTCGGAGATCGCCCAGCGGATCGTCGACGAGGCACCCGATGTCGTCGGCTTCACCTCCACCTTCCAGCAGAACACCGCCGCGCTCGCCGCCGCCCGCCAGGTCAAGCGGCTCGCGCCGCACATCGTGACCGTCATCGGCGGCGCCAACTGCGATGGTGAGCAAGGCGCGACGGTCCATCGCAACTTCCCGTTCGTGGACTACGTGATACGGGGCGAGGGCGAGGCCGCGTTCCCGCGGCTGCTGGCCGCGCTCGGCGAGGAACAGCCGGACCTCTCCACCGTCACCGGGCTGTGCCACCGCGGTCCGGACGGTGTGAGCACCGCCAACGCGATGGCCACCAGCCCGCTGCCGCCCGCCACCATCCTGCCGCCCGACTACAGCGGCTACTTCGAACGCCTCGGCGCCTCCGTGGCCCGCAACTGGGTCGAGCCCAAACTCGTCGTCGAGGGCGCCAGAGGCTGCTGGTGGGGCGAGAAGCACCACTGCACGTTCTGCGGGCTCAACGGTTCCTTCATGCAGTTCCGCAGCAAGAGCCCGGACACCTTCTACGACGAGATCATGGATCTCGCCCGCCGCCACCGCGTGCTGGACATGTACGTGGTCGACAACATCCTGGACATGGGCTACCTCTCCACCGTGCTGCCCCGGATCATCGAGAGCGGCTACGACCTGCGGCTGCACATCGAGATCAAGGCCAATATGCGCCGCGCCCATCTCCGTACGCTCTCCGACGCGGGCCTGATCTACGTACAGCCGGGCATCGAGAGCCTGAACAGCCGTGTCCTGGATCTGATGGACAAGGGCGTCAGCGGCTGCCAGAACGTACGCATGCTCCGCGACGGAGCCGAGACCGGCCTGTCGGTGTCCTGGAACTATCTGCACGGCTTCCCCGGGGAGAGCGCGGAGGACTACGACCCGGTCATCGCGCAGATACCGGCGCTGGAACACCTCAATCCGCCGGTCGACCTCTCCGCCCGGATCGCCATCGAACGGTTCAGCCCCTACTTCAACCGGCCCGAACTGGGCTTCTCCGGGCTGCGCCCCGAGGCGCACTACCGCTTCACCTACGACCTGCCGGAAGAGGAGCTCTACGGCCTCGCCTATGTCTTCGAGGCGCCGGAGCGCGGAATCGGCAAACCCACGGTCACCGCGCTCAACGCCGCCCTCGCCGCCTGGCGCAAGCACCACGCCGACGCGCGCCTCACGCAGGCCGATCTGGGCGACCGTATCGTCCTGGTCAGCAAGCGCCGGGCGTTCGAGTGGCGGGCGATGGAGCTGACCGACCCGTACGAGATCGCCGCGTTCCGGCTGCTGGACCAGCCGCACACGCCGGCGGCCCTCACCCGCAAGGCCGCGGGCCGGGTGCCGGGCGGGGCGCTCCAGGAGGACGAGGTGCAGGACCTGCTCGACCGCTGGGTGGGGCTCGGGCTGGTCTTCACCGACAACGGGCAGTACGTGCATATCGCGCCGTCGGCGGTGAACGAGGACCTGCTGCGGCTGGACTTCATGCGGCACAGGCACGCGCCTCGGGCGGAGGCGCCCGTACCGGATCCCGCAACGGACCCCGCACCGGCGGCCGTATCGGCCTCCGCGTCGGCCGAACCGCACATGACCGGGGTCTGACCCGTCTCTCGATCTTCCACCGTCCGCCAGCCCTCTTCCACCAGCCGACTTCCACCTTCCACCAGCCCTCGTCCACCTTCTGCCAGCCCTCTTCCGCCAGCCCTCTTCCACCGTCCACCAGCCCTCGTCCGACCGCCGTCCGACCGTTCAGGCGCACCAGGAGGCCAGCCCGATGAGTTCCGGTTCCAGCTCCACCCTCACTCCGCCCGCCGCCGTCGCCGCCTGGCGTGACTACGATCCCGTCGCCTGCGCGCTGCCGGGGATGTTCCTCGGCGACCTCGCGCTGACCGGTTCCGTCCCCGAGGAGTGCGACCGGCTGTGGGAACTGGGCGCGCGCCGCGTCCGGCTGTCCGGCGCCGTGAATCTCGCGGACACGGCGACGCCGGACGCGGCGGCCCGTACCGTACGCACCCTCAGCCTCGTCAGAGACCTGACGGCCCGCGCGGTACTCGTCGAGTGGGACCTGCGCCCGGATCCCGGCCGGGGCCCGACGGCCGCCGAGGACATCAGCCGCCTCCTGAGCCACCTCCAGCCGCCGCAGCGGATCGAGGGGGAGGGGGTGGCCCCGTCGGCCGCGGCCGACGCGTTGCGGACCTGGCGCAACGGCCACTACCTCGGCAAGTGCCTCTGGCGGCAGGGGCCGGGCTTCGTCCAGATCCGCGACCGCCGCTGGGGAGATCTCCGCCGGTTCACGGTGGACGAGCCGCACTACCAGGAGGCGATCGAACGCCTGGCGTACGGGGCTCCCGCGGCGTCGGTGCCGGCGGACGCGCTCGCCGACTTCCGCGAGGAGCGTCTCGTCCTCGCGGTCGGCGGACTGGAGTGGTGGCTGCCGTACCGCGTCAACCGCTGGATCCAGGAGGCGATGACGATCTGAGGCGGGCGGAGGCGGGCGCGGGGAAACGCCCGCCACTCAGAAGACGCCCGCCGCGAAGACGCCCGGCGCTCAGAAGACGCCCTTGTACCCCTGCCAGCCTGTGGCGATCCTCGTCCGCGAGGTGAAGGAGCCGTTGCCCTTCCCGTCGTTGCGGTAGAGGTCGCCGGCCTTGTCCCGGATCACCAGATCGTTCCGGCCGTCGCCGGTGATGTCGCCGACGCCGACGATGGTGGTGTACGAGGCGCCCCAGGCGGTGAACACCGTCACGCGCTCGCGCAGCGTGCCCTTGCCGGTGCCGTCGTACCGGTACGGGGTCCCGTTCTTCCCCCGGGCCAGTACGTCGCCGATGCCGTCCCCGTTCAGATCACCGGCACCGACGACATGCGGGTAACCCGTCCAGCCGGAACGGATCCTCTTCCCGGCGGCGAGCGGCGCCCCGCTGAACGGAGTGTTCACCTCCGCACAACCATTCACCAGGCCCATCTGTCGCACAGGACATCTGGAAGCCAACGTCCGGTAAACGGAAGGGTATCCGCGAGATGTCTCTACTCAGCCGACGCCTCAGCCAACGCCGCTGGACGGCAGCCCCGGCCGCCGTCGCGGTCGTTCTCCTCGGCGCCGTGCTCGCCGGTACCCCGGCCCAGGCGGACCCGGCGGACGGTTCGAAACCGGCCGAGGCCGCCGGTCCCGTCCTGAAGTTCCATGTCGTCCAGAACGAGGTCGGCCTGCCGCAGCCCGCCGAGAGCGATCCGCCGCTGATCAATTGGGGTGTCCCGGGCGACCCCGACGGCGGTACCGCCAAGGACGTGGTCGTCAAGATCGACGTGTCCGGCATCTCCGCCTTCACCGAGGTGCGCGGCGGCCCCGACGGCTGCCCGGACGACGTGTGCGCCTGGCCCGTCACGGACATCGCGCCGGACGGTTACTCGGGCGGGCTCCTCGAAATGAGCGCCAAGCCGGGCGCCGCGCTCGGTACGACGGGCACCGCCCGGGTCTACGCCACGTCCACCAACGCGACCGTCATCGACACGACCGTGAAGGTCACCGTCGGCGCGGTGGCGCTGGCCGTCAGCCGGCTCCCCGATACGGAGACCGCCGAGCCCGGCAGCACGCTCGACGCCCCGATCACCGTCGCCAACACCGGGTCGCTGACGGCTCAGGGCGTGGCACTGCGGCTCGGCACCTCCCACGAACTCGGCTTCGCACAGCGGTTCTCGAACTGTGTGTACGGGACCACCGACCCTCCGTCCGGCGCCGGGCGCCCGCTGCCCGAGGCGGTGTGCCATATCAGCACGCCCGTCGAACCGGGCAAGCGCTACCGGCTGTCCACGCCCGTGGGCTTCGACGTCAAGAAGACGGCGCTCTTCGAGTTCGTGGACTTCGAGGTGACGCCCCTCGCCGCCACCGTGCCGACGAGCGCGAAGGACGCGAAGGGCGCGAAGGGCGCGAAGAGCGGCCACGGCTCCGGGGCAGGGCCCGTGCTCGCGCTCGTTTCGGACGGCAGTGCTCCGCCCAGCGAGTCCTTGACGGACCGCTGGCGATGGATCGTCAACGCGACCAACACCGCCGACCTCGACGTCACCGGGGACACTGTCACCGCCGATCCCGGCGACACCGTCACGCTGGCGGCGAAGGTCCGCAACGACGGCCCCGCCTCCGTCGACCTCATCACCGCCGACGGTCAGATCTCGCTGCTGGTCGAGATCCCCAAGGGCACGACCGTGGTCAAGATGCCGGAGCGCTGCCGCGTCTGGAAGGGCGACGGCGGGAGCGAACCCGACCCCGACGTGCCCGCCTACCTCTGCTGGATCGGCTCGCCGTTCCCCGTGGGCAAGGTCGCGACGGTGCCGTTCGTGCTGAAGGTCGGCGAGGACGCGCCGGCGACGACCCGCGGCGTCGTACGTCATATGTCCGAGTGGGGCGCGGAGTTGGCGTTCGACACCAACAAGGCGAACAACAAGGCGTTCTTCACGGTGCGGGTGACGGACGCGGCGGGCACCGGCGGTTCGACGGGCGGTCCGGAGGGTGGTCCGGCGGGCGGCTCGGGCGGCAACCAGCCCCAGCCGCAGACCATTTCACCGCCGAACGCAGGCGCGGGGACGACGGGAGCCGCGGGCGGTGGCACCGGCGCCCTGGCCCAGACCGGTAGCGGCGGTACGTCGGCGATCGCCTGGGCGAGCGCGACCGTACTCGCGGCGGGCTGCGCGCTGGTGGTGGTCGCGCGCAGGCGCCGGACCGGGGCAGTGGCCTGACGCGCACGACGCGCCCCCCGGGCACCGGCCCCAACCCCGCAAGCCTCCAAGCCCGTAAGCCCCCAAGCCCGCAAGCCTCCAAGCCCGTAAGCCCGTAAGCCTGTAAGCCCGTGAAGACACCGAGGCCCTCATGGCCCGCCCCCGCCCGGCACAGCCGTGGCGAGCGCGTCATGAGGGCCTCAGAGCCTCCGGGCCCGCCCCGCGGACAGGTCCGGGCGCCGGGCGCTGTTGCCCACCCCCGTGGGGCAGCGGCGCCCGGCGCCCGCAGAGCCAGGTCCCACGAGGGGACTCTCATGACGTGCACGCGCCAGCGTCGTCGATCCTGCTACTTGCGCCGAGGAGAAGTCAACTATTGTTGATTGCACGGCGGGTGGTCGACAGCGATTCCGTGCGCGGTGCGTCTTTTGACCCGCTTATTCGCAACGATCGTGTAAATCGGTACGGCAGTGTGATCCCCGCCGTCGGCCGAAGAGTTCTATGATCCGGCACATGGCCACGGATTCTCCACGCTCAGAAGCGTCGGCTCTTCGATCTGGCGACACTGGCGACACTGGCGACGGCGGGAACAGTGGGAACCGTGGAGAGCCGTCGGAACCCCTGGACTTCGCGGCCCGCTTCCGGCGGGTGATCTCGGTGATCTATCCCAAGGATCTGGGCCGCCCCTGGCGCGACTCGGAGATCGCCGAGGGGACCGGCCTGAGCGGCACCTACATCGGCAACCTCCGCAAGGGCACGCAGAAACCCAGCCTGGAGAACGCGGTGAAGATCGCCAAGTTCTTCGGCATCCCGCTGGACTACTTCAGCGACTCCGCCACCGCCCAGGCCGTCGAGCGCGACCTGCGCAAGATCGAGGCGCTGCGGGACGCCCGGGTGGAACGTATCGCCATGCGGGCCGCCGGTCTTCCCCCGGAAATGCAGGACGCCGCCCTCACTGTTGTGGAACAACTGAGGAAGGCCGTCGGACTGCCCGACGGCCGCTCCGAGGGCCGTTCCGACGGCCGGTCCGACGGTCGCTCCGAGGCGTGACCGACTACCGGCAGACGCCGTTGGGGCACTGGCGGCCGGCCGACGCTGATGGGGAGAACGTGCGAGATCTTGGACGTACCCGCCGCCGGATGCGGGCCATGGTCAGAGAGCTGGATCTGCCGCAGCTGAGCACGGTCGAAGAGCTGTGCGCCGCGGTCGCCGACCGGTCGGGGCGTCCCGTACGGCTCGTTCCGCGCCGGATGCGGGTGGACGAGCCGTCGGGGTTCGTCGAACGCCGCGCGGAATCCGACGTCATCTACTTCGAGCAGGAGACCTCGGGCCTGCACCAGGCGCACATCATCTGCCACGAACTCGCGCATCTTCTCTGCGGACACCTCGCCGAGGCCCCGGCGGCCGACGAGGACACGGCGCATGTGGAACTGCCCACGATCGACGCCGACATGATCCGGCTGGTGCTCGGCCGTTCGCACTACGATGGTGCGGCGGAAGAGGAAGCGGAGATCCTGGGGGCCGAGTTGACGCGCATTCTCGTGCTGGCGCCCGGGGCCGGGACGACCTCCCAGCTGGCGCCCGCGCTGGAGCATCGCAAGGGACAGCATGTCTGACGGCGGTGCGTCCGGCATGTCCGAGGCGCCGTTCAACGTGGTCTACCTCGGCATCGGTACGGTCGCCTGGGTCGTGGCCGTACTGAAGTTCCGGGCGTGGCGCCGGGATCCGTCCCCCGGTCTGCTCGTCGTCGCCGTGACGGTCGCGGCCCCCTCGACCGCGTTCGTGGTGGCGGCCCCGGTGCTGTACCGGCTGATCGACGGCCTCACGGGCCGCGGCAATCTGGCGACGCTGTTCGTCTATCTCGGCATCACGGGTTTCTCCGCCTCCGTCGTGGTGCTGGCGCGGATGTGGACCCCGCCGAAGCGGCGCACCAACGCACAGGTGTGGGAAGGGGTGACGGGCGACACCTGGCGGCAGGCGCGGCGCCGGCTCGCGGTGTTCGCGGTCCTGGTGCCGACGATGATCGTCCTGTTCCTCACCGGGGGAGCGGAGAGCCCGGAGACCCCCCTCACGTTCGACACCACCTTCGCGACCAGCCCGCGGATCGCGGTCTTCCTCGTCATCTACCAGGTGCTGTTCGGCTTCGCGCTGATCGACATCAGCCGGGTGTGCTCCGGGCACGCCGCCGGGCTGCCGTACGGGTGGCTGCGCCGCGGCATCCGGCTGATCGCCGTCGGCGGGCTCGTGGCCTGCGGCTATGTCGTGTGCAAGCTCATCGCGATCGGCGCGGCCTTCGCGGAGGTCGACGGGGTGGAGTGGCTGAGCACGGCCGCGGGTCCCGCGTTCGCCGCGCTCGGAGCCGTACTCATCACCGCGGGGTTCGCCGGACCGGCCGTCGCCGCCTGGACGCTCCGCCGCCGCGACTACCAGGCCCTGCGCCCGCTGTGGGATCTGGTGTACCGCGCGGACCGCCGGCTGGCCCTGGAGGCGCCTCCGTCGCCGTGGACCGAGCGGCTGGCGTTCCGGGACCTGGAGTGGCGTACCGCCAGGCGTGGACTGGAGATACGCGACGGCCAGTTGACGCTGCGGCCGTGGGTCGATCCCGCGGTGGTCGCCGCGGCGACCGGCGTCGCCGAACGGGCCGGTCTGGACGACGGTGACCGGGCGGCCCTGATCGTCGCCGCCGCGCTGCGCGCCGCGGGCGAGGCGCTGAACGCCGGGACCCCGCCGCGCCCGCGCGAGGACCAGGCTCCGCTGCCCGGCCTGGACGCGGAACCGGCCGAGGAACGCGCACACCTGGTACGGGTCGCCCGCTCTCTGTACGCCCCCCTGACCGGCGAGGCGCTGGCCGTCGCCACCGCGGCCGAATGACCGCCGGAACGCGCGGCGCGTACCGCGCCTACGCGCGGCTCGTCCTGGAGACGATGCCGGAGGAGTCCCGGGTCGGACTCACCCTCGGCTTCGTCCGTACCTTCGGCATCCCGGACATCGCCCGGGTGCTGGCCGCCACCGGCCGGATGACCAACGAGCCGCGCGGCCGGGCCAAGGCGACCGGGGTGGCCATGTTCACCCTGATCGGGAAGGGCCTGGACAGCGAGGACGGCCGTCGGGTCGTCGACGGGCTGCGCCGGGTCCACGACCGGCCCGGCATCACGCCGGAGCTGATGCACTACGTACTGGCCTGCTTCACCGTGTGCCCCCTGCGCTTCATCGACGCCCACGGCCACCGGGCCGTCACCGAGGCGGAGCGGGACGCGGCCTACCTCTTCCACCTGTCCCTCGCGGACGCCCTCGGTATGCCCGAACTCTCCAGCCTGGACGGCGAATTGGCGGGAGAGGCGGCCGGTGGGGCGATCGGCGGGGTGGCCGGTGGCGTGGTCGGCGGGGCGACCGGCGACGCGGCCGGCGGGGCGACCGGCGACGCGGCCGGTGGCGTGGCCGGGGCCGGGGCCGATGGCCTGGCCGGTGTGGAGCGCTGGATGCGCGACTACGAGACGCGCCACTTCGCCCCCACGGACGCGGGCCGCGCGCTCTGGGCCGCCACCAGCAAGGGCCTGCTCGCGGCCCGGCTGCCCGCCCCACTGGCCCCGCTGGCCTCGGTGTTCGCCGCCTCGCTCCTGGACCGGCCGCTCCGCGAGGCCCTGACCGTACGCCGCCCACCCGCCCCGGTCCGCGCCCTGGTCACGTACGCGCTACGAGCCCGCGCCCGCGCGCGACGGCGTGCCGCGTGACTGGCGACCCGACGCCCGTGACGCGACACCCGTGACGCGCTACCCGTCGCCCACGGAGGACGTGGGCTGTCTGCGAGGGGTCCTGGCCGTTCCGCTCGTGCTTCTCCATCTGATCGCCGCCGGGTGCTGCTTCCTGGCGCTGACCATCCGGCCGGCGGGCACCTGGGACGACGACGCGCGCGCCGGAATCGTCCTGGCGTGCATTCTCACCCTCGCGACGAGCGCCCTGGCCCTGCTGATCACGGTCGCGCCCTCGGTGCGGCGAGCCATGGGACCGTGGTGGTCGGCGCCGCCCCTGCTCCTCGGCGTGGTCGCGGCGGTCCGCTGGGCCCTAGGAAGCGCCGCGACCGGCCGCGTGTGTCAGCGGCACAGCGCCGCGTCCACCGCCTTCTCCACCTCCATCACCTCGTCCAGTGCGCCCGGCAGGACGGTGACCGCGACACTGACGGAGCGGCCGGACTCCGTGACGCCGCCGCGGGTCTCGTAGCCGGGGATGTCGCCGCCGTGGCCCCAGGCGACGCCGCCGCAGGACAGTGGTTTGCTCATCAGCCCGAGTCCGTAACGGGAGCCGGCGACCGGGTCCTCGGCCGGGACCGTGGTGCGCATCTCCCTGAGCTGGGCCGGCTTGAGCAGACGGCCGTCGAGCAGCGCGGTGAAGAAGCGGTTGACATCGCTGTTGGTGGAGATCATGGCCCCGGCCGCCCAGCCCCAGGAGGGGTCCTGCACCGTGACGTCGCGCAGCGGGGCGCCGGGCCGCTCGGCGAAGTAGCCCTTGGGGTGCTTCTCGCGGATCGTCATGTCACCGGCGCGCGGGAAGTACGTGTGCCGGAGCCCGATCCGTTCGACCGTCCGCTTGTTGATCTCCTCGGCGAGCGGGCGGCCGGTGATCTTCTGGACGAGCAGCCCCGCGACGACGTAATTGGTGTTGCTGTACTCCCACTTGGCGCCCGGAGGGAACGACGCCTTGCCCTTCAGGGCGCGGTCGAGCAGCTCCCGCGGTTCGGCGTAGCGGTGCTGGAACTCCGTGAAGTTCTCGGCCACGGCCTGGGTGTACTCGGGCAGTCCGCTGGTGTGCTGGAGCAGCTGCCGTACGGAGATGTGACGGCCGTCGACGCCCTCACCGCGGATGAGGTCCGGCAGGTAGGTCTCGATCGGCGCGTCGAGGTCGATCTTTCCCTCACCGACGAGTTGCAGCACCACGACCGCGGTGAAGGTCTTGGTGCTGCTGCCGATGCGCACCTGACCGTCGGCCGGGACCGGGGCGCCGGTCGCCAGGTCGGCGACGCCCGCGGTGTACGTACGCGTACGGCCGTCCCGCTCCCGGGTACTGAGGAGCGCGGCGGGACGCCTGCCGTCGCTCACGAGGCCGTCGACTATCTTCCGCAGGTCCGTCCGCGCGCCCTTGTGCCCGCCCGCCTCGCTGGTCCGCGTGCTCTCGTCGGCGTAGGCCGCGCTGTAGGCGGCGGGCAGACCCAGCCCGGCCACCAGCGTGAGGGCGATCAGGGCCGCCCCCCTCCGTCGGGAGCCCCTCCGGCGGGCGGAGGTACCGGAAACACGGGCGGGGGTGGGGGCGTTGTCGGACATGCGGAAGCTCCTTCAGGACTGACCGGACGGGCCGGATGCGTGTGCACCGGCATGTCCTCAGCTTGTCCGTGCCGGGCATGCCACCGGAATGCTGCCTGCTCCCGGAACGGGGGTGGAGCAAGGTCCACCCCCTGGGGGGTGCGGTCCCCAGGGGGTGGCCTTCCCAACGGTCCTCCCCGGCGCGGTGATCAGGCCTTCGCCGTCCTTCGCCGTCATGCCGTCGGACCGGATACGGGTCCGGGAGCGCGCGATCAGCCGATGCACAGGACAAGCAGGCAGAGCCGGTCCGGCGGCGGTGTCGGTGTGCTGCTCGGGGGCGGAGTGTCCGGGGTGGAGTCGTCGGCGGGCGGCGGCGGGGGCGGCGGAGGAGGCGTGGTCGGCTGTGCGGCCGGGGGACGGGTGGTGGGCGAATCGTCGGCCGCCGCGGGCGGAGTGGTCTGTGGCCGCGGGCTCGTCGTCGCGGTGGGGCGGGTGGCGGCCGTGGTCTGCCGCGGGTTCCTCGTCGCGGTCCTGGTCACCACGGTGGTGGATTTCCGCGGCGGGCTGGTGATCGCGGGCGGCGGGGCGTCGCCGCCGGAGTCCCGCGGATCGCGGGTGCTCGGCCGTACGGACGACGAGTCGGTGTCGGTGGCGTCCGCGCCCGTCGTGGCCGTGGCTTTCGGCTCCGGTGTCGCCGATGCCTGTGTGTCCTGGCCGGTGGACGGCCGGGACGGCAGCACGGCGAGGGTCAGACCGCCCCCGACGAGTGCGACGGTCGACGCGACCACGGCCCGGCGCCGCTGCTTCTTCCAGCGCGCCAGCTGGCGGCGCCGGGCCGCGCGGCCGGGGGTCACCGGCGCGGTCTCCTCGAAGCCACTCGACGTCCCGGCGTCGGACGCGGCCGCCACGGAGTCCATCACCGCGTCCTCGGGCACGCCATGGGCGCCGGAAGCGACTTTGGAGTCGGAAGCGCCGGAAGCGCCGGGAGCGCCGTGGGCGCCGGACGCGGTCGGCTCGGGACCGGGGTGAGGCGCGCCGTAGTAGTCCGCCGAAGCCGGGAACTCCCGCGTCCGCCACGCCTCCGCCGCCGTCACGGTCGTGGGTGCCACGTCGTGAGGGCGGTGCCCAGGAGGGGCGATGTCCGGTGCGTACGCGCCACACCCGGGGCACACCAGCGCCCCGTTGAGGGTCCGACGGCACGAGGAGCAGTAGTCCATCCGCGATCTTTCTGTGCTGACTGCGCCACCAGAAACTCCGGCGACCGGTTCAAGTTCGCACTCATGATCGAGCGGGAACAACGTAACGGCCTCTGCGGGAGGCCGTGCGTAGCCCGTGTGTTGCTCTCGCGAAGATTGTTCGCCGACGGTCGGCCCGTACGCGGCCTTGGCGGGCGGTGCGGCTACGGACAACACTGAGCCCGTGCGGCGGCGTCGCGCGGCGCCGTGCGCGCCGCCTCGCGCGGCCTCGCGGCGGCGGTGCCCCTCGTCGGCTGTTCACCCGGGCGCCGTCTCGTGCTTGCTCGCAGGTGGGACGATCGCGCTCCCCCACTGCCTTCACTGCCCTTCACTGTCGTGCAACGGAGAAACGATGTCCCCGAAGAGAACCTGCGCCGCGCTCGTAGCCGTGGCAGCCGCCGCCGGCCTGCTGGCCGGCACGGGCGCGGCGAGCGCGCATCAGGAGTCGTGGCGGCCGGCCGCCTTCGACCGCACCGCCACCTACCCGGTCTTCCAGAACCGGCCGGCCGGCGAGGACCCGGCCTCCCCGACCGTCGCCGAGATCTCGGCGGCCAGCGAGGACGGCCGGACCCTGATCTACACCGACGCGGTGGCCCGGCGGATCGGCTTCCTCGACATCAGCAGGCCCGACAGCCCGCGGGGGCTCGGAACGCTGTCGCTGGCGGAACTCGGCAACGCCGAGGACGAGCCGACCTCGGTGGCGGTCGTCGGCCAGTACGTCCTGGTGGTGGTGAACACCAGTGCCGGCTACGCCGACCCGTCCGGCCGGCTCGACATCATCTCGCTGCGCGACCGCAAGCGGGTGGCGAGTCACGACCTCGGCGGACAGCCCGACTCCATCGCGATCAGCAAGGACAAGCGGTACGCCGCCATCGCGATCGAGAACGAGCGTGACGAGGAGGCCACCCCGCCCGGAGGCGAGGAGGGCGACCTGCCCCAGGCCCCGGCCGGCTTCGTCCAGATCGTCGACCTCAAGGGCGACAAGCCGGACCGGTGGCGTACCCGCGCCGTGCCGCTGACCCAGTCGAACGGCAAGGCCCTGCCCGCCCTGGTCGCCGCCGGGATCACCGAGCCGACCGACCCGGAGCCGGAGTACGTCTCCATCAACCGCCGCGACCAGCTCGTGGTGACCCTCCAGGAGAACAACGGCGTCGTCCTGCTGGATCTGCCGACGGGCAGGATCACCAAGGCGTTCAGCGCCGGTACGGCGTCGGTCAAGGGCATCGACACGGTCGAGGACGGCGAGATCGACCTGACCGGCTCGATCACCGACGTACCGCGCGAGCCCGACTCGGTCGGCTGGATCGACGACCGTTACCTGGCGACCGCCAACGAGGGCGACTGGCGCGGCGGCACCCGGGGCTGGTCCATCTTCGACAGCCGGACCGGCAAGGTCGTCTGGGACGCGGGCAACAGCTTCGAGGCCATCGCCGCGCGCTACGGGCTGCACAACGAAGGCCGGGCCGAGAAGAAGGGCACCGAGCCGGAGGGCCTGGCGATCGCCGAGTTCGACGGCGTGCGCTACGCCTTCGTCGGCTCGGAGCGGAGCAACTTCGTCGCCGTCTACGACCTGAGCCGGCCGACCGCCCCGGTCTTCCGCCAGGTGCTGGCCACCACCAACGGCCCCGAGGGGCTGCTGCCGATCCCGTCGCGCGACCTGCTCACGGTCTCCAGCGAGGAGGACGACGCCTCGGTCAACGTGCGGTCCTCGGTGAGTGTCTTCCGTCTGGGCAAGAGCGGCCTGGGCAAGGGCAACCCGGGCAACGGCAACCCGGGCCAGGGCACCCCCGCGTTCCCGGGCATCGTCTCGGGCCCGGACTCCACCGGCGCGCCGATCGGCTGGGGCGCGCTCGGCGCGCTCTCCGCCGTACCCGGCAAGCGGCAGCAGCTCTACAGCGTCACCGACGCCGCGTACTCCACCACCAAGATCCTGACCATCGACGCGGCGCGGCGTCCGGCGGTCATCACCCGGTCGTTGGACGTCAAGGGAACCGACGGCCGGCCGGTCGGCTATGACGCCGAGGGCATCTACGCCCGGCCGCAGGGCGGCTTCTGGCTCGCCGTGGAGGGCGCGACCGGCGCGGACAACAAGCTGGTCCGGCTCGACAGCGCGGGACGTACCCGGCAGACCGTCCCGCTGCCGGCGGATGTCGCCGCCGGCCTCGGGGGTCAGGGCTTCGAGGGAGTCACCGCGACCACCGACCGCCGCGGTCACGAGGTGGTCTGGGCCACCCTCCAGCGCGAGGTCAAGACCGACCCGGCCGGGATCGTCCGGCTCGGCCGGTACGACGTCACGGCCGGCACCTGGAGCTGGTACGGCTACCGCATCGGCAGCACCACCACCCCGGGTGACTGGATCGGCCTCTCCGAGATCACCGTGGTCGGCGACAAGCTCGCCGTCATCGAGCGGGACAAGCTGAACGGCCCGTCCGCCAAGATCAAGCGGGTGTACACGGTCGACCTGCCGAAGTCCGCGGCGCCGTCGGGCGCGCTGCCCGTACTGCCCAAGAAGCTCGCCCACGACGTGCTGCCCGACCTGCGCGCGACGAACGGCTGGACCCAGGAGAAGCTGGAAGGGCTGACCGTGGGCGGCGACGGTGAGGTCTACGCCGTGACCGACAACGACGCCCTGGACAACTCCACGGGCGAGACGGTCTTCCTGCGCCTCGGCTCCAGCAAGAAGATCTTCGGACGCGACTGACCCGGACCGACCCGGACCGACCCGGGCTGACCCACCGCGGCGCTCACCCGCGCCGCGGCGGACAGCCTCGGACGGTCTCGGACGGTCTCGGATGGTCTCGGACAGTCTCGGACGGTCACGGACCACGGAATCCAGAACGGCCGCCGGCACCTCGCCGGCGGCCGTTCGCGCTGTTCCAGGACCCCGTTTCCGCCTTCCCCGGCCCGGTAGCGCCGCCCGGGGAACAGGTCGAGCATGGAAAGCGGGTTGGACCGAAAATGGAAAGCGGGTTGGACCGAAAGAGGGGTGGCCGGACCGCTGGAACATCTCCCTGGAGGGGTTCTCATGCCGATACACATGCCTTCTGCCCTGCTGGACCCGCTGACCGACCGGGGGACCGCTTTCACGGCCGAGGAGCGGGATCGCCTCGGGCTGTGGGGCCGGCTGCCGGACGCGGTGCTCACCCTCGACCAGCAGGCGGCCCGCGCCTACGAGCAGATGCGGCAGGAGCCGACCGATCTGGCGAAGTTCCTCAACCTGGAGCAGCTGCACGACCGCAACGAGGTGCTGTACTACCGGCTGCTTCACGATCACCTCGCCGAGTTGCTGCCGATCGTCTACGACCCGACCGTGGGCGAGGCGATCAAGCGGTACAGCCACGAGTACCGGCGCCCGCGCGGAGTGTTCCTGTCCATCGAGCGCCCACAGGACGTGCGCCGCTCCTTCGAGGCACTCCGGCTCCACCGGGACGAGGTCGATCTCGTGGTGGTCTCCGATGCCGAGGAGATCCTGGGTATCGGCGACTGGGGGGTGCAGGGCGTCCAGATCTCGGTGGGCAAGCTCGCCGTCTACACCGCCGCCGCCGGGCTGCATCCCGGGCGCTGCGTGCCCGTGGTCATGGACGTCGGTACCGACAACGAGAACCTGCTGAACGATCCGCTGTACCTGGGCGTGCGCCACAGCCGGGTCCGCGGGAAGCGGTACGACGCGTTCATCGCGGACTACCTGGAGACGGTCTCGGAGCTGTATCCCAACGCGCTCCTGCACTTCGAGGACTTCGGGCCGGGCAACGCCCGCCGCATCCTGGAGACTTACGGCGACCGCTACCGCATGTTCAACGACGACATGCAGGGCACCGGCGCCATCACGCTGGCGGCCGTGGTGTCGGCCCTGAAGATCACCGGGCAGCCCTTCCGCGACCAGCGCGTCGTCATCTTCGGCGCCGGCACGGCCGGTGTGGGCAATGCCGACCAGCTGCGCGACGCGATGGTCCGCGACGGCCTGGACCCCGAGGAGGCAACCCGCCGGGTGTGGCTGGTCGACCGTCAGGGACTGCTGGTCGAAGGGATGCGGGACCTGCGCGACTACCAGGCCCCCTACGCGCGGCCGGCCTCGGAGGTGCGGGACTGGGCGGACGGGAAGATCGACCTGCTGACCACCGTCCGGCACGTGCGGCCCACCATGCTGATCGGCACCTCGACCTCACCGGGCGCCTTCGACAAGGCGGTGGTCACCGCGATGGCCGAGCACGTCGACCGGCCGATCATCTTCCCGCTGTCCAACCCCACCGAGAAGATCGAGGCCATGCCGGCCGACCTCCTCGCCTGGACCGACGGGAGGGTCCTGACGGCGACGGGTATCCCCGTCGACTCGGTCGAGTACGGCGGCGTGCGCCATGTCATCGGGCAGGCCAACAACGCGCTGCTCTACCCGGGCCTCGGGCTGGGCACCATCGTCGCCGGGGCCGCACGGCTCACCGCCGGGATGCTGCTCGCCGCCGCGGAGGCGGTGGCGGGGCAGGTCGACGCACGGGCCCCCGGCGCGCCCCTGCTGCCGCCGGTGGGGAACCTGCGCGCGTCGTCGGCGACGGTCGCGGTGGCGGTGGTACGAGCGGCCGTCGCGGACAAGGTCGCCACCCGCCAACCGGCCGATCTGGTCCAGGCGGTGCAGGACGCCATGTGGCAGCCGGTCTACGGACCGCTGTCCGAGAAGAACGAGAAGAACGAGAAGAACGAGAAGAACGAGAGGAACGAGAGGAACGAGAGGAACGGGAAGAGCGGGAAGAGCGGGAAGAACGAGAGGAACCAGAAGGGGGCGCCGCCGGACGAGGCGTAGCCGCGACCGCTCGGCGGCCGTGTCCTCCCGGACGGATCGGCGACGTCCCGGATCGATTGGCCCTGCTGCGGCGTGTACGGATGAGGTCGCGGCGTTCACCGCTCCACGGTGGAGCGGTGAAGGCATTGACGCCTGCGGCCGGGACGGCCGTGATGGCGACCGGCATCCTCTCCGTAGGGCTGGACCTGACGGGTTACACGGCGCTGTCCGCGATCGCGCTCGTGCTCGCCTGCGCGCTGTGGGCGGCTTTTGCCGTGACGTTCGCCGTACGGCTGGTGTGCAGCACGGAGCAGTGGCGGCGCGACGCGGTGACCCCGGCCGCGCTGACCGGGGTCGCGTCGACGTGTGTGCTGAGCACCTGTCTGTCGCTGGAGAAATGGCGTGTCGCGGCGGCGGTGGCGCTGGCGTTGTCGGCGGCACTGTGGCCGGTGCTGCTGGTGCCGGTGGTCCACGGCTGGGGCCGGCGGCTGCCGGGGGTGGTGTTCCTGGTCTGCGCGGCCACGCAGAGCCTGGCCGTCGGCGCGAGCACCCTCGCCGTATTGGAGGGCTCGCGGTGGCTGTGCTGGGCGAGTCTGGTGTTCTTCGGCCTGGGGGTGGCGCTGTACGGGCTGGCACTGGCCCACTTCGACCGGCGCGAGGTGCGTACGGGCGCGGGCGACCACTGGGTGGCGGGCGGGGCGTTGTCGATCTCCGCGCTGGCGGGGGCCAAACTGACGGACGCCTCTGATCCGCGCGGCCCCCTGGGGTGGGTCCCGGTGCTCCACGGGCCGCTGCGCACGGTCACGCTCGTCCTGCTCGTCGGCAGCCTCGTCTGGTTGCTCGTCCTGGCGTACGCCGAGACACGGTGGCCGCGGGCGCGGTACGACATCCGGCGCTGGGCCACCGTGTTCCCGCTCGCCACGACCTCGGTCGCCTGCCTCGTGATCGCGGTGACCGCCGGACTGCCGGCAGCCGAGACCCTCGGCCGGGTCCTGCTGTGGATCGCCGTCACGTTGTGGCTGCTGACCGCGGTCGGCGCCGCGCGCGAGGGTCGCCGACGATCAGCGGGGCAGAGCCCGGACCGGTGAGCCCGGACCGATGAGCCCGTACCGATGAGCCCGGGACCCACGGCGACCCCACGGCGACGGGCGGCCGGATCGTCCTCACGGGGTGGGCGGGGGATCATCGTCCAGCTCGCCGCGGAGGGCGGCGACGGCGAAGGCCACCATGCAGGCCACGAGGAGCAGCGCGACCGGCCCCCAGAGCGCCGGGACCGCCCACATCGGCCACTCGTTGGACCCTTGCACCCAGAGCGCCAGGACGGCGGTGACACCGAAGCCGACGCTGTGCCACCGCACCACCGTCGCGGCCTTCGCGTGACGCCGGCTGCCGCGTGCGAAGAGTGACCACAGGCTCCCGACGAGGGCGGTCAGGCCGAAGGAGACGCCGGCGAGCGCGCCGCCGAGGCGGTCCTCGGGCCACCCCAGCGGCCCGGCGGACGTCTGCTGCCGCTGTCCGCCGGCGTCCCGTACCTCGACGACCTCACCGTGCCAGATCAAGCCGACGACATGGTCGCCCGGCCCCATTCCCGACATCACCGGATCAGTTTGCCGGAACGTTACTTCCCATGGCTCACCGGAGGGGAGCGACAATTCCGCTTCCGCCGGCTCATTCCTCTCGCCGCGGTGCGCGTCGGCGCTCCGAACGGTGAATTCCTGTTCCCACAGACACCCCGACGCCTTCACCGGGACGGAGGCACACTCCGGCGCGGCACGGAACTCCCGTTCCCGCTCCAGCGCCTCGCGGATCCCGAAGGCCATCACCACCCCCGCAACGAGAGCCACGACCGCGATGACCAGCCACACCACGGCCCGTATCACTCTGAGCTGTGCCGACCCCATGTATTTCCCCCCCACCCTTTTCACGAGTCCCCCGTACACGCGGATACACACGTATACAGGCGTATAGGAACACGCCGGGCGAATCGGCGCCCATGCCCGTCACCGGCAGCGCTCGGCCCGCCGGGCTTGCCGGGCCGAGGAAACGACGATCGTGCCCGTACAGCGCGTACGGCCCGTACGGCGCGGAGCGCGGGATGGAACCGGGCGCGTCGATTTCCAGCGCCGCTCCCTCCGGGCAGCCCTATTTACCGCCGAAGGGAATTACTCGTCTCCCGGGTGCGGGCGGATTCCTGTTCGCTGTTCCGCCGGAAGGAATTACATGGAGAGTTGATCGGCGCTGTCGTGGCCGGTAAGACATATGCGGCGGAAACTGGCCGGTCGTTTTCGTGGTAGAGTTTCGATGAATTCACAGGACGCCACGAAAAAAGGGGAATGGCGTGAATACCGAGAAGGTTACGGCTCGACGTCTTACGGCCGGCGAGGTTTCGGAGTTGGGCCTCCAGGACGGAATCTTCGTCTCGGCAGAGACGGATGACCTTCCTCTCGACTGCTATGCCCCGGCTTTCCTTACGGAGCCGGGTAAGAATTTCGAGGGAGGGTCCTTCACTGCGAGGACGATCTTCGGTGAGGAAATCCATGTTCTCCCGGACAACGCGGAAGAGCGTGGGATCTGGGTCGCCGACAAGGCGGGGGAGGAAATCGAGGTTCTCCAGAGTGCCGGTGTCCTCCTGAACCTCGCACTCTTCGTTCCCGACGGGAGCAAGGAATCCCTGGAGGCGCTCTACTCCGCCGCGCGGGACGCGTTCGGCGCGGGGATCGTCCAGCGCTGGAGCGAGGAAGTCGCTTCGGTGCCGGACGTCAAGGTCGACCTGTTCGAGGAGCCGACCCGGGGGCGGAAGAACACGAGCAGCCAGAACCGCGACCGCCGCGCCCTGGACATCTACCCGACCCGCGTGCGGTTCATGGAGCCCAGCGACGGCTGGCGGTTCATCGTCGAACCGCACAAGGAGATCGTCGACGACACACCGACGATCTGACCTGGGAACGAGTTAGTGGCCCCGCGAGAGGCCACGTCGGCATGAGGCCCCCGCCCGGTGGCGAATCCAAGGGGGCGTAACACCCTGCTCGTCGAGCGACTGTGGTCGGCGCGGAGCAGCCAGACGCTCGGCTGGGATCTCCCAGCCGAGCGTTTCGCGTGCGTGTGGGTGGATCGACTCGCGCCTCACGCAATGACATGGATCACTAAAGTGACCCATACGGGGAAAGCAACTATCCCCTTATGGGGCAATTGCCCGCCGTGTGAGTGTCCTGCACGGCACGCGTCTCCTTCTTAACGCCCTTCCGACAAGGGTGTTTCCGGTCATACGATCACCGGCGAAGCCCTGCGTGAGTGCCGCCGCAGCGGCCGTCCCACCACTTTTTCTCACCTGCTTGTCCCACCCGTTTTTCGGACCCGTGAAGGACTCCGTTGAAGATTCGCCGCATTCTTGCCACGGCCGTCGCCGCCGCCGTGACCACGCCCGTCGTCCTGCTCTCCGTCACCCCCGCGCTCGCCGACGCCAAGCCGTCCGCCGCCTCGCAGGCGCAGCAGCGGGGCGAGCAGGGCACGCCTTCCATCGAGGAACTCGAGAAGGCCGCCGAGACGGCGCGGAAGGCGTACGACGACGCCGTCGCCGCGGTCAAGGCCGCGCGGGCCGTTCTCAAGGTCGCCCTCTCCGACGACGCGCCGCTCACCGTCGCCGCGAAGGCCGCCAGGAAAGAGGCGGCCGACGCCGCCACCGCCAAGGAGAACGCCGACAAGGCGCTGACGGACGCCAAGGCCGCGCGTGCCGCGCTGCCCGGGACCGCCACCCCCGAGGAGACGGCGGTCGCGGAGAAGGCGGTCGCCGACGCCGAGACCGCCGTCCTGTCCGCAGAGGGCGCCAAGGCCACCGCAGACGCCAAGGCCGCGACGGCCGGCCAGGCCGCCGACGATGCCCGTGTCGCGGCCGTCCGGGCGTATTCCGTGGTCCAGAACGCCGAGAAGGAGGCCCTCAAAGCGAAGAAGGCCGCCGACAAGGCGCTCGCGGACGCCAGGGACGAGGAGACGGAGCCGGGCGAGCCGGAGTGCGTCTTCGAGAGCCGGCTGCGCACCGTCGCCATCGGCCTGCCGTCCAAGATCGTCGCGGGCTCGACGACCGACTTCTCGGTCCGCGTGACCAACGGCACGGACAAGACGCTGGACGAGGTCTCCCCCCGCGTCTACTTCCACGCGACGGACAAGAGCGGCTACAACGTCATCGACGACGCCTTCCACCTACAGTGGTCGACCGCCGCGTCCCCGACCTGGAAGAACGTCGAGGGCAGCCACGCCGGCCCCATCAGTCCGCTGAAGGCGGGCGCCCAGGCCGACGTGAAACTGCGTCTGAAGGTTGACGCCAAGGCCCCGGCCGGGGACGGCCTTGCGTTCGTCGCCGGTGACTACCTCAACGACGACGAGTCCTGTGGCGGCAACTTCGCCACCGAGTACGACTTCGAGCTGCTCGCCGCCGGCAGTGCCGTCGACGACGTCGAGGACGCCAAGCCCGGCAAGACCACGCCGCAGACCCCGGACACCAAGCCGCAGGGCGCCACGTCCACCACCCCGGTGGACTCCGGCGACCCCGCCGCCACCGGCTCTCTCGCCAGCACCGGCTCCCCCTCGGCCCTCCCGGGGTTCGCCGGCGCGGCCGGCGCGGCCGTGGCTCTCGGCGCCGTCGCGGTCTTCGTCGGCCGCCGCCACCGGGCGGGCTCGGCCTCCTGACGGACGGCCTGTGAGGACCTTCTGACGCGGCCTCGTCCACCCGCGCGGTGAGAACAGGGCGCCCCCGTCCCCGGGGGCGCCCTTTCCCGTCGGGCGGCTGTGCCGCGCCGCCCGAATCGATCAGCCGCGGGCCGGACTGACCTGACGCGACGCCTCGGTGACGACCTGGTGCGGGCGGGGGGCCGCCCGCACGGTCGGGTCCGTCCGGCGGTCGCGCCCCGTGGCGAGCAGAGCGACCGCGAGGACGACCTGCACCGCCAGGACGAACGCCTGCGTGACGGGCGAGTCGACGGTCAGCACGGCCATGGTCGCGTTGAAGCCGAGGTGAACCGCGAGGGATGCCGCGACTCCGGCGCGCTCGTAGGCGTAACCGGTCAGCAGTGCCACCGGGATGACACTGAGCGAGAACATCAGGCCGCTCCAGCTGATCAGACCGAACTCGGCCTGGACCGTGCCCTCGATGAAGAACAGCGGCAGATGCCACACCGCCCAGACGGCACCCAGCAGGAGGCCGGCCTGAAGACGGCTCATCGACGCGCGCAGGCGCGGATACGCCGTGCCGCGCCAGCCGGGCTCCTCGGACAACGGACCGGCGATCAGCATGCTGACGAAGAACGGGACGACTCCGCCGACGGTCGAGATCAGTTCCCTGCCCTCGGCCAGACTCACCTCGGCGCCCCCCAGGAAGTCGGCGAGCGTCGCGCCCGCCACCACGGTCCCCGAGGCCAGCACCAGCAGGGGCAGTACCCAGAACAGCCGTCTGCCCTGCCGGAACGTCACCGTACGAGCGGGTACGGGCTCCCGGCGGCGCGTGCGGCGCACGCGGACCGCGATCGCGCCGAACACCGGGCCGAAGCCACCGAGCAGATAGGGAACGGCGGTGGGGGAACTCGTCGGTGATCCGCCCAGTGCGATCGCGATCAGCCAGAAGGTCCACGTCGTGGTGAAGGTGACAGCGAAGAAGAGAGCAAGACCGCTGTACCGGCCGCCGGTGTCGCCGGCCCCGGCCCGCCGCGGCGCTCCGCCGCTCTCGGTGGGGCCGGTCCCGCTCTTCCGCTGGAACATGTCCGTCGTCCTTTCCGCCGAGACGCTCTCTGCGCCATGTCCATGACGCTACGGACGACGAGAGCGCGGCACACGGGGCGTACGGCCCGGCCGGGATGGTGGTGCTGAGTACACCCCGCCGACCGGCCACGGGGCGTACGGGCCCGGCGCGGTCGACGCGACGGCGGTCCGTCTCCCCCCGGCGGATTCGGTGAACTGCCCGGTCCGCCCGGTCAGTTCCGCCCGCTCCGCTCCTTGTCGCGGAGCGCCTGCTCCACGGCGTTCTGGACGCGGGCGTCCTCACGTACCTTGCGCCGTGCGCGGGTGCGGCGGGTGAGGATGAACGCGCCGACGACGGCCGCGAGCAGGACGACGACCAGCAGCAACAGCGTCCATGGGACGGCCCAGCCGTGCGCGGTGGCCTCGACCGGCTTGAGCGACGTGGTGGAGCCCGACGCGTCGGTGAGCAGGGGCGTGAGGGTCGCCGTCGCGGCCACACTGACTCCCGGCGCCACGCCGTGAACGGGCACCTTCGTCTTCCAGCTCTCCCCCGGAAGCAGCTCCGGCGGCGCGGCGATGTCGCCCGCTTCGGTCCGCAGCCATCCGAACGGGCCGGAGACCGACACCGTCTGGCGGGCCGACAGAAGGGCGTTGCCGGTGTTGTGGATCGTGTACGTGACGGTGGCGTCGCCCTTGGCGAACGGGTTGGCCGAGCCGGTGTAGTCGACGTGCAGGTCCTCGACGGCGAGCTTCGGCTTGAGTTCGCCGCTGACCCGCAGCTTGACCCGGATACCGAGGCGCCGGTCGACGCTGATGCCCTCGGCCTCGTCGGCCTGCTTCAGGGAGGTGAGGACCCCGCCCACGTAGTCGCCGGGTGTGGCATTGCCCGGAACGCGGACCGTGAACGGAACTTCGGCGGACGTGCCGGGCTTGATCACGACGCTGTCGCGGCCCGCGCGGGCCCAGGCGCCGATGCCCGTGGACTTCTTGTCCTTGGTGAGCAGGTCGAGCTGGCCCGTGTCGGTCGTGAAGCCGTCGGCGGCGTAGACCGTGAGTTCCAGCGGGGACTTGCTGCGGTTGGCGACGACCATGGCGTCCTTGACCTGGCCACCGGGGTTGACGGTGTAGCTGTAGCTGGAGCGGTCGTCGCCGTACCCGTTCGCGGCCGTCCTGACCGTCCAGGTGACGTCGCCGTCAGCCGCCTGAGCGGGGCCGGCGCACAGGCCGGCGATCGCGAGGGCCATGAGCAGGGGCAGGGCGACGGTACGGACGAGGGCGGTGACGCCGGTCCTCCGGCGCGTTACGGGCGTGTGCATGTCGGGGGTCTCCTGGAACGGGAGGCGGGGCAGATCACCCGGAGGTGCCTGCCCCGCCCATGGAACGGGTCAGATCAGCTGCTCAGCGCGGTGATCGTGAGAGTGGCGCGGTAGCCACCCTTCTCGACGCTGTCCGGGATCTTCAGCGCCAGGTCGGCGCCCAGCTTGGCCGTACCCCGTGCGTGGCCCTGCTCGGCGGAACCGAGGCCGCGCGAGACGGACAGGCCCTTGCCCTGGTCGTCGTAGCCGGAGGCAACCTTCGTGCCTGCCTTCGACCCCGCGCCGTTCACGAGCACGCGCGGCGTCCAGCCGAGGTAGGAGCCGGAGAAGTTCTTGCCGGCGTCCTTGAAGTCACTCACGTTGGCCGCGATGGACCAGGGAGCGAGCGAGCGGCGGCTGTCCGAGACGACGATCGGGTTGATCTTGCCGTTCGCCTCGAAGTGGGTGCCGCTGGTCTCCTTGGCGGTGCCGAGGTCCACCAGGCCGTTGTAGCCGTCGATCGTCCAGCCGAACTCGCCCGGAGCGGCGTTCGGCACGTTGACCTGGAGGTCCTGACCGTCGCCGTGGTACGGGTGCACCGTGACCTTGTCGACGAGCGAGCCGACCGGCTGGCCCTCAGCGGTGTTGTTGCACCAGTTGCCCTTCTCGACCGCGGCGTTCGGAGCGGCACAGGTGCCGCTGCGGACGTTCTCCACGACGAGCTTGTCGTTGCGCACCTGGACCTTGACGTAGGTGCGGACGTGCTCCTGGTTCTGGACCGAGTTGTACCAGTAGCTGTCCGGGTTCAGCGGGTCCGCACCGTTGCCGGCGCCGCTCGTGCCGCTGTTGTCCGGCTTGGTGATGTCGTAGTACTTCGAGCCCGAGGCGGAGTTCCCCGTCACGTAGAGGACGCCGCCGGGACCGGCGTACACGTCGGAGGCGCCGGGCTGCTCGGCCGGGTTCGCCTTCTCGCCGTTCTTGATCAGGTAGCTGCGGGAGTAGCTGTGGTCGTGGCCCTGGAGCACCAGGTCGACACCGAGCTTGGAGAAGGTGGTCGGGAAGTCGACGCGGCGGGTCTTGTTGTCGGAGTCCTGGGCGTGGTCGGCCGGAGAGTAGATCGCGTGGTGGTAGGTGAGCACCTTCCACTTGGCCTCGGCGCCGTGCTTGTTGATGACGTCGGTGACGTAGGCGAGGTGCGCCGCGTCGCCGCCGCCACCCTGGGAGGTGGCGTAGCTGTTGCTGTTGAGGTCGATGAACAGCACATCCTTGTAGATGTACCAGTAGTCACCGCCGGACGTGTTGGACGCCGGGTTCCCGTTGGAGTAGTACGGGGCCGAGCGGTCCGTGTTCGGGGTGGAGAAGTGCTGCTCGTAGGCCTTGCCGCCGACGTCGTGGTTGCCGATGGTGGCGGCCCACGGGTACTGGCGCAGCTTGTCGGGTGCCAGGAACGAGTTCCACTGGGACTCGTTGTTGGCGGTCTCGACCTGGTCGCCGCCCGACACGAGGAGTTCGGCGTTCGGGTTGGCCGCGAGCGAGACGTCCACGGTGTCCTGCCAGCCGGCCTGGTCCTTCGCCAGATCGCCGGACGAGCCGATCTGCGGGTCGCCGTAGAACAGGAAGTCGTACTCGCCCTCGAAGTCCTGCGTCTTGAAGGAGTACGCCGAGGACCAGTTGCCCTCGGTGCCGACGCGGTACGAGTACTGCGTGTGCTCCTTCAGGCCGGTGATCGTGGCGTGCCGGTTGAAGCCGCCGCTGGTGGCGATGTTCGCCCCGCCGATGGCGTCGAAGGTGGCGGCGCCGGCCGGGAACTCGCCGTTGGCGACCTCCGCGGTCGGGGCGACCTGGAGCTTCTGCGCGGTGTCGGCCGAGGAGTACCAGGTCACCGTGCGCTGGGTCTCGTTGGCGCCCACACCGAGGATGACACCGGTGAGCGTGGCGGGCTCGGCGGCGCCGGCGGGGGACGTCATGCCGCCGCCGAAGGCCACGGCCAGGCCCAGGAATGCAGCCGCGGCCCCTGTGGCCACGCGGCGTCGCGCAGGCCCGGAAGCCTGCGCGGAAGGTCTGAGTATCATTATTTTACGTTCCTTTTACCCACATTGGTGGATGTGTTCGGAATCCATAAGTTCCCGGCCGTTGGTGAACCGGATGCGAATGCGACCCTCGTCTAGGTTGAACATTGGACTTTCTCGGGGCGGGCGCCGGTCTCACACCCCGAACAGCCGTTGCGTGAACCACACCAGTCCCATGGCGCAGACACCCGCGGAGATCGCGCCGGTCGCCCAGAGCCCGGCCGTCGGCGCGCGGCGCCGCAGTACGGTCAGCAACGGGAAGACGAGGGCGATGATCGCCAACTGCACAGCCTCGATACCGATGTTGAACACCAGGAGGGACCACAGCAGGGTCCAGGAGAACGCCTCGTCGATTCCCAGCGCGCCCGCGAAGCCCAGGCCGTGCACGAGACCGAAGCAGAACACCACCACGAGCCGCGTCCAGCCCGCACGGTCCAGGCCGAAGTGACCGCGCCCCGCCGTCCCGTCGAGGCCGGGGCCGAGGGTGAGACCGGTGGCGTGGTCGCCGCCCCGCCGGATCTGCCAGAGGTACCAGCCGGCCACCACGGCGATCGACAGCGCGATGACGGGCTCCACGACACTCGACGGCACGGCGACCAGACCAAGGGCGGCGAGCATGAACGTCACCGAGTGCGCCAGGGTGAAACTGGTGGCCGCGAGGACGATTTCGCGCAGACGCCGTGACCCGGCGATGAGCGCCAGCAGGAACAGGATGTGGTCGATCCCGCCCAGCAGATGCTCGGCGCCCAGGCGGAAGAACTCCCAGAACCGCTCGTACCAGGACTGCGCCGTCGAGAACGACGGATGCGCGGCGTCGAGCGCGGCGCTGCCGGAGCGGCCGTCCAGCTCGTAGGTGACGATCGTCTTGGTGCCGGTGACGTAGGTCTCGGCGTCGGGGAACAGGCCGCTGCGCACCTCGTGGTTGCCGCCCCCCTCGGGACAGGACCAGTCGAGCAGCAGATCGGCGTACGGCACGCCCTCCCGCCGGCCCATCGTGAAGTCGCCGACCCGGGCCGGCGCACAGGCCGCGCCGTCCGAGGTGACCGAAAAGCGCCGGGTGACATACGCGACGGCCGACGCGGCGTGGGCGTTGAGCGCCGCGGCCTGCGCGGCGGTGTCGCCGTTCTCGAACGCGGCGTTTCCCGTTCGGAAGAGAGGATCGTTGTCCTCGGAGTCGGCGGCGGATACGACGAAGAGGTCGTACTCAAGCCCAAGTTTCGTCCGTATATGCCCTTCTTCGCCCGAGGTGACGTCGGCGTAGACGGTCGAGGTGAATCCGTGGGCCTGCGCCGACGGACCGACGCTCAGGAGAGCGATCACCGCGGCGGTGACCCCGACGAGGGCGCGGCGGAGGTGTCGTGACATGTGGCTGGCTCCTTCAGGTTGCCCGTGCACGGTGCATGGCATGGGTGAACACTTTCCGGCCACATGACGAAGAGCGGAAAAACAAGTGCGAAGACGACACCCGAGAAGGAACGAGGCAGAAACCGGGATAGGAGGATGTAGGCGCACTATCCACCACCACTCGGAGGAAGATCGCCTTGCGCTCCCCGCTTCGGGCCGTCGCCACGCTGGCCGCGGCCGCCGCGCTGGTCACCGGATGCAGCTCCGGCGACGACTGGTCACGGCCGCACCCTGAGCCCAGTCCCGTCGGCACTCTCGGCCGGGGGTTCGTCGACCCCTCCGCCTCGCTCGCTCCGGAGGCGACCGCGACGCCGCGGCCCGGCTCCTGGACCGGGGTCCACCCCTCCGAGGACTACCGCGTGGTGCTGCTCACCACAGGTGACGACCGACCGACCAAGGCCCTCGTGACGGCGGTCGAGGGCTGGGCCGAGGAAGAGGGCGTCGACCTCAGAACGGTGGTCGCCGACACCCCCCACGACTACATACCCAGCATCAGCAAGGCCATGGAGATGCGCCCCGACCTCATCGTCAGCGCGGGCAACGACCTCATCGACCCCCTCGCGATGGTCACCCCCAACCACCTGTCACAGCCGTTCCTCGTCGTGGGGGCGGAGCTGGCCGAGCCCACCGACAACGTCACGGCGGTCGACTGGTCCGGCGCGTCGTTCCGCGGCGAAGGGCTCGGCGCGTCCTCGGCGTACGACCCCGACTCGTTCACCGCCGAGCGCTGCGCCGCCGCCATCAGGGCAGGCGTCGCGGCCGTGCTCAACGACCTGACGGGGATCGTGATCTGGCTCGACAAGGTCTGAGGGCTGTCCCGTAATCCCCGGCGGGCGCGCGCCCTCGGCTGTCGCGGAACCTCTGCCTTTGTCGCCGGCCCCCTGCGGATTCGTCCGTGATCGGTAACAGAGGGATCTTGTCCGGGCGTTCGTGTGTCTTGATGGGCGCACGGCATCGGCGGGAACAGTGAAGGGGTGGGCGGACATGGCACAGCACAAGGGAAAGGGATGGCACGGCCGGCTCCTCGCGGCGGCGCTCGGGGTGACAACGTTGGCGGCTGCCGCCTCGGTGTGGACCGCGCAGGCCGACCCCGCCGGAGGGCGGCAGCCGCAGGCGCGTGTCTCGGCGCCGCACGACGGGCACGAGGGCGGGACAGTGGCGAAGGTTGCGGCGGACATCGCGCACGCCTCGGACCGCGGTGCCCAGGGCGTCAACATCACCATCGACGACGGGCCGGACCCGGTCTGGACGCCGCAGGTGCTGCGACTGCTGAAGGACAGCGATACGAAGGCCACGTTCTGCATGGTGGGCACACAGGCCGAGGCGTACCCGGACCTGGTCAAGGACGTCGTGGCGGCCGGCCACCGGCTGTGCAACCACACCGTCTCGCACGACACCACCATGGACACCAAGTCCGAGGCCTACCAGTCCCAGCAGATCCTGGACGCCGAACGCATGATCACCAAGGCGTCCGGCGGTGTCCGGCCGCAGTACTACCGGGCCCCGGGCGGTGCTTTCACCCCGTACAGCCGGCAGCTCGCCGCGTCCCGGGGGATGCGTCCGCTGGGCTGGAACGTCGACTCCAAGGACTTCGAGCGTCCCGGCGTGGACACCATGGTCGCCACCGTCAAGAACGAGATCGCCGACGGGCCGACCGTCCTCTTCCACGACGCGGGAGGGGACCGCTCCCAGACGGTGGCCGCTCTGCGCGAGGTGCTGCCCTGGCTGAGGCAGCAGGGGTACTCCTTCGGCTTCCCCGTACGGTGAGTGGGACTCACCTCCACCGACTTCCAATTCCACTTCCACTTCCGGACCCGGACCCGGACCTCGGCACCGGGCGGAACCGGTAACAGCCGAAGAAGCGAGCGCACCGGGCGCGTTCCGGCGTCCCGGCGGCTCGCGCGGTCCTGGACGTACCCCCTGAGCTGGGTTGTTTCGATCCAACGTCGTTTTTTGGAACCGATGTTGCTGAGACAGAACCCGGACATGCACGGGATCATTTCAGGATCGGACCGGCCCTAGTGTCGTCGGTGTCAGCAGGAAACACCGCTACCGACAGCCGTTGGAGATCACGATGCGCTCGCGTCTCACCGCCCGTTCCGCCCGCCTCTTCCTGGCCGCCGCGGCCGTGACGGCCCTCGCCGCCACCACGACCGCCTGTGGCCCCGAGGACAACGGCGCCGCGGCCACCGCGACCTCCTCCTCCACCGAGTCCGCCGACAACGGTGGCAGCGCCACCACGGACGGCTCCGGCGCCGGCGACTCCGGCTCCGGTTCCGACTCCGGCTCCGGCGACGCGAAGAACTCCGGCTCCAGCGGTTCGTCCGACAAGACCGGCTCCGGCGACGGCGGGAAGAGCGGCTACGGGCAGTCCTGCGGCACCAACGACCTGGACTTCACGGTCACCACGAAGTCCCAGGCAGGCGGCTACTACCTCGTCACCGCCAAGGCCAAGTCGGGCATCACCTGCTACCTGGACGTGAACACCCCGAGCGTGTCCTTCGGTTCCGACGCCGACGGTGTCGCCTCCCCCGTCGGGCAGGGTGGCGAAGACCCCATCAAGCTCACCGGCTCCACCGCCGCCTACACCGGTATCAGCCCCAAGACCACCAACAGCGACTCCGGCGTCGAGTTCGAGAACGTCATCATCGGCCTCACCGAAGAAGACCCCAACCCCGCCGAACTCAAGCTCCCCGAGCCCGCCACCGTCGACAAGCCCATCGTCACCGGCTGGGCCACCAACCCCGCCAACTCCGTGCCGGTCATCGTCTGACCCGCCCACGGCGGGCACCGCCCCACTCCAGTTCACACGGCCACCGACGCCGCCGCCGTCATCAGCCCTGGAGGCTCGTCGTCGTCCAGCGGTCAGAGGCTGGAGAGCAGGCCGTCGAGCGGGGCGGGAACGTGGTCGGGGCCGAGGGCCTCGACGAGTACGCGGCCGTAGTGGATCTTGCGCCCCTTCTTCGTTCCGAAGAAGCGCCTGAACTGCTGCTGTGGGGCGCGGCCCTGCTGCGCGGGCTGGCGCAGGAAGGTTTGCAGGGCACGAAGGTCGCCTTCCGCCCGGACGAGCTCCTCCACCCGCGTCACGCCCAGCACGCGGATGAGCTCGTCCTCCAGATCCGCCGCGCAGACGAAGAAGCACTGCTGTGCCGCACCGGCCCGCTCGAAGGCGCGTGCGTAGAAGGGACGCTCCCCCTCGTCGCACAGTCCCGTGAGGCGGAGGCCCAGGCCGGGTGAGCCGAGGAGTCGGGCGTAGCGCCCGATGCTCATCGCACCGCCGATCGGCAGGACGCAGACCCCCTCGGCCGCCAGGTCCCGGCCGCGGCTCTCCGCGAGCGCGTTCACGGCCGCGACGTCGCTCGGCCCTTCGAGCAGAACGGCCACCCGGACGGGCAGCCGCGCGGCCAGTTCGTGCGCGGGGCCGCCGGGGCCACCCGCCGCCCACGCGGTGACCGCGTCCCGGAACGCCCCCATGTCAGCCATGAGACGAGTCTCGGCCCGTTCCGGCCGCAGCGCGAGGGAATTTCCGCGGGCGCGTCGATCGGCGGCGTGCGGTCGGGCCCGGTTCGGGCGTGCTGAGCGGGCGAGATGTGTGGGCGAGATGTGTGGGGCGCGAGGGCGCCTCATGTCCCCGGATGGTTCAGGGCGCGCACGAACCTTTCCGTGTGGAGCGGGCCGGTTTCCGTGTGGAGCGGGCCGGAGTGAACTCCGCCGAGCCCGCCATTGATGTGTGACCGTGGATGATCCGCACCGCTCCGGCGGTACGGATCATCCCGATCAGGCCAGGCCGGTCAGTTGACGGTCAGAACCGCCGTGTTGTTCGTACGGTCCGGGTCGAAGGCGAAGGGGCGCTCGCCGTACGGGGGGTGAAGGCTCACGGCCCCGGTCGCGCCGGGCACCACGGTGTCGACGCGCACGGAGAAAGCGAACGTGCGCTCGCTGTCCTCCAGTACCCAGTACTCCAGGTCGCAGTCGTAGCGCGGGGCGCCCGTCTGCTTCGGGTAGTAGCCGCCGTCGAGGGTGCGCGGGTAGCAGTCGGACGGTACGCCGGTGACCTTGGCGCCCTCGGGCACGACCAGCCGGACCTGGGCGACCGGGTCGCCGGAGCCGAGATTGCCCAGCCAGGCCGGGCCGTTGTTCTTGAACGTGATCTCGGCCGTGGCCGTCTCGCCCGCCGCGCCGGAGATGGCGTCACCGGTCACGGAGAAGTCCGCGGTGTTCTCCGCGCCGATCTGGAGGGCCACGTAGTCGTTGTCGGAGTCGATGTCCTGGACGCCGTCGCTCGGCTCGACGCCGATGTCGAGCCGCTCGTTCAGCGCGTGCGGGGCGAGCCGCACCGCCAGCGGCTCGGGCAGCTGGAAGGAGTCACCCGGCGCCAGCACCTGGTCGAACGTGCAGACCGCGCGGGTCGACGGTACGTACTCGCCGCCCTCCGCGGTGTAGGTGCAGGCGTCGTAGCGGGTCAGATCCGTCAGGCCGTACGAGGCGTACAGCTTGACGGTGACCCCGTTCGCGCTCTCGTTGCCGTTGTTGGTGACCTTGAACGGGACCGTCCGCTCGTCGCCGGGCCGGCCGACCTCGATGTCGGCGATGGGGTCGATGGCGAGGTCGGGCCCGGCGCCGACGGTGAGTGTCGTGTCGAAGCTCTCGCGCGGCGCGGTGAGCGTGCCGTCGGGCCCGCCCGTGGCCGTCGCCTCGTAGGTGATCCTGGCCTGCGCGCCGATCTCGGCACCGTCGGCCGCGCGCACCGTCAGCGGCACCTGGTCCTTGTAGTCGCTCCCGGTCCCGGGCACCACGGGGATGTCGCACACCGCGCTCGTGCCGCTCGGCGTGCAGTTGTCGGGCCAGGTCACCTCGGCGACCCCGGCGAGGTCGGAGACGTCGACCGTGAGCCTGCCATCGGTCACCGTGAAGTTCTCGTTGTCGTGGTTGAGGCCGACGCCAAGGGTGCGGGACTGCGGCTGACCGCCGTCGGTGCTGAGCGGCAGCGTCTGCTCGTACGGCGCGTTGATCCACAACTGGTCGGTCTGCGGCGGGTCGTCGTCGGCGAACGCGGGTGCGGCGAGGCCGACGGTCAGCAGACCGGCCGCCATCAGCACGGCGGCGCCGGATCTGAGACGTACCGGGCGTCCAGCAGAGAACTGTCTCATTGCTCCCCCAAGGGTGTGCGGTAAACACGACTGACGCACCGGCAGCTCCGGCGCACCGGACGGATCATCACACGGCAGGAGATCCCGCCGCGCCCCGGTTTCCGGCCCTGTTGGAGAACGCCCGGCTGCCGACGGTTGGGTGCGTCGGGCAGGCCTGCCGGCTCTCGCTGCCATGGCTGATCCGCGGGAGTACCGGCCGGGGGCGCCCGGGAATCGGAGGGAGCCACGCTCACGGCCTCCGGAGAAACGGGCAATCCTGGACGTACGCGCGCATCGAACCCGCTGAAGTGATCACGAGTGCATAACGGGTCTGGTCCATAATTGAAGGGCCGTTCATCGCGCCGTCGCCAACCGGATCCCCGCGCGCCAGCGGCGGCCAGCAACGTGGCCGCCGTGAGAGTCGTAGTCGTCGGAGCCGACGCCGTGGGAACGATGCGCGCCTGGCGGGCAGTTGAGCGGGGGCGCGAAGCCGTGGGACGGCATCGGCGACACCCTCGACGGCCGCGTCGACGCCTGGAAGTCGGCCGCGGGGCACGCTCACCGGCGGCTGATCCAGCACCTTTCATCGATCACGAGAAGATAACAGGTCTCGTCCAAAAGTGATGCACCCTCACCCCTTTGGAGATCACATGCCCACTGGAACCCCCGGCGGAATCCCCCGACGCGCCGTACTCGCCGGCACCGCCGCACTCGCCGCCACCGCCGGACCCCTGCTCGCCGCCCCCGCCGCGCGCGCCGCCGCACCCGTCCTGCCCAACGGCACCAGCCTCGACAAGGTCCTCGTGATCGGGATGGACGGACTGCGTCACGACCGGATCACCGCGGCCAAGGCCCCCCACCTCAAGTCCCTGATGGCGAACGGCACGTACGGCACCTCCCTGCTCTACGCCAACCCGATGGCCGCCACCTCCTCGGGTCCCGGCTGGTCGACCATCTCGACCGGGGTCTGGCCCGACAAACACGGCGTGAAGGACAACACCTTCACCGGCAAGGACTATGGCACGTACCCCGGCTTCCTGGCGCGCCTGGCCCAGGTGCGCCCCCAGCTCTCCACGTACGCCGCCGTCGACTGGAAGCCCCTGCACACCCAGGGCACGGTCACGCCGGGCGCCGACGCCACCCTCGTCCTCGACGGCGACGCCGACGGCTACACGGGCCACGACGCCACCATCGCGACCGAGACCGAGGCGGTCCTGCGCCACCAGAACCCCGACGTCCTCTTCGTCTACTTCGGCAACACCGATATCGTCGGCCACAACTCCGGTGCGGCCAGCGCGAGTTATCTCCACGCCATCGATGTCCAGGACGGCTATGTCGGCCGGCTGCTCGCCGCCGTGAAAGCCCGCCCGACGTACGCCTCCGAGCGCTGGACCGTCATCGTCACCACCGACCACGGCCACACGGACGCGGGTGGCCACGGCGGCAGCGCCATCGAGGAACGGCGCACCTTCGTCCTCGCCCAGGGGCCCGGGATCGCCGCCGGCGCGCGCCCGGTCGACACCCGCCTCGTGGACGTCGCCGCGACCGTGTTCAAACAGCTCGGCATCGTCCCCGACCCCGCGTGGGGTCTCGACGGCAAGCCCGTCCAGGAACGGTCCGGCGATCCCTTCGACACCCTGCACCCCTCCCTCTCCGAACGGGTCGACGAGACGGGTATCCCGGCCGGAGTCATCGGCTTCACCCACACCGCGCCCAGCGGCTGGTCCGTCATCAACACGGCGATGGGCACCGGCGGCGTGACCGAGTGGCGTGGCTGGTCCTTCGCCACGGACGAGTTCTGGAGCCGGTCCCAGCGTGACCAGTCCCGCGAGCTGAACGTGCGCTCGCGCGGCGTCTTCGCGGTCGCCGACTCCGACGAGTGGGCGGACAAGGCGTCGTCGGGCACGTACGACTCCACGCTCGTCACCCCGGCGTACGCGGTCGGCGGCAAAGCGACCGCCCGGCTCGACTTCACCACCTTCTACCGGCAGGAGGGCAGTCAGAGCGCCCAGATCCTCGCCTCCTGGAACGGCGGCACCCCCGTCGCCGTCAGGTCGTACACCACGGATGTCCTCTCACAACCCCAGTCCCTGACCCTGACGGTGCCGCCCGGCGCGAGCAACGTCAGCTTCCGCTTCCGCTACACGGGCAGCAACAACTGGTACTGGGTGATCGACGGCGTACGCGTCACGGCACTCTGACCGGCCGGGCGCCGGAGCGCGCGGGCAGGGGCGGGCGACACCCTCGCGGGTCGCCCGCCCCTGTTCTCGTTCCGCGGGCAGGCCGGGCGGGCCGGGCGGACTACGGCGAGCGGTCCGCCCTCCGCTCAACTGCCGCCTGCCACACGGCGCGAGGCCCCGCGAGGGCGATTGACACCGGAGCACCCGTTCCGCATCATTGAGCTATTCAACTAGCAGAGTGTCGGTGATGTGGATGCAGTACCGGATAGAGAGACGCCGAGGGGTCGCGGCCTACCAGCAGATCATCGAGCAGACCAAGAGGGCGCTGCGAACAGGTGCGTTGAAGGTCGGGGACCGGCTGCCCACCGCCCGGGAGGCGGCCATCGCCTGTGCGGTGAACCCGAATACGACGCTCAAGGCGTACCGGGAGCTGGAGCGTGAAGGGATCGTGGAGCTGCGCCAGGGGCTCGGCACCTTCATCACACGCGCTCCCGAGCGGCACATGGCGGAAGCCGGATCGCCTCTCCACGCGGAGCTGTCCGCCTGGACGGAGCGGGCGCTGCTGGCGGGCCTGAGCCACGACGACGTACGCGAACTGGTCGAACTGACGCTGGAGGAGCACGAGGTCGCGGGGGCGGCCCGCATCCAGCGCGGTACAGAAGAACGGCACACGGAAGCACGACACACGGAAGCACGACACGCGGAAGCACAACACACGCAAGCACAAAACACGCAAGCACAACACTCGGAAGAACGACAGACGGAAGAACGAAAGGGCGACCACAGGTGAGCAGGGGCATACGGGGCGAGCCTGCCCACGACGCGCAGACCGCACTGGAAGTGCGGGGTCTGGGGCGCCGGTACGGCAGGCGTTGGGTGCTGCGCGACGCGACCTTCCGGCTTCCCGCCGGCCGGGTGTGCGGACTCGTCGGGCCGAACGGGGCGGGCAAGACCACGATGCTGGAGATCGTGGCGGGGTTGCGGCAGGCCACGGCCGGGGAGGCAAGGGTGTTCGGCGAACCCGCCGGAGGAGCATCGGCGCGCCGGCGCATCGCGTTCCTCCCGCAGGAGAAGCCGCTGTTCCCGCGCTTCACCGTGGCCGAGACTCTGCGGCTCGGCCGGGAGCTGAACCCGGAGTGGGACCAGCGGCTCGCCGAGGATTTCCTGCGCTCGGGGTCCGTGCCGCTCGACGCCAAGGTGGGCCGGCTCTCCGGAGGCCAGCGCACCCGGGTCGCCCTCTCGGTGGCCCTCGGGAAACGGCCCAGTCTGATTCTGCTGGACGAGCCGCTGGCCGATCTGGATCCGCTCGTACGTCAGCAGACGGTGGCCGCCCTTCTGGGGGAGGTGGCGGAAAGGGGGATCACCGTGCTGATGTCCAGCCACCTGGTGGCCGAACTCGACACCCTGTGCGACTACGTGCTGCTGGTGTCCGCGGGCGGCTTGCGGCTGGCCGGAGACGTGGACGAGATCATCAGTGTCCACCGGCTGCTGTCCGCGCCGCATGACCGGGTGACGACGGGGCCGGGCGGACTGCCCGCGGGGCTGGATCGGCACACGGTCGTCGAGACCCACAGCGACAAACAGCACACCAAAGCACTGATCCGCCCCAGTGGCCCCGTCAGCGACGTATGGGAGACCTGCGCGCCGACCCTGGAAGAGGTGGTGCTCGCCTATCTGCGGCAGGGCGAGTCCACGCCGTTGATCAGCCCGAACTCCCATGTCCCGGGCACTGGTTCCGAGGTGGCGGCATGAGCGGCATGAGTACGACGACGCAGCCCCTCCCGCGGGCCGGCGGGGACCCGGGCGGCAGTGGACAGCAGCGGGGCGCGGGCCGTCGGTTCGGGCTGAGCGGCATGCCATGGCTGGTGTGGCGCCAGCACCGAGTGACGCTCCTGATGATGCTTGCCGTCGCGGCGGCCATGACGGCGGTCCTGATGTGGTTGAGCGGGAGCGTCAACGACGCGCTGGCCGCCGTGAATGCCGGCGATCCCTCACCCGGCGAGAGCGAGACGATCAACAGCGCGTACAAGCGTCTCGATCTCCTCGGCCTGGCCCTGGCGTGTCTGCCGGTGCTGATCGGGGTGTTCGTGGGCGCTCCGCTGTTCGCGGGAGACCTGGAGAGCGGCACCGCCAAGTTCGTCGGGTTGCAGTCCCGGAGCAGGGGAAGCTGGGTGGCGGCGAAACTGGGCCTCGCCGCCGCGTTCTCGGTCGCGGCGGCGCTCGCCACCGGACTCGCCATGCGGAGCCTGTGGTCACCGCTGGCGGAGTACCGCGCCATCGACGCCGACTTCACCAGTGCCGCGGGCTTCGACACCACCGGACCGGTGGCGGTGGCGCTGGCTCTGCTCGGACTGCTGGTCGGTGCCGCGGCCGGGCTGCTGCTGCGGCGCACACTGCCCGCGATGGTGGCCACCTTCGGTGTGCTGCTGGTGGTGAAGACGGCATGGTCGTTCCTGCGGATGTCGTTCGCGAGCACGGTGACGAAGACCACCGGCGGAGGGCGGTTCGCCCAGGAGGACTCGCCGGTGATTCCCCGAAGCGCCCTGGAGGTCGACATCTCCTACCTTGGCGCCGACGGCTCGCTCCACGGCTGGGGAACGTGTGCACAGGAGGGTGACAACGCGGCCTGCCTGCGCGAGCAGGGAATCGTCGGCTGGTCGGTGGAGTATCTGCCATACTCCCAGATCGGTGCCATGCAATGGGCCGCGACCGGCGCACTGTGCGTCCTGCTCGCGCTGACCGCCGCCGTCACGGTGTACGCGGCCCGGCGCATCCTGCGCTGAGGCGCGCCCGCCAGGGGGACAACGACTCACCGCAGAGTCAACTCACCCCTACCTGGCGGAAGTTCACTGAGTCGGGCGTCGGGCCCGTGCCGAGCATGTGCGCCCATACACGTTGACCCCACCCACGTAGGGAAAGAGACACGCCCTGTGCGAACCCGACGTACGCGATCCGTGCTGGTCGCCGCATCCGCCGCGCTGCTGCTCTCCGGTGGCGCTGCCATGCCCGCCGTCGCCCAGCCGCGACCGCAGCCCGTGGCGCCTGCGGCGTCCGCGGCGCCCGCGCCTTCTGCCGCTTATGCACTCACCCCGCTGACCGACCTGTTCGCCGAGCGACTGCTGATCGCCGACAAGGTGGCCGCCGCCAAGTACGGCACCGACCGGCCGATCGACGACCCCGCACGGGAGCAGAGGATCCTCGACGACGTCGCCGCTCGGGCCGTCGGGCTCGGGCTGGATCCTGCCGCGGTGGTCGCCGTCTTCGGGGACCAGATCGAGGCGAACAAGGTGGTCCAGCGCGGGCTGTACGCACGCTGGGACGCGCGTCCCGAAGAGCGGCCCACTGAGCGGCCGGACCTCGACAAGGAGATCAGGCCGGCACTCGACCGCATCACCACGCAGGTGCTCGACACGCTGGTGGCGACGGAGGACGTACGTTCCTCGCCGTCGTGCGAGCTGCGGTTGTACGGCGCTGCCGCCTGGTCGGCGTACGGCCATGAGCTGGACGTCCTGCATCTGAAGGGGATGGAGCGGGCGTTGCCTTCGGCGTGCGGACGTGCGAACGGTCAAGCGATTCCCCGGACGTGAGTGCGGTGTGTCCGCCGGACGACATCACGAATGGGGAGAGGCACCACGACGTGGACGTACGGATCGGGCTGGGGCTCGGGCTTTCCCGGGGCCCAGGCCCCGGTCCGGACCCCGGCCGGCCGGACGGATCAGCGCAGTCCGGCGAAGAGATCGTTCTCGGGCACGGCCGCACCGGTGGCGTCCTTGACGCGTACGAAGGTCTCCATGCCCATCAACTCGCCGAACCTCTCCTTGCCCATCTTGAGGAAGAAGATGTTCTCGCCCTGACTGGCGTGCGCGGCCAGCGCGTCGAACTTCTGACCGCTGAACGCGGTGGTGTCCACCCACGTGGTGATCTCGTCGTCGGGCAGGCCGATCTCGGCCATCGCGGCGGCCTCGGCAGGATCCGGCTCCGGCATGTCCTCCTGGAACTCGCGCATGGTCTCCCCGAACCGCTGCATCTGCGAGTGGGGCATCGTCGTCCAGTACACCTTCGGTGTCAGCGCGGTCCTCTCCAGCGCCGCCATCGTGATGCGGTGGGCCTGAATGTGGTCGGGGTGGCCGTAGAAGCCGTTCTCGTCGTAGGTGACGACCACATCGGGCCGGTAGTGCTCTATGAGTTCCGCGAGCCGGGCGGCGCTTTCCTCCACGGGGGTCCGCCAGAAGGATCCGGGGGCGTCGTTGCTCGGCCAGCCCGCCATCCCGGAGTCGGCGTAGTCCAGCATCTCCAGCTCGCTGATCTTCAGGACCTCACAGCTCGCCTCGAGTTCTCGGCGGCGCATCGAGGCGACGGCCGCCGGATCGTGCCCGGGATCACCCGGTTTGACACCTCCCGGCCCGTCACCGCAACCGCCGTCGGTACACGTCACGAGCACCGTGCGGATGCCTTCCGCCGCGTACCGCGCGAGGACCCCTCCGGTTCCGGTGGCCTCGTCGTCGGGGTGGGCGTGTACTGCCATCAGCGTCAAAGGCCGGTCAGTCATGAAAACAGTCCTCCTGCGGAACTACGTCTTGGTCCGAGTACGCGGCGGGCGCACCGCGACTCCTGGGCCCGGCTCCGGGTGGGGCGGACGACCTCATGGTCTCCGTACCCCCCCGCCCGTAGGCGCCGGCCCCTCGGTTGCAACCGTTCCGACAGGACCGACTGTTCCCGGCATGCCCGCTCGGCCTCCGGACGTCGGCGTCTCAACGCCAACGAGGTACAGGCGGGCACGCGAAGGGCGCGCCCGTTCGGCGTCGGCCGCCTGCCGCGGCGCTCCCGGTGATCGTCACCGAGACGGCATCGATGTCGAACGGGACAGGCGGAACGCCGAGACGAGGAAGAAGATCCCTCCGAGCGCGGCATAGCCGGCGAGGGCGGTCAGCGAGGGGTCGTCCTGTGAGGCGCTCTGGAAGAAGGCCGCGCCGGCCAGCACCGAGATGCCGCCGCTGGCGATCATGGCCCACTGTCCGCCCATCGGCCGGCGCGCGACGCCCACGAGGAGCTGGACCAGCCCGGAGAGCACTGCCCACGCGCCCCAGACGCGCAGCACGTCGGCGACGCCCGAGGTGCCGGCGACCGCGATACCGACGGCGGCGAGCGAGCTGACGGCGATGTTGGCGTACAGGCCCCTGACCGGTCCGGCGGTGCGCGCGGACCGGGCATCGACCACAGCCGCGGCCACGTCGAAGGCCGGATAGAGAACCAGCAGCAGTTGGGCCCCGAGGGTGAGGTCCGAGCCGGCCACCATCAGCAGCACGGCCCACGCGGCGGCGAAGGCGAAGCGGATGACGTACAGCCGGCGCAGGGCGGGTGTGGCGGCGACGTGCTCGGCGGAGGCGGTGGATGCCATGGGATTCTCCAGTGATTCCAGGTAGAGAGATCGTTCTCTCTCTGGCGCAGCCTGGCACACCCCTCCGGCGAAAACAAGAGAGAGCGTTCTACCCGCTACCATGGGTGGCATGACACGGACAGAAGCCGGCACAGGCACTGGCGGGCGGGTCTCGGCGGCCCGGGAGCGGCTTCTGCGGACCGCGGCGCAGCTCTTCTACGCGGAGGGCATCCACACGGTGGGCGTCGACCGCCTCGTCGCCGAGGCGAAGGTCACCAACGCCACCTTCTACCGCCACTTCCGAAGCAAGGACGACCTCGCCCTCGCCTACATCGGAAGCGTCGACCAGGCGATCCGCGGCCAGATCGGCTCTCTGATGTCCACGGACGTGCCGACCGACGCCATCCTCCGAGGCATCGGTACGTCCCTGGTCGAGCAGATCCGCTCACCCGGCTACCGCGGATGTGCCTTCCTCAACGCGGCAGCGGAATTCCCCGACCCCGGCAACCCGGTCCACCGAGCCATCGTGCAGCACCGTGAATGGTTCCTGCAGACGGTCACCACACTGTTCGCCACGATCACGGCCGAACAGGCCGAGCACGCCGGGCGGCACTTTGTCATGCTCCGCGACGGCGCGATGAGCGCCGGCTACCTCGGCGACCCCGTCCTGGCCGGCGAGACCCTGCTGCGCGGCATCGAAGGACTGCTGCGGATCCACGCCGCCCGCGGGCTCGACGAGTCCGCGGACTCCGCACCGGGCCAGACGCCTTCCGCGGTCACGGCGGTCGCCGACATCGAGTGCTCGCCATCCAACGTGTGACCCCGGGCCGCAAGGGGCGCACGGCACCTGAAACCCGATGTCAGCCCGTACCTGTGCCTGCGCGCATCCAATCCGCCGCCTCTGACAGTCGGTGTCCCAACTGGGCCGTGCACCAGGACCGGTCGCCGCACCATCACGGGTCCGCGCCAGCCGGGCCACCTACGTCGCGCGGGTTGCGTGCCGGGCCCAGGCGGGCCGAAGGGGATCGCGATGATCGAGTACGGTCGGCATCCGGTCGGCATCCGGTCGGCATCCGGTCGGCATCCGGTCGGCGGCAGGCGCCTACGTGCGTGGCTTCGACCACGAGTCGCCGATGAGCCCGTACGCCAACGACGGTGACGTCCGGCCGGGCGCGATGAAGTGGGCCACGGTCACAGATCGTCCGGGGTTCCGTCGATTGCTGGCCCGCAGCCGTCAGGAAGAGTGGCGGCGATCAATTCGTATGCCTCTTCAACGCTGTCGACCTCGCCGAGAAGGGTTTTGTCGGACTCTCGACGTACTCGGTACCCACCTTTGACCAGCGGATAGGCCGTACCGACGTCTCGTGTCCACGGCCACTGGGTGCACCGGCTCAGGTACAGAACGCCGTGGCTGACCATGGGATAGAGCTGTCGCAAGGGCAGGTGGGCGTAAGCGGTTCGGGGTACGGCCAGATCGATTTGATCGGGTCCGTAAGACAGCACAGCGGACCACTCCGCAGCCACGATCTCAGCCGCGCTCCGGGCTTCTTCATCGGGCGCCATGATATTTCCTCACCTCAAATGTTCCGGTAGACGCGACAGGTCCGGCTTTATCTCTGGAATGTCTGGCTTGGGTACGCTGACTTCCGTGTAGCCTCCCTCTTCATCGCGGGTGTACCAGTGGATTTCTTCCCACGGTCGACCAGGACGTTCGTCATCAGGGTCTCCCCAAGCGGCGGCCCCGTCGTAGTTGCGTACCGCGTAGGCGACTTCGCTCATTTCCCAGGCGGTGCCGTCGCCTCGGCCCGGGTAATTGTCCTCATGCTTGCTGTCGAATTGCGCTCCATGCTGCGCCGCTGTCTGGAACGCATCCACAATGTCCTGAGGCGAGCTCCAGTTCCCTATCTTGCCGCCGCTGCTGGGCATTCCGTCGAGCGTGATCGACAGAGTGGTACCGCGGTCCCCGACGGCATCCATCACGTTCGTCATCCATACCGGGCCACCGGGTTCCCGACCGGCGTAGTCCGGACCGTTGTAGGTGTGTGCTCCCGGGTCACTGCCGCGGGTTCGGTCGTAATCGGAGTCCGAGGGGTCGTTGCGAAGGTACCGTGCCAGCGATTCCGAAGCCCGGTCCGGTGCTATGTCCACCCCCAGCACCACACTGTGCCGGGGCTCCCCGGCCCGGTGGGGACAGCCGGCCAGCCCCAGCGGATCGATCCACCGCGTCGGGTTGTCGACGTACGTGACCGCGTTCGGGGCCGGGATCAGGCCGAGAGGGTCCGTTGAGAGGTAGCGGCCTGATTCCGGGTCGTAGTGGCGGTGGCGGTTGTAGTGGAGACCCGATTCCGGGTCGAAGTACTGGCCGGGGAAACGCAGTGGGGTGTAGGCGTCGGCGTCGCGGTTCCACGAGGTGGTGCCCCACAGAGTGGCGCGAGTGTGCCATGCCACCTGGCCCCGCTCGTCGACGAGTTCACGGGGTGTACCGATGAGGTCGGTGATGATCGCGAAGAAGCGGCGGTCGACCTCCGACTGGTCCACGAGCCGTCGTTCCACCTGGGTGACCGGCTTCACGCCGTCGTGGTCCCAGGTCAGGGCAACGGAGTCCGAGGAGCCCGCTACGGAAGTGGTCTGTTCGCAGAGGGTGTCGTTGTCCCAGGTGAAGGTCACCTCCTCGGCGACCGTCGTGCCGTCCGAGGACAGCCGCTGTTTGGCGGTGCGACGCCCCAGGGCGTCGTAGAGGTAACGCCAGCGCGTGCCGTCAGGTGTGGTGACCGACACCAGACGATCCTCGGCGTCCCAGCCGTAGCGCCAGGTGTCGGGCTTGCGGGAGAGGCGGGCCTTCTGACGTAGGACCACGCGGCCCTGTGCGTCGTGTTCGTAACGGATGCCGCCCGCCCGGCTGATGCGGGTCCCGGCGTATTCGCGTGAGCCGGTGGCGTCGTCCGCGCCCGGCCAGGTCGCCGTGGTCTGGTTCCCGGCCTCGTCGTACGCGTACCGCTCGGACCAGTTCTCCGCGGTGACACCCGTGACCCGGCCGTCTCGGGTCAGCTCCAGCCGCTTGTGCCCGCCGGTCAGTTCATCGACCGAGGTGAGGTGGCCGTCGGCGCGGTACGTGTACGAGCGGTGCTGGAGTATCTGGTCGCCGGGCGCGCGGACACGCTGGTCGGTCAGGCGGCCCGCGGGGTCGTAGGCGTGCTCCACGGTCAGCGCGTCACCGATCCGGCGGGTCGTCTCGCGACCCGTCTCGTCGAACGCGAAGACCACTTGCTGCCCCGATGCGTTCAGCTCCGCGAGCAGTCCGACGGGGAAGGACCAGGTGCTGATGGCCCCGGTAGGGGTGACCCGGCGAGTGCGGCGGCCGGTCTCGTCATAGGTGTTGCTCAGTTCGCGGCCGTCGCAGATCTCGCGGAGGATCCTGCCCGAGCTGTCGCGTACGTACGACAGTTCGGTGCCTGGGCCCGTCGCCGAGGCGAGACGGCCGTGGATGTCGTAGGTGAAGCGTGTGACCGTACCGTCGGCGTCCTTGGCGGTGACTCGGCCCGCCGTGTCGCGCGTGTAGCGGATCGTCTGGCCCAGAGCGTTCGTCCGGGACGTGAGACGCCCGCAGGCGTCGTGCGTATAGCTGAGAGAGCGGCCGTCGAAGTCAGTCTCCGAGCTGAGACGTCCCGCCGAGTCGTAGGTGTAGTCCCAGGTCAGGCGCTGGGAGTTGGTGACACGGGAAACGCGCAGCTCGGAGTCGTACGTGAACTCCTGGCGTGCGCCGTCGGGTGTGGTGCGGGCGGAGACGAGATCGAAGTGGGTGTACTCGAAGCGGGTCTCGCCGCCTGCCGCGTCGGTGTGGACGAGGCAGTTGCCCTCGCCGTCGTAGGCCCAGGACTGCTGCGCTCCGTCCGGCCCCGTACGCCGGGCAAGCCTGCCCTCGACGGTCCATTCCAGCTCGGTGATGTGGCCCTGCGGGCCGATGATCTTCACCGCGCGCCCGAAGGCATCGCGGGTGTACCGGCTGACTGTGCCGAGCGGGCCGCGGATGGCCAAGGGAAGGCCGGCTGCGTCGCAGCGCACCCGGTCCAGCGCGCCCAGGGAGTCGTCGACACCGGTGAGCTGGCCCTTCGGGCCGTGGGTGAGTCGGGTTGTGGACCCGTCCGGACGGGTGAAGAGTGTCGGATTGCCCCGGTCGTCGTACTCCTGCCGCGACGTGGTGCCGTCCGGGCCCGTGACGGCGGCGAGCTGGTTCAGGTCGTTGTACTCGACCGAGGCGGAGCTGCCGTCAGGGTGTTCGATCCGGGTGAGGTTTCCGTGATCGTCGTAGGTGTACGTGGTGGTCCGGCCGAGCGGATCCGTTCGGGAGAGGAGCCGGTCGTAGCGGTCGAAGGTGCGGTGAGTGACACCGCCCTGCGGATCCGTCTCCGCGATGGCCTGCAGTAGGCCGTTGAAGTGATGGACCTTGGTCGCGCCCAGGGAGTTGGTGTACCGGGTGACGCGGTCGCCCGTCTCCGGGTGGGTGTCGTACGCGAACGTGGACGAGAGGTAGCCGTCCGGGCCGATCGTGCGGACGACACGGCCGGCGGCGTCGTACCCGTAGCGGAACGTGGAGTCGTTGCGGTCGGTCCAGGAGGTGATGCGGGCGTCCGGGTCGTACGTGAATCGCAGCGGCAGGCCCGAGGAGTTGATGACGGCGTCGAGGTTGCCTCGGGGGTCGTAGTCGTAGCGCATGACGGTGACCGGACCGTCTGGGGTGCGCAGGGCGATCTCACGCACCCGGGCGTTCTCGACGGCCACGGTGACCCGGTAGCCCCCGGAGTGGGCGACGACCGTGGGAGTGCCGTCCGCGAGGCGCGCGAAGCTTATTCGGTTGAGGTTGCGGTCCTCGATCTCTCTGAGCCAGTACGCCGGTGACGTGTGGTACGGGCCGCCCCGGAAGGAGCGGGTGAGGCCCGAGTGCGGGTCGGTGACTCGGTAGGGGGGAACCGAAGACTGCTCCGGCGGGCCAGTTCCGCTTGTGGCGAGGGACGACGCGGCCAGTGTTGCCGCGCGGTGTGCTGACGCGAACGAGCGGTCCACCGCGGCGACGCAACTCGACGATCTCGGCCTTGAACTCGGGTGTGAACGAGCGGCGAGGGCGTGGCTGCTTCTTCGTGGCCGACGGGTCGATTGTGTCGGCCGGATGGGTAGGCTCAAAGCAGCGTGAGGCGGACCGGCAGGTAGGGGAGGTGCGGGTGCGGATCGGCGAGTTCTCCCGGCGTACGGGAGTCAGCGAACGGCTGCTGCGGTACTACGAGGAGCAGGGGTTGTTGCATCCACAGCGGCGCTCCAGCGGCTACCGCGAGTACCGCGAGGGGGATGTTGCCGCGGTGCGGCAGATCCGTGCGCTGCTGGCGGCAGGTCTGGGAACGTCCCTGATCGCCGGGGTGCTTCCATGCATGCGGGAGGACGGTGACCATCTCGTCCCCACCTGCGCCGAGATGCTTGACGACCTGCATGAGGCAAGGGATCGGATGACCCGCGCGATCGACGAACTGCGTTCGTCTCGCGACAAGTTGGATGCGGTCATCGCGTCAGCCCCCCTGCTGGCGGAGGCTTCGTAGCAACGCCCGCGCCAAGAGGCGTCCGCGGATCCGGACGCCGTGGTGGGCCCTTCCTCCCACTCTGCCGTGGAGGCGGGAACCCGGTGAGTCCTGGATCCTCGACGGTGAGGAATCCCCCGCGAGGTGCGGCTGAACGGCCCCCGGGGCTTGTGCCGGGCGTTGGGGGCGGTACCTCCGTGTCCTACCGATGGGAAGTTCGTCCGGCCGGGCCAGTTCGGCGCATGCCGGCCAGCGCCGCGGTGGCCCGGCCCCGCGCCGACTTGACCGCGCCCCTCGGTGCTCTTGGGCAGCGCGCCGCCGAGGAGTCCGCCGTGCAGTCGTTACCAGGGGGCAGCACGGCCAGACCGTACGCCTGAGCCGCGGGCAGCAGCTCCAGCTCCGGGTAGCGGACCGCGAGGTTGTCGAGGCACCGCTCGGAGAACAGCCCCCAGGGGATTGCGCCGATCAGCCGCCTCCCGCGCCGAGGCTATGTCCCAGCCCGCGAAGTCCGAGGAGCCGACGTAGCGGGCCTTGCCCTGCCGCACGAGGGTTTCCATGGTTGCCACACCTCCTCCCCGCGTGCCGCGCGGTCGACGTGGTGCATCCGCACTCCGTCGACGACGCCACCGGCGGAGGCGAGGGCCTTCTGAAAGTCGGCGCCGTCCCGTCAACGTCGCGGGTTGACTCTCACATCAATGTGAAGGTCTAGCGTCGCCGGTGCGTCACGCCTGTGGCGGGTCGAGAAGGTCCCGTGCGGGCGCGCTGTGCGACGTGCCGCAGCGCGACGTAGGGGCCCGAGCACGTCTTTCTGACGATGTGACAACTGGGAGTTCAGGGAGGAAGGCGACGTGTCCAGAGAGGCTCCGGCTCGGGCCGGACGGCGGGAGTGGATCGGTCTGGGGGTGCTGGCCCTGCCGACCATGGTGCTGTCCATGGATCTGACGGTGCTGCACCTGGCAGCGCCCAGCCTCAGCGCCGATCTCGCGCCAACCGGTGGCCAGTTGCTGTGGATCCTGGACATCTACGGATTCCTCGTGGCGGGATTCCTGATGACCATGGGCACGTTGGGCGACCGGATAGGCCGGCGCAGGCTGCTGCTCCTGGGCGCGGCGACGTTCGCCGTCGCCTCCGCGGTGGCCGCGTTCGCCCCGACGGCCGAACTGCTCATCCTGACCCGTGCCTTGCTGGGGATCGCCGGATCCACGGTGATGCCCTCGACGCTGGCGCTGCTGTCGGGCATGTTCCGCGATCCGGTCCAGCGGACCTTTGCCTTCGCGGTCTGGATGACGTGCTTCACCGCGGGTGAGGCCATCGGCCCGCTCGTGGGCGGGGCACTGCTGGAGTACTTCTGGTGGGGCTCGGTGTTCCTGATCGGCGTGCCGGTCATGGTGCTCCTGCTGGTCACCGGGCCGGTACTGCTCCCGGAGCAGCGGGAGAAGGCGACCGGACGTTTCGACGTGGCCGGTGCCGCGATGTCACTGGTGGCCGTGCTGGGCGTGGTCTACGGCGCCAAGCAGGCGGCGTCCTCGGGGCTGTCGGTGCAGGCCGGGGCATTCTTGCTGGGGGGTCTGGCGATGGGCGCGCTGTTCCTGCGCCGCCAGCGCCGGGTCGAGGAGCCGCTGGTGGATCTCGGGCTGTTCCGGCAGTCCGCGTTCAGTGCGGGACTGGCCACGCAGACCGTCGCGGTCGCGGCGATGGCGGGCTCGCAGTTGCTGGTGATGCAGTACCTGCAGTCGGTGATCGGTCTGTCCCCGTTGGCCGCCGGACTGTGGACGGTGCCATCGGTGCTGTTCGGGATCGGTGCGACGCTGCTGGCACCGCGACTGGTGCGTCGGGTGCGTCCGGCCGTCGTGATCAGTGCGGGGCTCGGCATGGCCGCCGTGGGAGCGGCGATGATCAGTGCGACCGCAGGGCAGAGCAGTCTGGCCTGGACGGTGGTCAGCTTCACGATTCTGTACACGGGCGTGACGCCGACGCTGGCGCTGACAACGGACGCGATCGTGGGTTCCGCCCCCACCGAACGGGCGGGCCTGACCTCCGGAATCTCGCAGAGCGGCGCCGAGTTGGGGCTGGCGGGCGGGATGGCGTTCTTCGGCACCATTTCCATGGTGACCTATCAGGGCCGGCTGTCCGACAGCATGCCGGACGGGCTGGCTGCCGCAGCGCGCGAGCAGGCACGGGAGACCGTGGGTGGCGCCCTGGCCGTGGCCGAGCGGCTGCCCGAGGAGGCCGGGTCGGCGCTGCGGGATTCCGCGCAAAACGCTTTCGCCGGAGGACTCCAGGCCGCCACCCTGCTCAGCGCGGTGGGCCTCGCTGCCGCGGCGCTGCTTGCGACGCTGTTCCTTCGTACGATGCCCGGCGCCACGGACGCCCCGGAAACAGCACCGCCAGAGGATGGCGGCAGCGACGTGGACACGAGCACCGGGCAGATCCGAGTGGAGTCCTCTGGAGACACAGAGGGTGCGCCCACCACGTACTGACACCGCGCCAACGGGGTCCGGCAGCCGCACGAGGTGGCCGGACCTCTTCGCGTGCCGCCCTGAATTCCTGACGGGCTACAGCTCGGCCTGGATGCACGGGCCGATGCCTGTGGACCACTTTCCCGGGAGCTGGTCGCGTACGGCGGGCTGGTCCTGTTGCTACGCCTGACCGAGCGGTGCGGCCTGTCCGGCCTCGGCCTGGTCGGTGGGCTGGTGGATCTGCCGGCGTCGGCCAACGGCACCGGGACCTTCCTGGCGACGAAGGTGATGGGCCTGGTCGCGGGGGCGGCGGCGGGCACGGACAGCATCGACGACATGGACCGGCTGTGACACACGGGCGGGAAATGGTCTAGATAACACCGAAGCCCCGGGCCGTCGGCCTGGGGCTTTCAAATGGAGCGGGTGACGAGAATCGAACTCGCGCTCTGAGCTTGGGAATCACCCGGTACTGCGTAGGCGTGCTCGCCTCTGACCTGGGAAACGCGTCTCTGGGGAGCGTGCCGCAGTCGCCTCGTTCCGGCCCCAGCTGACCGCTGCTCACCGTCCCGACTGGCGCGTAGTGGCACGCCCATCCCCGGGTGGTCGGCTGAGACGCCGGTGGTCGGCCGAGAGCTGAGAGCTGAGCGGGAGCGGTGGCGTTCGGTACGGCCGCAGACCCCGGTACGGCAGCGGGGCCCGGACCGTGCGTCGAGGTCCTGGCCCTGCCCCGTACGGCGCCGCCCTGCGACAGGGTGCGTCAGCTCTGTGCGGTGTCGTCGCCCGTCTGCCCGGCGCCCTCGGCTGCGGCTGCCTTCTCGCGGATCTTGCGCACCAGCTCCGCCTTCCGGTCGGCGGCGCCCTGGCGGTCGAGGTTGCGGTGCGGACCGTTGTTCTGCCGTTCCGCGCGGGACAGCCTCTTGCGCTGGCCGCCGCCCATGCCCACAGGGTTGTTGATGTTCTTGCTCACGGTCATAGGTTCTCCCGGAATGATGTGAAGTGATCTACGAATTCATCGGTGGGGGACGGGCGCGGTGACGTCGAGGGACGTCAGCAGGGCCCCAGCACGCTCTCACTCGTAGATCGGCGTCCTGGCCTTCGGTCGAGTATGCGCCGTGCACGGACATGCTGGTCACGTATCAGTGCAAGGGCGAGACATCGATGAGGGCGAGACATCGATCCCGAACTCCCCGATCACCCGCGCCCCGATCGCCCGCACCCCGACCGTGCCCGCCATGGTCTCCAGCTGCGGGGCAATCGCGTCCAGCGCCCGGCCACCTACGGCAGGAACCCTTGTACCGCTCGGCAAGAGCATCCCGGATGTCGAGCGGCTTTCCGGCCTTCGGCGCGTGACGATCCCCGGGGCGGGTGCCCGGCCGGGCCGCGGGACGGCCGGCGCGAGGCACGCGCTGGTAAGGTTGGGTCACGCTTGCAGAGAGCCTGGGCCCGTGCCGGACAAGGTACGGGCCCCGGTCCGTTCAGGGCGCCGAAACGAGGAACCCCCAATGAAGGCGAAGCAGTCGGACTCCGGTCGCTCCGGACCCGGCAGGTCCGACCAGGGGAGGGCCCCGCGGGGCGAACTCTCGGTGCCGGGGACACTGGCGCCTGGCCTCCCACCGGCCGGCTCCTTCGCGGAGCTGGAACTGCCCGTCGAGCTGATGGGGGTGCTGGCGGGGCTCGGGATACGGGAGCCATTCCCGATCCAGGCGGCCACCCTGCCGAGCGCGCTGGCCGGCCGGGATGTCCTCGGCCGCGCGCGGACCGGCTCGGGAAAGACCCTCGCTTTCGGGCTTGCGCTCCTCGCACGTACGGCGGGCCGACGCGCCGAACCGAAGCGCCCTCTCGCGCTGGTCCTGGTGCCGACGAGGGAACTCGCGCAGCAGGTGAGCGAGGCGCTGGCTCCCTACGCGGAGGCGCTCGGGCTACGCTCGGTGACTGTGGTCGGCGGGCTGGCGATCGGCCGGCAGGCGGCGGCTCTCCGGGCGGGTGCCGAGGTCGTGGTGGCGACGCCGGGACGGCTGGCCGATCTCGTGGCCCGGCGGGACTGTCACCTGGACCGGGTGCGGATCGCGGTGCTGGACGAGGCGGACCAGATGTGCGACATGGGTTTCCTGCCGCAGGTCTCGGAGACCCTGGACCGGACGCCCGCCGGCGGGCAGCGGATGCTGTTCTCCGCGACGCTCGACCGCAACGTCGATCAACTGGTCAGGCAATATCTGAATGAGCCGGTGTTCGCCGCGGTCGATCGGGCGAAGGGCTCGGTCACGACGATGGAGCACCACGTACTGAACGTGCATCCCGCCGACAAGTACATGACAGCCACCGAGATCGCGGCTCGGGACGGGCGGGTGCTGATGTTCCTGGACACCAAGCACGGCGTGGACCAGTTCACCCGCCACTTGCGGAGCAGCGGCATACGGGCGGGTGCTCTGCACAGCGGGAAGTCGCAGCCGCAGCGCACGCACACGCTGGCCCAGTTCAAGGACGGGGAGATCACGGTGTTGGTGGCCACCAACGTCGCTGCCCGTGGCATCGACGTTGAGCGCCTGGACCTCGTCGTCAACGTGGATCCGCCCTCCGACCCCAAGGACTACCTCCACCGCGGCGGGCGCACCGCGCGTGCCGGGGAGTCCGGCAGCGTGGTCACGCTGGTCACGCCCGGCCAGCGCCGGGACGTGAACCGGATGATGTCGGATGCCGGGATCCGGCCCACGGTCGCTCAGGTTCGTTCCGGCGAGGAGAGGCTGACCAGCATCACAGGCGCGAAGCGCCCGCCGGTGCAGGACGGGGCGAAGACCGGCAACGCGGCGTTCCGGGGTCTGGGCACCCGCACGGGCCGCCCGCCGAAGGAATCCCGCAAGGCCGCGGAGGCGCGCACGATGGCGGAGGCCCGCAAGGCCGCCCGAGCGCGCAGGGGCCACTGACGAGCGGTACGGCCGTCGCGGTCGGGAGACACAAGGAAGCACCCACTGCCTCACATCGACTGGAGCGTCAAGGAGTGCCGATGGCGAACAGGGTCCAACGGCCCCATGAGGAAGCCGAGTTCGAGTTCATCCTGGCGAGGGCGGACGTGCCGGTGCTCGCGTACTTCCACGGGGTGTGGCCCAAGGCCGCGGCAGCATGCAAGGAAATGGATGCCCTGGTGCGGGAGGTGGCCGACGTCTATCAGGGCCGACTGATCGTCGTGCGGGCCGACATCGCAAGGTGCCCCGGCCCCGTACGGCGGTACGGCGTCACCGGCGCGCCCTCCTTCGTGCTGATCGATCGGACCGAGGCGTTGGCGGCCGGGAGCGGTCCGATGTCCAGGACAGCGCTCGGGGAGTTCCTGGACGCCCACCTGTGAGCAGGCCGCATACCGGTCGGCGAGGTTGTGCCCGCAGCGACCGGACCGGGCACTCTCTCGAATTAGGACCTCACCACGATTCAACCGACGTCACGAGTTCACGTTCAGTGGCGGACGGGCCCGTGACCGCGACTTCCGGCTGCTGCCCGTCGGCGCCGGTCCTCGGTGCGGGGGAGCCGAAATCCAGGGCTGGCAACTCCGCCATGAAATGAGGGTTGACGTGACGTGGCGTCAACCCCCGAACCCGGCGCATTGCCACGTAGAGTGCTCGGTTCTGTCTGCCCGACGGGGCTGGAGCGACCCCAAAGTAGCTTCCAGCAGCGGTGTTGGGTGCCGGCGGATGCTTGTGCCGCGATCAACAGTCGCGACGTTCAGTGATTTCGGAACGGCCGAAGGCGTGGCACACGTCACGCAAAGTCGATCTCAGGATTCAAGGATGCGCTCGAAGGGACACTCGGCAGGTCTCCGAGACTCGCGTCGTTGCGGCGATTGACCGCCAGGCGTGGTGCACAAGTGGTGCGTGGTCTTCGAATTGGACTAGACAACAAACAACCCCCGGGTCGCTGACCTGGGGGTCTGTCGTGGAGCGGCCGTCGCGCGCACGCCGCGCTCCTGCCCTCCCACGAGAAGCTGTTGGCGAATCCGTTGAAGCACAGAGCGGCCCCATGAGCACCATTGTGATCATGGGGCCGCTCTGCGTTGTTCTGGAGCGACTCCACTCACGTCCTGGCGGCGATCCGTGGGCTCAACCGGCTGGAGCTGATCGCCGAGACGCTGCGCGCGGTGTTGAACGCCGTCGCCAGGAACGGCCTGTCACCCCCGAGCGAATTGAACGATAATCTGCGGAGATTGGCGACTTCTCGACAGATCACAAGTAAACGGATTCGTCTCTGCGCTCCGGGCATACCACTGAAGAACATTCGGGTCGCTAGTTGACGGGAAGACCATGAAGAACCGCCGTATCACCGGCAAGCTCCTCACCACTATCACGGCGCTCTCCCTGGCGACGCTTTCTCTCGCCACAGAGGCTGCCCAAGCAGCCGCACAGACCGCCCCAGAATTGGTCCTCACCTGCACGAAGAGCTACCCGGACGCGTCGACCGGGAAGGTGGACTGCACCAACAGCACCGATCGGACAATCGAATTCCGGGCAGTCGCCTCGTGCCCTGGAGAAGTTGGAATCGGCTACTGGGTGACGGTGCGTCCGGGCGAACGCGGCTCCTCGTCAGCAGAATGCCTTGTCGTCGAGGACGTCTACTGGGAAGAACGCTGACGGTCGAGAGTACTCAGTTCGGGGAACCGCACCCCGGGCATACCACTGAAGAACATTCAGGCCACTAGTTGACGGGAAGACCATGAAGAACCGCCGTATCACCGGAAAGCTCCTCACCACCGCCGCTGCAATGTTCCTGGCCGCGCTTCCCTTAGCTACGGGAAGCGCCCAAGCAGCCACAGAGGCCGCCCCTGAATTGGCTCTTACGTGCACGAAGAGTGCTGTCGGGAGTTGGTTCGGCACGGTGGACTGCATCAACAACACGGATCGGACAATCGAATTCCGGGCAGTCGCCACGTGCTATACGGAAAGCGGAATCGGGGCCTGGGTGACGCTGCGACCGGGCGAAAAAGGCTCCTCAAGGGCGGAATGCAACATCGTCTTCGACCTGTGGTGGCAGGAACGCTGAAGCTGATGCAGGCCCGGACGCACAGATAAAGATTTCGACGTTCGCCCCGTACGACAACGTCGGCCTTCAGGGGCACAACCGGCTCTTGAAGGACGACTCGCGCCCGGCCCCGAATTAACCAACGGTTTCGGCCTTCACGGGCTGGGCAGGGGGCGTTTCCTGTGCTCAGGTCTACTTGTCGGGCTCGCAGGTGTAGAAGATCACCGGTGCTCCGTCCGGGACATCGGTCCCTGTTGAGGCCCGGATCTGCTTACACGCGTCCGCGTAGGCGACCTCATACCTCCGCTGTCCCATGGTCACCTCAGACGCGTGCAGGGTGCTGTCCACCGACACCAAGCCAGCGCCCTGTGTCGATCGTGGTCACGTAGAAGTACTTCGTCATGGTCATGAGCCCGAGAGTGGCGAAGGGCCCGCCCGGTGTCTGGTCCTGCGGCACACACCACACGTGAGTGGTACCGCGCGCCGCGCCTCTGCTCTCCCACGGGAGGGCAGAGGCGCATCGGTCATGCCCAGGACATGGCGGTCGGCTTGGCCGGTGCGGCGCTGGGTGGGGATGAGGGTGCCGTCGGCCAGGACGACCTCCCCGCACCGGTTCGCGATCTTCCGGGGCGGCAGCGCTCGCCCGCGGGAACCTATCGCCTTCAGGTGGCCCCTGAGCAGGTCGGCGAGGTGGTTAACGGTCCGCGTGGACAACGACAGGCGGCACTGGTGGACAAGCGAAACGGTGCCCTCGGCGGACGCTCTGGTTTTGGGCACACGATTTCAACGGCCGCCGGGGGCAACCTGGTTACGGCCGCTGTTCCGGCACCGGGGGCGGCGTGTTCGCCGGTCACGGGCGGACGGTGAACTTTCCGTCGGGCCGCTTGTGCAGCCGGCCCCGGCCAGCCAGTCTGGACAGCCTTCCGCGTAGCGGCTCCAGCATGCCCCACTGCCCCGACCTCCAGCCCCAGTTCCTCGCCGACCTGCCGGACGTGACCGGACCGCCGGCCTGCCGCACGACGGTGAGAATGCGCTGGTACTCCGGCGGCAGCGCCGTCTCCTCCGCGCCCGGCTCGCGGTGCGGGACCATCAGCACCGCTCTCCCGCCCACTTGTGCGGACACCGGCGCAGCCGCGGCACGGTCTTGGGCGACCTGCTCGCTCACCACTCCAGGACCCCTATCGTCACGTCGAGTTCGTCCCGCTCGGCCGGTGTCCCTTCCATCTGTTTGACCGGCTGTTCTTCCTGCCCGTCCAGCTCCGCGCGTCGCGCGGCGATCCATTCCAGGGTCTCGGGGGCCCGCCATGGACCGGATCGCAGAAGGCGTACCGGCCACGGCGGGCAAGAACCGGCGAAACCGGCCCGCCAGACGATCTACACCACAGACTCCGGCCCAGACCAGCACGAGCACGCCGACCAAACGTCACACCGGCCCCGCTGAAGCAGCTCAAATCAAGTTGGCGGAGGCTCACCGGAGAGCCGGGTGCGGTCAAAACCGTCTGCCCGGTTCGGGAAGGGGCAGTCGAAAAGGGACCCGAGCCACGGGCACCTCGTCGGCGGCCTATTTCACTTGCAGCGGTGAGGGCTGGAAACGGAGCGTCAGCTACCGCGCCAGCCCCCGGCCCTACCCGTTTGAAGGACAGCAAAGCCCCCGGTCAGCGGGGCGTCATCGCTGGGCGATGGGGAGGGCTGCTGAGGTCAGGTGGGCCAGCTCGTTGTGCCCGTACTCGTTGGGGTGGGCCGCGCCCCACAAGGCATAGTCGGGGTTGGTCTTGGGGGCAGGGACGGGCCAGATCCACCGGTTGGGGGACGCGGGCTGGCAGGGCTCGTGCCCCTTGAAGTGGTCGTAGGTGTTGACGTAGGTGACAGCGAAGCTGGGCTCTTTCGCGGCCAGCCCGGTCACGGTGTCCTCGACGCTTGCGTTGAACGCTTCGAACTTGCCCCGCAGCCACGCGAGGTCACCGTGGGAGACCGGCCCGAGTCCGTTCCTCAGGAAGGGGATGGGATCGGTGTAGAAGTTGCACCGCGTCACGTCCTGGGGGATGACCGCGGGATAGCCGACGACCGCTACCTGGGCCTGCGGAGCCCGCTTGTGGATTTCCAGCAGGGCCTTCCGGATTTCCTCCTGTGCACCTGGGATGTCGAACTGGTAGTTCCTCTCGCCGTTTTCGGAGCGGTCCTTGCACGAGGTGCCCTGGGGGTCGTTGCCCCTGCCGGTGCCGCCGAAGTCGCGGTCGGTCCCGTCATTGATGCAGGTGAGGAAGGTGTTGCTGACTCCGCTGTCGTTGCCTCCCATCTGAAATGTCACGTACTTCGTCCCGGCGTCGACCTCGTCGATCATCGCCGCGGTTCGCCCGCCGTCGATGGACTCCCAGAAGCCGCCTCGTCCGGACCCCCAGACACCCTTCTTGAGGGTCGCCCCGTTGCAGGAGGTGTCGGTGATGTCCCAGCCCTTGGCCTCGGCCAGCTGATGGGGATAGTTCCTCAGAGACCGTCCGCCGCAGGCTTCGTCGGTCGGGTCGAGCGGCTCGATGGACCCGCCGGCGGCGAACGAGTCACCGATCGCCACGTACTTGGGATCGGCCGCGGACGCCGCGCGCACCGGATGGGACTGCGGTACGGCGACCGCGGCAGACAGCCCCACGCCGAGCAGGGACGCGGCGGCCGCAACGATCGCCGAACTGCGCAGCAGACGGCGTGACGAACCTCGACCGGGCAAGATGACCTCCTCGTTGGTGCCCCCACCTCAAGGCAGGTAGGGACTCCGACGAATACTCACCAAACTCTCAGGTAAGAGGCAAATCGGTACACCATATGGGTGACGGGGATGTTCGAGTTTCCGCAAAGTCTCGATCGGCAAGCCTCTGGCAGTCATCGGCGAACTGGTCGACGAGGGAGTCCAGCTCCTGGCGCGGCATGCCGGTCAGGGCCGGATCGACAGCGCAAGCCGCTGAATCGGGCGAAGACGTCGGTCAACAAGCTGATCGCCAGTGAACGGGCGGTGCGCGAGCGGACTGGGCAGAGGCCAGTTTCCTGCGTGGAAAGCACGTTTGGGTGATCTCTCGCCGCAGTAACGATCCGCCAGCCGGACCGTCGCGAGCGTGATCAGGATGATTCTGCAACTGCGGCGTACGACCGTCCTCGCCGTGTCAACCCTCCTCGCGCCTCGCCCTCGCTGCGGCTCCCGCCCCCGCTCACACGCCGCCCCTCTCGCCACCGTCAGCCCGGTCCATGCCGGAGCCGGTGGACGCAGCGACCGCCCGCACTCAACTCGCCCAGCTCACCGTCACCGAAGAGGTCACACCGCCCGGCTACAGCCGAACAAGATTTCCGCACTGGGCCACCCAGCACGGCACCTGCGACACCCGCGAGGTCGTGCTCCAACGCGACGGCCAGGACGTCGTCCAGGATGCCGCGTGCCGAGCGGCCGGTACCTGGTACTGGCCGTACGACGGCGCCAGCTGGACCGACGCGACCGACCTCGACATCGATCATGTGGTGCCGCTCAAGGAGGGGTGGTGCTCCGGTGCGGACAGCTGGACCACGGCGCAGCGCCGGGCCTCGCGAACGACCTGACCTGTCCGCAGCTCATCGCCGTCACGGACAATGTGAACCAGGCCAAGGGCGACAAGGACCCGGGAAGTGGATGGTTCTGCTGGCCTCGTACCGGTGCACGTACAGCCGCGCCTGGGTGCAGGTGAAGCACTTCTACAACCTGAGCATCGACTCTGCGGAGAAGACCGCGCTCCAGAGCGCCCTGCACAACTGCTGAGCCTGTCACCCACCGCGCGGAAGCCGCACACAAGGCGCTGCGCAACGCACGCAGGGTAGCCCCCCAGCAGGCCAGGTATCACCCTCTGATGCGCGAGACGATCGGCGCACTCGTCCGGCGCCAGCGTCGGGCCTCTGACTCGCTGTCATCAATGGCCGCGTGGGTGGGCATGTAGCACGGCGCCATCCGCCGAGTGTTCCCGAGAGGGGAACACTGCGCGCCTCCTTGGCCGGGACGATGTGACGAGAGCCTCACTCGCCGTCACATGGAGCCGACCATGTCCACCGCGCCACCGCCGCTCGCGTTCATCTACGACCGTCACGCCACCGAGCACCGCGCACCCCTCGATTTACGCCTCGACGGCTGCCGGAATTGGGCCGCGCTGCACGGCTGGGACATTGCGGGTATCTGGCTCGACCTCGGCGACGCGGCCCTGACCGACGGGCACCGCAGCCAGTTCGACGGCCTGTGCGGCGCGATGGCGCTGTACGCGGGCAACCGTACGGTCCTGTGCCTCGTCCACACCTGGGACCGCCTCATGCGCACCGACGCGCGCCCGGAGTATCAGCGCAAGGTCGCCGCGGCCGGCGGGTACACGGCCACCTGCCTCGGTGAAGACGACCAATGGGAAGTCCGAGGCAGGGAAGCGCGCCGTCGGTGCTGCCAGGCTTCTTGTGCGTCGATGTGCGGCGGCACCTCGACTGGTTCGCCGCCAAGGAACCCGACGGACTGCTGTTCGTCGGCGAGCGGGGCGCCCCCTTCCGCCGCTCCACCTTCGGCCGGAAGTGGCGCAAGGCCCGGGACAAGGTCGGGCTGCCGCCCAACTTCCGCTTCTACGACCTACGGCACACCGGCAACACCCTCGTCGCCCAGTCCGGCGGCACGCTCAAGGACGTCATGGTGCGCGCCGGCCAGTCGTCGGAGAAGGCGGCGCTGATCTACCAGCACTCGCCCATGGACCGGCAGAAGGAAGTCGCACAGGGTCTCGACGCCCGCCTACGGGCCGCGCGGAAGGACGCCGCGAGCAACCGCGGCGACGGGCGCCCGAATTCGGACAGCGACTCAAGTGGTGCGTCAGTGGTGCGCCACGCCTGACCCCCTCCGACACCCGCGTCAGGGGTCCCACATGTGCGATGTCGGACCCCTGTGGCGGCTGCTTCAACCGGGCAGACGGCCCCGTGGAGCAGATGAGAGTTCACCTTTCGCCACTCAATTCCCAGACTGGCAGGGTAGTTGGTGTGGTCTAGCTGCCATGGCGGGTGCGCCATCCGGACGAGGCGTGCGTGACGCGGGTCACATGAAGTGGATCTCGCCATTCGAGATGTTCGTCGAACGTGCGCGCGAGGGTGTTCGGGGGGCCTGTGCGGGCGGGGTATTCCACCCCTCAAGTGGTGCGCAAGTGGTGCGAGGAGGTGTGAGAGGTCTAGACAACAAAGGAGGCCCAAGTCGCTGACTTGGGCCTTCGTCGTGGAGCGGGTGACGAGAATCGAACTCGCGCTCTGAGCTTGGGAAGCTCATGTTCTACCATTAAACTACACCCGCGAGGCGAGCCGGTGATCGGCTTCGCATCGTCGGACACTCTACCTCATCGCGGGCCCCGGGCGTATTGCGCCGTGGGGCCCGTGGTGTTGCCGGGCGGTGCGGGGGGCGCTTGGGGTGGGTGGGTGTGGTGGTGGATGTGGGGGGTGGCGCGCGGGAGTTGGGGCGTAGGGTCGGGGGCGGAGTGCCGCTGACGGGTGGGTTCCCTTCATCCCCTAGTGTGGGCTTTCGTCCGCATTTGTTGGGGAAGGGACTTGATGGACTTGATGGAGCACACCGTCGTCCGCTGTGCCGAAGGGCATGTGTTCAGTACCGCCACGTTTCCGATGCAGCAGCTCGACTCCGGGCGCATCGGCCCCGGGCGGCTCATCCGGTGTCCGCGGTGTGCGCGGTTGCGGCATGCCGTGCCCGTGGAGCGGGTGGACGGGCCGGCGGAGGCTGTGAGGGTGGACGCGGTGGCGGTGGAGGCCCTGGCGGTGGAGCGGCACTGACCGTAGTGGTTCAGGCGCGCGGGGCCGCCCGATTGGGGTGGGCTCGCGCGCTCTGCGTATCCTCGGGGCGTGCTTCTCTCAGACAAGGACATCCGGGCCGAGCTCGACTCCGGACGCGTACGCCTCGAACCGTATGACGCGTCGATGGTGCAGCCCTCCAGCATCGATGTGCGGCTCGACCGGTATTTCCGGGTGTTCGAGAATCACCGCTATCCGCATATCGATCCCGCCGTCGAGCAGGTCGATCTGACGCGGACCGTCGAGCCGGACGGGGACGAGCCGTTCATCCTGCACCCCGGGGAGTTCGTGCTCGCGTCGACGTACGAGGTCATCTCGCTGCCCGACGACATCGCCTCCCGGCTGGAGGGGAAGTCCAGCCTCGGGCGCCTCGGGCTGGTGACGCACTCGACCGCGGGCTTCATCGACCCCGGGTTCTCCGGACACGTCACGCTCGAACTGTCGAATATGGCGACCCTGCCGATCAAGCTCTGGCCCGGGATGAAGATCGGGCAGCTGTGTCTGTTCCGGCTCAGCTCGCCGGCGGAGTTCCCGTACGGCTCCGAGAGGTACGGCTCGCGGTATCAGGGGCAGCGGGGGCCGACCGCGTCCCGCTCGTATCTCAATTTCCATCGGACACAGGTGTGATGCAGGCATGACCGAGCCCCGAGAGAACCTGACATACGAGAAGTTCGGCCGCGCCGTCCGCGAGCTGGCGCAGACGATCGCGGACGACGGGTACGAGCCCGATGTCGTCCTGAGCATCGCGCGCGGTGGTGTCTTCGTCGCCGGGGGTCTCGCCTATGCCCTCGACTGCAAGAACATCCATCTGGTCAACATCGAGTTCTATACCGGGGTCGGGACCACGCTCGCGATGCCCGTCATGCTCGCGCCCGTTCCCAACGTCGTCGACTTCTCCAACAAGAAGGTCCTCATCGCGGACGATGTCGCCGACACCGGCAAGACGCTGAAGCTGGTGTACGACTTCTGCATAGACCACGTCGCCGAGGTGCGCAGCGCTGTCATCTACGAGAAGCCCCAGTCCCTCGTGAAGTGCGAGTACGTCTGGAAGCGCACCGACGACTGGATCAACTTCCCCTGGAGCGTCGAGCCGCCTGTCGTCCGCCGCAGCGGGCAGGTACTCGACGCCTGACACATCGCGAAGGGGCCCGGAATTTCTGTCCGGGCCCCTTCCGTGTGCCGTGGGTGCCGTTTGTGCGGTGTCGCCGGGTGGCGCTACAGCGTGCCCAGCTTCAGCAGCGACAGCAGCGCGATCAGCTGGATCGCCGACGCGCCCAGCGCCTTCGGCCACGGCAGGTCGTGCGACTTGCTCACCATCACCGTCAGCAGCGCGCCCGCCGCGATCCAGGTGAGCCAACCGAGCACCTGCACCAGCGAGTTCTCCCCGCCCAGGAAGAGCGCGAAGACCAGGCGCGGGGCGTCCGTGATCGACATGATCAGCATGGACAGGCCCACGGTCGGCTGCCAGGCGCCGTCACCGCCGAGCTGGCGGGCGAGCGTGTGGGTCACCGCGCCCAGGATCAGACCGCCGATGACGAAGGCGACGCCGGTGGTCAGTACGTACGGAATGGCCGTGGAGAGGGTCGCGTTGATCGCGTCCTCGCGGGCCGCGTCGAAGCCGAAGATCGCCAGCAGGCCGTAGAGGAACGTGACGATCAGGGCGGGGCCCCAGACCGGGTAGTCGCGCATCCCCAGGAACGTCTGGGAGGGGCGCATGACGACGCCGCTCAGCAGTTCCTTCCAGTGCAGCCGCGGGCCCGCGGGGGCCGCGGCCGCGCCGCCGCGGTAGGCGGTGCCGTCGCCGTACGGGTCCTCGTTGACGCTGAACGCCTGCGTGTGACCGGCGTTGTTGGCGTACGAGTCGCCGGACTGGCCGCCGTACCCGCCCTGGCCGCCATAGCCACCCTGCCCACCGTGCCCGCCGTGTCTGCTGTGACCGCCCTGCGGGGGCTGCCCGTGCGGGTCCTGCTGGCCGTACGGGTCACCGAAGTACTCCGGCTCGCCATGACCGCCGCCATGACCGCCGCCATGACCGCCGCCGTGCCCACCACCGTGCCCACCGCCGTATCCGTTCGGTGCGCCGCCCGTGGGGGGCCACTGCTGCTGCCCGTACGGGGGCGCGGCTTGGTGCCCGCCCCCGTAGCCCGGGGGCGGCGGCGCCTGCTGCCCGTACGGCTGTTGCTGCTGCCGCTGCGGTTGTTGTTGCGGGGTGCGGTTGTCCCGGCCGCGTCCGATCCTGAATCCAGCCACGCAATCGAACGTACCCGCTCCGGGCGGGCGGGGCTGCTGAGGTGGGGAACGGGAGGTTCTTTGCGGCCGAGCTGTGACATCCCCTAGGGGAACCCTATGGGGACTGCCCCCGGCCCGCCCGTGGCGTCGGGCTGTCGGGCTGTCCGAGGAAGATCGATGTACTGAACGTGATCACCGGTCGGCCGGTGCCCGACGCGTACAGCGCGATCAGATCCGTCCGTTCGCCCCGGTGGGTGCGTGTCACCAGATCCGGGCGCCCGTCCCCGGTGAACTCGGCCGTGCCGAGGAGTTCCGTCACGGTCCGGCCGGAGCCCGACGGGAGTCTGGGCGCGGTCGGGAACCGTACGGCCTCGAAGCGGTACGCGCCTCCCTCGCGCGCCGGACCCTCCGGGCCGCCGAGCAGCAGCTCGCCCTTCGCCGCGCCGCCGGGCGTGCGGGCCCGGGTGTGGTGGACGAGGTCGTCGTAGCCGTCACCGTTCACATCGGCCTCGGGCGCGGGCGCTTCGAGGACCGGGCCGCCGCCCGGGATCGGCGCCGAGGCGGCGCGCGGGGCACCGGTGCGGCTGAAGGGGCCCCGGAGGTAGCTCACCCGGCCCGCGCTCGCGGTCACGGCGAGGTCCGTCTCGCCGTCGCCGTCGAAGTCGCCGCAGACGGGATGGTCGGGCCACTCGTCGCCGGCGCGGGCCTTGGCGGGGATCCGGAGGACGACCGCCCTGCCGCCGGTCCCGTCACCACCGCTTTTGCCACGCGCGCCGAGTCCGTCGGGGCCGCCGAAGAGGATCTGGAGCGGCACGGGAGGGGCGCCGATCCCGTCGTACGGCGGGTCCGTGGTGACGATCAGATCCCCGAACCCGTCGCCGTCCAGATCGCACGCGGCCTCGGCGTCGAACGCCGCGGGCAGCGCGCCGTCGACGCGGGCGCCGTGCTGCCGCGGGCCGAGGATCTGGCGTACGGCCGGATCGAGACCGCGGGCCGCGGCGGTGCCGTACACGATCCCGATGCCCGCGTCATCGCCGTAGATGTCGCCCGGGGCCTTGACCAGGTCGTTCAGTACGAGGTCACGGTGGCCGTCGCCGTTGAAGTCGTCGGGCAGACGGCTGCCCTCGCCGCGCGGTACGGGACGACGCGGGGCGCCGGAGCGGCCGGAGAGCGGGGCGGTGTCGCCGTTCTTGCCGACGGTCGTGCCCTTGCCGGCGGTCGTGCCCTTGTCCCGGTCCCGGCCGTCGCGGGCGGACCGGTCGGAGGACGAGAGAGCGGTACAGCCCGTCAGCAGCAGAGCCGTGCAGACGGCTGCGCACACCACCGCGCACGCGGCTCTACGGGTCCCGCGCCCCATCACCGGCGAAGCCGTCGCTGAAGCTGAAGCCGAAGCCGTCGCCGAAGCCGTCGCCGAAGCCGTCGCTGTCACGCGTATGCGCATGGCCCACCAACCCGTCCCGCCGATCCGTCGGCCCGGTCCGCTCTCGCCGGCTCCGGTCGTCACATGGTGCCCCAGCGCTCGCCCGTGCAGCGGCCGAAGTCTTCGCCGTTGACGAAGCTGTCGCTGTCGCCGTCGCCGTCGCCGTCGCCGATGACGAAGTCGAATACGAAGCCGTGCCGCCTGTCCAGGTCCCCGCCCCAGGCCCCCGCCCCCGGCCCACACGCCGAGCGGCCGGACCCGCCCCCGAGGCAGATCCGGCCGCTCTCCGGCCTACGTCACCTACGCCCGCCCGCTACTTCACCGGCTGGGACTCCGGAGCCGGATCCGGAGCCGGATCCGGGGCCGGATCCGGGGCCGGGTCCGGCGCGCTCTCCCGCTCCTCCGAGCCCTCCGGCCCCGCCGGCGTCCGTACCGAGTCGAGCAGCAACTGCGCCACATCCACGACCTGGAGAGACTCCTTCGCCCGGCCGTCGTTCTTCTTGCCGTTGACGGAGTCGGTGAGCATCACCAGACAGAACGGGCAGGCCGTCGACACGATGTCCGGGTTCAGCGAAAGGGCCTCGTCCACCCGCTCGTCGTTGACGCGCTTGCCGATCCGCTCCTCCATCCACATCCGCGCGCCGCCCGCGCCACAGCAGAAGCCGCGCTCCTTGTGGCGGTGCATCTCCTCGTTCCGCAGACCGGGCACCTTCGCGATGATCTCGCGCGGCGGCGTGTAGATCTTGTTGTGCCGGCCCAGGTAGCAGGGGTCGTGGTACGTGATCAGGCCCTCGACCGGCGTCACGGGGACCAACTTGCCGTCGTCCACGAGGTGCTGGAGCAGCTGCGTGTGGTGGATGACCTCGTACTCGCCGCCGAGCTGCGGGTACTCGTTCGCGATCGTGTTGAAGCAGTGCGGGCAGGTCGCGACGATCTTCTTCGACGACTTCGGCTTCTTCGTCGTCTCGTCGTCATCGTCCTCGCCGTACGCCATGTTCAGCATCGCGACGTTCTCCTGGCCGAGCTGCTGGAACAGCGGCTCGTTGCCCAGGCGGCGGGCCGAGTCGCCCGTGCACTTCTCGTCGCCGCCCATGATCGCGAACTTGACGCCCGCGATGTGCAGCAGCTCCGCGAAGGCCTTGGTGGTCTTCTTGGCCCGGTCCTCCAGCGCGCCGGCGCAGCCGACCCAGTACAGGTAGTCGACCTCCGTCAGGTCCTCGACGTCCTTGCCGACGACCGGCACCTCGAAGTCGACCTCCTTCGTCCACTCCAGGCGCTGCTTCTTCGCCAGACCCCAGGGGTTGCCCTTCTTCTCCAGGTTCTTGAGCATCGTCCCGGCCTCGCTCGGGAAGGCGCTCTCGATCATCACCTGGTAGCGGCGCATGTCGACGATGTGGTCGACATGCTCGATGTCGACCGGGCACTGCTCGACACACGCGCCACAGGTGGTGCAGGACCACAGCACGTCCGGGTCGATGACGCCGCCCAGGGCGACGCCGCCGTCGGCCGCGGCCTCCAGCGTCCCGATCAGCGGGCGCTCGGCCTCCGCGAGGGCCGCGGCGGGCACCCCGGCCAGCTGCTCCTCGGTGGCCTTCTCCTCGCCCTCCATCGTCTTTCCGCCGCCGGCCAGCAGATACGGCGCCTTGGCGTGGGCGTGGTCGCGCAGCGACATGATCAGGAGCTTCGGGGAGAGCGGCTTGCCCGTGTTCCAGGCCGGGCACTGCGACTGGCAGCGGCCGCACTCCGTGCACGTGGAGAAGTCGAGGAGGCCCTTCCAGGAGAAGTGCTCGATCTGGGAGACACCGAAGACGTCGTCCTCGCCCGGGTCCTCGAAGTCGATCTCCTTGCCGCCGCTCGTCATCGGCTGGAGGGCGCCGAGCGCCGTCCCGCCGTCCGCCTCGCGCTTGAACCAGATGTTGGGGAAGGCGAGGAAGCGGTGCCAGGCGACGCCCATGTCGGTCTTGAGCGCGACCGTGATCATCCAGATGAAGGACGTCGCGAGCTTGATCAGCGCGACCAGGTAGACCAGGTTCTGGAGGGTGCCGAGGCTGAGCCCGTCGAACGCCGCGACCAGCGGGTACGAGACCAGGTACGCCGCCTGGTACGAGTCGACGTGGTGCAGCGCGCCCTCCAGCCCGCGCAGGACCAGGATCGCCAGGCCGATGACGAGGATGACGGCCTCGACGAAGTACGCCTGGCCGAAGTTCGAGCCCGTGAAGCGGGACTTGCGGCCGGCGCGGCCGGGGAGCGAGAGCTGCCGGATGACGATCAGGGTCAGGATGCCGAGCGTCGTGAGCAGGCCGATGAGCTCGACGAAGACCTCGTACGGCGTCCAGTCGCCGATGACCGGCAGCAGCCAGTCCGCCTGGAAGAGCTGCCCGAAGGCGTTCACCAGGGTCAGTACGAGCGAGAAGAAGCCGACCGCGACGAACCAGTGCGCGACGCCGACCACACCCCAGCGGTTCATCCGGGTATGGCCGAGGAACTCCTTGGCCACGGTCAGGGTGCGCTGGGCGGGCTCATCGGTCCGCTTGCCCGCCGGGACGGGCTGGCCGAGCCGTACGAAGCGGTAGATCTGCGCGATGGCTCGGCCGAACAACGCCACACCGACGACGGCGAGTACCAGCGACACGATGATCGCGGCGAGTTGCATGGGGGCTCCTCGGGCCAACTGCTGCTGCTCAGTACTGCGTGATGCCGCACTGCTCAATGCTGCTTACTAAGCGGTAACTTAATCGTTTCGTGCTGAGGTTACCCACTTATCCAGCCGCAATGTAGCGGCGGAACCGGTGATCTGTGTCGCTCAGGGGACCCTCAGGGAAACCTGGCCGTCCGGATCGCCCCGACCGCCCTGACCGCCCTGGCCCTCCTGGCGGCCCCGGCCCTCCGGACCGCCTTGGCCGTCCGGACCGCCCTGGCGGCCCCGGCCGTCCTCACCGCACACGTTCTCCACGCACACGTTCTCAGCGCACATACGGGCGTGCGCGCGAGGATCGCGAGGTCCAGGCCGATCCAGTGGTGCTCCACATAGTGCTGGTCGAGCAGCGGTGTCTCGTCCCATGGCAGCTCCGAGTGGCGCCGTACCTGCGCGAGCCCGGTCAGGCCGGGCCGTACGAGCTGTCGCCAGGGCGCGGCGCCCGCGGGGGAGCCGGTCTTCAGTGGCGCCGGACCCACCAGGGACAGCTCGCCCCGTACGACATGGGGCAGCCGGGAGAGCAGGTCGAGCCGGAACCGGCGGGTGCGCAGGGAACTCAGCAGGAAGGGGTGGCCGTTGAGTCCTGTGCGGTAGTCGCGTACGAAAACGCCCTCGGCCGGCCGGGCCAGCGCGAGGGCGAGGGCGGCCACCGCGAGCAGGGGCGCGGTCAGCGCCAGGAGGGCCGAGCCGAGGATCAGATCCAGCAGGCGCTTGGGCTCCGGGGGGTGGGGCGGGCGCCATGCGGTGGGGCGTCGCTTCAAGGTCACACCTGACCGTTCTGTTCGCTATGCGTGCTCTGTTACGTTCAGTCGCGTTCAGCCATGTTCAGCGGTTGTTTCGGTAGTTTCATTTATTTCGGTGCTTTTGCCACGGAACGATCGCACGGTGAAGGTGTGAGGATCGGGTAGGCGGGCCCCTCAGGCGCGTCCGAGGGTGCTCGGAGACGGGCCCGGCGCACGATAGTTGAGTCCCATCGACTCAGGTCCTTTGACTCTCTGGGATCTGTCATGCATCCTTGAGTCAGTTCCACTCAAGTCAGCTGGAGGAATCGAAATGGCACGTGCGGTCGGCATCGACCTGGGCACGACTAACTCCGTCGTCAGCGTTCTCGAAGGCGGCGAGCCCACCGTCATCACCAACGCCGAAGGCGCCAGGACCACGCCGTCCGTCGTCGCCTTCGCCAAGAACGGCGAGGTGCTCGTCGGCGAGGTCGCCAAGCGCCAGGCAGTCACGAACGTCGACAGGACCATCCGGTCGGTCAAGCGCCACATGGGCACCGACTGGAAGATCAACCTGGACGGCAAGGACTTCAACCCGCAGCAGATGTCGGCCTTCGTGCTGCAGAAGCTGAAGCGGGACGCGGAGTCGTACCTGGGCGAGAAGGTCACCGACGCGGTGATCACCGTCCCCGCGTACTTCAACGACTCCGAGCGTCAGGCCACCAAGGAGGCCGGCGAGATCGCGGGCCTCAACGTGCTGCGTATCGTCAACGAGCCGACGGCGGCCGCCCTGGCCTACGGGCTCGACAAGGACGACCAGACGATCCTGGTCTTCGACCTCGGTGGCGGCACCTTCGACGTCTCGCTGCTGGAGATCGGTGACGGCGTCGTCGAGGTGAAGGCCACCAACGGTGACAACCACCTCGGTGGTGACGACTGGGACCAGCGGCTGGTCGACTTCCTGGTGAAGCAGTTCGCCAACGGTCACGGCGTGGACCTCTCCAAGGACAAGATGGCTCTCCAGCGTCTCCGCGAGGCCGCGGAGAAGGCGAAGATCGAGCTGTCGTCCTCGTCCGAGACCACGATCAACCTGCCCTACATCACGGCGTCCGCCGAGGGCCCGCTGCACCTCGACGAGAAGATCACGCGCTCGCAGTTCCAGCAGCTGACCGCGGACCTGCTCGACCGCTGCAAGACCCCGTTCCACAACGTCATCAAGGACGCCGGCATCCAGCTGTCCGAGATCGACCACGTGGTGCTCGTGGGCGGTTCGACGCGTATGCCCGCCGTCGCGGAGCTCGTCAAGGAGCTGACCGGCGGTCGCGAGGCCAACAAGGGTGTCAACCCCGACGAGGTCGTCGCCATCGGCGCCGTGCTCCAGGCCGGTGTCCTGAAGGGTGAGGTCAAGGACGTCCTGCTCCTCGACGTCACCCCGCTGTCCCTCGGTATCGAGACCAAGGGCGGCATCATGACCAAGCTGATCGAGCGCAACACGACGATCCCGACGAAGCGTTCGGAGATCTTCACGACGGCCGAGGACAACCAGCCGTCGGTGCAGATCCAGGTCTACCAGGGCGAGCGCGAGATCGCGGCGTACAACAAGAAGCTCGGCATGTTCGAGCTGACCGGTCTGCCGCCCGCGCCGCGCGGTGTGCCGCAGATCGAGGTCGCCTTCGACATCGACGCCAACGGCATCATGCACGTGGCCGCGAAGGACCTCGGCACCGGCAAGGAGCAGAAGATGACCGTCACCGGTGGCTCCTCGCTGCCGAAGGACGAGGTCAACCGGATGCGTGAAGAGGCCGAGCAGTACGCGGACGAGGACCACCGCCGCCGCGAGGCCGCGGAGACCCGCAACCAGGCCGAGCAGCTCGTCTACCAGACGGAGAAGTTCCTCAAGGACAACGAGGACAAGGTCCCCGGCGACATCAAGACCGAGGTCGAGACGTCCATCGCCGAGCTGAAGGAAAAGCTCAAGGGCGAGGACACCGCCGAGATCCGTACCGCCACGGAGAAGGTCGCGGCCGTCTCCCAGAAGCTCGGACAGGCGATGTACGCCGACGCCCAGGCGTCCTCCGGCGCGGGCGCCGACGGTGCCGAGGCCGGCGCGGGCGCCGGGCAGGCCAAGGCCGACGACGACGTCGTCGACGCCGAGATCGTGGACGACGAGAAGCCCAAGAAGGACGGTGCGGCGTGACGGAGGAGACCCCGGGCTTCGAGGAGAAGCCCGACGTTCCCTCCGGCGCGACCCCCGAAGATGCCGCGTCGAAGGGCGCCGAGTCCGACTCCGTAGCGGAGCCGGGCCCGGCGTCCCCGGGCGGGGACGTACAGGAAGTCGCCCTGACGGCGCAGCTGGACCAGGTCCGTACGGCGCTCAACGAGCGCACGGCAGACCTCCAGCGGCTCCAGGCCGAGTACCAGAACTACCGCCGCAGGGTGGAGCGCGACCGGGTCACGGTCAAGGAGATCGCTGTCGCGAGCCTGCTGACCGAACTGCTGCCGGTCCTGGACGACATCGGCCGGGCGCGCGACCACGAGGAACTGGTCGGCGGGTTCAAGTCGGTGGCCGAGTCGCTGGAAGCGGTCACGGTCAAGCTGGGCCTCCAGCAGTTCGGTACGGAGGGCGAGCCCTTCGATCCGACGATTCATGAGGCCCTGATGCACTCGTACGCGCCGGATGTCACGGAGACGACGTGCGTCGCGATCCTCCAGCCTGGGTACCGGTTCGGCGAGCGGACGATCAGGCCCGCCCGCGTCGCGGTGGCCGAGCCCCAGCCCGGGGCCCAGCCCAAGGGCGCGGACGAGCCCGCCGAGTCCGCCGGCGACAAGGAGAGCGGTGGCCCGGAAGAGGGCTGACGCGGTGGCGGGCGGTGCGGTGGCAGGAGCAGGCGGAGAGGAGGGACGTCGGGAATGAGCACGAAGGACTTCGTGGAGAAGGACTACTACAAGGTTCTCGGCGTCCCCAAGGACGCCACCGAGGCCGAGATCAAGAAGGCGTACCGGAAGCTCGCCCGCGAGTTCCACCCGGACGCCAACAAGGGCGACCTCAAGGCCGAGGAGCGCTTCAAGGAGATCTCCGAGGCGAATGACGTCCTCGGGGATCCCAAGCGGCGCAAGGAGTACGACGAGGCGCGCGCCCTCTTCGGCAACGGGTTCCGGCCGGGACCCGGTGCCGGGGGGAACGGCTCGTTCAACTTCGACCTGGGCGACCTCTTCGGCGGTCGTCCCGGTGGCGGCACGCAGGGCGGACCCGGCGCCGGCGGCCTCGGCGGCGGGCTCGGGGACGTCTTCGGCGGGATCTTCAACCGGGGCGGTGCCGGGACCCGTACGCAGCCGCGCCGCGGCCAGGACATCGAGTCCGAGGTGACGCTCAGCTTCACCGAGGCGGTCGACGGGGCCACGGTCCCGCTGCGGATGTCCAGCCAGGCGCCCTGCAAGGCGTGTTCGGGCACCGGCGACAAGAACGGCTCGCCGCGGGTCTGCCCGACCTGTGTGGGCACGGGACAGGTCTCGCGCGGCACCGGCGGCGGCTTCTCGCTGACCGACCCCTGCGTGGACTGCAAGGGCCGTGGGCTGATCGCCCAGGACCCGTGCGAGGTCTGCAAGGGCAGCGGGCGCGCCAGGTCCTCGCGGACCATGCAGGTGCGTATCCCGGCGGGTGTCAGCGACGGGCAGCGGATCCGGCTGCGCGGCAAGGGCGCTCCGGGCGAGCGCGGCGGCCCCGGCGGCGACCTGTATGTCGTCGTCCATGTCGACGCCCATCCGGTCTTCGGCCGCAAGGGCGACAACCTCACGGTGACCGTGCCCGTCACGTTCACGGAGGCGGCGCTCGGCGGCGAGGTGAAGGTGCCGACCCTGGGCGGCCCCGCGGTCACGCTCAAGCTTCCGGCGGGGACACCCAACGGCCGTACGATGCGCGCCCGCGGCAAGGGCGCGGTGCGCAAGGACGGCACCCGCGGCGACCTGCTGGTCACCGTCGAGGTCGTCGTCCCCAAGGACCTCGACGCGCCCGCGCGGGACGCGCTGGAGGCCTACCGGAAGGCGACCGCGGACGAGGACCCGCGGGCGGAGCTGTTCCAGGCGGCGAAGGGAGCATGACCTCATGGACGGGCGGCGTCGGCAGTCTTCATCGTTCACCAGGGCGTATCAGCTGACCGAGGAAACGCCGGTGTACGTCATCTCGGTGGCGGCACAGCTCTCCGGGCTGCACCCGCAGACGCTCAGGCAGTACGACCGCCTCGGCCTGGTCTCCCCGGACCGTACGGCGGGCAGGGGACGCCGCTATTCGGCCCGTGACATCGAGCTGCTCCGTCAGGTGCAGCAGCTGTCTCAGGACGAGGGCATCAATCTGGCCGGGATCAAGCGGATCATCGAGCTGGAGAACCAGGTCGCCGCGCTCCAGGCGCGCGTCGCCGAGCTGTCGGCGGCGGTGGACGGTGCGGCGACGGCGATGCGGCAGCGCGAGGCGCAGGTGCATGCCTCGTACCGCCGGGATCTGGTGCCGTATCAGGATGTGCAGCAGACGAGCGCGCTGGTGGTGTGGCGGCCCAAGCGGCCGACGGACTGAGCCGACGCGCTGAGGCGACGGACTGGGCCGACGCGCTGAGGCGTATGTGAGCGGGCGGGCGCCCGGTCGGGGATTCCCGGCCGGGCGTTCCGCGTCGCCGCGGCGCCGAGCGGCCAGGCAGGCCGGTCGCCGGTCAGGCCGGTCAGGCCGGTCAGGCCGGTCAGCCGAGCTTGCGCTCGTCTGCGGCGGCCTCGGAGCTCCACCACACGCCGAGTGCGAACTGGGTGTTCACGCCCACCGCCTCGTAGAGCTTGTTCAGGTCACTGTTGACGGTGCGCAGACTGACGCCCAGCTCGCCGGCGATCTGCTTGAGCGTGCGGCCCTCCCGGAGCTTGTTCAGGATGCGGCGGGACCGGCCCGTCGTGACCGTCTCCGCCTTCCGCAGAAAACGGCCGCCCGCCCAGGGCTCGGCACGCTCCCACTGCTGGTCGTAGATGTGGCGGAGGAAGGCCAGCAGGCCGGGGTGGGTCGCCTTGAAGGCGGTGTTCGCGCTGGGCACGCCCCGGTGGTCGGAAAAGATGGCGACTTTGTCGTCCACCAGAATCATGCGTTCGAAATCGGTGGCGAGGGTGCGTACCGCCGCACCGTGCTTGCTCACTTCCGCGGCCCACTCCTGTTCCGCGGGCCGATTGCGAGCGGTGTCCGGATAGATGGTGCGTAATGCGATACCACGCTGAAGGAGCTTGATTTCGGACGTGATCACCGCTCGTAGCGTCTCGGGTTTTCTGTTCCGCGGATGTGCCGTGCAGATCTCGATACTCGCCGAATCGACCGCTTGCATGATGGCGGCGGTGACCAGTTCGTTCCGGCCGAGGAACTCGATACCGTCCCCGCGCGACGACTCGGCGCTTCTCAGCTCGCGGTGCAGCTCGGAGAGCTGGTCCATGCGGCGCAGGTGGTGGGCGATGGCGGCGCGCTCCTCCGCCAGGGCGGTCTGCTCGGCGTGCCACATGTCCGCCGCGCTCCACCGGTCGTACTGCGGGTTGTGCACGGCCAGCCCGAGGGCGACCAGCTCCGCGCGGCCGGGCTCGGAGTCCTCGACCTGATCCCCCTGGACGAGCCGGTGCAGCAGGGCGCGCGCCTCTTCCGATATGTCAAAGGGTGGCACTTTTTGCGGTTTTTTATTTATTTCCTCCACTTGTTCCTCCCTGCACGATTCTGTAGTGCGTGTGAGTGCAATCGCATGTCGCTTGAACTGTGCGAGCGTGAAACGCAGCCTAGGGGGGTGGCGACGACAGCCGTGGATTCCCTCCACGGCCGGGGTGGAGTGCGGTTGGCGACCTGGGGCGGCAAGAAAGCGGCAGAGCATTCCGGAAATCGTCGTGCGGCGATGTGCCGGGTTTCGCCGAGGGCCTTGGCGGCGGGGTCAGTTTTCCTGGTCGAGGATTCCCGAGTGTGCGATGAGATAGCCGAGTTGGGCGCGGCTGCCGCTGCCGAGGACGGAGGCGAGCTTGGCGATGTGCGCGCGGCAGGTCCGTACGTTCATCCCCAGACGCCGGGCGATGGCCTCGTCCACGTACCCCTCGACGAGAAGCTTGGCGATGGTCCGCTGGACGCCTGTGATGCCGTCCGGGGTCGGCTCGTACGAGACCTGCTCGGTGAGGGGCGTGGCGCGCCGCCAGAGCTGCTCGAAGACCTTGACGAGATAGGTCACCAGACCCGGGTGGCGCAGCTCCAGGGCGACCTGCTGGTCGTCGCGCGCGGGTATGAAGGCCACGGTCTGGTCGCAGATGATGAGCCGCTCGATCAGCTCTTCCAGGGTTCTTATCTCGATCTTGCCGCTGGCCATGCGGTCCACGTACGCCATCGTGCCCTGGCTGTGCCGGACGGTGTGCTGGTAGAGCGTGCGCATACTGACACCGCGCTCGATCAGCGGCCGGTCCCGCTCCAGGGCCTGACTGAGAATATGCTCGCGCCTGCCGCCTCCGGGCTGGATCGTGAGCATCTCCGTATGGCACTCGGCGGTGGCGAGATTGAGGGCGGCGTTGATCCGGTTGAAGCCCTCCAGGACCGTGATCGAGTGCGTGGGCGCCGGGTTCAGCGCGCTGATCGCCATGAATGGCTCAAAGGATTCTGTTAGATCGTTCGAGAGACGCCTCCGGTCCAGGATCTCCCGCTCGATGGGATGGAGCCGCTGTGCGAGCGCGACGGACGGCGGGACCGGCCGCAGCCAGTTCGGGTCGTCCGGATCGGGGTGCAAAAGAGCAAATTCGAGGAGGCACGGAGCCTCCTCCGCCTCCGCGCGGGAGATGCGCCCGGCGCTCAGAGCGCTGGCGTAAAGATGCGCCCCCTCGTCGCACAGTGCGGTCACAGCATGGGGATGTGTCGGTTTTGACACGATCTTCGGCAAATCTCCACCCCCCAGGGTCCTGAACCTACAGGAACATGATGCATCGTCCCTGTGGCATTGACGTGCCTGAATGAGCCATCGTCTTGTGACGCGGGGGAGAGGAATCCATCAAGTGAGGACGAAGCCGACTATGTACAAGAGATTGCTTCGCTCGGTGCTTGCCGCAGCTTTCTCCGCGGTCGTGGCTTACGGGGTCCTGGGTGGCGCGGACAGTGGTTGGGGATTCGCGCCTCAGGCCACCCAGTCGGACAGCGGCTGGGGCGGTGCGCCGGCCGACAGCGGCTGGAGCGGCGGCACGAAGTCGGATGACAGTGGTTGGGGCTCGACGCCGGCGAACGAACCGCCGGACAGCGGCTGGGGGAGCTCACCGGCCGACGTAAGCGCATGACTGTCCCGCCGGACGACCGGGTCTTCCGGCGCGAGATGGCCACGGCCTACCGGTCGGGTTGGCACTTCATCGATCTCGTCACCGCTATCCCCCACCGTGGCGACTCGTTGATGGTCACCCTCTTCGGAGAGCCGATCGTCGTCGTACGCGAGGAGGACGAGGACGTCCGTGCCTACCGCTGCCTTCGGAGGCCGCGGGGGGCTCCGCAGCCGGTCCGGTGTGCCATCCGCTACGACATGATCTTCGTCAACCTCGACCAACGTGACCACCAGTTGGTCGGATCGAATACCACCATCGCCACCCCCCGCAGTGCCTGAGCGATTCCCCCGTCGTTCCAAATCGCTCAGGCGCTTCCCCCACACAGCGGCGCCATCGTGGACCTGAAACACGATGGCGCCGTTGTGCTGTCCGCTTCCGGGCCCGGCGGGCCCGCCGGGCCCCGCGGTCCTCGCGGCCCTCGCGGCCCTCGGGTCAGCAGCGGCCGAGCGCCCGTTCCAGGGCGATCTCGATGACGACCCGGTCCGGGTTGGGCGTCGGCGTACGGCCGTACCGCGCCGCGTAGCGGCTCACCGCGTCCTCGACCGCCTCCGTCTCCGTACGGACCGTGGCGCGGCCCTCCAGCGTCGCCCAGTGGCGTTTCTTGAACTGGCACACCGCCACCCGCGCGCCCTCCGGACCCGCCGCCAGGATGTTGGCGACCTTCGTGCTGTTCTTGTTGCTGATGACGCGGGCGAGCCCGGCCTCGGGGTCGTACGTCACGCCCACCGGCACCACGTGCGGACTGCCGTCCGGACGCAGTGTCGTGAGGGTGCACAGGTGGTGCTCGCGCCAGAAGGCGAGAAAATCGGGGCTGGGATCGCGTACGTCGTGGGCCATGCCGGAAGCGTAGGACGGTGACGCCCCCGGGGCGGGTACGGGCGCGGAAAGCCAGGGACGGTGACGACTCCCGGCGGGTACGAGTGCGGAAACCCTGGGACGGTGACGACTCCCGGCGGATATGGGCGCGGAAACCCCCGGGGAGCGGCCCCGATTCAGGCTTGAGTGGAATAGACTCAACTTTGCGCACGTTGCCGATGTCAGGGTCGGATGGAGGCCCGAGGTCTGTGCAGGAGAGGAGAGGGCGTACGTGGACGCCGAGCTGACCAACAAGAGCCGGGATGCGATCAATGCCGCCACCAACCGGGCCGTGGCGGCCGGGCATCCCGATCTGACCCCCGCGCATCTGCTGCTCGCGCTGCTGGAAGGCCAGGACAACGAGAACATCACCGACCTGCTGGCCGCCGTCGAGGCGGACCAGGCCGGGGTACGGTCCGGAGCGGAGCGGCTGCTGGCCGCACAGCCCAGCGTGACCGGTTCCACCGTCGCGCCCCCGCAGCCCAACCGTGAGCTGCTCGCCGCCATCAACGACGCCGCTCAGCGGGCCAAGGAGCTGGGGGACGACTACCTTTCCACCGAGCACCTGCTGATCGGTGTGGCGGCCAAGGGCGGCCAGGCCGGGGAGATGCTCGACCGGCTGGGGGCCGGCGCCGGGAGACTGCTCGACGCGTTCGAGAAGACAAGGGGAGGGCGCCGGGTGACCACACCCGACCCGGAGGGTCAGTACAAGGCCCTGGAGAAGTTCGGTACCGATTTCACCGCGGCGGCCCGCGAGGGCAAGCTCGACCCGGTCATCGGCCGGGACCAGGAGATCCGGCGTGTGGTGCAGGTGCTGTCACGCCGTACGAAGAACAATCCGGTGCTGATCGGCGAGCCGGGCGTCGGCAAGACCGCCGTCGTCGAGGGACTCGCGCAGCGCATTGTCAAGGGCGACGTGCCGGAGTCCTTGAAGAACAAGCGGCTGGTTTCGCTGGACCTCGGGGCGATGGTGGCCGGCGCCAAGTACCGCGGTGAGTTCGAGGAGCGGCTCAAGACCGTCCTCTCCGAGATCAAGTCCAGCGACGGACAGATCATCACCTTCATCGACGAACTGCACACCGTCGTGGGCGCGGGCGCCGGCGGCGACTCCGCCATGGACGCCGGGAACATGCTCAAGCCGATGCTGGCCCGCGGCGAGCTGCGGATGGTCGGCGCCACCACACTCGACGAGTACCGCGAGCGGATCGAGAAGGACGCGGCGCTGGAACGGCGCTTCCAGCAGGTGCTCGTCGCCGAGCCGACCGTCGAGGACACCATCGCGATCCTGCGCGGGCTCAAGGGCCGGTACGAGGCCCACCACAAGGTGCAGATCGCGGACGCGGCGCTGGTCGCCGCCGCGACGCTCTCCGACCGCTACATCACCTCGCGCTTCCTGCCCGACAAGGCCATCGACCTCGTGGACGAGGCCGCGTCCCGGCTCCGGATGGAGATCGACTCCTCGCCGGTCGAGATCGACGAACTCCAGCGCTCCGTCGACCGCCTCCGTATGGAGGAGCTGGCGCTCAAGAACGAGTCCGACCCGGGCTCCAGGCAGCGGCTGGAGAAGCTCCGCCGCGACCTCGCCGACCGCGAGGAGGAGCTGCGCGGCCTCAACGCCCGCTGGGAGAAGGAGAAGCAGGGCCTCAACCGCGTCGGCGAGCTGAAGGAACGCCTGGACGATCTGCGCGGCCAGGCCGAGCGCGCGCAGCGCGACGGCGACTTCGACACCGCCTCCAAGCTGCTGTACGGCGAGATCCCCGGCCTGGAGCGGGAGCTGGAGGAGGCCTCGGAGGCGGAGCAGGTGGCGGCCAAGGAGCCCACCGACAAACTGGTCAAGGAGGAGGTCGGCCCGGACGACATCGCCGATGTGGTCGGCTCCTGGACCGGCATCCCGGCCGGCCGGCTGCTGGAGGGCGAGACGCAGAAGCTGCTGCGCATGGAGCAGGAGCTGGGCAAGCGGCTGATCGGCCAGCACGAGGCGGTCCGGGCCGTGTCCGACGCGGTACGCCGTACCCGCGCGGGCATCGCCGACCCCGACCGCCCCACCGGGTCCTTCCTCTTCCTCGGCCCCACCGGGGTCGGCAAGACCGAGCTGGCCAAGGCGCTCGCGGACTTCCTCTTCGACGACGAGCGCGCCATGGTCCGTATCGACATGAGCGAGTACGGCGAGAAGCACTCGGTGGCCCGGCTGGTCGGCGCGCCTCCCGGCTATGTCGGCTACGAGGAGGGCGGCCAGCTCACCGAGGCCGTGCGCAGGCGCCCGTACTCGGTGATCCTGCTGGACGAGGTGGAGAAGGCCCACCCCGAGGTCTTCGACGTCCTGCTCCAGGTCCTGGACGACGGCAGGCTCACCGACGGCCAGGGGCGGACGGTGGACTTCCGCAACACCATCCTCGTCCTGACGTCGAACCTCGGCAGTCAGTTCCTGAGCGGACACAGCCCGACCGAGCCGCTGACCAGCGAGGAGACCAGGAAGCAGCAGGTCCTGGAAGTGGTGAGGAGCTCCTTCAAGCCGGAGTTCCTGAACCGCCTCGACGATCTGGTGGTCTTCTCCGCCCTCTCGCGCGACGAACTGGCGCACATCGCCAGGCTCCAGATCGACCGCCTGGCCCGCCGCCTCGCGGAACGGCGGCTCACCCTGGAGGTCACCCCGGCGGCGCTGGAATGGCTGGCCGACGAGGGCAACGACCCGGCCTACGGAGCCCGGCCGCTGCGCCGCCTGGTGCAGACGGCGATCGGCGACCGGCTCGCGAAGGAGATCCTCGCGGGCGAGGTCACGGACGGCGACACGGTCCGGGTGGACCGGTTCGAGGACGGCCTGATCGTGGGCGCGGCGACGACGGCGTCCCCGGAGCCGGCGGTGTCCTCTGAGCCGACGGCGTCTCCCGAGCCGACTCCGTCCGCGGAACCGACCCGGACGGAGTCCGGCAAGACGCTGTGAGCGTGCGGGACGCGGGGGCCGGTACGCGCGTGAGCGCGCGCCGGCCCCCTTTGTGCGCCGGATCGGCTTTGTGCGCCGGATCGGCGGGCCGGGGTTGCCAGGGCCTCCCCGCTATGGGGGAGGATGGAAGGAACCGTACGAAGGGAAATACACGGTGAGCATCGACCCGTCCTCGATTCCGAATTTCGGGGGACAGCCCCAACCGCAGGGTGCAGGACCGGCGGGCCCCGTCGTCCCCGACCAGGACCTGGTCAAGCAGCTCCTCGAACAGATGGAGCTGAAGTACGTCGTCGACGACGAGGGTGACCTCGCGGCGCCGTGGGAGGAATTCCGTACGTACTTCATGTTCCGCGGCGAGGACGACCAGCAGGTCTTCTCGGTGCGGACGTTCTACGACCGGCCGCACCCGATCACGGACAAGGCGAAGGTCCTCGACGCGATCGACGACTGGAACCGCCGCACGCTGTGGCCCAAGGTCTACACCCACATCCACGAGGAGGGTGACGGTCCGCCCACCGTCCGGCTCATCGGCGAGGCCCAGATGCTGATCGGCATGGGCGTCAGCCTGGAGCACTTCGTGTCGTCCACGGTCAGCTGGGTGCGCGCGTCGATCGAGTTCGACAAGTGGCTCGTCGAGCAGTTCGGCCTGGAGCCGGGCGACGAGAAGCCCGAGGACGCCTGAGTCCGCGGACCGCGCTGAACGACAGCCCGGCCGGCGCCGCGATCGTCTGTGACGCGGCCCCGGGCCGGGCTTTCGCGTACCGCGGGGAGGGCTACCGCCCGCGCAGCCGCGACACGGCCTCCTCCAGGACGTCCGTGCGCTTGCAGAAGGCGAACCGTACGAACGGCGCGCCCTGCTCCTGGTGGTCGTAGAAGACGGCGTTGGGGACGGCGACCACGCCGCACCGCTCCGGCAGGGCGCGGCAGAAGGCGAAGCCGTCGCTCTCCCCGAGCGGACGGATGTCGGTCGTCACGAAGTAGGTGCCGGCCGGGCGGTAGACCTCGAAACCGGCCGCCGACAGGCCCGCCGAGAGCAGATCGCGCTTGGCGCGCAGATCGGCGCGGAGCCCGTCGAAATAGCTCTCCGGCAGGCGCAGGGCCTCCGCGATCGCGTACTGGAACGGGCCCGACGCCACGTACGTCAGGAACTGCTTGGCGGAGCGCACCGCCGTCACCAGCTCCGGCGTCCCGGTCACCCAGCCCACCTTCCAGCCGGTGAACGAGAAGGTCTTGCCCGCCGAGCCGATCGTCAGGGTCCGCTCGCGCATGCCGGGGAACGAGGCGATCGGGATGTGCTCGCCCTCGAAGACCAGGTGCTCGTACACCTCGTCGGTGACGACCAGCAGATCGCGTGCGACGGCGAGTTCGGCGACGGCGGCCAGTTCCTCGCGGCTGAGGACCGTGCCGGTGGGGTTGTGCGGGGTGTTGAGGAGGATGAGGCGGGTGCGGTCGGTGACGGCGTCCCGCAGCTCGTCCAGGTCCAGGTGGTAGGCGCCGTCCCGGGGACGCAGGGTGACCGGGACGCGGGTGCCGCCCGCCATGCCGATACAGGCGGCGTACGAGTCGTAGTACGGCTCCAGCGCGATCACCTCGTCACCCGGCCCGACCAGGGCGAGCAGCGCGGCGGCGATCGCCTCGGTGGCGCCCGCCGTGACCAGGACCTCGGTGTCCGGGTCGTGGGCCAGCCCGTAGCGTTTCAGCTGGTGTTCGGCGATCGCGGTGCGCAGTTCCGGGATGCCGGGACCCGGTGGGTACTGGTTGCCCTTGCCCTCGCGCAGCGCCCGTACCGCCGCCTCCCTGACCTCCTCGGGGCCGTCGGTGTCGGGGAAACCCTGGCCGAGGTTGATCGCGCCGGTGCGTACGGCCAGCGCCGACATCTCCGCGAAGATCGTGGTGCCGCCGAGCCATTCTTTGGTCATGGCCGCCATCCTGTGCCGAACCTCTGGAGTTGCTCAAGTCGGCTTTGGGTGCGGGGCACCGGGGGGACACCCATCTCACGCAACGAGTTCACGCGGAAGCCAGTCGGTACGGAGCGGGCCGCGCGAGGGCGCGGGGGCTCCGCTACGGGGGAACAGAAGGACGGTGAGGACGATGCTGGGCGTAGGAGTCGTGGTCGTACTGGTCGCGGTCGCGTTCGTCGGGGTCGTGGCGAGTGTGAGCAGCTCGAACAAGAGCAAGAAGCCGCGTGTGAAGGCGAAGAACCGCACATCGAGCCCCTCGCTGAAGAAGGGGGGCAGCAAGCGCCGCTCCCAGAACAGCTGGTGGGACAGCGGCAGCGGCAGCGGTTCGGACGGCGGCGGGGGTTCGTCGTGCGGGGGCGGTTCGTCGTGCGGCGGGGGTTCGTCGTGCGGCGGTGGCGGGGGATGTGGCGGAGGAAGCAGCTGACACGGGGCAGCTGATCCGCTGTCAGGATGGTGCCCGGTGGGGAACGAACTCCCGCCGGGCATCTCCGTGTTGGGGGAACTGACCGTTCGGGCGGCTCTCTCCGCCCGTTTTCGGTTGAACAGTTGAACCCTTGGGCCCCCGGGGGGATGGAAACCCCTTCAAGTTGGGTAAAAACACTGTGAGCGTCGCGTACTTCGTGATTCCCTCGCTGTTGAGAGCTTCCAGCCCTCGGGCCTGATACGGAACCGAGCAGGCGATCTCCCCCCACAAGCCACTCGCTCATCGTCCGGGACATCCCCGGTTCACCCGTCAAGCGTGTTTGCGGAGCCGACCCATGCTCACCACCCTCAATACCGCCTACACCGACACCCGCGCCGCAGATCTGGCCTGGGCGTTGGGCCGGGAGCCGGTCCCCGCCCTGGCCGTCCTCGACCTCGATCTCGCGGGCGCCGGGCTCCAGCTGAGGCTGCTCGGCGCCTCTCACCAGGTGATTCTGGAGGAGGAGCGGGGCACCTGCTCCGAGACCGTCGCCTGTATCCCGGGCAGCAGCACACCGCTGCCGCTCGGTGTCTCCAAACGGCTCGGGGACTGGGAGTACGAATTCGCCGCGCGCGTCGAGACGCTCTCCCAGGGCTCGTTCGCCGGGCGCGCGCAGGAACTGCTCGCACTGGTCGCCGACCACCCGAACGGATTGGCGGGGACGTTCCCCGGCGCCCCGAACGCCTTCACCGCGATGCTGGCGCAGCGCGACGGCGGCCAGGTCCGCTGGCGTACCTGGCATGCGTATCCACAGGAAGGCCGCCTGGTCGTCACTCGGACGCGGGTAGGGGTCCGTATGCCTGCGGTGCTGTAGATGCACCCGTGTGGGTGACAAACCGCAATGAATTCGTGACGTAGCGTTACGAACATGATCGAGCAGTCCGTGTCCTCGCCGCCACGAGGTGGCGCGCGGCTTCCCGTGCGCGCGGACGCGGGGCGTTACCTGATCCTCACCGTGGTCTTCATCTGCGCCGCGTGCGGGCTGGTGTACGAGCTGGAGCTGGTCGCGCTCGCCTCGTACCTGATCGGGGACTCCGTCACGCAGGCCTCGGTCGTCCTCTCGGTGATGGTCTTCGCGATGGGCGTCGGCTCGCTGCTCGCCAAGCGGCTGCGCTGCCGTGCCGCGTTCGGATTCGGGCTGCTGGAAGCGGCGTTGGCGCTGCTCGGAGGCTGCTCCGCACTGGTGCTGTACGCGAGCTTCATATGGCTGGGGGAGTCCCGCTACGCCCTCGTCGGCTTCTCGCTGGCCACCGGCATCCTCATCGGGGCCGAGATTCCGCTGCTGATGTCGCTCATCCAGCGGTTCTCCCGGCAGGACGCGGAGGGAACGGTCGCGGATCTCTTCGCGGCCGACTATGTGGGCGCGCTCGTCGGCGGGCTGGCCTTTCCGTTCCTGCTGCTGCCCTGGCTGGGACAGCTGACGGGCGCGCTGCTGACGGGCGCGGTGAACGCGGTGGCGGGGGGCGGGCTGGTGCTCTGGCTCTTCCGGCGCGATCTGACGTCGCGCTCACGCTGGGTGCTGGTGACGGTCAACGTCCTGGTGCTGGCCCTCCTCGCCACAGCGGCCGTGCTGGTGGACGACTTCGAACGGGCCGCGCGGCGGGCGGTCTACGGCGAGCAGGTGCGGGTCGCCATCCATACCGATGTCCAGGACGTCGTCATCACAGGAGGACGGAGCGGGCCGCTGGAGCTGTATCTCGACGGGCGGCTGCGGGTCAGCGCGCGCGACGAGTTCCGCTACCACGAGGCGCTGGTGCATCCCGCGATGCGCGGGCCGCACACGCGGGTGCTGATCCTGGGCGGGGGCGACGGGCTGGCCGCGCGTGAGGTCCTGCGGTACGGGGACGTCCGCGAGGTCACGGTGGTCGAGCTGGACCCGGGCGTCGCCCGGCTGGCCCGCACGGATCCCGCGCTGCGGGAGCTGAACGGGGAGGCGTACGGGGACGGGCGGGTGCGGACGGTGTACGCGGACGCGTTCACGTGGCTGCGCGGCGTGGACGCCGGCGGCGTGGACGCCGGAGGCGTCGGGGGCGGGCCGTACGACGTGGTCATCTCGGATCTGCCGAATCCCGGCGTCACGGCGAGTACGAAGCTGTACTCCGAGGAGTTCTACGGCCTGGCCACGCGCGTACTGGCGGACGGCGGGCGGCTGGCGGTGCACGCGGGGTCGCCGGCGACGCAGCGGCATACGTACTGGACGGTGGACGCGACCTTGCGGGCGGCCGGGTTCGGGACCACGCCGTACCACGCGACGGGGTGGCCGTCGGGCTTCGCGGCGGGCCCCGACCGGGTCAAGGACGGCACGCCGGCCGTGAGCGACTGGGGGTTCGACCTGGCGACGGTGGGCGCGAGCCCGAAGCTGGGCCTGGCACGGGACGCGCCGCGATTGCGGTCGCTGGAGGGGGCGGCGCTGGTGGCGGGGGCGAGGGGGGTGGAACGGACGCGGATGCGGGGGCTGCCGGCGTCGACGCTGGTGCATCCGCGGTACGGGGGGTGAGGGGCGCCTTCCGGCGGGGGGTCGTGGGCGGGGTGGGTGCGGTGCGCCTCCGGCGGGGGTGCGGGGTTGCGGTTGCGTTGTCGTGGGCCGGAGGCGCACCGCGTACCCCGGCGACAACCCGCACACGACCACCGGCCCCAGCCGAAACGCACCCGTACCAACGCCCCCGTCGGACGGCGACCCGTTGGGAGGGGAACCCGGCTACGCTCGGGGGTTATGGAGCATGAGGTGTTCGTTCCGGTGGCGGCGGAGGCTCTTCGGCAGGCGCTCGCGGACCCCGTCCGTGTCGCCCGTTGTGTGCCCGGACTTCAGCACGACGCGGAGGAGTCGGCCGGGCCGCTCTCCGGCCGGATGAAGGTGCGGATCGGCGGCCACACGATCACCTACCGCGGCGCGCTCACGCTCGTCGAGCGGGACGGTGTCTTCGAGGTGGAGGGCGAGGGCGTGGAGGTCCGCGGTACGGGCTCCGCCAAGTTGACGCTCACCGTGCGGCTGATGGAGACGCCGGACGGTACGACGCTCGCGTTCACCGGCGGTTCGCGTTCGGAGGGGCGGCTCGCGGAGGTGCCCGCCGAGACGACGACCGCCGCGGCGCGTCGGCTGCTGGACCGTTTCGTCGCGCGGCTGGGGGAGGAGACGGAGCCCCCGGAGGACATCGTGCCCGTGGCGGAGGATCTGCCGGAGTTCGGGCCCGACCCGTCGGCGCTCGCGCTCGGCGGGGAGACCGTCTCCGGTGAGGGGGACTTCATCATTCCGGACGAGCCGCCCGCCGAGGCCGCGCATGCCCGCCGCACCATGATCGGGCGCAGCGCGGAGGAAGTGGATCACGCGCCGCCGCGTGGCCGTTACGCGCCCGTGCCCGCGCCCGACGCCGGTGGCGCGCGGGCCACGCTGCGCTGGGTCGCGCCCGCCGCCGCGCTCGCGCTCGCCTCCGCCGTGGTGGTCGGACGGGCACTGCGCCGGCGCAAGTAGTGTCGTGGTGTGAGTAGCAGCGAAGAGAGCATCCGACTGGCGGCGGGCGACGCCGAGTTGACCATCACTCCGGCGAACGGCTGCCGGATCAGCAGTCTGCGCATCGGCGGGACCGAACTGCTGCGCCAGGGCGAGCGGTACGGCTGCTTCCCGATGGTGCCGTGGTGCGGGCGGATCGAGAACGGCCAGTTCCGTAACGGCGGGGTCGTTCATCAGATGCCGCTCAACTCCCCGCCGCACGCGATCCATGGCACCGGCCGGGACACGGCCTGGCGTACCGCGCGGGTGGCCGGGAGCGAGGCGGTGTTCACGTATGACCTCGTCGACCCCTGGCCGTACAGCGGCCGGGTGACCCAGACCTTCGAGCTGACCGAGGACGCGCTGACGCTCGGGCTCGGGGTGGAGACGTACGACACGTCCTTCCCGGCGCAGGCCGGCTGGCACCCGTGGTTTCTGCGCAATCTGGGGGAGGGCGACGCGCGCGTCGGCTTCGACCCGGCCTGGCGGGAGGAGCGCGGTGCCGACCATCTGCCCACCGGCCGCCGGATCACCCCGCGTCCCGGGCCGTGGGACGACTGCTTCGGGATGCCCGACGGCGTCGATGTGACCCTGACCTGGCCCGAGCAGCTGGAGCTGAAGATCACGAGCCGCGCCGAGTGGGTCGTCGTCTACGACGAACAGGCGGAGGCGGTCTGTGTGGAGCCGCAGTCGGGCCCGCCGAACGGGCTCAATACCGCGCCCCGGCTGGTCACCCCCGTGGAGCCGCTGGAGATCGCCGCGACCTGGCGCTGGCAGCGGCTCTGAGGAGAAGACTTAAGCTCTTGGCCATGACTGACGTACGGGCTGAGCTGCTGCAACTGATCAAGGACAAGGCCGTGGTGCACGGCAGGGTGACCCTCTCCTCGGGGCTCGAGGCCGACTGGTACATCGACCTGCGCCGGATCACGCTGGACGGTCATGCCGCACCGCTGGTCGGTCAGGTCATGCTCGACGCCACCGCCGACCTGGACTTCGACTGCGTCGGCGGGCTGACGCTGGGTGCCGACCCGGTGGCGACATCGATGCTGCACGCCGCCGCCGCGCGCGGGCAGCGGCTCGACGCGTTCGTCGTGCGCAAGGCGCAGAAGGCGCATGGCCTCCAGCGCCGGATCGAGGGTACGGAGGTCAAGGGACGCCGCTGTCTGGTGGTCGAGGACACCTCGACCACGGGCGGCTCGCCGCTGACGGCGGTCGAGGCGGTGCGTGAGGCCGGCGGCGAGGTCGTCGCGGTCGCGGTGATCGTGGAGCGGGGGGCCGCTCCGGCGATCGCGGAGGCGGGGCTTCCGTACCTCAATGTCTACGCGCTGGATGAACTCGGCCTCGGCTGAGCCGGCTTTTCCGCCGGGTCCCGGCCGTTTCACGTGAAACGGCCGGGACCCGGGTGGAGTCCGTACAGGAGTCTGGAAAGATGGGGGACGACGATGACGTCGCCCCCAGGTCAGGGACAAGCACCTCTCACCCGCACATCACAAGGAGCGGCCCGATGCCCATCGCAACCCCCGAGGTCTACGCCGAGATGCTCGATCGGGCGAAGGCAGGCAAGTTCGCCTACCCGGCCATCAATGTGACCTCGTCCCAGACCCTGCACGCCGCACTGCGTGGCTTCGCGGAGGCCGAGAGCGACGGCATCATCCAGATGTCCACCGGTGGTGCGGAGTTCCTGGGCGGCCAGTACAACAAGGACATGGTGACCGGTGCGGTCGCCCTCGCCGAGTTCGCGCACATCGTCGCCGCGAAGTACGACATCACCGTCGCGCTGCACACGGACCACTGTCCCAAGGACAAGCTGGACGCCTACGTCCGTCCGCTGCTCGACATCTCCGCCGAGCGTGTCGCCGCCGGCCGCAACCCGCTCTTCCAGTCGCACATGTGGGATGGCTCCGCCGAGACCCTCGCCGACAACCTGGCCATCGGCGAGGAACTGCTCGCCAAGGCCGCCGCCGCCAAGATCATCCTTGAGGTCGAGATCACCCCGACCGGCGGCGAGGAGGACGGCGTCAGCCACGAGATCAACGACGAGCTGTACACCACCGTCGATGACGCGCTGCGCACCGCCGAGGCTCTCGGTCTGGGCGAGAAGGGCCGCTACCTGCTGGCCGCGTCCTTCGGCAATGTTCACGGCGTCTACAAGCCGGGCAATGTCGTGCTCCGCCCCGAGCTGCTCAAGGACCTCCAGGACGGCGTGGCCTCGAAGTACGGCAGGGCCGCCGGCAGCCAGCCCTTCGACTTCGTCTTCCACGGCGGTTCCGGCTCCACGGCCGAGGAGATCGCCACCGCGCTGGAGAACGGCGTCGTGAAGATGAACCTCGACACCGACACCCAGTACGCCTTCACGCGGCCCGTCGCGGACCACATGCTGAAGAACTACGACGGCGTGCTGAAGGTCGACGGCGAGGTCGGTTCCAAGAAGACCTACGACCCGCGCACCTGGGGCAAGCTGGCCGAGGCGGGCATGGCCAAGCGTGTCACCGAGGCGTGTGGCGCGCTGCGTTCCACGGGCACCAAGCTGAAGTAACGCGCGCGAGCGGTATCTCGCGTACGGCGGACTCGTACGGCGGGCCCGGCACCCATCACGGTGCCGGGCCCTTGCCATAGCGTTCGCCCGGTCGCCACCGGGCTTCCGGGCGAGGATGATCCCCGTATGGACATCAGGCTGTCCTCCGCCAAGGGGCGTTGGGTCATTCTGACGACGGTGCTCGGCTCCACCATGGCCTTGCTGGACTCGACCGTCGTCAATGTCGCGCTGCCGCACATCGGGGACTCCCTCAACGCGGATCTCGCGGATCTCCAGTGGACCGTCAACGCGTACATGCTCACGCTGGCCGGGCTCATCCTGCTGGGCGGGTCGCTGGGCGACCGGTACGGCCGGCGGCGGATCTTCGTGATCGGGATCATCTGGTTCGCGTGCGGCTCACTGCTGTGCGGGATCGCGCCGAACGCCCTTGTGCTGATCGTCGCCCGCGCGCTCCAGGGCGTGGGCGGGGCGCTCCTCGTACCGGGCTCGCTCGCGATCATCCAGTCGAGCTTCCATCCGGACGACCGCGCGCGGGCCGTCGGGGTGTGGTCGGGGCTCGGCGGCGTCGGTGCGGCGATCGGTCCGTTTCTCGGCGGCTGGCTGGTCGACGGTCCCGGCTGGCGCTGGGTGTTCCTGATCAATGTGCCGCTGGCCGCGCTGTGCGTGCCGGTGGCGCTGCGGCACGTACCGGAGACCCGGGATCCGGCGCACCACGGCCGGTTCGATGTGCTGGGCGCGTTCCTCGGTGCGGCGGCGCTGGCGCTGATCACCTACGCGCTCATCGGCAAGGATGTCTGGTCGGGGGTGGCGGGGGTGCTGGTCGCTGTGGTCTTCGTGCTGGTCGAGCGGCGCAGGCCGGACCCGATGCTGCCGCTGTCGATCTTCGCGTCCCGCCAGTTCACCGCCGTGAACCTGGTGACGCTCTGCGTCTACGCGGGGTTCGGAGGGTTCTTCTTCCTGGCCGCGCTCCAGCTCCAGGTGGTCGTCGGGTACTCGGCGCTGGGCGCGGGGGCGGCCCTGCTGCCGACGACCGTGCTGATGCTGCTGTTCTCCGCGCGCTCCGGCGGGCTGGCGGAGCGGATCGGCCCGCGGATCCCGCTCACCGTGGGGCCGCTGCTGTGCGCGGCGGGGCTGCTGCTGATGCTGCGGGTGGGCCTGGGCTCCTCGTATCTCGCGGATGTGCTGCCCGCGCTGGTGGTGATGGGGATGGGGATGGTGACGCTGGTCGCGCCGCTGACGGCGACGGTGCTGGCCTCCGTGGACAACACGCGCGCGGGTCTGGCCAGCGGCATCAACAACGCGGCGGCCCGTGCGGCGGGCCTGCTCGCGGTGGCCGCCCTGCCGCTGCTGACGGGCACGGGCCCGGAGGCGTACCGCTCGGCGACGGCGTTCGACGCCACTTTCCACCGTGCAATGCCGATCTGCGCGGGGGTGCTGGCGGTGGGCGCGCTGATCGCGTGGGCGACGGTACGTACGCCGAAGGAGGCGGCCGGCCGCACCGAGCCCGAGTGCCGGGTGAACTGCGGGCTGTCCGCACCGCCCCTGGAGCAGCTGGCGGGGGAGGCCGGGGCCGGCGGGAGCGGGGGCGGGACGGCCGGAGGCGGCGGTTGGCCTGGCGGCGGTGCGAGCGGAGGGCCGGGCGGTCGGCCCGGCGGCGGTGCGAGCGGAGGACCGGTCGGTCGGCCCGGTGGAGGGCCGGGCGGCGGTGACGGATCCGGTGGCGGTCCGGGCGGGGGTTCGGGCGGAGCCGGGGAAGCGGGGCCCACCGGGCCGGGGCAAGGCAGACTGTAGGTATGGCCATCCATGAAAACCTCCTGGGGGGACCGCCCCCCACTCAGCTGCCCGATGATCCCGAGCCGCGTGAGCTGCTCGCGAACGGCACGCCGCCCGCCGACGTCGCCGCGAAATATCCGACATCCTCGCTGGCCTGGGCACAGCTCGCCGACGGCGCGTTCGAGGACGGCCGCGTCGTCGAGTCGTACGCGTACGCCAGGACCGGTTACCACCGCGGGCTCGACTCCCTGAGGCGCAGCGGTTGGAAGGGGCACGGCCCCGTGCCGTGGGAGCACGAGCCGAACCGCGGCTTCCTGCGCGCCCTGCACGGGCTCGCCCGCGCCGCGCAGGCGATCGGGGAGCAGGACGAGTACGAGCGCTGCGCGACGTTCCTGCGCGACTCCTCGCCGCTCGCGGCCGACACCCTCGGCTGACCGGCACGCCACCCCTGTTCTCTCGCGGCCGACACCGGCCGACGGAGGCTGATCGCGGCTGACCGCCGCCGATCGTCCCGAAACGGAACCCATCGAAGGCCCCGCCCGTCATCCAGGGCGCGGGCCTTCGATCTTGATCGATCGCGCGCGCCGCAGATCATCAGCCCGCCCCGGCACAGAGGCCCCCACCCGCGCCTCTCCCCCCAAGCCGGTCGCACCAGGGGAGAAGTCCGTTTTGGGAAAGCGTGCCGCCGCCCGCCGCATAGGCCGCCGTGGTCGTGACCGTGTCCGTGCCCGTGTGCGCGGGAGGCGTCGCGGTCACGGCCGTCCGCTCGCCCGGCTGGTGCTCGCGGGGCTGGGCCTGGTCGCCGTACTCGTCGGCGCGGGCGCCGCTCTCGCGTCCTGGCGGAGCGGCGATACGGGGGACAGCGCGGCCATCACGACCGCCGACGTGATCACCGCGTCCCCCGTCGCGCCGCCCCCGAAGCCGCCGCCACCGTCGCCGACCGTGACGCCCGGCGAGCCCGGCAAGCCGAGCGAGCCGGCCGCGGAGCGGTCTCCGAAGGTGACGCCCCGCGTCCCCGCCTCGGGCCCCGGCACCTTCACCACCGCGCAGGCGCACGGCGACCCGGTCGGCGACGGGCCACTGCGCCGCTACCGCGTCCAGGTCGAGAACGGGATCGACATCTCCGCGAAGGAGGCGGCGGCCGAGATCGAGCGGATACTCGCCCATCCGCGCGGCTGGGCCGCGCACGGCCGGGGCTCCTTCCAGCTCGTCTCCGCGCACGCCGACTTCGTCATCCGTATCGCCACCCCGGCCACCGCCGACAAGCTCTGCGGTGCCCAGGGACTGGACACCCACGGCGAGCTGAACTGCGAGACCCTGGACGGCGTCGTGGTCAATCTGCGGCGCTGGGTCCTGGGGTCACCGACGTTCGACGGGCCGGCCTCCGAATACCGGCATCTGGTCATCAACCACGAGGTCGGCCATGAGATCGGCCTGCGCACGCACCTGGGCTGCTCCGGCCCCGGCCGGCCCGCGCCGGTGATGATGCAGCAGATCAAGGGCCTGGACGGCTGCGCCTCCAACGCCTGGCCGTACAGCGAGGACGGGAAATACATCACAGGCCCCGAACTCTGACCCCGGATTATGATGCCGGGAGGGGACCGGGGCTCCGTAACCAACACGGAAGGGGCGGACCGCTACCCGGCACATATCGAGGAGACAGAGATGTCGCACGCCCCCGATGTCCCCGAAGCCGGTTCGGACGCCCCGAACCTCGACTTCGCCGGGACCACCCCGTACGAGGACTACGTCCAGGCGGACGTCCTCACCCATTTGCAGCATCCGCGCTCCGACGACCCCGGCGAGATGGTCTTCCTCGTCACCACACAGGTCATGGAGCTGTGGTTCACCGTCCTCGTCCATGAGTGGGAGACCGCGTCCCGCGCGCTGCGCGAGGACCGGATCCCGGTCGCGATCGACGCGCTCAAGCGGTCCGGGCACGAGCTGGAAGCGCTCAACGCCTCCTGGACACCGCTCGGCCGCCTGACACCCGCGCAGTTCAACTCGTACCGCGCCGCGCTCGGCGAGGGCTCCGGTTTCCAGTCGGCGATGTACCGGCGCATGGAGTTCCTGCTCGGCGACAAGTCCTCGTCGATGCTCGTCCCGCACCGCGGCGCGCCGCGCGTCCACGCCGAGCTGGAGAAGGCGCTCCAGGAGCCCAGCCTGTACGACGAGGTCCTGCGGCTGCTCGCCAGGCGCGGGCTGCCGGTGCCCGCGGAGGTGCTCGACCGCGATCTCTCGCGGCGGTACGAGCCGTCGCCGGCGGTCGAGGAGGTCTGGGCCGGGATATACGGCCGGCCCGATCAGCACACCGAACTCGTCCGGCTCGGTGAGGCGCTGACGGACGTCGGCGAGCTGGTGTGGCGATGGCGCAACGACCATCTGGTGGCGACCCGGCGGGCGATGGGTTCCAAGACCGGTACGGGCGGATCCGCGGGCGTGGCCTGGCTGGAGAAGCGGGCCGCGAAGAACGTGTTCCCCGAGCTGTGGACGGCGCGCAGCCATGTCTGAGACACACGAGACCGCCGCGACCCCGACCCCCCGTGAGCACCACGCCCCCCAGGGCGCGTCCCTCGCCGTACAGGCGGCGGTGCTCGACGCGGCCGACGAACTGGCCGGACTGCGCGAGCTGTTCGCCCTCCATGACGACTCCGTCTATCTCGACGGGAACTCACTGGGCGCGCTGCCCCGCCATGTCCCCGAGCGCGTCCAGGATGTGATCACCCGTCAGTGGGGCGAGCTGCGCATCCGCTCCTGGACGGAGAGCGGCTGGTGGACCGCGCCCGAGCGGATCGGCGACCGGATCGCCCCGCTCGTGGGCACCGGGCCCGGCCGGATCGTGGTCGGCGACTCCACCAGCGTCAATGTCTTCAAGGCCGTGGTGGGCGCGGTACGTCTGCTGGACCCGGCGGAACCGGCCAGGGACGAGATCCTCGTCGACGCCACGACCTTCCCCACGGACGGATACATCGCGCGGTCCGCGGCCCGGATGACCGGTCTGCCGATCGTCCCCGTCGACCCGGAGAACCTGCTCGGCGCGCTCGGGCCGCGTACCGCCGTCGTGCTCGTCAACCATGCCGACTTCCGGACCGGCCGGCTGCACGACCTCCCCGGGATCACCGCCGCCGCGCACGAGGCCGGGGCGCTCACCGTCTGGGACCTCTGCCACAGCGCGGGCGCCCTGCCGGTCGAGCTGGACGCGCACGGCGTGGACCTCGCGGTCGGCTGCACGTACAAGTACCTGAACGGCGGGCCCGGTTCGCCCGCCTTCCTCTACGTCGCCGAGCGCCACCAGGCCCGCTTCGACTCCCCGCTGCCCGGCTGGAACTCGCACACCGACCCGTTCGCGATGTCCGCGGACTTCGCGGCGGCGGAGGGCGCGGTACGGGGCCGGGTCGGCACCCCCGACATCCTCTCCATGCTCGCCCTGGAGGCGGCCCTCGACGTCTGGGAGGGGGTGAGCCTGGCGGCGGTACGGGAGAAGAGCCTCGCGCTCACGGACTTCTTCCTGGAGTGCGTGGCGGCGTACGCGCCGCCGGACCGGGTCCGTTCGCTGACCCCCGCCGCGCACGCCGAGCGCGGCAGCCAGATCGCGCTGCGCTGCGCCGAGGCGCCCGCCGTCATGGCGGAGCTGATCGCCCGGGGGATCGTCGGGGATCTGCGCAGGCCGGATGTGCTGCGCTTCGGATTCACCCCGCTCTATACACGTTTCGCCGACGCGGAACGGGCGGCCAGGGTGCTCGGCGAGGTCCTGACGGAGGTGCCGGCCGGGGGCTAGCCCCGGTCAGGCCGCGGCCGGACACAACGCCGGGGCCACGACGACCCGGCGGTCGCCCGTGCGACCGCCGGGGATCGGGGTGAGCGGGCCCGCGCGGGGCTGATAGCGTCCCGGCTGATCAGGTCAATTCGGCCCCCGTACCGAAAGGTTGGAGCAAGATGCCGGACCCCGCCGCGCGCGATGCCCTCGCTCGTGACGCCGCAGAGACCGAATCGGTCTTCTCCCATCCGGTCGTCCGGCCCGATGCCACCGCCGCGTACGGCGAGCACCCTGATCAGGTGATCGACTTGTACGCTCCCCGCGGCAACCAGGAGCGGGTGCCGCTGGTCGTCGTTCTGCACGGCGGCGCCTGGCGCGCCGCGTACGACCGTGCGCATCTGACGCCCTTCGCGGACTTCCTGGCCCGGCGCGGATTCGCCGTCGCCAATGTCGAGTACCGGCGGGGTCCCGGGCTCCCGCAGCAGGGCGGCGGGCCGCCCCAGGCGGGCCGCTGGCCCGAGACGTTCGACGACGTGGCCGCGGCGATGGACGCGCTGCCCGCGCTGGCCGCCGACGCGCTGCCGCAGGCCGACGCGCGGCGGACCGTACTGACCGGCCACTCCGCGGGCGGCCATCTCGCGCTGTGGGCGGCGGCCCGGCATGTGCTGCCGGTGGGCTCGCCGTGGCGGCTGCCGGAGGCCCCGCCGCTGCGCGGGGTCGTCGCGCTGGCGCCGATCGCGGATCTCGTACGCGCCGTGGAGCTGGATGTGTGCGGCGGGGCCATCGTCCAACTGCTCGGCGGCGAGGAAGAGTTCAAGCGGCACAGGGAGAGCGCGGACCCGGCGGTGCTGCTGCCGACCGGGATCGCCACGGCGGTGGTGCAGGGCCGTACGGACGTCACCGTGCCGTACACGGTCTCCGAGGCGTTCGTGGACGCGGCCGGGCGGGCGGGCGAGATGGTGGGGCTGACGCTGCTGGAGGAGGTCGGCCACTTCCCGCTGATCGACCCGGCGGCGGACGCGTGCGCGGTGGTGGCGGAGGAGATCGCCCAGCTCGCCTGGTGAGTCCGTGTGTCTCCCGTAGCCGTGTGTCTCCCGTATACGTGTCACCGGCACGTGTGCCTCCCGCACGTGGGTGCCTCCCGCACGTGTGCGCCTCCCGCACGTGTGCGCCTCCCGCGAGTGTGTCCTCCACACGCCCGACGGCCCGGGAGGCCCGGAGGCCCCGGAGACGCGGGAGGCCCGGGAGATGCGGACAGAAACCGACCGCAAGTCTTCCTACGGTCTCCCCATGACCAAGAACACCAGCCAGACCGTGCTCGTGACCGGTGCCACCGGAACCGTGGGCCGCCAGGTCGTCGCCGCACTCCTCCGCCGCGGCCACACCGTCCGCGCGCTCACCCGTGACCCCGAGAAGGCGAGGACCGGCCTTCTCTCCCACTTCCCGTCGGGCGTCTCCGGCGTGGACGTCGTACAGGGAGACCTCACCGACCCCGCGAGCCTCGCCGCCGCCCTCGACGGTGTCACCGGGCTGCATCTGATCACCTTCGGCGGGGCACTGTTCGCGCCGCTGGAGACCGGCCCCGAGATCATGGAGCTGGCGCGGAAGGCCGGCGTGCGGCGGGTGACCGTCCTCTTCGGCGGCGAGGAGACCCCGCTCCAGCGGGCCGTCGAGACGAGCGGGCTGGACTGGACCGTGGTGCAGCCCGTCGAGTTCATGTCCAACGCGCTGGAGTGGGCCGAGGCGATCCGTACGGAGGACACCGTGCGCGAGCCGTTCACCGGCCGACTGAGCGCCATGGTCCACGAGGCCGACATCGGCGCGGTCGCGGCGGTCGCGCTCACCGAGGAGGGGCACGCGGCCCGTACGTATCTGATCACCGGGCCCGAGGTGCTCACCCTCCAGGACAAGGTGGACGCGCTGGCGGCGGCCAGGGGCGGGGAGATCACGCTCGTGGAGCTGAGCGAGGAGACGGCGAGGCAGCGGTGGCGCGCGGCGGGCCATCCCGAGGAGCTGATCGACTTCCTGATCATGGTGTACCGGGACACCCCGCCCGAGGGCAGGACGGTGGTCGGCACGGTCGAGGAGGTCACCGGCAGGCCGGCCCGTACGTTCGCGGAGTGGGCGGCGGAGCACGCCTCGGCGTTCCGGGCCTGACCTCGGCCGCGTCCGGTCGGCGTTCCGGGCCTGACCTCGCCCGCGTCCGGTCGGCGTTCCGGACCTGACCTCGCCCGCGTCCGGTCACGGTCCGGGCCTGAACCCCGGCCGCGTCCGGTCACGGCCGTCGCGTCGTACGTGGTCACCGGTCGGCGCGTCCTCCCTGGTGACAGCGGGGGTGCGCGCCGTAGTACCTGGGACGGACGGGCAAGGATCCGCTTCGCTGGTGACGACCCCGTCCCTCCCTCCACTTACCGTGGCAACGTGACCGAGACAGATACCGGGAAGACCCGGAGCCCTGAGATCCGCTTGGCTGCGGGACTGATGAGCGGCCTGCGCGAGGACCTCTTCCACGATGCCTTCGCCTACCGTCCGCTCAAGCCGATGCGGACCGACGGCCCGATCACCCGTCGGCTGCCCGGCCGGATACGTGAGTACGCCGCCTGGACCCCGCACGCCGTGATCGTGGGGTGCGCGCTGATGGTGCTGTTCGCCGGCGCCGCCAGAGAGGGCGCCGTGATCGGCCTCCTTCCGGCGATTCCCGTGCTGCTCACCATGGCCAGGCCGGTCGGCGCCTGGTGGCTGTCGCTGGGATCCAGCGGCTTGCTGGGGCTCGTGGGATATGACAACTGGCCCTGGGGGCCCGCCAGTTTCCTCGGGTATCTCACCGTGCTGACGGTGGCCGCGATCCGTACCCACCCGCGCACGGGCGCCTATATGTGGGCGGCCACGGCGGCGTACTCCTTCTTCATGGAGGTCGTCTTCAACCGTGGGTACGGGTCCGGAGTCCCCACCTCGCTGATGATGCTCTTCTTCTCCGCGATCATCCTGCTGATCGTGACCGTGCTGCACATCCGCCGGGAGGCGCGGCAGGAGGTCGCCGCGCAGCAGAGTGTCACCGCCGTCGAACGCGACCGGCGCACGCTGCTGGAGGAGCGCACCACCATCGCCCGCGAGCTGCACGATGTGGTCGCCCACCACATGTCGGTCGTCGCGATCCAGGCCGAGGCCGCCCCGTACCGCGTGGAGAACCCGCCGCCGGAGCTGGAGCAGGCGTTCGCCACGATCCGGGAGAACGCCGTCGCCGCGCTGACCGAGCTGCGCCGGGTCCTCGGGGTCGTACGGGCGGAGGACTACCAGGCCCCCGACGCTCCGCAGCCCACGCTGGCCGATCTCGACGGGCTCCTCGGGAACGTCCGGGACGCCGGGCTGACCGTGGAGAAGGCGATCACCGGATCCGTCCGCTCGCTGCCCCAGGGCGTGGAGCTGTCGGCGTACCGCATCGTCCAGGAAGCCCTGAGCAACGCGCTCCGGCACGCGCCGGGCTCGACCGCGCGCGTCGAGATCGCGTACGTACTGGGCGGGCTCGGCCTGCGGATCGTGAACACCCCGCCGCGCGGCCTGGTCAAGCCGTCGCCCGGCTCGGGGCACGGGATCACGGGGATGCGGGAGCGTGTCACGATGCTGAACGGTGAGATGACCGCGGACCTCCTGGAGGACGGCGGCTACGAGGTCGCGGCCTTCATTCCGGTGGCCGCCGTGCAGGACGGGGACGCGTCATGACCATCCGGGTACTGATCGTCGACGATCAGGTGATGGTCCGCGAGGGCTTCTCGGTGCTGCTGAACGCGATGCCGGACATCGAGGTCGTCGGTGAGGCGGTGAACGGCCGCGAGGCCGTCGGCCAGGTCGCCGCGCTCCACCCCGACGTGGTGCTGATGGACATCCGCATGCCGGAGCTGAACGGTATCGAGGCGACCCGCGAGATCGTCGCGGCGAACGCCGACGCGAAGGTCCTGGTGCTGACCACCTTCGACCTCGACGAGTACGTCTACCAGGCGCTGCGCGCCGGTGCCTCGGGCTTCCTGCTGAAGGACGCCTCGGCCCGCCAACTGGCCGACGGCGTACGGGTGGTGGCCTCCGGCGAGGCGCTGCTCGCGCCGACGGTGACCCGCCGCCTGATCACGGAGTTCTCCAAACTCTCGGAGACCCCGCGCGCGCCCGCGATGGCCCGGATCGGCGATCTCACGGAGCGCGAGACGGAGGTCCTGGTCCTGATCGCCCAGGGCCTGTCCAACGCGGAGATCGCCGAGCATCTGGTGGTCGCGGAGTCCACGATCAAGACGCATGTGAGCCGGATCCTGGTGAAGCTCGGGCTGCGGGACCGTACGCAGGCGGCGGTGTTCGCGTACGAGGCGCGGCTGGTGACGCCGGGCTGAGCCGATGCCGGGGGCCGCGTGGGCGCGGGCTGGCGAGTACCGGTCATTTGATCACTCGCACGGGTGATCGCACCGGACGGAACCGTTTCGTCCGCTCGGGGTCACGTCACGCTGGTGTCCGCCTGACAGGAGGTGCACCATGACAGTTATGGCAGAGCGCGCGGTCCAGATGTCCGTCGAGGAGTTCGAGAGGATCGCCACACTCATCGAGAGGGAGTCCGACACCGTCAGGTTGGAGTTCATCAACGGACGGATCGGGTTCAAGGGCGTGACGGACGGCGACCACAGCGAGATCATCAGATGGCTGCAACAGCGCTGCATGCGAGTCCGGCCCGACCTGTGGCTTTACGCGGGGGGCGAGTTGGGGCTACTGGTCGAGGCGTACCGCAAGGGCCGCGCCAAACCCGACGCCGTGCTTGCCCCGGAGGGGAATTTCGCGGGGCAGGGAGACTGGGCCGACCCGGCGCGCGTGGTGATGACGGTCGAGGTCACGTCGTACGACTGGGACACGGACCGGCGGGACCGTAAGGAGAAGCCCGCCGCCTACGCCGCCGCGGGCATCCCGATGTATCTGCTGATCGATCGTGACCACTGCACGGTCACCGTGCACAGCGATCCGGCGCCGGACGGCTACGGCTATCTCCAGGTGGCGGACTTCGGCAAGAAGGTCGTCCTTCCCGACCCCGTGGGCATCGAGCTCGACACCGAGGAATTGAAGAACTACGTCCGCTGACGCACGCGGTGCCACACATCGGCCCGCCTTGTCCACAGCCTGTGGACAAGGCGGGCCGCTGTCCGTTTCCGGTCAGTTCAGCAGGTCGCGGCGGCGCAGCCCCGCCAGTCCCGCCCCCACCAGCGCCACCGCCAGCAGCGTCAGCACCACGGCCGGCGTCCACGCCATGTCCCCGCCCGGCAGCTTCGGCAGGTGTCCGAACGGCGACAGGTTCATCACCGACTGCGGCAGATCCAGTACCGGACCGATCCAGCCCAGGGCCAGGGCCAGGCCCGCGACGCCCCACGCCGCCACCGCCGCCTTCGGGAAGGCGCCGTACAGCAGGACCGCCAGCCCGCCCAGGACCCAGATCGCGGGCAGCTGGACCAGGGCGGCGCCGAGGATTCCCGGCAGGTCGTCGCCGTATCCGAGGAACAGGCCGAGACCGCCGAGCGCCATGATCAGGCCCGCGCCGCCGAAGGCGATCACCAGATGCCCGGCGGCCCAGCGGAGCCGGCCGACCGCGCCTGCGAGGACCGGTTCCGCGCGCCGGCCGGTCTCCTCGCCGTACAGCCGCAGCACCGACGCGACCACGTACAGCGCCGCGACCATCCCCAGCATGCCGACCATCGCGGCGAGGAAGGCATCGGTCACTCCCTGCTGCCCGCCCATCCGCTGGATGATCTCCTGGGTCTGCTGGTTGTCGCCGACCAGCTCCGCCGCGCCGTCGGTGATACCGCCGAACATGAGCCCGGCGAGCAGGAAGCCGCTTCCCCAGCCGAACACGCTGCCGCGCTGGAGGCGCCACGCGAGCCCGCCCGCCGTGGTGAGCGTGCCCGTCGCGGGTCCCGGCCGCGCGGCGAGGAAGCTCATGCCGATGTCGCGCCGGCCCGCCAGGGTGTACGCGAGGACCGCCTGTACGGCGATCGCGGCCAGCAGGACCAGCAGCACCCACCAGCGTTCGCCGGCGAAGGCGCGTACGTTCTCGGCCCAGCCGATCGGGGAGAGCCAGGTCAGCGGGGACGAACCATCGTCCGCCGACGCGTCGCCCGCCGCTTTGAGTACGAACGCGGCGCCGATGGCGGCGGCCGTCAGCCCCTTCGCGAGCCGGGCGTTCTCGGTGATCTGCGCGGTGATGGCGGCGGTGCAGGCGAAGAGCATGCCGACCCCGCCGGTCGCGAGGCCGAGCGCCAGCGCGCCGGTGGCGTTCTGTCCGTTGCCGACGAGCCCGGCGGCGACCGCCAGGACCAGCGCGGCGTTGGCGATCAGCGCCGTGAGCAGCGCCGCGGTCAGTGGCGCCCGGCGTCCGACCATCGCCGAGGAGAGCATCTCCTGACGGCCCGTCTCCTCTTCCTCCCGGGTGTGCCGTACGACGATGACCAGGCTCATCACCGCCGCGAGCGCGGCCCCGAAGGCGACCATGCGCCAGGAGGTGAGCCCGCCCACGGAGTCGCTGAAGACGGGTCCGTACAGGGCGCGCAGCGAGCCGTTGGCGGACATCGACCGGACGAGGGCGGCCCGCTCGGCGTCCGTGTCGTACAGCGTCGAGACGGACTGGGTGACGGACAGGTACGAGGCGCCGAGCACCAGTACCCACACCGGCAGGATGATCCGGTCCCGGCGCAGGGCGAGCCGCAGGAGCGTTCCGGTGCCGGCGAGCTGCCGGCCGCCGCCGGTGCGCGCCACCGGTACGGCCAGGGTGGCGGTGGTCATCACGCGACCGCCCCGCCCGCCGCGTAGGCGTCGTCGGCCCCGTGGGCGCCGTCGGCCCCGGGCGTGTCATCGGCCGCGTAGTGCCGCATGAACAGCTCCTCCAGGGTGGGCGGAGTGCTGGTCAGCGAGCGGATGCCGGATGCGGAGAGCGAGCGCAGTACGGCGTCCAGCTTGTCGGTGTCGACCTGGAGCCTGACGCGCTTCCCCTGGATGTCGAGGTCGTGCACGCCGGGGAGCCCGGCCAGTCCGTCCGGCTCGCGGGACAGCTCCGCGCTCACGCTCGTACGGGTCAGATGGCGCAGTTCGGAGAGCGAGCCGGACTCGACGGTCACGCCCTTGCGGATGATGCTCACCCGGTCGCAGAGCGCCTCGACCTCGCTCAGCACATGGCTGGAGAGGAGCACGGTCCTGCCCCGGTCGCGCTCCTCCTCGACACACCGCTGGAAGACCTCTTCCATCAGCGGGTCGAGCCCGGAGGTCGGCTCGTCGAGGATCAGCACGTCGACGTCCGAGGCGAACGCGGCGACGAGGGCGACCTTCTGCCGGTTGCCCTTGGAGTACGTACGCCCCTTCTTGGTGGGGTCCAGCTCGAAGCGCTCGACGAGATCGGCCCGCCGGGCCGCGTCCAGGCCCCCGCGGAGCCGCCCGTACAGGTCGATGACCTCACCGCCGGAGAGGTTGCGCCACAGGGTCACGTCCCCGGGTACGTAGGCCACGCGGCGGTGCAGCTCGACGGCGTCCTTCCACGGGTCCCGGCCGAGCAGCTGGGCCGCGCCGGAGTCGGCACGCAGCAGTCCGAGGAGCACTCTGATGGTGGTGGACTTGCCGGCTCCGTTGGGTCCGAGGAAGCCATGGACCTCGCCGGCCTCGACGGCGAGGTCGAGGCCGTCCAGCGCGTGCGTCCGGCCGAACGACTTGTGCAGTCCGGCGACCGTGATTGCCTTCGTCATGCTTCGGAACGTACGCTACTTTCACAAACTTATGAAGTTAAGGAAGCGTAAAAAGAGTTCGGGTTAAGATCGAGGGGGACGCCGAGCAGGGGAGACGAGGGGCCGATGAGCAGCGAGGACCAGCGCCGGAGCGCGAACGGGACCGAGGGCGTGCACCCGAGCGTGAACGAGAGCGGGAGCGCGGGCGCGGGCGCGGGTGGTACGCGGCGCGACGAGGAGGCCGTGTCCCGGTTCGTGGAGCGCTTCGCGGCCGAGTTGACCGAGGCCGGGATGCAGCGCACGGCGTCCCGGGTCTTCGCGGCGCTGCTCAGCTCGGACGACGCGAGCATGACCTCCGCCGAACTGAGCGAACAGCTGCGGATCAGCCCCGCGGCCGTCTCGGGGGCCGTCCGCTATCTGACCCAGGTCAGCATGATCGGCAGGGAACGCGACCCCGGCTCCCGCCGCGACCGCTACCGGCTGCACAACGAGGTCTGGTACACCACCTTCGCCCAGCGCGACTCCGTACTGACCCGCTGGGAGAACACCCTGCGTGACGGCGCGGCGACGCTCGGCAGCGACACCCCGGCGGGGGCGCGGGTGGCGGAGACGGTCGAGTTCTTCGAATTCCTCCAGAAGGAACTGCTCGCGCTGATGGACCGCTGGAAGGTCTACAAGGAGACCGGGCGCCCGGCGGATGCCGGGGGCGCGGGCTGACGTTACGGGGGGCGCGGGGACTGAGGCGGCGGAGACTGAGGCGGCGGGCGTCTCCTCGGCCTGCGGACAGGGGGCCTCAGCCGGTGGACACGGACCTCAGCTGGTGGACACGGACCTCAGTCGGTGGACACGGGCCTCAGCCCGTGGGCTCCCGCCGCCGGTACGCGCGTTTGACGGCACCTCCCACCAGGCCCGTCGGCGTCAGCGCGATACGTCCGGCGGCGTGTGCGGCAGCTGCCGCTCCAGCAGCCCCGCCCGCTGCGCCCGTTGTACGGTCAGTTGCCGCGCCCCGCTTCCCCGTACCGCTCGCGTCCAGCAGAGCCCCGTACCACCGGGAAGCGCGATCACCCCGCCGGTCCGGGGGTCGCCGCACCACCACAGGACGCCGCCCGGGGCGGGCCGGACCGGGTGGTAGCGGCTCCCTACCGCCCACACGGTCAGTGGCCACAGCTCTCCGGTCGCCGGGTCCCGCAGCACCACCGTCGCGGCCCGCCATCCGCGCGGGACCGATACGGCGACGCAGACGGTCCAGGGGGCCGCCGCCAGGTGGCGCCGCATCCGGCCGGAAAGCCGGAGGGAGACGAGGCCCATACCCAGCGCGGCCAGGGACAGCGCCAGCAGATTCGGCATCAGCTCGACCACGTCGTGCAGGCCCCGGCCGGCCGCGATCAGGCCGATGATCCCGCTGCCGACCAGCATGGCCAGACCGGCGCGCACCCACGTACCGGCGCGCGCCCGGTAGCGGGCCAGCGCCTCGGCCGTGTCCGTGACATCCAGCGCAGGGTTCTGCGACGCGTGGTTCTGCATAGATGTGCCCCCCCGGGCTCGGAACCGAGGGCCGAGACTACCTGGGGCCCGCCCCCGCCCCGGCCCCCCTCCCGGACCCCGGGCCCGCCGCCGTCGGGAGCGTCAGCTGCCATGCCCCCGGCCTGAGCGTCCAGGTCCGCGTCCGTACGGGGCCCGTGACGCGGGTGTCCGCGCGGTAGCGGAAGTCCGCGCCCGAGACCGTGACGGACAGCGCGCTGGCGCGGACCGGCTCGGGCGAGGCGTGCGTACGGATCACGACCTCGGCGCGGCCCCCGCGGGACGACACCCGTACGCCCTCGACCGGCTCGTCCAGATCGTTCAGCAGCACACCGTCCGCCTCCACCCTCAGCCGATGGTGTGTATGTGCGGCGAACACATACGGGACCGGCCGTACGAGCGTGCGGACCAGGGAACGGCAGGTGTGCCAGACCGACCCCGCCGCCGGGGCCGCGCCCGGCGCGCGCGCCGCGGGCAGCGCCGGGATCCGCAGATCCCCCAGCACCACCCCGTCGCTGTCGTCCACCAGCAGATCGAGCCGGCGCGCCGCGCCGTCCAGCACGGCGCGCGCCGCCGCCACCGCGCCCGTGGGCACGCCCAGGGAACGGGCCAGCTCCACGGAAGCGCCGATCGGCACCAGCGACAGCGCGCCCGAGGCCAGCTCCCGTTCCCGGTGGAGGAGGGCGACGGTCCGCAGCAGCGCCCGGTCGTCGCCCACGACCACGGGGCGTCTGCTGCCCCGCCGGGCCAGCGCCCGCGCGAATTCCTCGGGGCCGTCGGGCAGACACAGCTTCACCCCCGCACCCGCGCTCAGCACGTCCTTCGCGATCCGCACCGATTCGCCGTCGGTCCTGCGGGCGAAGGGGTCGATGACCACCAGAAGCTGTTGCGCACCGTTCTCGGCGGGCTCTGGAGCCGACACCTCGGTCCTTCCTCGGGTAGCATCTTTGTGCAAGAGCCCCTTGCGCTATTGCGCCAGGGGCTTCGTCTATTCCGGGGCATCCGGTTCGACGGTCAGGACCGCGTCGTACAACGTTGTGCGATGTCATACGCGTAGATATGGCGTACACGCGCCGTATGAACGGCGTTTGCGCGCCCCCTGACCTTGGACATGCCCCGCCCGGAAGGGGTGTACGCCTGTGCCCGCACTTGTGCTGCTCGGTGCTCAGTGGGGTGACGAAGGCAAGGGAAAGGCCACCGACCTGCTCGGTGGGTCCGTGGACTATGTCGTGCGCTATCAGGGCGGCAACAACGCCGGCCACACGGTCGTCGTGGGCGACCAGAAGTACGCACTGCACCTTCTCCCTTCCGGAATCCTCTCACCGGGGTGTACCCCGGTGATCGGCAACGGAGTGGTCGTCGACCCGGCTGTCCTGTTCTCCGAGCTGAGCGGGCTCAACGAGCGCGGCGTCGACACATCCAAGCTACTGATCAGTGGTAACGCGCACCTGATCACGCCGTACAACGTCACCGTCGACAAGGTGACGGAACGGTTCCTCGGCAAGCGGAAGATCGGTACGACCGGCCGCGGCATCGGCCCGACCTACGCCGACAAGATCAACCGCACCGGCATCCGCGTCCAGGACCTCTACGACGAGTCGATCCTGGAGCAGAAGGTCGAAGCGGCGCTGGAGTCCAAGAACCAGCTGCTCGCCAAGGTCTTCAACCGGCGCGCCATAGAGTCCGGCAAGGTCGTCGAGGAACTGCTGACGTTCGCCGGCCAGCTCAAGCCGTACGTCGCGGACACGACGCTGATCCTCAACAACGCCATCGACGAGGGCAAGGTCGTCCTCTTCGAGGGCGGCCAGGGCACGCTGCTCGACGTGGACCACGGCACGTACCCCTTCGTCACCTCGTCCAACCCGACGGCGGGCGGCGCCTGCACGGGCTCGGGGGTCGGGCCGACGAAGATCACCCGGGTCATCGGCATCCTCAAGGCGTACACGACACGCGTCGGCGCCGGACCGTTCCCGACGGAACTGTTCGACGAGGACGGCGAGGCGCTGCGCCGCATCGGCGGCGAGCGGGGCGTCACAACGGGCCGCGACCGCCGCTGCGGCTGGTTCGACGCGGTGATCGCGCGCTACGCGACGCGGGTCAACGGCCTGACGGACTTCTTCCTCACCAAGCTCGACGTGCTCACCGGCTGGGAGCGGATCCCGGTGTGTGTGGCGTACGAGATCGACGGCAAGCGCGTCGAGGAACTCCCGTACAGCCAGACGGACTTCCACCACGCGACGCCGGTGTACGAGTACCTGCCCGGCTGGTCGGAGGACATCACGAAGGCGAAGACCTTCACCGACCTGCCGAAGAACGCGCAGGATTACGTGAAGGCGCTGGAGGAGATGTCGGGAGCGCCGATCTCGGCGATCGGCGTGGGTCCGGGCCGTACGGAAACGATCCAGATCAACTCGTTCCTGTAGGAACGGCGCTCGGCCGGTTCGGGTCCGGGCGAGGGGCCTCCGGGGAGGATCCCCGGGGGCCCGGACTCGGTCACACCATCCCGGCATATCGGTCACACCATCCCGGCATAGAGGAAGCCGCCGGGCTGCGCCGGGTCGGCGACTAGGAGGACCTGGTCGCCGGCGCGCGGGGGGATCTACCGATCCCAGGTTTGGGTGGGGTGTGGGGGTGGGGGTTCGTGCCGAGGGGTAGTCGGGGCGGCCCCCCACCCGTCATTGAGCGCACCGGGTCACCACGGTTACCCCTTGGTGTGAACCCGCACCCATCCCAGAGCAGTTCTCGCGGTGCTCTCGTCAGACAATGACAGGGATGGTCTCGGCGGAGTTGGTGGACCAGTTGGTGACGATGGGCTCGTCCACGGTGGCCATGTCGGGGAGTTCCAGCTCGGCCGGGTTGGGGTCGTCTTCGGTGAGGGCGATGATGACGTTCCCGAACTCCGTGCCCCCATCGGTCACAGTGGTCTTGGCGTCGATGCCGGTGTACGCGACGGCGGAGCCGGTGAGCTGGATGGGGTCTTCGCCGCCCTGTCCGACGGGGGAGGCGACGCCGTCGGCGTCGGAGCCGAAGGACACGGTCGGGGTGTTGACGTCCAGGTAGCAGGTGATGCCGGGCTTGGCCTTGGCGGCGACGAGGTAGTAGCCGCCGACTCCGGACTCCCAGGTGACCGTGAAGTCCATGTCGTTGGTGCCGCAGGACTGCCCGTAGCCGCTCTTCCCGCCGTCGTCGGAGGCGGTCTTGATGGTGGAGCCGCTGGAGTCGGAACCGTTGGAACCGGACTTGGCGGTGGAGGCGTTGTCGCTCCCACTGCTGTCGGCCGAGGCGACGGAGGAAGAGGCTGCGGCGCTGCCAGTGTTCGAGCCGTCGTCGGCGCTGCAAGCGGTGGTGGTGGCGGCCAGGGCCGTCACGGCCGCGGCGGCCAGGACGAGACGGGTGGAACGGGCGGCGAGACGCGAGCGCATCATGATCTCCAGCGGCTGTCGATTGCGGTGCTTCCTGCTGACACCGACGACACTAGGGCTGGGTCGATCCTGAAATGATCCTGCGCATGTCCGGGTTCTGTCTCAGCGATTTCGGTTCCAAAAGACGCGGACATGCCGCGTCGAACCGTGCGGGGCCGGACTGTGCCCGGCCCCGCTCCGGGTCAGGCCGACCAGGTGAGGAACCGCGCCCAGGCGTCGGGGGCGACGGTGAAGGTAGGGCCTTCGACGTTCTTCGAGTCGCGGACGTGGACGCTGTGCGCGCAGGCGGCGACCTCTACGCACTCGCCGCCGCTGGAACTGCTGTAGCTGGACTTGCGCCAGTCGAGGGCGACCTCGATGCACTGGCCTCCGGCGTCGCTGCTGTAGCTGGACTTGAACCACCGCAGGGTGCTGCTCATTCCTGGACTCCCGCCAACCGCTCGATGAGGCCCAGTGATTCGCGAGGACCCAGGGCCTGTGCCCGGATTTTCGCATATCGCTGGGCGTACGTGCTCACCTTTGCGGGGTCGCTGATCAGAAGGCTCTCGTCCTGTGGCTCCAGGTAAACGAGGTGCTCGTGGTTCGGAGTCTCCACCAGCGTCATCTCGCCCCGATCACCTGCGTACTCGCCGCTCAGACCGCAGTCCAGCGGTAGCACCTGGAGCGTCACATTGCGCCGCTTCGCGGACTCCGCGAGCTGAACCAGCTGTCGGTGCATGATCTCCTTACTCCCGATTGGCCGAGTGAACACCGATGCATCCAGGATCAGTTCGAGTAGCGCAGTCGGCTCCCGATCGAAGATCGCCTTCCGCGCCATCCTGACCTCGACCAGCTCTTCCACCCGCTGCTCAGGCAGCGGTGGATAGCCTCCGCCGATCAGCGCTCGCGCGTACTCCTCCGTCTGGAAGAGCCCGTGGATGACTTGCGTGGTGTAGAGCTGGAGTCCCACCGCCTTCTGCTCCAGCAGCACATAGTCCTTGAACTGCTCCGGATACTTGTCCAGCCGTACGTACTCCCGAGCGCCCTCGAAGATCCCCGTCCCCTCCCCGAGCACCCTCTCCAGCGCCACCAGCATCTCGTCACTCGCCGGTTGCGCGCACGTCTCCATCGCGCTCACCGCCGCGCCCGAGAAGCCCATCTCCTTTCCCAGCTGTTCCTGCGTCAGCTTTTTCTTGATGCGCATCCTGCGGGCGACATCAGCCACCAGTCGCGTCGCAGGACCCGCCGTTTCCTTGTTTTCCGCTCGCGCCATCGCGATCACCTTTTCGACTCAACCGGACTCAACCGGTCACAACCGAGACTTACGGAATTCGACCTTCCGTAAAGGGTGTTCGGGCAGGTCAACCCCTGTCCGACGTACCCCTTCCAGACATGGAAAACGCTAGCCAGCGGAGGTCAGAATGTCCCTATGGATGCGACAACTCGCCAATTAGGTGACATCGATTGGATTCCGGCCTCCGGATTTCAGCTCCGTAAAGCGGGATGCCGATTCGATGCCGTGAGGGTCGACGCGGATGACGGCCGTCGCCTCGCCGACATGCTGGAGGCGCTCTGCGGTGGTGAACCCGGGCCGGTGGTCTGCGAGGCGAATAGGCGGCGGGGAATGTATTTCCTGGTGCCGCCGGGAAGTACCGCCCACCGGTCCTGGCCGCCCGGTGTTCAGCGGTTCAACTCAGCCCGGAATATGGTCAGTTACGTACCGGTGCCCGCGCTGTCGGGGCGTACGTGGCCGCTTTCCTGGTACTTCCCGCCCACGGCCCGCGACCGCTTCGTCCACCCGCTCCTTCTGCTGAACGCGGCGATCGCGCTCCTCAGCGAGCCGCCGGGGCGAGACGTCCTGGAGACGGTCGGCTTCCGTCTCTCCACGCTCGACGTCCACGACGGCGACTGAACTCAGTTCTCCTTGGTGTACGTCAGCGACTCGCCGGCCGTCGTCACCCGGCGCAAGGTGCCGTCCGGCTCGATCGTCAGCTCCGTCGGGGTGCCGGGCGTGCAGGAGGACATGGGTTCGCCGGTGGTGACGGTGGAGGGGCCGATACGAAGCGGCTCGTCCGGGGACGGGGCCGACGCCAAGGGGGCCGCGAAGACGCAGTGGTATGTGCCGTCGCCGGGTGGGCCGTCCACGGTCAGGGAGAGGACCGTATCGCCCACCTCGCCCTGCTCGATGACGAGTTCGCGGCTGCTGCTGCCCGTGCTGGTGTCCACTGCTGCGGTCCACGTGCCCAGATACCGCGTGGGCACGTCGCCGTCCTTGGTCTCCTCCCCGGAGGGGGACGGGGAGGGATCGGCGGACGGTTTCGACGAAGGGCCGGCCGGATCGTCGGCCGAGGGCGTCGGGTCGGCCGTGCCGCTGACGCGTGTGCTCTTGTCGTCGCCGTCCATGAAGGCGTACACCGAACCGCCCGCCCCGATCGCGACGACCACGGCCACGGCGATCAGCGCGATCGTGGCGCGGGTGTTGCGCGGCGCGGGTTCGGGCTCCGGGGGCGTGGCGTACGTCGGTGTCATGCCGTTCGGAGGGGTGGGGCCGAAGGCCGTGTGCTGGGGCGGGTAGTACTGCGCGGGAGGGTGCGGCGGGCCGTATCCCGGCTGCGGATAGCCGTACGGCTGCGGAGCGGGACCCGGAGCGGCTGCCGGACCCGGAGCAGGTATCGGACCGGGAGCGGCTGCCGGACCGGGAGCGGCTGCCGGACCCGGAGCAGGTATCGGACCGGGAGCGGCTGCGGGACCCGGGGCAGGTATCGGACCGGGGGCAGGTGCCGGGCCCGGAGCAGGTGCCTGGGTGGGTGTCGGGGCCGGGAAGGCGCCCGTCGGTTTCGGAGTCGGGGCAGGACCCGGTCGAGTCGGCGCCAGCCGCAGCGTCTGTTCCGACGGCGTCTCCGCCCGCACCCCCGGCCCCGGCTCCGGCTCCGGTCCCTTCTTCGTCCCCGGCACCGGCACCGGTCCCGGTCCCGGCAGCGTTTCCTGGCCCAGTTTCCGCAGCTGGCCCGTCGGGTCCTCGTGCTCCAGCAACTCCACCGCGTGCCGTCCCAGTTGGGCCAGCAGCCCGCCCGGCAGCCAGGGTTCGCCGCCCGGTCCCGCCCCCGAGTCCGCCGCCTCGCCCACCCGGGCCAGTACGTCCCGTGTCGTCGGCCGCGCGGCCGGATCCTTCTCCAGACAGCCGCGTACCAGCTCGGACAGGCCCTCGGGCAGTCCGGTCAGATCCGGTTCCTCCTGCGCGATACGGAACATCAGCGCGTGCACACCCGTGTCCGCCGTGCCGAAGGGCAGCCGGCCCGTCGCCGCGTACGTCAGGACCGAGCCCAGGCAGAACACATCGCACGCCGCCGTCACCCGGTCCCCGCGTACCTGCTCCGGCGCCATGAAACCGGGCGAGCCGATCAGCGAGCCGGTCCGGGTGAGGCCCTCGTCCGCGACCGGTTCCAGCGCGCGGGCTATGCCGAAGTCGATGACGCGCGGCCCGTCGATCGTCACCAGCACATTGGACGGTTTGAGGTCGCGGTGGATGAGGCCCGCCGCGTGGATGTCCTGGAGCGCGTGGGCGAGGCCCGACGCGAGGATACGAACGGAACGTTCCGGCAGCGGACCGTAACCGCCACCAGCCGTGCCGCCGGGCCCGCCCGGCCCGCCCGGCCTGCCGGGACCGCCGGGACCGCCGGGACCGCCGGGACCGCCCGAGACGACCGTGTGGAGCGAGGGGCCCGCCACGTATCCCGTCGCCAGCCAGGGCACCGGCGCCTCCGTGTCGGCGTCGAGGACCGGCGCCGTCCACGTACCGCCGACCCGGCGCGCCGCCGCGACCTCCTGCCGGAACCGGCCGCGGAACTGTTCCTGCGCGGCCAGCTCCTCGTGGACGAGTTTGACGGCGACCGTACGACCCCGGTCGGAGCGCGCCAGATAGACCTGGCCCATGCCGCCCGCGCCGAGGCGTGCCAGCAGCCGGTAGGCGCCTATGCGTTGCGGATCGTCAGCTGCGAGTTTCTCCATGGCCGGCCGGCCCCTCCCCATCGTCACGCCTCGGATCATCTCGCATGACACGGCCGAACTCATCGCCTCCCTCGAACGAAACCTCTACGGACCGGTGTTCGCCGGAGCGACGGGCTTCGTTCGAGGGCTTCGTTCGAGGGCTTCGTTCGTACGCTCCTTTCACGGGGTCCGGGGCTCCTCCCACGGGCTCCGGGTTCCGTCACGCTTACTCGGGCCAGGCCGAGTTCTCGATCACGTCGACGAAGTCCGTCCGTACGAACCCGGGCGAGAAGCGCGCCAGCACATCCGCCTTCACATTGCCGAAGGTCGTCTCCGGCCGGTGTTCGATCCCCTCCGTGAACGCCTGGAGGATCCGGCGCTTGAAGTCGGGCCGGGGATGGGCCGCCACGACCTGCTGCCTCACCTTGTCCGGTACGGCGTCCAGCCCCATCCCCAGCACATCGAACTCGACCCCCGCCGTGACCAGCGCGACTTCGGGCTCCATGTGCGACGGGATCTCCGGTGTCGTGTGCAGGGCGATCGCGGTCCAGACGATCCGCGCGCTCTCCTGCGAGAGCCCGTGGCTCAGCAGGAAGTCGCGGGCGGCGTCGGCGCCGTCGAGTTCGAAGCGCTGCCGCGAGGCGCGGTAGCTCTCGGTCAGGCCGAGGTCGTGGAACATCGCGCCGATGTAGAGCAGCTCGGGGTCGTACGTGAGTCCGCGCCGCCGTCCCTGGAGCGATCCGAAGAGGAACACCCGGCGGGAGTGGTCGTACAGCAGGGGGCTGGTGGTGTCCCGCACCAGCTCGGTGGCCTCCTTGGCGAGGGCGCTGTCGGGGATCTCGATACCGGCGATGCGTTCGGCTGAGGCTGGGGCTGACATGGCGGGTTCCTTTCGCGACGCTGCTTCGGCTTCGGCTTCGGCTTCGGCTTCCACTTCCGCTTCGGCTTTGGCTTCCACTTCGGCTTCCACTTCGGCTTCGGCTTCGGTCTTCCACTTCCACTGTCAGCCCGCTGCCCCTGCCCCTGCCATGTCTATCAGGACCCGTATCCCACACATATGGCCATGGATCCGGGCTACGGTTGGCCGTATGAGGGCCGGAGAGCGCAGCGGCGGGCACATCGGGGGCGGCGGGCACATCGGCGAACGCAGGAACATCACCGTGTTCGTGTACGACGGCGTTCGGCTGATGGACGTCGCCGCGCCGCTGGAGGTGTTCGGTACGGCGGCCGGGCTCGGCGGCGCGTACAGCACGGCGGTCTGTTCGGCGGACGGCGGTCCGGTGATCACCTCCACCGGCACCCGGCTGCACGCCGACGTGGCGGCGGCCGAGGTCGGCAGGACGCACACGCTCGTCGTCCCGGGCTCCGACGATCTGCCGCACCGCCCGCCGCCTGCCGGGCTTCTGGACGCGGTGGCCGAACTGGCCGGCGCCGAGCGGTCCCGTCGTATCGCGTCCGTCTGCACCGGCGCCTTCGCGCTGGCCGCCGCCGGGCTGCTGGACGGCAGGCGCGCGACCACCCACTGGCGGCACGCGGCGGCTCTCGCCCGGCGCCATCCCGCGATCACCGTGGACCCGGACGCGATCTTCGTACGGGACGGCCGTACGTACACCTCGGCCGGGGTCACCGCGGGCATCGACCTCGCGCTCGCGCTGGTCGAGGACGACGAGGGCGTCGAGCTGGCCCGTGAGGTGGCCCGCGATCTGGTGGTCTTCCTCCAGCGGCCGGGCGGGCAGTCGCAGTTCTCCGTGGCCGCCCGTACGCCGAGCCCGCGCCACGACGGGCTGCGCGGACTGCTGCGGGAGGTGACGGCGGATCCGGCGGCCGACCACTCGCTGCCCGCGCTGGCCAGGCGCGGCGGGCTGAGCGCGCGCCATCTGACCCGGCTCTTCAACGAGCAGGTCGGCAGCACACCGGCGGCGTACGTCGAGTCCGTACGGCTGGAGGCGGCGAAGGCGCTGCTGGAGGCGGGGGAGACGGTGACGGGCGCGGCGCGGCGCAGCGGGCTCGGCAGTGACGAATCGCTGCGGCGGGTGTTCCTGCGGCAGCTGGGCGTGACGCCGTCGGCGTACCGGTCCCGCTTCCGGACGACCGCCCCCGCGAGCTGACCGCCGCCGCGAGCTGACCGTCCCCCGCGAGCTGACCGCCGCCGCGAGCTGCCCCCCGAGCTGACCGCCCCCCCGCCCCGCGAACCGAGCCGCCCAGTGAGCCGAGCCGCCCCGCGTCAGTCGTCTCCGGTGTCCTTGGTCCGGCAGGACCGGCCTGTGCGCAGTTGGGTGCCGGCCCCCGCGATGACGGAGTCGAGCCGGTTCCGGGTGCTGACCAGATCGGCGATATTGCCGTCGATACGGTCCCGTTCCACGGACAGGCGATCCAGCAGTTCCGGAGTGGCGTTGCCGTCGACGACGCACGGCATGAGTTCCACGATCGCCTTGCTCGACAGGCCGGCGGCGTACAACTGCTGAATCAGCTGGATGCGGTCGACCGCGCTCTCCGGGTAGTGCCGTTGGCCCCCGGGGCTGCGTTCCGAGGTGAGCAGGTTCTGTTCCTCGTAGTAGCGCAGGGCCCGGACGCTGGCCCCTGTCCTGGTGGCGAGTTCACCGATACGCACCACGCACCCCCGTTGCGATCTGGGTCACACCGACTTGCCTCTGACGTCAGCGTCAGGTTTTAGCGTAACTCGTGAGGGCGCCCACCACCGGCCCCGTTCCCGTCCGTCGAAGGAGTGTGGCCCATGCCCGAACACGACCCCGCCATCGTCTCGGTCAAACCGATCGTGCTGCCGGCGCCGACCCCGACCCCGACCCCGACCCCCACCCCGGCCCCGGCCCCGACCCTGGCCACGGCCACGGCCACGGCCACGGCCACGGCCACGGCCCCGGCAGGCGGTGCGGATCTGCCTCCGCGCGGCGCGGACCTGCGGGTACGCGTCTCCGCGCCCGTGACCGGACGCGACCTGCCGATCGTGCTGTTCGCCCACGGCTTCGGCTCGTCGCTGGACGGCTACGGGCCGCTGGCCGACTACTGGGCCGCCCACGGCTTCGTGGTGATCCAGCCCACCCATCTCGACTCCAAGACGCTGGGCGTGCCCGCGGACGACCCCCGCGCGCCGCGGTTGTGGCGGTTCCGCGTCGAGGACATGAAGCGCGTCCTCGACAGTCTCGACGTACTGGAGGCGGCCGTCCCCGGCCTGAGCGGACGCCTGGACCGGAGCCGCATCGCCGCCGCCGGACACTCCTTCGGCGGCCAGACGGCGGGCGTTCTGCTGGGGCTGCGCGTCCGTGACCCGCGGACAGGGCAGGAGGAGGACCTGTCCGACCCGCGCGTCAAGGCGGGCGTGCTGCTGGCCACGGCCGGCAGGGGCGGCGACGCCCTGACGCCCTTCGCGGCCGAGACCCTTCCGTGGCTGAGGCATCCGGACTTCGGGCACATGACCACCCCCGCCCTCGTCATCGCGGGGGACAGGGACGTCCTTCCGCTGACCGTCCGGGGAGCGGACTGGACGACCGATCCGTACGTCCTGGCCCCCGGCGACAAGAGCCTGCTCACCCTGTTCGGAGCCGAACACTTCCTCGGCGGGATCTCCGGCCACCACGCCGCGGAGACCACCGACGAGAACCCCGAGCGCGTCGCCCTGGTCCAGCGGGTCACCCTGGCCTACCTGCGCCACGCCCTCGGCATCGACAGCTCCGACTGGACGGCGACGCGGAAGGCCCTCGCCGACCCCCACCCGCTGGGGCGGCTGGAATCCAAGTGAGCACCCCGGCAACCTCCGGGCTCCTCAAACCCTGGTGACCCCCGGCAACCCCCGCCAGGCCCCGGCAACCCCTGGCAGGCCCTGGCAACCCCTGGCAACCCCTGTCAGGCCCTGGCACCGCTCGCCCCGACAGGATGCCGACCAAAATGGCCCACTCCATACAACCTGGCGATACCGCCCCGCTCCCGCGCCTCCCTACCCTTGCCAGCATGACCCCTCATACCGACCATGTCGGCCACGGCGACGATGCCGACCGTGCCGACCCGCAGTCCGGTGCCGCGGTGAAGGCCGCGGACCGAGCGCACGTGTTCCACTCCTGGTCAGCCCAGGGCCTGATCGACCCGCTCGCCGTCGCGGGCGCCGAGGGTTCCTATTTCTGGGACTACGACGGCAACCGCTATCTCGACTTCAGCAGCGGTCTCGTCTACACCAACATCGGCTATCAGCACCCCACGGTCGTCGCGGCCATCCAGGAGCAGGCCGGCCGGCTGGCCACCTTCGCGCCCGCCTTCGCCATCGATGTGCGCTCCGAGGCCGCACGCCTCATCGCCGAGCGCACCCCGGGCGATCTCGACAAGATCTTCTTCACCAACGGCGGCGCCGAGGCCGTCGAGAACGCCGTCCGGATGGCCCGGCTGCACACCGGCCGTCCCAAGGTGCTCTCCGCGTACCGCTCGTACCACGGAGGTACGTCCACCGCGATCAATCTGACCGGCGACCCGCGCCGCTGGGCGTCCGACAGCGGCACGTCCGGCGTGGTCCGGTTCTGGGCGCCGTTCCTCTACCGCTCGCCGTTCTACGCCACGACGGAGGCCGAGGAGTGCGCCCGCGCGCTGGAGCACCTGGAGGCGACGATCGCCTTCGAGGGCCCCGCCACCATCGCCGCGATCATCCTGGAGACGATCCCGGGCACGGCCGGCATCATGACGCCGCCGCCCGGCTATCTCGCGGGTGTCCGTGAGATCTGCGACCGGCACGGCATCGTCTTCGTCCTGGACGAGGTGATGGCGGGCTTCGGCCGTACGGGCAGGTGGTTCGCCGCCGAGCACTTCGACGTGGTGCCGGACCTGCTGACCTTCGCCAAGGGCGTCAACTCGGGGTATGTCCCGCTGGGCGGGGTCGCCATCTCCGCCGCGATAGCCGAGACCTTCGCGACCCGTCCGTACCCCGGCGGGCTGACCTACTCCGGTCATCCGCTGGCCTGTGCCGCCGCCGTCGCGACGATCGGGGTGATGGCGGACGAGAAGGTCGTCGAGCACGCCGCGCACATCGGCGAGACGGTCCTCGGCCCGGGGCTGCGTGATCTGGCGGCCCGGCATCCGTCGGTCGGCGAGGTGCGCGGTACGGGGGTCTTCTGGGCGCTCGACCTGGTCAAGGACAAGGAGACGCGCGAGCCGCTCGTGCCGTACAACGCGTCGGGCGAGGCGAACGCGCCCATGGCGGCCTTCGCCGCGGCCTGCAAGAAGAACGGCCTGTGGCCCTTCGTGAACATGAACCGTACGCACGCGGTGCCGCCCTGCAACATCACCGAGGCCGAGGCGAAGGAGGGGCTGGCGGTCCTGGACCTGGCACTGACGGTCGCGGACGAGCACACGGTGTAGCACGGCCAACCGGCGGAGCCCGACGGCCGGCTCCGCCGGAGCCGATGCGCGGGTCCGGCGGGAGTCGACGGGCGGGTCCGGCGGAGTCGACTGGTGGCCCCGGCGCGGGGCTCCGGTGTGGGGCTCCGGCGCGGGCGGCGGGTGGCCCCGGCGCGGGGCGGGCGGGTCCGGCCTGCCCGCCCCGAACCCCCGCGTCACCTGGCTTAAGGTGTCCCAAGCCGGACGAGGGGACAGAAAACCATGCCCGCCAGCGGAGCTGTGACCCGCAATACCTTGCGGCAGCAGATCGCGGACGCGTTGCGTGACGAGGTGCTCGCGGGGCGTTTACTGCCGGGCCAGGAATTCACCGTCAAGCAGATCGCCGAGCAGTACGGGGTCTCCGCGACCCCGGTCAGGGAGGCGCTGGTCGACCTCTCCGCGCAGGATCTGCTCGACTCCGACCAGCACCGTGGCTTCCGCGTCCACCAGTTCTCGGTGGACGACTTCCGGCGGATGGTCGACGCGCGCTCGCTGATCGTGGACGCCGTCTTCCGCAGGCTGGAGGGCGAGCATCTGTCCGCCAGGGCGCACGGCGCGGTGCTGGTGTCCGTACGGCGCCGGGCCGAGGAAGCGGCGCGCGCGGCCAGGAGCGGGGATCTGACCATTCTCATCGGCTACGACCTGCGGTTCTGGCGCGAGTTGTGCGCGCTGGTGGCCAACCCCTATGTCGCGGACTTCCTGCACCGGCTGCGCGTCCAGGCCTGGGTGTTCTCGGTGCCGTTCCTGCGCGAGGATCCGCAGGTCCGCAAGCGGCTGTGGGGCGGGCACGAGCAGCTGGTCGACGCGCTGACCCTCGGTGACGCACCGGCGGTGCGTGCCGTGATCGGTGAGTACGACCACCATGCGCTCGCGTGGGCGGACAGGCTGGAGAGTCCGCAACGGTGACCGGCGACATAGCGAGGGCCTCGGGAGTGGGCGCGGGGAACACGGCGGAGGCGACTAACCCGTCGGACGCGAATCCGTCGGACGCGGCGAATCCGTCGGACGCGGTGCGCGTGGATCTGTCCGTCGTCATCCCCGCGTACAACGAGGAGGGGCGGCTGCGCCCCACCCTGGACGCCATCCGCGCGTATCTGAGCGCGGACCAGGACCGCTGGGGTACGTGGGAGCTGATCGTCGTGGACGACGGCTCGACGGACGGTACGGCCGCGGTCGCCACCGAGGCCGCGGCGGGCGAGCCGCGCGTCCGGGTCGTGACGGGCGGTGGCAACTACGGCAAGGGCCATGCCCTGCGACAGGGCGTGCTGGCCTCGCACGGCCGGCGCGTGCTGCTGACCGACGCGGACCTCGCGACCCCGATCGATGAGCTGGACCGGCTGGACAAGCAGCTCAGGGCGGACGGCGGCGGCGCGGCGATCGGTTCGCGCGCGCACCCCGACGCGCGGATCGAGGTACGGCAGCTGGCGCTGCGCGAGTGGCTGGGGCGGTTCGGCAACCGGCTGATACGGCTGGTCGCGCTCGACGGCATAGCCGACACACAGTGCGGCTTCAAGCTCTTCGACGGCGAGCGGGCGCGGGCCGCCTTCGCCGGCTCCCGGCTGGACGGCTGGGGGATAGACGTCGAGATCCTGCGGTTCTTCCGGCGGTCGGGCTGGCCGGTGACGGAGGTGCCGGTGCGCTGGGCGCACCAGCGGGGCTCCAAGGTGAGGCCGCTGGACTACGGACGGGTGCTGCTGGAGCTGCTGCGGCTCAGGGCGGCACGGCGTGGCCCCGGCCTCGACTCCACCATCGGCACCACCGGCACCACAGACACCACCGGCACACCAGACACACCAGACACGCCAGACACCGGAGATGCCACCGGCACCACCGGTCCCGGTCGTCGTCGCCGTACCGACCTGGTCGTCGGCATGCTCTTCCTCCTCGCCTCCTTCTTCCTCTACAAGGGGCTGTGGGCCGACCTCGACCACGCCTATCTCGCCGACGCGGGCTCCGACCAGAACCAGTGGGAGTGGTTCTTCCGGGTCACCGCCGACAACGTCACCCACCTGCGGAACCCGCTGTTCACCACCCTCCAGAACTTCCCCGACGGCGTGAACCTGATGGCGAACACCGTCATGCTCGGGCTCTCCGTCCCGCTCACTCCCGTCACGCTCGCCTTCGGTCCGACCGTCACCTGGGCGCTCGTCCTGACCCTCGGTCTCGCGGCCACGGCGCTCACCTGGTACTGGCTGTTCGCGCGCCGGCTCGTGCGCGGACGCTGGGCGGCGGCGCTCGGCGCGGCCCTTGCCGCCTTCGCGCCGCCGATGATCTCGCACGCCAACGCGCACCCCAACTTCCTCGTCCTGTTCATGATTCCGGTGATCATCGACCGGGCGCTGCGGCTCTGCGAGGGCCGGCGCGTGGTCCGGGACGGGGTGCTGCTGGGGCTCTTCGCGACGTACCAGATCTTCCTCGGCGAGGAGCCGCTGCTGCTCGCCGTGATGGGCACACTGCTCTTCGCGCTCGCGTACGCCGTGGTGGACCGCGAGCGCGCGCGGGCGGCGCTGCGACCGCTGCTGCGCGGGCTGGGGTGGGCGCTGCTGGTGTGTCTGCCGTTGGTCGCGATCCCGCTGTACTGGCAGTTCTTCGGCCCGCAGAGCTACCACAGCGTGCTGCACGGCGACAACGCGGGCAACAGCCCGCTCGCCTTCCTCCAGTACTCCGGGCGCTCGCTGTTCGGCGACGACGCGACGGCCGACCGGCTCGCGATGAACCGTACCGAGCAGAACGCCTTCTACGGCTGGCCGCTGATCTCCCTGGCGTTCGGGATCGGACTGTGGCTGTGGCGGGCCGCGGTGGTCAGGGCGCTGGCGTTCACGGCGGCAGCGGCGGCACTGCTCTCGCTGGGGCCGAAGATACGTATCCCCTTCACGGATGTGGTGCTGACGGGCCCCTGGCGGATCCTCGCCCATCAGCCGCTCTTCGAGTCGGTCATCGAGTCGCGGGTCGCGATGGTCTGCGCGCCCGCGCTGGGCGCGCTGGTGGCGCTGGCGGCCGACCGGCTCGCGGACCGGCGCGCCGAGGAGCGGGAGCTGCGGCTCGGCGGACCGGCCCTGGCGGAGCGGCGCAGGCTCCGGCTCGTGGCGTACGCGGTGGTGGCCGGGGCCCTGCTGCCGATCGTCCCGACGCCGCTGCCGGTACGGGAGCGCCCGGACGTCCCGGCGTTCATCGCGGACGGTATGTACCGCTCGTACGTCGGCGAGGGCGAGACCGTGGTGCCCGTACCGGTGCCCGACCCCGGCAACGCGGAGGCGCTGCACTGGCAGTCGGCGAGCGGCCTCGGTTTTTCGGTGCCCGGCGGGTACTTCAACGGGCCCTGGGGCGAGGAGCGGAGGGGGATCTACGGCGCCCCGGCCCGCTACACCTCGAATCTGCTGCGCGATGTCCGCTACAGCGGACAGGTCCCGGCCATCGACGCGAAGTGGCGCGCGCAGGCCCGCTTCGACCTGGAGTTCTGGAAGGCGGGGGTGGTGGTGCTCGCGTCGCAGCCCAATGACGCGGCGCTGTACGAGACGCTGGAGAAGCTCCTCGGGGGGCCGGGGAAGCGGATCGGCGGGGCATGGATCTGGGATCTGCCGCCCGCGCGGTGATCCGTCGCCCACGGGGTGCTGTCGGCGATGTGGCCTCCGTACACACGAAGCCCCGTACACACGAAGCCGTACACACGAAACCCCGTACACACGAAACACCCCCTGCCCACCCCGTACCCACCCCGTACCCACCCCGTACATACGGGTCCCCGTCGACCCGGCCTCTTCGCTGGACGTGCCCGCCGCATTACGCTGTCCCGACCGTCGCGACCATCGCGCGCCCGCGTACGAACCCGTTGGAGAGCGAGCCTCCCTTGGCCTGTGACCTGTGGTTGGTCCCCCTCGTCGATGTGCTGTGCCACAGCCCCGACAACCCCTTCGCCGAAGAGATCGCCGTCTACGACAAGGCACTCGGTGCTGCCGGGCTGCCGTCCGTTCCCGTCTTCGCCTATATGCCGGGCCTCTCGGGGGATGTCGCCCCGGTCGCCGGCTTCGACTATGACGCGCTGCACTTCCTGCGGCGCGCGTATCTGCTCCAGCTCTGCGGCCTCGCGGTGACGCCGGTCGGTGAACTGGGCGGCGACTACGAGCAGTTGCTGGAGATGTTCGAGTCGACGGCCCAGCAGTCGCATCTGGTCTGGCACTACGACCACGCGGGCGCGTATGTCCCGGTGGACTACGACGCGCCCCTCTCGAACGAGGAACTCCTCGCGGGCGGCGGCCCGCTGGGCTCCACGCAGGGTCTGCTGCGGGAGCTGGAGATCGTCGGCCCGGCGATCGGTATCGATCCGGCCAACCCCCCGTCCGCCCCCGCCCCGCCGGCCCGCCCCACGTCCTTGGAGGAACCGGCGACCTCGATTCCGTACGACGACGGCCCGTTCGCCCGGGAGCGCCATGTGTGGCTCGGCCTGCACGCGGCGGCCACCAGGAGCCTGGGCCAGGGCTCGATGATCATCTTCAGTTGAAGCGCGAGCAGTATGAGGGCCGAGGGCCGGGGCCGAGGACCGGGGGCCGGCGCGAGCCGCCCCCCGCCCCGCCCCCGGCCCTCACCGCGCTTCCCGCCTCACCGCGCTTCCCACCCTCACGGCCCTCACCGCGCTTCCGGCGGTCGCTGCCTCGGCATGTTGGGGCGGGCGCCCGGGGGGAGCGGAAAACGTCCCGGGGGCGGTACGACGCCCTCGCCGCGCGCCCCGCCCATCGGCACCGACTGCATCATCAGCGGCGCGGGGCCCGAGCGGAACTCGACCATCCAGTCCGCCGTCTCCGCCCGCACCAGCTCCGTCACGTCCTCGGTGAACCGCCGCAGGACGCCGAGGCAGCGCTCCGCCGCCTCGCTGGCCGTGCCCTCGGTCGGCCCGAGGACCTCCCGTACGCACTCCGACGCCCAGTCGAACTGGAACGTCTGTAGCCTGCGCTGCACCGCCTGGGCCGTCGCGACCGCCCGCATCCAGCCGGACGTCAGCCCGAGATACCGGTCGCAGCCCACACAGGCCGCGCCCAGCAGCAGCGAGAGGTATCCCCACCCCGCGGCCCCGGTCACCGCGCCCGTCAGATCCAGCAGCGGCAGCGCCGCGCCCGCCGTCACCGCGAGGGCCGTCGCCGCCCGCAGCGCGCGGGAGGCGCGCCGCTTGCGCACCCGGTCGGCGAGATACCAGTCGACCGTGCGCAGCGCCCCCGTCTCGACCCAGCGGTAGAGCTCGTCGAGCCGCTCCGCGGGCTCTCCCCAGTCCCCGAGCGGGAACGGGCCGCCGGTCAGATCGCCGTAGGGCGGCGGGCCGCTCTCGTCCTCGCCGGTGGTCTCCCCGGACGGCGGCCCCTCCTCCCGGGCGGGGCCTCCGGGCTGCATCTCCGGCTGGCTCACCTGGGTACTCCTCTGCGGTCTGGCTGTGACTCTGCGTGACGGTCCTGTGTGCGCGTACGGGCCGGGGGCTGCCCAGGGCCTGCCCCCAGGGCCTGTCGACGCGCCTGTTGACGCGTATGCACTTCCTACCGCCAAATGGTGGGCGCTGTGCCCGAAACCCCGGCATTTCCTTCCGTGTGGGCGCCGTGATCAGGTAGGGGAGCGGGAGGCTCTCACTCGAAAGAGTTCGCTTGGGGTTCGTTCCGGTGGGGTAGGGCGCGGTGCTCGGGGACCACGTAGGCTCGCCTTACGGACAACTCGTCCAGTAACTCGTCGTCGAGATGCCAGGAGTGACCGTGATTCCCGGTGGTGGTCAGCCCAATATGCAAGAGCTGCTCCAGCAGGCCCAGAAGATGCAGCAGGACCTCGCGCGGGCACAGGAGGAGCTGGCGGACGCCGAAGTCGAGGGGCAGGCGGGCGGTGGTCTCGTGAAGGCCACGGTCAACGGCTCCGGAGAGCTGCGTTCTCTGGTCATCGACCCGAAGGCCGTCGACCCCGAGGACACGGAGACCCTCGCGGATCTCGTCGTCGCCGCCGTGCACGCGGCGAACGACAACGCGCAGCAGCTCCAGCAGGAGAAGCTGGGTCCGCTGGCGCAGGGACTCGGCGGGATGCCGGGCCTGCCCTTCTGACGCGTCCTTCGCGCTCTTTCGCGCCCGCGAACCCGCGTGACCCGCTCTTCCAACCCGCTCTTCTAACCCGCGCTGACACCAACTAGCGTATGTACTCACCGTAGTAGGGAAGGCAGTCCGTTGTACGAAGGCGTGGTCCAGGAACTGATCGACGAGCTGGGCAGGCTGCCCGGCGTCGGTCCCAAGAGCGCGCAGCGGATCGCCTTCCATATCCTCCAGGCCGAGCCGACCGATGTGCGCCGTCTCGCCCATGCCCTCCTTGAGGTCAAGGACAAGGTCCGGTTCTGCGCCGTGTGCGGCAATGTCGCGCAGGAGGAGCGCTGCGGGATCTGCCGTGACGCGCGCCGCGATGTGACGGTGATCTGTGTCGTGGAGGAACCGAAGGACGTCGTCGCCATCGAGCGCACCCGCGAGTTCCGCGGCAAGTACCACGTGCTCGGCGGCGCGATCAGTCCCATCGAGGGCGTGGGCCCCGATGACCTGCGGATCCGTGAGCTACTGGCCCGTCTCGCCGACGGTACGGTCACCGAGCTGATCCTGGCGACCGACCCCAACCTGGAGGGCGAGGCCACGGCCACGTACCTCGCCCGCATGATCAAGCCGATGGGCCTGAAGGTCACGCGCCTGGCCAGCGGTCTGCCCGTGGGGGGCGACCTGGAATATGCCGACGAGGTCACGCTCGGGCGTGCCTTCGAGGGGAGACGACTTCTCGATGTCTGACGCAACGCTGCACGCCGTCAACCAGGATCCGGACGACTTCGCGGTCCAGATCGCCGACCAGATCGAGAGCTTCATCGTGGCCGTCACGGAAGTGGCGAAGGGCGATGAGCCGGACAGCGCCGTGCCGTTCCTGCTGCTGGAGTTCTCCCAGCTCATGCTGGCCGGCGGCCGGCTGGGTGCCCACGAGGACATCCTTCCCGACGAGCGGTACGAGCCCGATCTCGGCCCCGAGCCGGACGTCGACGACCTGCGCGAGCGCTTCGCCGTGATCCTCGAACCGATCGATGTCTACTCCGAGGTCTTCGACCCGTACGAGCCGCGCAAGGCGCCCGTGCCGTCCCGTATCTCCGACGACATCGCCGGTGTGGTGACGGATCTGCGCCACGGCCTGGCCCACTACCGCGCGGGCCGGACGACCGAGGCGCTGTGGTGGTGGCAGTTCTCGTACTTCTCCAGCTGGGGTTCCACCGCCTCCGCCACCCTCCGCGCCCTTCAGTCGCTGGTCGCCCACGTGCGCCTCGACCAGCCGCTCCCGGCCCTGGACGGCCTCGACACCGACCAGGATCTGACCGAGGAGGCCGAGGACGTGCTGGCGGAGGAGGCCGGCAAGGTGATGGCGGAGGAGATCGCGACCCCGCTGGGCATGCGCACGCTCAGGTGACGCGGGCGGCTCGGGCGTGACACGGGCGGCGTGAGCGGGCAAAGCTTCGTGACGTGGGCCACGTTCCCGCGTGTACCGCGCCATCGGGGGCATGCATGCACACCGAGCGGCCGTGTCCGTCTCAAGGTGATCACGGAGTGGGCGGGACATCTCACGATGTGGTATAGCCGGGACGTCGTGCGGCCGCTCGTTAAACTGAGCCGACAGTGACTATGGACTGAGCGAGGAGCGCACGTGGGCCTTGTCGTGCAGAAGTACGGAGGCTCCTCCGTAGCCGATGCCGAGGGCATCAAGCGGGTCGCCAAGCGGATCGTCGACGCCAAGAAGAACGGCCACCAAGTGGTCGTCGTGGTGTCGGCGATGGGCGACACGACGGACGAGTTGATCGATCTCGCCGGGCAGGTATCCCCTATCCCCGCCGGGCGTGAGTTCGACATGCTGCTGACCGCGGGAGAGCGGATCTCCATGGCCCTGCTGGCGATGGCGATCAAAAACCTGGGCCACGAGGCCCAGTCGTTCACCGGCAGCCAGGCGGGCGTCATCACCGACTCGGTCCACAACAAAGCGCGCATCATCGATGTCACGCCGGGCCGGATCCGTACGGCGCTCGACGAGGGCAACATCGCCATCGTCGCCGGGTTCCAGGGGGTGTCCCAGGACAAGAAGGACATCACTACGCTGGGCCGTGGCGGCTCGGACACCACCGCTGTCGCGCTCGCGGCGGCGCTGGAGGCCGAGGTGTGCGAGATCTACACCGATGTGGACGGCGTCTTCACCGCGGACCCCCGGGTCGTGACGAAGGCCCGGAAGATCGACTGGATCTCCTTCGAGGACATGCTGGAGCTCGCCAGCTCCGGCTCCAAGGTGCTGCTGCACCGGTGCGTCGAGTACGCACGCCGTTACAACATCCCGATCCATGTCCGTTCCTCGTTCTCGGGGCTCCAGGGCACATGGGTCAGCAACGAACCGCAAGGGGACCGCAAGGTGGAGCAGGCCATCATCTCCGGTGTCGCCCATGACACCTCAGAGGCGAAGATCACGGTCGTCGGTGTCCCCGACAAGCCCGGCGAGGCAGCGACGATCTTCCGCGCCATCGCCGACAACCAGATCAACATCGACATGGTGGTGCAGAACGTCTCCGCCGCGTCGACCGGTCTGACCGACATCTCCTTCACGCTGCCGAAGACCGAGGGCCGCAAGGCGATCGACGCGCTGGAGAAGACGAAGCCGACGATCGGGTTCGAGTCGCTGCGCTACGACGACCAGATCGCCAAGATCTCGCTCGTCGGCGCCGGCATGAAGACCAACCCGGGCGTCACCGCCGGATTCTTCGAGGCGCTCTCGGACGCGGGTGTGAACATCGAGCTGATCTCGACATCCGAGATCCGTATCTCGGTGGTCACCCGCGCGGACGAGGTCACCGAGGCCGTGCGCGCCGTGCACACCGCCTTCGGGCTCGACAGCGACTCCGACGAGGCCGTGGTCTACGGAGGCACCGGACGATGAACGCGCCGTCCGCGCCCCGCGGCGCCGCGCGGAGCGCCGCGCGATGAACGGCGGGCCGACGCTCGCGGTCGTGGGTGCGACCGGAGCCGTCGGCGCCGTGATGCTCCAGATCCTGTCGCAGCACGCGGACGTCTGGGGCGACATCCGGCTGATCGCCTCACCCCGTACGGAGGGCGGCAAGCTGTCCGTACGGGGTGAGGCGACCGAGGTCGTCGCGCTCTCCGAGGCTGTTCTCGACGGTGTGGACGTGGCGCTGTTCCTCGTACCGGACGAGGTGTCCGCCCAGTGGGCACCGGTCGCCGCGGCCAAGGGCGCCGTGGTCGTGGACAATTCGGCCGCGTTCCGCATGGACCCCGATGTCCCGCTGGTCGTGCCCGAGCTCAACCCCCACGCCGTACGGGCCCGTCCGCGCGGCATCGTCGCGAGCCCGGGGTGCGCCACGCTCTCGATGATCGTGGCCGTGGGCGCGCTGCACGCCGAGTTCGGGGTGCGGGAGCTGACGGTCTCCTCGTACCAGGCGGTCAGCGCCGCCGGACGGGACGGCGTCAGCGCGCTGCGTGAACAGCTCTCCCTGGTCGCGGGTACGGAGCTGGGCACGCGCCCCGGCGATGTGCGCCGCGCGGTGGGCGATGCCACCGGGCCCTTCCCCGCCCCGCTGGCGCTGAACGTCGTGCCGTGGTCCGGGTCCGCCCTGGAGGGCGGCTGGTCCTCGGAGGAGATGGCGATCCGCGAGGAGACCAGGAAGATCCTGGACCTGCCGACGCTGCGGGTGTCGGCGACCTGTGTCCGGGTCCCGGTGATCACCGGGCACTCCCTCGCCGTGCACGCGCGCTTCGAGCAGGAGATCACGGTCGGCCGGGCCCACGAGATCCTGGCGACCCAGCCGGGCGTGGTGCTGTTCGACAACCCCGGGGCGGGTGATTTCCCCACGCCCGCCGATGTGGTGGGGACGGATCCCACCTGGGTGGGGCGGGTACGGCGGTCGCTGGACGACCCCCGGGCGCTGGAGCTGTTCGTCTGCGGCGACAATCTCCGCAAGGGCGCCGCGCTGAACACGGCTCAGATCGCCGAGGCCGTCGCCGTCGAGCTGTCGCGGCCGTAACTCCCCACCCTCCGGGAGCGGCAGCCGTGTGAGCGAGCGAAATCAGGAAGCCAGAGATCCGTAAAACTTTGTAGAATCTGTGAACGTCCTGTGGGCAGTTCCACGCTCTATGCCTCTTGAACTGGGACGTTGTGGTGTTCGACGATGCACATCCGTCTTTCCGCGAGAGCTCTGCAACCGCTGGACGGCTGGAAAGCGTCTCTGCGGTCGCCCCTTTGCGGTGTCGCAAAAATGGGGCATAGGGGGAGATCAGTTACGCATGAGGGTATTTGGTGCAGCGTCAAATGGGATGGCGTGCGCGTACAACCCTGGTGGGGGGAAGCGTGTCCAACTGGCGTGGCAGAGGTTCTCGAAATCACAGCGATCGGCCCGGTGCGCGGCGCGACAGTGCGTCCGCTCCGTCGGCCCCGCACGCCCGGCGGTATGCCGGTGATCGCCCCCATGCCCGCCGCGCGGCCCGCACGTATACCGTCCCAGCGCGACGGCGCTGACGAGGCGATGGCCGCGGGTACCACCGTCGACCACCTGACCGAGACCTACCGCGCCCACTACCGGTCGCTGCTCGGTCTCGCCGCACTCCTGCTGGACGACACGGCCTCCTGCGAGGACGTCGTCCAGGAGGCATTCATCCGGGTGCACTCCGCGCGCAATCGTGTACGTGAGCCGGAGAAGACCCTCGCGTATCTGCGGCAGACGGTCGTGAACCTCTCCCGTTCCGCGCTGCGCCGCCGCATCCTCGGTCTCAAGCTGCTCTCGAAGCCGATGCCCGACATGGCGAGCGCGGAGGAGGGCGCGTACGACCTGCTGGAGCGGGACGCGCTGATCAAGGCCATGCGCGGACTCCAGCGCCGGCAGCGCGAGGTGCTGTCCCTGCGGTACTTCGCGGACATGACCGAGGCGCAGGTCGCCGAGACGCTCGGGATATCCCTGGGCTCGGTGAAGGCATACGGCTCGCGCGGCATAGCGGCGCTGCGCGTCGCCATGGAGGCCACGGCATGAGTGGGCGCGAGGACCGGCATGGATTCGGCCGGGGCGAGGACCCCGGCAGGGATCGAGGCGAGGGCCGCGGCGAGCGCCGCGGGCACGAGCCGGCCGGCCCGGACGCCCCGACGAACGACCTGACTGGAAACGGAATTGTGAACAACGGGCCGGAGAATGAGCTGAGCGGCCTCGGTGACACGAGTGCCGACAGGGATAAGAACGCCGCCAAGGGCGGCATTGGTGACGGCGGTGGCCGTCGTGACGGCGGTGGCCGTGGCGACAGCGGTGGCCGTGTCGACAGCGGCGGCCGTGGCGACGGTGGCGGTCGTGCCGGCGACCGTGGTGACGGTGACGGCGGCGAGGTCGTGAGCAACGACCTGAACGGCGTCCTGAACGGGGACGAACTGGCGCTGCGGCGGATGCTGCACGGCGCCGTGGGCGACCTGCGGCCGTCCGACGGCGCCCTCGACCATCTCCGCAAGGCCGTACCGACCCGGCGGGCCAGAAAGCGCCAGGCGGTCGTCGGCATGGCGGCGGCCGCGCTGTTGTTCGGTACGGCGGTCCCTGCCTTCGTCCATGTCGCCAACTCCACCGATGTGATGGACGACCGGGCCGTCAGCACCGGCCACGGCGAGCAGGCGCAGGGCGGCACCGACGCCGACAAGGCGGCCACGGGCGGCAAGAAGGACGCGGACGGTCCCTCCGACAAGGTGTCCGCCGACGAGGACGAGACCGATAAGAAGGACAAGCCGGACGACGGAAGCGCGTCGGGTTCGCCGGACGGCGGCAAGGACGGTTCGGTCGATTCCGAAGCCCCCTACGAGACCGCCTCCTCGTCCCCCTGCGACTCCAGCCAGCTCCTGGTCGTCGGCCAGACGGGCACCCCGGACGCCGCGGGCATGGTCTACGGGAGCTTCCGCGTCTCCAATGTCTCGTCCTCGGGCTGTTCGGTCACCGGCCGCGGCACGGTCAACGTCCTGGCCACGGGCGCGGCCGACCAGAGCAAGATCCTTGTCGCGTCGCACACCGCGGGCGACCCGGCGACCGGGCTGCCCGACCCCTCCCAGGAGGCGACGGCTCTGGTGCTGCCGCCGAACGGCGCGTACGAGGTGAAGTTCGCCTGGGTCCCCTCGGAGACCTGCCCGACGACCGGCGCCTCGCCCGACCCCTCCCCGTCCGAGGACGGCTCGGGGGGCACGACCGGCGACCCCGGTACGGGACCGGACACCGGCTCGGACGGCTCGGAAACGGTGACCCAGCTCACCACCGACGGCGGCACGCTGGACGGCTCGGTCGCGGTGACCCACACGGCGGAGCCGGGCGCCCCGAGCGGCCAGACGAGCATCTCCAACGCCTGCGCCGGCACCATCTACCGGACGGGCGTCCTCAACGCGTCGTAGGACCGGAGCGCGGGACACGGGACACCGGACACGGGACACCGGGCACAGCCCACGGGACACGGTCCACGGCCCGCGGATACGCCCTACGGCCCACGGATACGGGGCACAGCCCACGGCCCACGGGACACGGGCCTGGGGACCGGAGTGGCTACGCGGCGGTCTCCAGCCCCAGCTTCCGGTCCCTGATCGCCTCCGCCTCGCGGCGGACGAGCCGGAACCACATGAAGACCACGAAGCCGGCGAAGACGAACCACTCGCCGGTGTAACCGAGGTTCTGGAACGCCTTGAGGTCGAGCCCGGTGTTCTGCGGCGCGCCCGCGGGCACGGCCCGCAGCCCGTCCGACGCCTTGCTGACGGTGACCCAGGCGTCGTACACGTCGTACGGCACGACATTGACCAGCGATGCCGCGCTGATCATGGCCAGCTGGCCGCGGGGCAGTCCGCCGCCCGCCCGTACCCCGTCGGAGCCGGTGGACTCGGACGCCTGGAGCGCCCCGGCCACGGTCACCTCGCCGGTGGGTGGCGCGGGCGCCTTCCCGCCGCTGGGCAGCCAGCCGCGCACGACGGGCAGCGCCTTGCCGCCGTCGGTACGGAGCATGGTCAGCACATACGAACCGGTCTTGCCGTCCAGCTCCCGGCCCGGCACCAGGAACTGGTCCTCGTACCGCCCACTGGCGGTGGTGTGCCGGCCCGAGGTCTCCTGGTCGACCGGCAGCAGTGTCTCCAGCGCCGCCGCGGGCCGCTCACCGGGATCGGGCGCCGCCTGCGCGGCCTCGTGCGAGGCGACGCGGACCTCGAAGCGGCCCAGCTGCCAGATCCCCATGAAAATGCACACGGGGATCGCCAGCAGGACGAAGACGTTGATCCCCAACCAGCGCGGAGTCACCAGGAAGCGGTACACCCCTCCACGGTACGGAACGCTGCCCCGGCCCCCGGTCCCGGGGCCCCGTAGAAGCCCCCTCGCAGAGGCCCCCCTCCCGCCCCGGGGCCTCCGTGTCCCCCCGTGTCCCCCCGTGTCCCCCGTGGAGGCCCCGGGCCGCGGGCTCCCGTCATCTCACCTCACCGCGCGCCCTCCTCCAGGTGCTTGACCGCGAACTCCAGCTCCAGCCGGACCTGCTTGATCCGCTCTTCCACGACGAGCGAGCCATGGCCCGCGTCGTACCGGTACACCTCATGGACCGCGCCCCGGGCCGCCAGCCTGTCCACATAGTTCTCCACCTGGCGGATCGGGCAGCGCGGGTCGTTCACGCCCGCCGAGATATAGACCGGGGCCCGGACGGCGTCGACATAGGTCAGCGGTGACGAGGCCGCGAACCGCTCCGGCACCTCCTCCGGCGTACCGCCCAGCAGTGTGCGGTCCATCGCCTTGAGGGCCTCCATCTCGTCGTGGTACGCCGTCACATAGTCGGCGACCGGCACGGCCGCGAGCCCCACGGCCCAGGCATCGGGCTGGGTGCCGAGACCCAGCAGGGTCAGATAGCCGCCCCACGATCCGCCCGACAGCACCAGCTTCGCCGGATCCGCCAGACCGGACGCGACCGCCCACTCCCGGACCGCCGCGATGTCCTCCAGCTCGATCAGCCCGATCCGGTGCTTGAGCGCGTCCGTCCACTCCCGTCCGTATCCGGTGGAGCCCCGGTAGTTGACCCGGACGACCGCGAAGCCGTGGTCGACCCACGCGGCCGGGCCCGCCGCGAACGCGTCGCTGTCATGCCATGTCGGGCCGCCATGGATCTCGAAGACCGTCGGGAACGGGCCCTCGCCCTCCGGCCGCTGCACGAGCGCGTGGATCCGGCCACCCGGGCCCTCCACCCACGCGTCCTCCACCGGCACCGACGAGGGCGCCGCCGGTCCCGGCGGATCGAGCACCACCCCGCCCGCCGTGGAACGCACCTCCGGCGGCCGGGCCGCGGACGACCACAGATACTCCACGCTTCCGTCGGGCCGGGCCGTCGCCCCCGAGACCGTCCCCGCCGGGGTCTCCAGCTGGACCAGCGCGCTCTTGGCGAAGTCATAGCGCCACAGCTCGCCGCGGGCCTCGAAGCTGTGGGCGACCAGCAGCCCCGATCCGTCCGGATACCACTCGGCGTTGACATCGCCGGGCAGCTCGATGGCCAGCTCGGTCTCCTCGCCGGTCAGCGGATTCCAGACGACCGGCTCCCAGCGGCCCCGCCGCTGATGGCCGATGAGCAGCCGGCTGTCCCCTTCCACCGGCGCGAAGCCCAGCACCTCAAGGCCCAGCTCGCGCGTACCGCCCTCCGTGTCGTCCAGCTCGGCCACCACCGAGCCGTCCAGCCGCAGCACCCGCACCGCCGAGTGCATCGCGTCGCCGTGCTCGGTGTGCTCTATCGCCAGCAGCGAGCCGTCGTGCGACAGATCGCCGACCCCGGCCGACTCGCGGTGCCGGTAGATCTCCACGGGCTGCTCGCCGGGCCGTACGACATGGAGCGTCGAGCCGTCCTCGTCGGTCGAGCGCCCCACCACGGCCGTGCCGTCCCGGCCGAGCGCCAGCCCGGCAGGATAGGAGGGGGCGAGCCCCGCCACCGCCGGTTCGTCACCGGCTCCGTCCGCCCCGGCGGTGAACCGCTGCCGCATCCAGACCCCGAACTCGTCCCCGTCCGTGTCCGAGAACCACCAGATCCACTCGCCGTCGAGCGAGAGCACGCCGTCCGTCGTCCCGTTCGGCCGGTCCGTCGCCTGCCGCTGCTCACCGGTCGCGCGATCCCACGCGTACAGCTCGTACGTCCCCGTCGCGTTGGAGACGAACAGCGCGCGCTCCGGCGCGTCCTCCGCCCAGTCGGGCAGCGACACCCGCGGCGCCCGGAAGCGCTTCTCCCACGCGGGCATCGAGGCCGCGGCCGGGGTCGGGGCGGCAGCCGGGCCGGCCGCCGCGTCCGCTGTCGAGGCCGCTGTCGAATCCGGTGTCGAACCGGTGATCTCAGTCATGCCCCCTATTCTGCGCCCGGCCCCTGACATTCCGTCGGCGTCCCGCTCAGCCTGTGGATAACTCCTTGAGCAGCATCTTCGTGGCCACGGCCGCCAGCTCCTTCTCGGCCTGGTCCCAGGTCCAGCCGCAGTCGTCGACGAGCGTGCGCCAGGCGCCCAGCCCGAAGCAGAACCACAGCACGTCCGCGCACCGCTCGACGGTCATCCCGGCCTTGAGAGCACCGAGGCCCTTGAGGTGTGAGGCGATCTCGCGGAGGGCAGATGTGTAGATAGAGGTGCCCTCGTCCCAGAGTGCTTCCGCCGCCTCGTGCACAGGCAGCGCGCTGTAGAGGATCGCGATCGATTCGCGGTGCTCCTCGTTGCTGAGCCGGGTGCGGTGGGCAAGCAGGGCGATGGCGGAGACGGCGTCCTCGGTGCCCCGTATCCGCTTCACGGTCTCCTGAGCGCCCGAGTGCGCGGCCGCGCGGTGGACGGTCTCCCGCAGTATGTCGAGCCGGCCCCCGGCGCTGGCGTACACCGTCTTGACCGCGGTCCCTGCCTCGCAGGCGATCTCGGCGACGGTCACCTTCGCGAAACCCCGCTCCAGGAAGAGCCGCCGTGCCGCGTCGATGATGTCGCGCCGTGTGGCGGCCGCGGTGAGTGCGCGGCGAGGAGAGTGGTACGGCCGTCCGTCAGACATGTGGTTATTTTAGGGCAAGTCGGGCATTTATTACAGTAGCTTTGAGTTCATTACATAGGGGCTCACCCCTATCTTCGAGGGACAGAGAATGAAGGTTTCATCCGCGCTTCGAGCCGAACGCTCGCGCCTGTACGACGAACTCCTCGCCGAGCACATGATCATGCGACGGGGGGCCGCCCTCGTGGCCGTCTCGTTCGCGAATCTCGCCGACGGTCAGCCCGTCGATGTCAGGACGCTGGTCAGCACCTCCCGCTGGCTGATCGATTACATCAGGAGCCATCACGGGAGTGAGGACGACGAACTCTGGCCCGCGCTGCGGGACCTGTTTCCCACCGCCGTCGCCGAACTCGACGAGATGCTCGTCGAGCACCAGGCGCTCGACGCCGAGCTGCACGCCCTCGCCAGGGTGGTCGACGCGATCGACGCCCGGGAGATCACGGGCGGGCGCGCCGAGGTGCTGGTGGTCGTCAGTGAGGCGGCCATGTCCGGGCTGCCGTCCGCCCAGCGGGTCCGCGAGATTCTGACCAGACACTTCGACGAGGAGGAGCCGGTCCTGCTGGAGCTGTTCCCGCAGGTGCCGGACGCCGACCTCACGCGCGTACGGGAGGGGATCTTCCATGGCGGCTTCCGCGGCAGCCCGCACCTGGTGCTCGGCCTGATGGAGGACCCAGACCGGATCCCCGGATACGCGGCCGTGCTGAGCGCCTTCCCGGCGTCGGTGCGGTGGCTGCGCCCGGTACTGCTGGCGCGCTACCGCTCCACCAAGAAGGCGCTGGCGGTGACGACGTATCTCGACAGGATCTAGACGACGACGATGATGACGACGATGACGACGACGTACCTGGACGGAGCTAGCCGCGTGAACGGGCGTGCAGCGTGCGCGCGACCCTCGGGCCCAGCCAGCGCTTGAGCCTGCGCAGCGGCTCCAGCTGTTCCGCCGCCCGGTCGATCCGGTAGTACAGCTGGGGCGGGATGTGCGGCAGCAGAGGGGAGTGCCGCTGCCCGAGCAGCGCGAACATCTGCGGCGGGGCCAGCTGCATATAGCGCGGAAGGTTCTCGTACCACTGGGCGCTGTAGCGGGCCGCGCTCTGGACGGGGAGGAGGGCGGACCTCCGTTCCCGCTCGTACTGGACGAGGGCGGCCCGCAGTTCGGGGTGCACGTGGTGTGCGTCATGTACGTCACGTGCGTCATGTACGTCGTGTCCGCGCCGCCTGTCGTGCCCGCGCAGCGCGCCGGCCAGAGCGATGGCGTCCTCCATCGCGAGAGTGGTGCCCGCGCCGATGGAGTAGTGCGTGGTGTGGGCGGCGTCGCCGAGCAGGACGAGATTGCCGCGGTGCCAGGTCCGGTTGGTCAGGGTGCGGAAGTTGAGCCACTGCGCGCTGCCGTCCGCCTGCGCCCGGCCGATCAGCCGGTGCCCGTCCAGCGGCCCCGCGAAGAGCTGCTCCAGCAGGGCCAGACCGTCGGCCTCGCTCGCCCTGTCGAGCCCGAGGCCGGTCCAGGTCGCCGGGGAGCACTCGACGATGCAGGTGCTCGCGTCCTCGCTGAACCCGTAGGCGTAGCACCAGATCCAGCCGTGCTCGGTCTCGACGAAGGCGAAGGTGAACGAGTCGAAGACCTTGGTGGTGCCGAGCCAGATGTAGGTGTTGCGCCCGGCCGTGGCTTCGGTGCCGAAGTGCTGGGCGTGCCGCTCGCGCAGTGCGCTGCCGACTCCGTCGCAGGCCACGACCAGATCGGCGTCGGGCAGTTCGGCTGCGTTGGTGATCGTGTGCTCGAACTCGACGCGTACGCCGAGGGAGCGGGCCCGCTCGGTGAGGATGCCGAGCAGCCGGCGCCGGCCGATTCCGAACCCCGTGTCGCCGTGGTGCACCGTCTTCCGGTCGCCGACGTGGGCGACCCCGTCGCTCCAGCGGACCGAGTTCTCGCTGATGGCGACCGCTGATTCGGGGTCGTGGACATGGAGCTTGTCGATCAGGCTGCCCCAGTAGGTCACGCCCCAGCCGTAGGTGGACCCGGCCTCGTTCCGTTCGTAGACGGTGATGTCGTGGGACGGGTTCTGCCGTTTCATCAGGATCGAGAAGTACAGGCCGGCGGGCCCGCCGCCGACGCATGCGACCTTCACAGGTGCTCCCGGTTGTCCCGTTGTGACGCTAAGTGATCAATTGCGGACGAAGAGTAGCAGGCCGCGGTGCGGTTGGCTCGGCATGGACTTGTTGCGTGGTCGGCCTGTGCTGAATACTTCTACAGCGCTGTAGAAGTCGATCCGATCCGTTACCGGGAGAGAGCAGACTTGATGTTCGGCTTGAGTGAACTGGCCCTGATCCTCATCGTCGTCGCCGTGGTCGTCGGGGTGAAGAGGCTCCCTGAGCTGACCCGCTCCGCCGGCAAGGCCGCCCGCATCCTCAAGAGTGAGACGAAGGCGCTCAAGGAGGAGGGCAAAGAGGCGGGCCAGGCGGATGGCGCGACGGATGGCGCGACGCACGGCAAGACGCACGGCAAGACGGACGCCAAGACGGATGGCACGACGGACGGCCAGGATTCCGGCAGGACGTCCGACGCCGCCGGGCCGGGGGAGCGTCGTGTCGTCACGGGCATCATCGTCGACCGGGACGACGCCCCCGCGCGGGACTCTCGCGACAGGCCGTAGCCCTAGACTGAACCGCTGGTTCGGGCCTTCAGGTATGAGGACATTCGGGTTGACGGGGTGACGGCCCGCGCGGGACGGGAGAGCGATCGTGACGCCAGGTGTGCCGACGGGTGCCGGCGGCTTCGAGGACCCTCCTGCCGAGGTGCTGGCCGAGGCCGCCGCCGCGTTCGGACTGCTGGCGTCGTCTGCGCGGCTGCACATCATGTGGGTGCTGGCCCAGGGCGAGAGCGATGTGACCGGACTCGCCGAGCGCGTGGGCGGGGCGCTGCCCGCCGTGAGCCAGCATCTGACCAAGCTGAAGCTGGCCGGTCTCGTACGGTCGCGGCGCGAGGGCCGTCGCCAGGTGTACTTCGTCGACGATCCGGATGTCGTGACCGTGGTCCGGCTGATGGTCGGGCAGCTGACCGACCGCGCGGCGCACGCCCCGGCACGGCGCGTCCGCGACATCACTGCCTGAGTCCGCGGTGCCCGACTCCGTGGCGCCCGACTCCGTGGCGCCCGACTCCGTGGCGCCGGACTCCATGGCGTCCGGAGCGAGTACGTCCGGAGCGGGTACGTCCGGAGCGGGTACGTTCGAGGCGGGTACGTCCGGAGCGGGTACGTCCGGAGCGGGTACGTCCGGGGCGGATGGGTCCACGGCGGCCACGTCCGGGCCGGGGCCGGGCGCCGGCCTCGGTCCCGTGGACCCCTGGGCGCCGGGCGGGGACGGCACCCCGCCGGATCTGGCCGCCCTGACGACCCTCCAGGTGCTGCGGCGGCTGGACAGCGGGCCGCGCGGGCTGACGGAGGCGCAGGCCGAGGAGCGGCTGCTCCGGTACGGCGAGAACGCGGTGCCGGAGTGGCGTACGGCGTCCTGGCCGCGGCGTTTCGTACGGAGCACGCGGGATCCGTTCACCGCCGTACTGCTCTGTCTCGGGGTGGTGTCGGCCACCGTCTCCGCCTGGGGCACCGCCCTGGTGATCCTCTCGCTGGTCGTGGTCAGCTGTCTGCTGCGCTCGTCCGGGGAGCACAGGGCCGACCGTTCCATGGCCGGGCTGCGCGAGCTGGTGGCGACCACGGCGACGGTGCAGCGGCGCGGGAGCGACGGGGACGGGGATGGGGACGGGAGCGGGGCCCGTGGGGGCCGGGCCGACGGGGGCGGCTCGCGGCCGAGGGAGATTCCGGTCGACCAGTTGGTGCCGGGCGATGTGATCCGCCTCGGCCCCGGCGATCTGGTGCCCGCCGACGTACTGCTGCTCCGCGCGAGCGGGCTGACCGTGCATCAGGCGGCGCTGACGGGGGAGTCGGCGCCGGTCGAGAAGTACGCCGTCGACGCGGCGGCCCCGACAGGCAACGAGCCGGTGGCCCGTACCTCCGCGGCCGGTGAGACGTTCGCGGGGGTGTTCGCGCAGCCGCGGCTGTGTTTCCAGGGCAGCAGCGTCGCCTCGGGCAGCGGCACGGCCGTCGTCGTGGCGACCGGGACACGTACACGGTTCGGCGCCGCGCGCGGCCGGCCGGGACGCCGTACGGCCAGTGCCTTCGACCGGCAGGTGAACGGCATCTCGTGGGTCCTCATCCGGTTCATGCTGCTCACCCCGCCGCTCGTCCTGATGGCCAACGCCGCCCTGCGCGGCCGGGGCCTGGAGACGCTCCCCTTCGCGGTCGCGGTCGCCGTCGGACTCACTCCGGAGATGCTGCCGGTCATCGTCACCACCGCCCTGGCCCGGGGCGCCTCACGCCTCGCGCGCCACCACGCGGTCATCGTCAAACGTCTGCCCGCGCTGCACGACCTCGGCGCCGTCGACGTACTGTTCCTGGACAAGACGGGCACCCTCACCCAGGACCGGCCGGTGGTCGGCGGGTCGACGGACGCGAACGGCGACCCCGACCCCGAGGTGCTGCGCTGGGCCGCCGTGAACGCCTGGTGGACCCTGCAACTGGCCGATCTGCCCGCCCCTGACGCCCTCGACGACGCGATCCTCGACGCGGTGGACGAAGAGGATCCGGCGCGGTACGAGGGCGTGGCGGCCCTCCCGTTCGATTCCGTACGCCGCCTCTCCACCGCGGTCGTACGACGGCCGGGCAGCCTCGGCACCCACACGCTCGTCGTCAAGGGGGCGGTCGAGGCCGTGCTCCAGCGGTGCGCGCTCGACGACGAGGAACGGGACCGGCTCAGCGCGCTGGCCGCCCGCGAGGCGGACAGCGGTCTGCGGCTGCTCGCGGTCGCCACGGCGGAACGGCCCGCCCGTCACCGCGACTACACCCCCGCCGACGAGCGCGGACTCGACTTCCGGGGCTTCGTCGCGCTCCACGACGCACTCGCTCCGACCGCCGCCGAAGCGCTGAAGGTGCTCGCCGAGCGCGGCGTCACGGTCAAGATCCTGACGGGCGACCACCCGGGCACGGCGGCCCGCGCGTGTCTGGATCTGGGCCTCGACATGGCGGCCGGCGGGCACGCGGGCCGTGACCTCGGGGTCGGCGGGCACGCAGGCCCTGACCTCGGGGGCCGTGACCTCGCTGACGGTGGTGTCGGAACCGGTGGCCTCGGAACCGGTGGCCTCGGGAGCGGCGGCCTCGCTGGCGGTGGCCTCGCTGGCGGAGAGGTCGTCACCGCCGAACGGCTCGACGCGCTCACCGACGCGGAACTCGCCGAGGTCGCCCGGCACACCACCGTCTTCGCGCGCTGCACACCCGAGCACAAGGCCCGTATCGTCGCCGCCGTCCGCGCCGACGGGCACACCACCGGCTTCCTCGGCGACGGCGTCAACGACCTGCCCGCGCTGCACGCCGCCGATGTCGGGATATGCCCGCGCGACGCCGTCGACGTCGTCCGCGAGTCCACCGATGTCGTGCTCGCGCGGAAGGACCTCACCGCGATCGAGCACGCGATCGGCGCCGGGCGTCATTCGAGCGGCAATATCGCCACCTATCTGCGGATCACGCTCTCCTCCAACCTCGGCAATGTCATCGCGATGCTCGTCGCGGGGCTGCTGCTGCCGTTCCTGCCGATGCTTCCGGCCCAGGTCCTCGTCCAGAACCTGTGCTTCGACGCCGCGCAGCTCGCCTTCGCGTACGACCGGCCGCTGCCCGAGGCGCTGCGCCGGCCGACGGAGCTGCGCTCCCGGGCGTTCTTCCGGTTCATCACGGGCTTCGGTCTCATCAACGCGCTCTCGGACCTGGCGACGTTCGCGCTGCTCGCGTCGGCCTCGCACGCCGCCGTCGACGGGGACGGCCAGGCGGAGTTCCACTCCGGATGGTTCACCGAGAACCTGCTCACCCAGGCGCTGGTGATGCTGCTGTTGCGTACGAGCGCACGCCCCGCGTCCGGTCGGCGGGCTCCGAGCCCCGTCCGCTGGGCCGCCGCGGGGCTCGCCGTCACCGGGCTGCTGCTGCCGCTCTCGCCGCTCGGCCCTGTCCTGGGCATGCCCCCGCTGCCGGGACTCTCCTACGTACTGCTCGGCGCGGTTCTGGGCCTGTACGCGGCCGGACTGGTGCTCGCGCGGCGGCGCATCGGCGGCGCTCAGCTGTAGGGGCGCCCGGCTGGAGCTCCCTCATGGTTGTACGGTTGCGCAATACAGCAATTGAGAGAGGAAGGCGGGGCGGAAATGGTGCGTAACGGGTTGGAGCCCTGGCATCTGCTGATCGTGGCGATCGTGATCATCGTGCTGTTCGGCTCGAAGAAGCTGCCGGACACCGCGCGTGCCGTGGGCAAGTCCCTGCGCATTCTCAAGAGCGAGGCGAAGGCGATGAAGGGGGAGGGTGCCACGCACCCGGCCCCCTCCGGCCGGGCGCCTTCCGAAGCCGCCGGCGATGACGCGGCACGCTGAGCGCGGAGCGCGCGGCTCAGCTCAGGGGCTGGCTCTGTCGATTCCGTACCGCAGCGGCTCGCCCTGTACGCGCGGGTCCCGCCGGTACACGTAGACCGCCACCGCCTGGGCGCCGCCCGACGGCCCCTCCAGCTCGCAGGGGTACGTCACCTGCACCACGGACGGCCGGTCGGTGACCCGCATCCGCATGCCGTCCGCGGGGCCGCCGTCGAGCACCGCGGTTTCCCATTCCGTCGCGTACGCCTTCACGTCCGGGTGCCTGCCCGGATCCCTGCCCTGATCATTCATGCGAACACTTTATGGGTTGCGCAAGTTTAGGACTATAGAGGGGATCCGGACAGGGACGGACGTACGCCGCGGGCCGGACGGTGGTGAAGCCCGGTTACAGAGTGCGCTCCAGCCGGTCCGCCATCAGCTTGATGAAGCGCGAGGGGTCACTCAGCTCGCCGCCGTCGGCCAGGAGGGCCATCCCGTAGAGGAGTTCGGCCGCCTCGGCCAGTCCCGCGTCGGCGTCCCGTTCCGTGTGGGCGTCCCGTCCCGCGTCGGCGTCCCGTCCCGCGTCGGCGTCCCGTTCCGTGTGGGCCTTCCGCAACCCGGTGACCAGCGGGTGCGTGGGGTTGAGTTCGAGGATGCGCTTGATGCGCGGCACCTCCTGGCCCATGGCGCGATACATGTTCTCCAGGGCGGGCGTCACATCGTGGGTGTCCCCGACGATGCAGGCGGGCGAGACGGTGAGCCGGGACGAGAGCCGTACTTCCTTCACGCTCTCGCTCAGCTCCGTCGTCATCCACGTCAGCAGACCGGCGAACTCCTGCTGCCGCTTCTCGCGTTCGGCCTCGACCTCCTTCTTCTCCTCCTCGGTGTCGAGATCGACCTCGCCCTTCGCGATCGACCGCAGCTGCTTGCCGTCGAATTCCGGTACGGACTGGACCCACACCTCGTCGACCGGGTCGGTCAGCAGCAGCACTTCGAAGCCCTTGGCCTGGAACGCTTCCATGTGCGGCGAACTCTCGATGGCCGAGCGCGACTCGCCCGTCATGTAGAAGATGTGCTGCTGGCCCTCCTTCATACGGTCCACGTACTGCCGGAGAGTGGTCAGCCCCTCCTTGTCCTGGGTCGACGCGAACGAGGAGACGCCGAGGATCGCGTCGCGGTTCTCGAAGTCGCTGAGCAGACCTTCCTTCAGGACCCGGCCGAATTCCTTCCAGAACGTCGCGTAACGCTCCGGGCTGCCGGACATCATGTCCTTCAGCGTCGACAGCACCTTCTTGACGAGGCGACGGTGCATCAACTGAATCTGGCGGTCCTGCTGGAGGATTTCCCGCGAGACATTGAGCGACAGGTCCTGCGCGTCGACGACACCCTTGATGAAGCGGAGGTATTCGGGCATGAGCGCTTCGCAGTCGTCCATGATGAACACGCGCTTCACATAGAGCTGAACTCCGCGCTTGTGTCCCTGCATGAACAGGTCCTGGGGCGGGTGGGACGGGATGAAGAGCAGCGCCTGATATTCGAAGGTGCCCTCCGCCTGCATACGGATGGTTTCGAGCGGGTCGTTCCAGTCATGACTGATGTGCTTGTACAGCTCGCTGTACTCGTCATCGGTCACCTCGCCCTTGGAACGGGCCCACAGCGCCTTCATGGAGTTGATCGTCTCGGCCTCGCGCGGGCCGCCACTGCCGCCGTCCGCACCAGCATCCGCATCCGCGTCCGCGTCCGCGTCGGTGTCCGTGGATTCCGCGGCCATCTTGATGGGCCAGGTGATGAAGTCCGAGTACCGCTTGACGATTTCCTTGATCTTCCAGGCGGACGTGTAGTCGAAGAGCTGGTCCTCGATGTCCTCGGGCTTGAGCCGCAGCGTCACCGACGTACCCTGCGGCGCGTCGTCGACCGTCTCAATGGTGTACGTACCCTCGCCACTGGATTCCCAGCGCGTCCCCTGGCTCTCCCCCGCGCGCCTGGTCAGCAGCGTGACCTCGTCGGCCACCATGAAGCTGGAGTAGAAGCCCACACCGAACTGCCCGATGAGTTCCTCGGACGCGGCCGCGTCCTTGGCCTCCTTGAGTTCCTTCAACTCCTTCAGGAACTTCGCGGTGCCGGAATTCGCGATCGTCCCGATGAGCTCCACTACTTCGTCGTGCGACATGCCGATGCCATTGTCGCGTACGGTCAGTGTGCGCCGCTCCTTGTCGACCTCGATGCCGATGTGGAGATCCGATACGTCTTCCCGCAGCTTGTCGTCGCGGAGTGATTCCAACCGCAACTTGTCCAATGCGTCCGAGGCGTTGGAGATCAGCTCGCGCAGAAATACGTCCTTGTTCGAGTAGATCGAATGGATCATCATCTGCAGGAGTTGACGCGCTTCTACCTGGAACTCGAATGTCTCGATAGGCATGTTGCCCGGATTCCTTCCCCGATTACTCGTCAGCGCCAATGCAGTGGGCCGGCTCACATGGTATCCAGCCGCCGCGGCGCTCACAGGGGATGCGGCCAGAGCGGGGGAGGACGGCGGGGCCGCTGCCCCGGGCGTCCCGCGCCGCGAGGTACCTCCGCGTACGCGCCCGCACGCTCCGACCTCGCCGGCACCTCTGCGGGGCTCACGCCGACCGGTGACCTGGGAAACCCCGCGCGCGAGGTTACCGACTAGGGTCGTCGACGCCGGTAAGCCGAGTCTGTCGTGAGGTATCCATGTCATCCCACACCCCGGATCGCCCGGAGCCACTGGTCCAGCACTTCGGCCGGGACGGCATGCGTCGAGTGGGACGGGGGAGTCTGCTGGGGGCGGAGCTGCCGGAGACCGCTCGGACGTACTTGGAAGAGACCGGCATCCCGCAGAGCGTCGCCCCTTACTTCCAGGCCCCGGAGGCCGCCGAAGGGACGACACTGGGCGTTGTCGCCGTACGCCTGGGACTGCCTCAGCCCCCGAGAGAGCTTGAGACATGGCCGCGTATCGCCAGCGATGGCCTCGCGCATCTCTGTGTGCGACCGGACGGTGCGGTGCAGGCGGTTGTCCTTGAGGACGTCGCCGAGGACATGTTCGTGAACACAGACCTGTCGACGCTCGGCGCGTCACTACTGGCGCTGGACCGAGCCCTGCCCGTCATCGCCGCGTCCTCCGGGCCGGTGGACGCGGCAGCCACTTTCCGAGAGTTGAACGCGGAGCTGCGACGGGTCGACCCCGCGGCTTTCGCCGAAAGGGAGAGCTGGTGGCCTCGCGTCCTGGACGATGTCCGCCACACGCTCAACTTCCCCTTCTCAGCCGCATTCGAATACATCGACGAGGCGGGGAAGGAGAAGGTCGTGACGGAGGCGACCGGACCAGGGCTGCCCCATCCCGAGGAAAGGATCTGGCGACGCCTGTCGGCTGACGGCGTGGACCCGAGCCGGGTACGCCGGGTCTACTGTGAGCTCGAACCGTGCCTCATGCCTGGTCACTACTGCGCGGTCTGGCTCCACACGACCTTTCCCACCGCCGAGTTCACTCACAGCTTCGACTACGGAGATACGGCGGAGTCCCGGGAGGAAGGGTTGAAGGCGCTCATCACCTACGCGGCCGAACAGGCGAGGCGTCAGTGACTCGCTGGGATCGTCCCGCGGCAGGTCGCGAGCCCGCCGCCGCGGCACTGCTGGGCTGGCTCGCCGACGCTCAAGCACCGGGAATCTGCCTGGTGTCCGGATCCGAGCGCTGCGGGAAGTCGACACTGCTGGCCTGGCTTGTCGCGCATGGGAGCCGTGAAGGGACGCCGGTGAGCCGGCGTGTGCACGCCGTGGTCCCGCGGTCCGGGGAGAGCCTGCTGGGAACGGTATGGGCGCTGGCCGACCAATTGGGCGTGGTGGCGCGTGCCCCGGATGAGCTGGTGGAGGTTCTGACAGCTGATCCGCGACGCACCGTGATCGTCCTGCCGGACCTCGCCACCCGGCCGGTCGCCGAACTCGTACGGGCACTGGCACAGTTGCCACACCTCAAGCTGATCGCCGAAACACGGACGGACAGCGCTGCCCACGCGCTCCTGAGAGAAACGAACGCGGCCGAGCTGAACCTGGATCTGGAGCGGTGGACAGACCCGGAACGCCTTGAGACCTGGAGGGCTGGACTGTCCTCCGACGTTGATCGGAACCCAGCCGTCGCCGAGGCGCCCGCGCCGGTGGATCTGGCTGAACCGGCGTCGGTCTGCGCGGCCGACCCTTGGGTCGTCACTGCTGCCTACGAAGCAGACTCCGAAGACCACGGAGGCTTGCGGACGGCGTGGCTGAGGGCAGGGCAGTCCCTGTGCCGCGAGCAGGACGAGGCCTCACGCGCGCTGGTCCTCCTGGCCGCCCTCGGAGACGGCGCCGACCCCCGACTCCGTCAAGCTCTCGCGGTCCTGGCCGAGGAAGCGCCCTGGCGCGTGGCGTGGAATCGGGTCAGGGGAGACGTATCACCGCCGTGGCCCGGCCCGGTGGCCGCGCTGGCGAGGGGATCAGGGCCGCTTGACAACTGCTTGCTGTCAGCGGATCACCGCGGCACGGTGCACGTACTCAATGCCTCGGATGCCGGTCCACGTGGGCGGTTCACACCCTCGGCCACACAGTGCGCCGCGATGTCCGTACTGCCGGACGGGACGGTCTTGCTGCTGGACGACTGGGGCCGAGTGCATGTGGAGCGATCGCGGGCCGTGCGTCCGGCCGCCTCCGGTCTCGAAGCGTTGCTGAACGACACGCCTCATCAGGCCGACCACATAGGCGAGTTGCGGGAGCACTCGGGAACGGCCCTGGCGGCGACACCCGGTGAGCAGCCGGTAGTGGTTCTCGGTGACGCCGAGGGCCGGGTGCGCACCTTCGGCGAGACCACTGAGTCAGCGCGTTCGCATGCCGGACGCGTCGCAGCCCTTTCGACGCTGAACGTCAGAGCCGAGGGCGAGGCCGGCGGCGTCGCGCCGTTGGTCTACAGCGGGGGCGCGGACGGAACGGTGCGAGCCTGGGCGCCGGGCCACGAGCCCATGGCCGCGCCGCTCGCCGCGCGCCGCTGTCCCGTGGTGGCGCTGCACGCGTCGGACACCCGTGAAGGACCGGCGCTGGTGGTCGCCTGGGAGGATGGCCTCGTCGAACTCCACCGCTTCGACGGTGGCGAAGTAGTGGGTTTTCGACCGGGGCCTCCTGTCCGCGCTGTGGTCATCCTCGCGGACCGCTCCCTTGTCATCGGCACGGACGAGGCGCTGGTCCGCCTCGCTCCAGCACACTGACAGCAGCTGACCTTGCCGGCGGGTTTGATTCACAGCATCCTCACCCCTTCAAGTTGACGAGCATTCAGGCACTGTTGAACCTGGAATGGTTGCTCTGTCTCGGGGGGATTCACGCATGGGGAAGAAGCTGCCCGACGATCTCGTCGAGGTACTGGACCTTGTAGGCATCGACTGGCCCCAGATAGACGAGGACGAGGTCAAAGCCTCGGCGAAGGACTACCGAGACCTGGCCGAAGGCATACGTGATGCGGTCAAGGAGGGCAATAACGCCTGCTCGCACATCGTGGCAGGCAAGAGCAGGGGAGAAACCGTCACAGCGATAGACCGCCGCTGGGGCAAGCTCACCACTCGGGACCTCGCTACGTTCGCCGACGGGTGCGACGACTTGGCCGGCGCGCTCGATGAATGCGCCGGCCTAATCCTGACCTGCAAGATCGCGATCATCGCCAAGCTCACAGCCACGGCGGCCGCGGCCACCGCAGGGGTTGTCGGCATGTTCTTCACCGCCGGGATCAGCGGTCTTGTCTCCGCTGCTGCCATCGGTGCCGCCCGCCTCATCATCCAGGAGGCCATCGACTACGCGATAGGCCAGATCACGGCGGTCGTCACGGACAAGATCGAGGACAGGATACTCGCGGAGATCGAGACGCTGTTCAGCGACCGGCTCGGCGGCGGCAGCACCTATGACGTCATGGCGTCGGGTAGCGCGGACATGGCTCAAGACCTGGTCATCGAGTTCGACGAATTTGACCGGGAATCCGGTGACTACAAGAAGACCGCCGACAACTTCGACAAGAAGAAAGGTTCATTCAAGGACGGTGGCGCACAGCGCAAAACGTCCGTCAAGAAGGACAGCCGCTTCCATAAGCTCGCCACCGTCATGGACAAGGCTGAAGACGCGGTCGAAAAGAAGGCCGACGACATGGTCAAGACCCTTGAGGACCATGGCGGGAAGATAGACAAGAGCAAACGGGACCACAAGGGCAACGACAAGGATCGCGAGCGCGACTTCGATAAGTGCGGAAAGGATGATGATGACGTCCGCACCTACTTGCTGGCGACAGACGGAACAATAGAACGCCTTCTGCCCAACGGTGACCTCAAACCCCTGGACAGGGTGGACGAGGAGCGGTTGGGTGGAATCACCAATGATGGCAAGGCCTGGCGACCGGGTTCGAGACGCGAACAGGAGGAGTCCGGGGTACCTGGCACTCATAAGGGTAAGGTGACTTCGACCAAGGTTGATCCGTATTCCGACCGGCTGGGCCAGGCAACTCAATTGGCCCGCTTTGCGCGGAACGACTACGGGGGCAGCAACTACGCGGCAGGGCGCTATGTCGACCCCGGTGGCAGAGGGGAAAGCATACTCGTCGGCTACAGTGAACCAAACAAGCTCCACTCGGAACGCTCAATTGGTTACCCGATAATGCATAACGAAAAAAAGTCAGGGCTGAAGGAAGTCTTTACCGAGCGAGAGCCGTGCCAGAAAAGGCCCAGTTGCGACAGGTGGCTGGACCTCCATTTCGGCTCCACGGCGGTGCACCACGTCGCCGACTATGATGCGTCCGTTTCCTCCCTGCATCAACGCAACCGAGAACACAGGGATTATGTGGCTGATCTGAAGATCGCCCATGGTCGATAATTCGAGGGTAAACAAGTAAGGTCTGGCTATGCGTCACGCAATCACGTCCGAAGAGCTGATTGGTCGATACGGAATCACTGGTGTTGTTTATTTTCCGCGTTACGAAACCGATGTGTATCTCCATGAGAAAACGGCGAACTTTCTGAGTTCTGTCGGATTGCCGCACGATGAGCAATTCATGACGCGAGCCGAGGGTACGCCGATCCTGCTCTCGGAAAAATATGCGCATCATGAGGAGGGACTTCCCTCGCAGTGCGAGAACTGGCTTGAGCTGGGCTGGTTCTCCTACATGGTCATCGCGCTGGACCCGGCGGACGGGAAGGTGTACGCCTTCCCGGAAGGGGAACCTCTCGACGCGTATGTGCAACTCCATCGGGATGTGGAGTCGCTCGTCTACACTCTTCTCGCTTTTCAGGAATTCGCAGACGCCTGTCGTTCAGGCGCAGACCTTGATCAACTGGAAACCCATTTCAAAGAGCAGATCAACTCCTTCGATCCGATCCCGTTTGCGGCCGAGGAACCGGAGTGGACGCGGATCATCGAAGAAATCCTGGAGGAGTCATGGTCCGCGTAGGGATTCGATCGCGGAGTCTGAGCTCATCTCCGTGCTCCGTGCTCCGTGGCTGGGGCCTGTGATGCCCTGAGGGCTGACTCCATGCGTGCTTGATCAACGTTCGTCAACGTCACGCACTGCCCTGGGCAGACCGGCTTCGCGCAGTGGACCTCGGTGTGTCTGCACGAGAGCGAGACCCGGCGCTGCGAGACCGCGCGGTGAGCGACATCGAATGCGTGGAAGCCCTCTGCCAGTGGCTCTCCGCGTTCGTCGCTTCGGTATCCGACTTCGTGGGTGTTCCAGAACTCTCCTGGGTACGGCTACTCATGCGCCGCGCGATGCCGGCTCCTACCGTCACATGCATGCTCCAGAGCCCTGTGCGTAGAGCCCGGACCTCCGGGCGGTCCGTCCTGTATGCCGTCACAGGGCTGGTGATGGTGGCGCTGCTGGTCGGTGTCGTGGTGGCGGGGAACGCTGTGTGGAACGGCGCGCCGTATCCCTCGGCCGACCCCGACACGGTCGCGCAACGGCTCAAGTCCCGGTCCGACGAGGTGTACGACGACTTCGCGCTGCCCGAGAATCACGCCGCGGATGGGGGCAGGGTCGATACCGGCGCCTGTTACTACCGCGGGCTGAGGGGCCTCGCCCACATTGACGATGCGCGAAGCGACGTCCGCAGCTTCGGTCTCGACTGGAGCGTGCCCGACGTCCCCGAAGCCACCGCCCGAGACGCGCAGGAACGCGTGCGCCAGCGGCTGGTGCAGAAGGGTTGGAAGCTCACTCATGAAGGCGGCCGTGCAGGAGCAACGTTCCGCGAACTGGGCTTCCGTTTTGAAGATCCGGTGGGCGGCGACATGGTCGACGTGCAGTGGAACGACTTGACCACGACGCTGTTCATCAGCGTCTACGCCCCCTGTGGGCAGGTTCCCGCCGAGTTCGTGGAGTACGACTGGTCTGAGCGGACTGGCATCCGAAAAAGCCATCCGCTGGGCTTTGAAGTGGCTTCCTGCCCTTGAGGACGGGAAGCCACTCGTCGGGTGGCGTATGTGGCCGACGTCCCGCAACACCCTGCTGTATGTGATGCGCTTAAAGGCCGCGCGAGCCCATGGCTGAGCCCAGGCCCCAGTTGCTTCGGGACGAAGAGGTCGTGGGTTCAAATCCCGCCACCCCGACAGCTGAAACACCAGGTCAGGGGCCTGATCCGCATCGCGGATCGGGCCCCTGCATCGTTTGTGAGGTCGTCTTGGGGACCGCTGGGGAGTCGACGACGGGAAGCGGCTCCGTCGACCGAAGTGGCGCCCCCCTGCGCTGATAGTCCGCAGACGTCCCGGCTTGTTCGCCGTTGTCCGTGGGCGTTGTCACGCAGTTAGACACTCACCTGGCATGGCTCCCGGTGCGCGGGATTGGCGCGCCTCAACCCAGCCCCATGAGCAGTTCGTCAACCCACGTCGGCGGGGCCGACGCGCAGTTCATCAGCGTCGGCCTTTGGTGCACACGACTCCGGAGGGCTGTTGTGGGCTATGCGCCTGTGCTGGCCAAGCCATCACGACGGCGCTTGGCGGCAAGCCCACTCCATAAGTGATCCATGGTCGCCCCATACGAGGTCCCCATGTTCCGATTCTGACGGATGAGAGCTCTCCCTTGCCTAAGCCGCTTCTACCAGCGGGGTTTGACATGCCATCATCGCGCTGAGAAGCTGACGTCTCTTCAAGAGAGCAGCAAGCAAGGGGGAGATGTGGCAAGGGATCTCGCAGATGGGTACGCTCATGAGTGCGCCATCCGGGACACCTACGCACGACGGCTCGAGGACTTCCGGCCACAGGAGCGCCTGATCCGGACGGAGTTGACGTATCAGGCGGTCGGCCTTCGTGTTGATATGAAGACCGTTGATACGGACAATGTTCTGCGAGTCTGGGAATTCAAAATTCAGGCTGACTACAACGGGTTGGGGCAAGTGCTCACCTATCTGGCCATGGAGCGTAAGAGCTCACCTGGCCGACAAGTTCGCGCTGTTCTCGCCGCCTTCGAATTCGCCGATTCGATCGTTGAGACTAACGAGACCCTCAATCTCGGCATTGAAATGATCACGTTGCCGTCCATGCTGCGTCGAGCTGGAAGCGTGCCATCACAGGTCGTAAATGCCGACAGCATCCCCTTTATTCCGCTCGCGGCTGAACCTGCGGAATGACGAAACTCCCGGCCCGTCGAAAACGAAAAGGGTGCCACTCATGAGCTTTCCGATGATCCCGTCCACTACCCTCATCCAGGACAGCGAGATCCCCGAAGACGCAAAGTTCTTCGACCTCAAGATCGTTCGTTTCCAGAGCGACAAGACTGCTCAGGAAGCGTTCCTCGGCAGCAAGTATGAGTTCCAACATGAGATCGGGCGGCGCCATGCAATCCCGGGTGTAATCCTCGCCCTCAAAGGGGCCTCGCCCAACTATCGAATCACCGCTACGCTACATCCTACGCTTCGGCAATTCACCGAAATCGTCAGGTATAACCCGGCGAACCCTCCAGGTGATGACTATGACGAAATCGGCATGCGCGAGGCGCATCAGCAAACGCAATCAGATTTCAAAGGAGCGAAGAAGGACAACCTGACGCACTTCAGGAACTACAACATCGAGGCCATCCGAGGGGAACGTGTCGCCTATCTTCCGACGGTAAGTGGATGGCAGTCGAGTTCCGTCTTCGGCCAGACGATCTTCGTCGCGTACGATGAGAGTAATGAGATGGCTCTCTACGGGACGCTCTACTTGCCTAAATCTCCCGTAATGCAGTCTGACGGGCAAACGCAGACGGCAGCACTTTTTCAGGCTGCGGGGACAGGTTTGGCAATTAAGGCAGGCGCGCTCGACACCTTCGGCACCACCCTTGAGATTGAACTCAACGTCGACGAACTCAAGGCGGGCCAGAGCTTCGCTGATCGAAACGGACGCGGGTCGAAGAAGAATAAGAACCTCGTCGCTCGCCTCGACAACTCCTCTGCGCTCGCCATCATCAGGGAGAAGGCTGTTAAGGGAACCATCTTTGATGGCCGCCTTGCAGATGGTCGGACTGGGGGAACCTCAGAGACAGCCACCAAATTCATTGTCGACCTCTCGACCATGGATCAGATGCTTCTAAACGTAATTTGCAAAGGTGGTAAGAAGCCGGAGCAAATTAAGCATCACCACGTCGACCGTTTTGTGCCGTACTGTCGAGATTTTCTCACGCTGCTAGGCGATACCTTCGGCGCTCAATGGGCAGATCCCACTCCGAAGCATCACGAGCCCTACCGACGCCTATACATCCATGGATGGGCATTCGCACAGAAGGCGATCGCGCTCGCATATCACGAAGTCATGCGTCATGAACTAGAACCGCTGGGTGCCGGCCTGGGTCTTTCCAGCGATCACTCCACACCAACTGAATTGATCGAGGCGGACCGAAAGCTGGTCGAGGATGCGAAGGGCAACCCTCCAACTCCTGCACTGTCTCTCGCGGAACTCAAGACGCGGCTTTCGTCCATTGACTGGACCAGGTATCGCAAGCATTGGATCGAGGTAACCGGGCACAAACTAGATAAGGACGGAAAGAAGAAGGCAAGGGAGATCAAGGACGGAACAGAGGGCGGGAAGAAGACGATCGTCGAGGGTCAGGCTCAGAATACGGCTGCAACGATCGGCTTCGTTCTGAACAAGGTCATCTCCGACACCTGGGAGGATCTCTGCTCGGACGTCGATGCTAAGTAGAGCCGACCCTGCCTGAACTGGTGCCCCTCGATTCGGGTCGAGGGGCACTTTTGGCTTAATGCGTGTCTGAGATCTGGTGAGGTTGGGGAAGATGTGCAGGGATGGGAATTTCGGCAGTCAGTACTCTCGCCAGTGTTTCAGCTGCTTGGCGCGGATCGGTGCTAGAGGGGAGGATTATGGGCAAATCTTCGTTACCGTCACCGAGGATGTGAGCCAACTCCCAACGTTTTGGCGTCAGGTACACCCAAAGTTCTCGGGGGTCGCCATCAGGTCCGTCTTCCCACTCCTCCTCGAGAACAGCGGACCAGTTAAAGTGAATTTCTACGGTTGGCTCTGGTATACCTTCCGCGGGGTCTTCGTGATGATAGTCAATGTGATTAACGGCGTTGTGGACCTTAGGGTTTAGTTCTTTCATCGCTTCGAGAGTAGCGCTCTCAATGCCGAGAAGTTCCTCGATGGTGTAAGGCACTGCAACTCCCACTTTTTCATGATGTTTTGGATCGAGGAGGAAAGGTTTCTAGGCTTCCATCCCCTTCCATCCCTCCCCGTGACGCCCTGGAGGGGGCAATTATTGCACTAGGAAGTCTTTCCGTGAACGTGGGCTGACCTGCTGTCAGCCGATTGCTCAGGGGGTGTGGCTTGCTGGGGTCGGTGGTACCTCAAGGCGTGGGCATCGGCACATCTGCCCACCACTCCCCCCAACTCCCATCCCGTCCGCCTTCGACCCACACTCCGTGGAGCGGTCGTGGTTCAGGGCGTCAAGGTGGAGCGCGCCACTGTACGAACGACCTTGACGCCCTGGGCCGCGGCTGCTCGGCTTTGCCTGGGTCGAAGGTGGTCGGGATGGGAGTCCCCGACGCTCGCCCCGCTCCGGCCGGCACTCGCGAACGGTGCCCCGTCCATCCCGGAGTCTGAGCGCCCCCGCCGGAGGCATCCTCGTGAAGCCGCGGGCTTGGTTCTCGTCTCATGCCCCCGGGCCTATCCAGTTGTGGGCGCGCGTCGGCGGCGGCAGCGCCGAGCGGGCCGAAGGCAGGAGCGCGGGCGCAGCCAGAGCCGGGAAGCGCGCCCGGCGGAGCGGAGCGCAGCCGGGTGCCTTGATGAGGTAGAGAAACCTGTAACAGCTCTCGTCGTCAGGCAGGTGCCACGAAGCAGACGGCGTCGACTTGCTTGCCTCCGAAGGTGTGGACGGCTTCACCGATGCGTTGCCAGCCGAGGCGTTCATAGAGGCGGATCGCGGCTGCGTCCTTCGTCAAGACCTCCAGCACCAAGCGCAGGTGCCTGTCTCGGGCGTAGGCCGTAGCGGCTTCCATGAGGAGTTTGCCGACGGACGCCTTACGTGCTTCGCGCGCCACGAAGAGTCGGGCTAGGACTCCGATGTGGGAGTCGTCGTCACCGCTATCTTCCTTCCAGAGTCGGGCTACCTCTTCTCCCGGCTGCGGGCTGTTGATAGCGATATGCCCCACCACATGCCCATCGAGTTCCGCGACCCATGCCGCCAGAAGTCCTTCTGGAGATAGCCAGGCTTCTGGGTCCTTCACCCCTTCGACTGGGTACCCGTCAGATTCGTGTACGGCGGTGAGGACGGTCGCCGCTTCCGTGAGGTCACCTGTCTCACGCGGGCGAACTGTGGCCGTTGACATGCGTTTCCCCCTCCACTGCGGTCTATTCGACCGGTAGTTCGTAGAGCAGTCCTGTTTGGTCGGCTCGGTGTACGTATCTGGAGACCTCGAACGGCTGGGAGTCCTGATCAAGGCTGGTGTGGAGCACCTCCAGAACCGGCACGCCTGGCAGCAATTGGAGAAACTGGGCTTCCTCTGGCGTCGGCATCCGTGCGCTGATCTCGTCACGGACCCGCGTCATGACGTGCCCTAGGTCCTCAAGCCGTCCGTAGATTCCGTCCTTGCCGGTTTTCGGCTGCATGAGCAGGGTGCCCTGCACCTCGTCCCACCGGAGGTAGGTCGAGACGATCTGAACGGGTTCGTCGTCGGCGAAGTAGTGGTTTTCCCGGTGTACGACGCTCTGTTCGCCCGAGGGCACACCGAGGCGTTCGGCCACGTCAAGCGGCGGCGTCTCGCGCTCGATGTACAGCACATCGATCCTGGGCACCTTGCCTTGGCGCTGTGCTTCTAGCCGGAATGGAGTTAGCCCGGTCTCCCGGTTCTTGATCGAGTACCGATCACTCTCGAACCTGAACAGCTTCTGCGGTTCGCGTACGAACACCCCCCGCCCGTGCTTGGCAGTCACGAGACCTTGCTCCGCAAGCAGTCGCACCGCCTCGCGCGCGGTGTTCCGAGCCGCCCCGTACTCCTCGGCCAAAGCGCGCTCTGAAGGCAACTTCTCACCGGCTGGGAGCTCCCCGTCGCGGATCCGCCGGCGTAGTTCTTCCGCGATGCGCCTGCTTGCTGGCTGCTGAGTAGGGGGCTTGGACGAGGTCATACCGACAGCGTAGCAACTGGCTCAAGCCAGAAGCTTGACGGCGCCTCGCATTGCGTGCTCAACTGGCTTAAGCCAGCGAGTGGCTCAAGCCAGTTGGGGCTGGCGCTTCTCGTGCTGCCCCCCCCGCGATGAGGGAGACGCTCATGCCGTCCTTCAAGATCGATGTTTCGACCGCTGTCGTGTTCGTGGCGACGCCTCCGACGCCGAAGCTCGTGAGTAAGCAGACCGGTGAGATCGCGATCGACCGGGAGACCGGTGCCCCGCTCGCGACGGTGGGGCTGCTGGTCGCGGACGAGGGTGAGGGCAACCTGTACCAGGTGACCGTGCCGAATACGGGTGTCCCGGAGAACCTGGCCCCCGGTACCCCGGTCACGGTCGTCGGCCTCAAGGCCCGCGACTGGGAGAACACGTTCAACGGGCAGACCCGGCACGGGATCAGCTTCCGCGCGGTCGCTGTGACCCCGCTGGGGGCCTGATCATGTCGGACCTGTCCACGGTGATCGAGGTGGCGGGGGCCTTATCGGCCGCCGGTGGCCTCGGTTACGCCAAGGCCCGCTCTCCTCGGGTGTTCTGGTCGCTGGTCGGAGCCCCGGTCGCCCGGGTCCGGTTCTCGGTGACGTATCGGGCGACGATGGATGTGTGCGGGCTGACGGTCCAGCCGTCCCGCCTGCGGGCGTTCATGGTCCGCAACGTGGCCCGCCGCCAGGACGTTCACCCCGTTCCCCCACAGGTCCGCCGAGTCCGCTACTCCACCACCGGCATGCGAGCGACGCTGCGCCTTCCCGCCGGTCTGGAGCCTGCCGACGTGTCCGCCGCCTCCGAACGGCTCCGCCACGCCTGGGGCGTCCACTCCGTCCACGTGGTCGAGGTCAAGCCGGGGTTCGTGGAGCTCCGGATGACGGGCTACGACGTGCTACGCCGCGTGAAGATGCCCCGCCGCCTCCATCGCAACATCACCGCTGGCCCGCTGGCCCGCTGGTCGTGCCGGTGGCCTTGCGGGAGGACGGTACGGCGTTCGTCCGGGACTACCAGCAGGTCCCGCACGCCCTGACGGTCGGTGCGAACCAGTCGGGCAAGTCGATGTATCAGCGCAACCTCATCTCCGGCCTGGCGAAACTCCCGGTCGGCCTGGTCGGCATCGACTGCAAGCGCGGGGTGGAACAGCGCGGCTACGCACCCCGCCTCTCCGCCCTCGCCATCACCCCGGACGAGGCCGACGGCCTGCTGGAAGCCCTCGTTGGCGAGATGGAAGACCGGTTCGACCTCCTCAGCTCCCACGGTGTTCCGGATCTGTGGGGTCTGCCCGCGAAAGTGCGGCCGGTGCCGCTGGTCGTCCTGGTCGACGAAGTCGCTGAGCTGTTCCTCGTCGCTGTGAAGAAGGATGAGGAGCGGCGGGACCGGATGGTGATGCGGATGATCCGGCTCGCGCAGATGGCCCGCGCGGTCGGGATCTTCCTGGAGGTCTGTGGGCAGCGTTTCGGATCCGACCTCGGCAAGGGAGCCACCGCCTTGCGGGCTCAGCTCACCGGGCGTGTGGTGCACCGGGTCAACGACAAGCAGACCGCCGAAATGGCCCTCGGGGACATCGCCCCCGAAGCGGTCTTCGCCGCCACCACCATCCCGCCGGACCGTCCCGGTATTGCGGTGGCCGGGGACTCCTCTGGCGGCTGGTCCCGCATCCGCACCCCCGCCATGACCCCCGCCCAAGCCGTGGCCGTCTGCCACGAGTACGCGCACCTCACCCCGCACCTTGCCGCTCTGGCACCCTTCCGGCCGGCCGTTTCCGCCGCCCCGGCCCCGGGCTCCCCGCTCCTCAAGCCCCGCCCGGCAACCAGCTAACACCCCATCCCGCAAGACCAGTTGGCGTGACTGTCTCGCGCCAGGTCCCTACCCCGCCCATGCCCGGAACCGGAAGGAACCAACGCCATGGCCACCCGACGGACCACCACCAAGCCCCCGAAGAACACCCCGCCCGCCCCGGTTGTCTGCTCGCCGTGTGACGGGTCCGGGATGGTCGCCGCCACGGTCCGCGTCGGACGCAAGCGCCGCCCGGTCGGCCAGCAGGACGGCATCTGCCTCAACTGCCTCGGCTCCGGCCTCGCCCCCACCGACTGACCATTCCCCGTCGCTCCGGTGCCGGGCGGTGAGCCTTCGTCTCCTGCCCGGCCCCGGCCAAGCCTCTGAGAGGTCCTGCTGTGCGCTTCTACCTGACCACCCACAAACGCCACTGGATCAAGCTCACCGACAAGCCGCTGTTCCTGAAGTCCGAGCACTTCACCAGCGCCGCCAATCTCTACCCCGCGCTCGGCCCCTACGCGGTCGACTCCGGCGGCTTCTCGGAGCTCCAGCGCCACGGCGCGTGGACCCGCACCCCCCGCCAGTACGTGGACGACCTGCGGCGCATCTGGGAGTGCGTCGGCCCCTACGACTGGGCCGCCGGACAGGACTGGATGTGCGAAGAACTCATCATCCACGGTGGCCAAGCCGGACCCCTCACCTTCGCCGGTACCGGCCTCAGCGTTGCCGAACACCAGCAGCGCACCGTGAACAACTTCCTCGAACTGCGCTCCCTGGCACCCGATCTGCGGATCATCCCGACGCTTCAGGGAAGCACGGTGCCGGAGTACGAGCAGTGCCGGGAGCTCTACGAACGCGCCGGGGTCAACCTGGCCGCTGAGCCCACGGTGGGGCTGGGGTCGGTGTGCCGGTTGCAGTCCACCACCCAAGGCGCCGCCATCGTCACCGCCATGGCCGCCCACGGGCTCCGGCTGCACGGCTTCGGCTTCAAAACTCTCGGCCTGAACCGGGTGGGCCATCTGCTGGCCTCCGCCGACTCCGCCGCCTGGAGCCTCCACGCCCGCCACCGGCCCCCGATGCCCGGCCACACCCACAAGAACTGCGCGAACTGCTTCCCCTACGCCATGAACTGGCGCACCCGCGTCCTGAACACCACCACACCCCCCACGGCCATACCCACGGCCCCGGCTACGGCCCAACTCTCCCTGTTCTGAGTAGAAAGGAGGTGACTCCTCGTGTCCCGTATCCGCATCGACGCGGTACTCATCCAGGCCGTCATCGCCGGGGCCCTGTCTTTCGCCCACCTGCATGATCTGGCCGCAGCCGCCGGGCAGGACGGCTGGAAAGCCTGGGCCTACCCCGTCAGCGTCGATCTGCTCCTCGTCGCCGCCTGGCGCCGCATGCGCACCACCGCGGACAACCGCGCCGCCTGGGCCTGGTTCATCATCGCGCTGGCCGCCTCACTGGGCGCGAACGTCGCCACCGCCGGACTCCTCGACCTCAACGACGTCCCGGCCTGGCTACGCATCCTCGTCGCCGGATGGCCCGCCCTCGCCTTCCTCGGCGGCACCCTCCTTGTCCACAGCCCCACCACCGCACCCGAGGCCGATCCCGAGCCCCTTCCAGTGCCCGCACCGCCGGTTGCCCGAGCATCTGAACCCGCCGCGGACGTGACGGTGGAACGGGCTCCCGAACCGGCTCCCGAACTGCCGCCCGCGCCCGCTCCTGAGGAAGCCACGGCTTCTCCGGCTCCGGTGTCCGCTCCGGCCGCGGCCGTTCCTCCGGCCCTTCTGGATCACGCCCGGAAGCTCGCCGACACCCACCAGGCCACCACCGGCAGCCGGATCGACTCCGCCACCCTGCGCGCCCGCCTCGGCGTCCCCGCCCCCCTCGCCGACGCCATCACCGCCCAACTCGTCTAACAAACAAGGAGGTTCATGCCATGCCGCGTCCGAACCGCTTCACGAACGTGGTCCGCTTCGGCCCCGTTCAGGTCGGCACCTACTACGACGGCCGGGGCCGGACCAAGCACGTCGCCGCCTGCACCGCACCCCGCTGCGACTTCTCCGCCGATTACCACGGCCGCTCCGCCGCCGAACTCGCCGCCCGCACCCACCGCTGCAACCCCTGACAGGAGGCCCCGCCCGTGTTCACCCCGAAGATCCCGCCCCCCGACACCGCCCCCACCCCGGGCGCGTCCCTCGTCCCGCCGCTCACCGGCCTGATGCATCCTCCGGCCTGCACCTGCCACAACGCCCCGACCGTCCCGGCCCCGGTTCCGGCTGCTCCGCCCGCCCGTCCGGCCGTTCAGTTCACCCCGGGCTCGCTCCTCGTCGCCGCCGCGGGCGGGACCGCCATGGTCCTGATCATCGGGACGGTCCTGGTCTCGATGCTCCTCGCGACCGCGATCACCGCCGCCTCGGTCGCCGTGTGCGCCGTGGTCCTGCGCTCGCTGCTCAACCGCCCGAACAACCGCTAACCGGCCCCCGGGGCGGCCTCAACCGCCAAGTTTCCGCCGCCCCGGGTGTCCAACCCACTCCAGATCCAACGGACCCGAAAGGGAGCTCCCATCATGCCCCAGCACACCCCGCCGCGGCCGATCTGCGGCCACTGCGACGGCTTCCCCACCGTCACCATCACCACCGGCCAGACCACCCCCGACGGGCAGCGCCAGACCATCACCGCCCACTGCCCCGCCTGCCGCGGAACCGGTCACACCACCCCCGCCCGCGCCCACAGCCGGATCGGGGCCTGAGCGCCATGGCCGACCTGACCCCCACCCCGGACCGCCCCGGTCTCCACGTCAGCAAGCCGTCCCCGAACGCCCCGGCCACCGGATCGGCCGTCTGCCACTGCGGCGCCAAGGCCACCGCCACGGGCGACAGCCAGGTCAAGGCCCTGGTCGAGGGCTACACCGCCAACCACGGTCCCGCGCACGGCAGGGCGGGGCGCTGACCATGAACACCGCTGCGACCGCGGCGGGCCTGGACCCGGCCACCCTGGGCGACCTGCTCAGGGTGGCCGGGTCTCCCGGCTTCGACCGCCTCACCGAACAACTCCGCCGCACCGGAGGCTGCTCCCAGCCCATCCACCTCACCGGCGCCACCAAGACCATTGACCGGGCGACCGGCACGGTCCTGCACCACTACTCGACCGACGCCGAGCCCGGGGGCCGGTTACGGATCGCCTGCGGCAACCGCCGCGCCACCCGCTGCCCCGCCTGCGCCTGGACCTACGCAGGCGACACCTACCACCTCATCCGCGCCGGACTTACCGGCGACCCCGACAAAGGCACCCCGACCACGATCCGGGACCACCCCCGGGTCTTCGCCACCCTGACGGCCCCCTCCTTCGGGCCCGTCCACAACCGACCTGGCAACCGGCCCTGCCGCTGCGGTACCCGACACCCCGAGGACGCGCCGGAACTTGGTACGCCGCTGGACCCGGACACCTACGACTACGCGGGGGCGGTGCTGTGGAACAACCACGCATCGGACCTCTGGCGCTACTTCACGATCTACCTCCGCCGCGAGATCGCCAAGCGAGCGGGACTCACCCAGAAAGCCGCCCGCGAACAATCCAAAGTCTCCTTCGGGAAGGTTGCGGAGTACCAGAAGCGCGGGGCCGTGCACTTCCACGCGGTCATCCGCTTCGACGGACCCGAAGGACCGAACACCCCGCCACCGGCCTGGGCCACGCGGGAGCTCCTGGACGACGCGATCCGCGCCGCCGCCGCCCGGGCCGAAGTGATTGTGCCGGCCAACCCGGAAGCCGGAATCCATGAGGGGTGGACGCTGCGGTGGGGCACGCAACTCGATGTGCAGCCCATCGGCGCGTTCGGCAAGGGCGAAGACCTCACCGAACAGGCCGTGGCCTCCTACGTCGCCAAGTACGCCACGAAGGCAGCTGAGACGACCGGGACCGTGGACCACCGTGTCGGCAACAAGGAAGCTCTGGTGCTGCTTGACGTGCCGGAGCACCCCCGGCGGCTGATCGAGGCGTGCTTGGACCTGCACCACGCCTACCCGGAACGCAAGCTCCGCGACTGGGCCCACATGCTCGGCTTCCGCGGCCACTTCTCCACCAAGTCCCGCGCCTACTCCACCACCCTCAGCGCACTCCGCCAGGTCCGCGCCGACTATCGAGCCGCCGAACAACGCGCCGCACTCGGCCTCCCCGACCCCGACGACCACCCCGAGGCCACCACGCTCACGCTCGCGCACTGGGCCTATGCCGGAAACGGCCACACCCCCGGCGAATCCTGGCTCGCCGCCAACATCCACCGCGACATCCAACACAACCGCGAAGCCGCCCGCGAACACCGCGCCGAACTGCTGAGCGATGAGGAGGAATGGTGACCGTACTCGACATTGGAGGACCGGCGATCCCTCCGGCCCTGTACCGCGTTCCCGATGCTGTGAGGGTGCTGGGGCTGAGCCGAAGCGTCGTCTACGACTTGATCCGTGCTGGTCGTCTCCGGACTGTCAAGGAAGGGCGGACCCGCCTCGTTCCAGCTTCCGCCATCACTGATTACGTTGCGCTCCTGGAGCGGGAAGCTGGGGCTGAGCAGTGACCAAGCGACGCAGTCGCGGTGACGGCGGTCTGCACTGGGACGACAAGAGACAGCGGTGGATCGCCACAGCGAACCTCGGCTTCGACCCGAGCGGCAAGCGGATCGTGAAGCGGGGGAGTGGCAGGACCAAGACCGAGGCGAAAAACAAGCTCAAGGAGGTGCTGCGCGATCACGAAGACGGTCTGGCCATCGCGCCGACCAACTACACCGTGAAGGACGCCGTCACGGACTGGCTCGCCTATGGTCTGGCCGGCCTTGACCCGAGCACCGTCGCGACGACCACGCTCCTCAGTGAGAAGCACGTCATTCCGTCGCTCGGCGCCCGCAAGCTCCGCGATCTCAGTGCGGAGGACGTTGACCGCTGGCTGGCCAAGAAGTCCAGAACGCTCAGCACCCGAACTCTCCAGGGCCTTCACTCCTGCCTGAACCGGGCGGTCAAGCGGGCCATGGCCCGGGACAAGGTCAAGCGGAACGTCGTGGAGCTGTGCTCGGTGCCCCAGGGGCAGTCCGGGCGACCTTCGAAAGCCCTCACCTTCGCCCGGGCGGAGGCCATTCTCCGGGGAGCTGAGGGAACCTCGATGTACGCGTACATCGTCGTCGCCCTCCTGACCGGTGCCCGCACCGAAGAACTGCGGGCCCTCACCTGGGACCACGTCTTCCTCAAGGGACGGCCCGACCTGGTCCCGGCGCAGCCTCCGCACATCGCCGTGTGGCGGTCCGGTCCGGCGGAGCGGCGACACCAAGACCCGCAAGTCCCGGCGCACGCTCGCCCTGCCGTCACGCTGTATCGATGCGCTCTGGCGGCAGTACGAGGATCAGGGGTGGGATCGGCTCGCCGCCGATGACGAGTGGGAGGAGCACGGGCTCGTCTTTTCCTCGGCCGTCGGCAAGCCGCTCGACGCCGCCAACGTCCGCCGCGCCTTCCGCCAGGCGCTCAAGGACGTCGACGGGGTCGACCCAGCCGAGTGGACGCCTCGGGAGCTCCGGCACAGCTTTGTGTCACTGCTCTCCGACCGTGGCGTCCCCCTGGAGGAGATCTCCCGGCTCGTCGGTCACTCGGGGACGGCCGTGACCGAGGAGGTCTACCGGAAGCAGATCAGGCCAGTGATCCAGACGGGCGCCGTCGTCATGGACGGCATCTTCGGCGCGGACCCACGGAAGCCGTAGGCAATAGTCACGCAGATAGACACACAGCAACGCCAGAGGGCCCTTACCGATTCGGTAAGGGCCCTCTGACCTGGTGCTTAGCTGTCGGGGTGGCGGGATTTGAACCCACGACCTCTTCGTCCCGAACGAAGCGCGCTGCCAAGCTGCGCTACACCCCGATGTCGCCCTTGTCGCGGCGACATCGATTACTTTAGCCCACCGCTGGCCGGAGACGAAATCCGGTTTCGGGGGGCGACAGGGGCCGGGAGTGGGGCGGGCCCGGTACGTCAGGGGCGGGAGGTCAGGGTCAGGAGCGTTGCTTCCGGGGGGCAGGCGAAGCGGACCGGGGTGTAGCGGTTCGTGCCGCAGCCCGCCGAGACGTGGAGGTAGGCGGTGTGGCCGCCGGAGCGGTGGGTGGAGAGGCCCTTCACGCGGTCCGTGTCGAGGTCGCAGTTGGTGACCAGCGCTCCGTAGAAGGGGATGCAGAGCTGGCCGCCGTGCGTGTGGCCCGCCAGGATCAGGGGGTAGCCGTCGGCGGTGAAGGAGTCCAGGGAGCGCAGGTAGGGGGCGTGCACCACGCCGATCGAGAGGTCGGCGTCCGCCTCGGGGCCGCCCGCGACCCGCTCGTACCTGTCCCGCTTGATGTGCGGGTCGTCGACGCCCGTGAAGGCGATCTCGTGGCCGTCGATCTTCAGCCGGCCCCTGGTGTTGGTCAGGCCCACCCAGCCCGCCGCGTCGAAGGCGTCGCGCATCGGCTCCCACGGGTTGTGCACCGCGTGGACGGCCGGGGCGTTCCCGTTCAGACCGTGGCGGCCCTGGGCCTTCTCGAAGAGGTAGCGGGCCGGATTGCGGAGCTTCGGGCCGTAGTAGTCGTTCGATCCGAAGACATAGACACCCGGGAACTCCATCAGCGGGCCCAGCGCGTCCAGTACCTCCGGTACGCCCTCCGGGTCCGAGAGGTTGTCGCCGGTGTTGACCACGAAATCGGGGCGCAGCCCGGCCAGCGACTGGAGCCAGCGCTGCTTCTTCCGCTGTCCGCTCACCATATGGATGTCGGAGACCTGGAGAACGCGCAGGTCACGCATGCCGCGCGGGAGCACGGGCACCGAGATCCGGCGCAACCGGAACGAACGTGTCTCGATGCCCGCGGCGTAGGCGAGGCCGGCCGCGCCGACTGCCGCGATGCCTGCGGTGATTTTCAGGGGAACCCCGTAGCGTGCGCGCATGTGCCCATCGTCGCAGACGCCGTACGGGCACGAAATCCGCGGGCGGGTACCTCTCGGCACCTGCCACACTTGGCCTCATGACCAGCCTTAAGTCCAAGCTGAAGGAAGACCTCACCGAGGCCATCAGGGCGCGTGACGAGCTCCGCTCCGCCACGCTGCGGCTGACCCTCTCCGCGATCACCAAGGAGGAGGTCTCGGGCACGTCCGCGCGCGAGCTCTCCGACGACGAGGTGCAGAAAGTGATCGCCAAGGAGGCGAAGAAGCGCCGTGAGGCGGCGGAGGCCTTCGCCCAGGGCGGCCGTCCGGAGCAGGCCGAGCGTGAGAAGGCGGAGGGCGTGCTCCTCGACGCGTATCTGCCGAAGCAGCTGACCGACGAGGAGCTGGCCACGATCGTCGCGCAGGCCGTCGAGGAGGCCAAGGGCACCGGAGCCGAGGGCCCGCGCGCCATGGGCGCCGTGATGAAGATCGTGAACCCGAAGGTGGCCGGCCGCGCCGAGGGAGGCCGGGTGGCCGCCCTCGTGAAGCGCTCCCTCGCCGGCTGAACCCTGAACCGTGAACCCGGAACCGTGAACTCGCACCCGCACTCAGTGCACGCAGTTCAACGAGTGAGGGGCGACGAGTGAGGGGCGCTCCATCCCCGGCTGCCGCCGTCGGATGGAGCGCCCCTTCGTCATTCAGCTAACGCATTCGGCTACGGCACTCGGCCACCGCGGCTTACGGGAACCCGTTGCCGCCGTCCTGGCCGCCGTTGTCCCCGCCGTCGCCGCCGTTCTGGCCGCCGTTGCCGTTCCCGCCGTTCCCATTGCCGCCGTTCCCGCCGCCCTGGGACTGGCCGCCGCTGATCAGGTCCGGCAGGCCCGGGAACGGATCGTCACCGTCACTGTCACCGCCGTCGCCCGGCTTGTTGTCACCCCGGCCGCCGTTGCCCTGGCCCTGGTTGTTCCCGCCCGGCCTGTCGGTGTCCCGGCCCTTCGGCGCGTCCGGGATGTCGACCGTCACGAAGCCGGGGGCGGGCTTGCCGTCCAGCGCGCCGGACACCGCGTCCTTCCAGATCGGACCCGGGACCTGACCACCGAAGACCTTGTCGTGGTACTCGCCCCCGATCGTGATGTCCTCCATCTCGACCTGCTGGGACGGGCTGCCGACCCAGACCGCGCCGGACATGTTCGGGGTGTATCCGACGAACCACGCGTTCTTACGGGCGTCCGTCGTACCCGTCTTACCGGCGTTGTCGCGGCTCGTCAGTCCGGCCGCCTCACCCGTACCGGAGTCGACCACGCCCTTCAGCAGGGTGTTGATCGTGTCGGCGGTCTTCTCCGACATGGCCTGGGAACAGCCCGACTCCGGCACCTTCAGGCTCTTGCCCGTCGCCGTCTTGATCGAGTCGATGGCGATGGGCGTGCAGTACGTGCCGCGGTTCGCGAAGGCCGCGTACGCGTTCGCCATCCGCAGCGGCGAGATGCCCTGCGAGCCCAGGGTGAGGGCCGACGGCGACTCCGGAAGCTTCTTGCCGTCGCCCTGGACCACGCCCAGCTTGGCGATCGTCTCCGTCACGGGGCAGAGACCGATTTGCTCTATCATCTGCACGAAATACGTGTTGACGGATTTGGCCATCGCCTCCTTCAGCCCGTACGGCCCGACCTCCGACTCGTTCTCGTTCTCGGCCGTGTCGCCCTCCGTGTTGACCCACGGCTTCCCGCTGCACGTCTGGATCGACGCCGGGTACGGCATCTGGTACGGCGCCGGATACGACTGTGTCGGCGGGACACCGCGCTCGATGGCCGCCGTCGCGAGGAACGGCTTGAAGGTCGAACCGGTCGGGAAGCCGTAGTTCGAGCCGCCCATCCCCTTGTCGACCGAGAAGTTGATCTGGGTTTCGTTCTTCCCGAAGCCGTAGGGCTTGGACTGCCCCATGCCGAGGATCTTGCCGGTGCCCGGCTCGACCAGGGTCACCGCCGCGGCGACCTTGTCGCTCTGGTTGACGTGATCCTTTATCGACGCCTGTACCGAGCTCTGGGCCTTCGGGTCGAGCGTCGTACGGATCGTCAGACCGCCCTGGTTCCAGACCTTGGCCCGCTCCTTGCGGTCCTTGCCGAAGACCGGGTCGGTCAGGAAGACCTCGCGCACGTAGTCACAGAAGAAGCCCGCCCCGGCGACGGCCGTGATGCAGCCGTTCGCGGGACGGCTCACCTTGAGCGTGATCGGGGCGGCCTTGGCGCGGTCGGCCTCCGCCTGGGAGATGTCGCGGACGTCGGCCATCCGCTGCAGCACGATGTTGCGCCGCTTGGTGGCCTCCTCCTCGTCGTTGACCGGGTCGTACCGGCTCGGCGACTGGACGATGCCCGCCAGCATGGCCGCCTCTTCGAGCTTCAGGTCCTTGGCCGGCTTGGAGAAGTAGCGCTGGGCGGCCGCCTCGATGCCGTAGGCCTGCTGCCCGAAGAAGGTGATGTTCAGATAGTTCTCGAGGATCTTCTTCTTGCCCAGCTCCTCCTCGACCTGGATCGCGTACTTCAGCTCCTGGATCTTGCGGCCCAGGGTCTGCTGGGTGGCCTGCGCGACCTTGTCCGGGTCGTCGCCGGCCTCCTCGACGAAGACGTTCTTCACGTACTGCTGGGTCAGCGTCGAGGCGCCCTGGGCGACGCCGCCCGACTGCGCGTTGCGGTTGACCGCGCGCAGCACGCCCTTCAGGTCGATGGCCCCGTGCTCGTAGAAGCGCGAGTCCTCGATCGCGACGATCGCCTTCTGCATGTACGGGGAGATGTCCTTGAGCGGGACGACGGTGCGGTCACGTGAGTAGACCGTGGCGATACGGCCGCCCTGGGAGTCCAGGATCGTGGTCCGCTGACTCAGCGGCGGTGTCTTGAGGTTGGCGGGGATCTCGTCGAATCCCTCGACCGTCCCCTTGGCGGCGAGTCCCAGCGCCCCGAAGGCCGGCAGGGCGATTCCCGCGAGCACCGCTCCCGCGAGCACGCTGACACCGAGGAACTTGGCGGCCTGCTGGGTCCCGGTCAGACCCCCGCCCGAGCGCTTCTTTGGCATGAGGGCAGCCTACGTTCTCAATCGCCGGACACGCGTCAAGGCTCTGGCCTAAGCTGTCCCCAACTGTCACAGCAGTGCGGTTGCGTATCAAGCACCCGGCGTGAACTTTCCGTGAACCCGAAACACGCAATATTGACGCCCGAATCCTCCGCGCCTGGCATGAGATGACCGTTGTGACCCAAGTGAAATACCCGACTTTGTCGGATGTGCCGGTTATGCCCTCGGGTCACTCCCCTGGGTGATCTGCCGCGTACGCATAGTCCGTTCGGGCCATTCAAGATTGGGCCCGAAGGGGGTGTTGCGCTGTGCCCACCTTCCGTAACGTCCTCAACTGGCAACGGTGAATATGCCGCTGCCGCCGTGGGGGAGCCTCGATTCGGGAGAGGACGGCGCCAGCATGGGCTGGGTAACCGACTGGAGTGCGCAGGCAGCTTGCCGCACTACCGATCCAGATGAACTGTTCGTGCAGGGTGCGGCGCAGAACAGGGCCAAGGCGGTGTGCACCGGATGCCCGGTGCGGACCGAATGCCTGGCCGACGCGCTGGACAATCGCGTCGAATTCGGCGTGTGGGGCGGGATGACCGAGCGGGAGCGCCGTGCACTGCTGCGCAGGCGGCCGACCGTCACCTCGTGGCGCCGGCTGCTCGAGACCGCGCGCACGGAGTACGAGCGCAGCGCGGGCCTCCTGCCTGTGGGCTTGGAGGATGACGAGACGTACGAGACGTACGCGGCCGTGGGGTAACCGGGCCGTGGGGTAACCGGTGGGGGAGCCGGTAGCAAAGCCGCTGGGGAGCCGGTAGCGAAACCGCCGGGGAAGCCGGTGGGGTAATGGGTGGGGAAGCCGGTGGGGTAATCGCTCTCGGTCCTGCCGAGGGCGCCATGACTCGGCGCTGAGGCGGGCAGCGCTTCGGGCGTGTCACATCGACCGCGGTGTTGCCGGGCACGGTGTGCCGAACGCGCTGTGCCGGACACGGCGCGCCCAGCACGGTGCGTGTGTCGAGCACGGTGCGCCGGCCCTGGTGCGTCGAGCCTGGCGTGTCGAGTTTGGCGCGTCGAGCTTGGTGCGTCGCCATGGCGTGCCGGGCCATGTCAGCGCGTCGTGCCACCCGCCGCGAGGCGCTCCGCGATGGCCCTGAGCCCGGCAAGGTCGTGAACGTCGCCGGGCAGGGCGGGGACCTCCGCCACCGCCACCTCGGGGTGCAGCGCGGTGAAGCGGTCGCGCGTGCGCTCCTCACGCGCGAGCACCTGCATCCGTTCGGCGTGCAGCCGCAGCAAACCCGCCGTCAGCTGTTCCACAGTTGTGACAGACGCGACCGATTCGGGTACGGCCGGGGCGGCGGGCATAGCGGATACGTCGGATACATCGGATTCGTCAGACGCGTGCGGTGATGCGGGTACGACGGATTCAGCGGCTACGACAGGTACGGCGGCTTCGAAGGGCTCGTGCGTCTCGGAGGCTTCGGGAGAAGAGCCTTCCGAGGCTGCACTGCCACGACTCTGAGCATTCCCGGCCCCCTGATCCACAATGCCGCCGTCTTCAAGATTTTCCGCCGCGGCCCGCGCCCGCTCCGCCGACAGCCGCGCGGCGCCGCTGCCGTGGACACGGTTGAGCACCAGCCCGGCCAGAGGCATCTCCTCGGCCGCCAGCCGCTCCACGAAGTACGCCGCCTCCCGCAAGGCGTCCCGCTCCGGCGCCGCGACCACCAGAAACGCCGTACCCGGCGCCTGAAGCAGCCGGTACGTCGCGTCCGCGCGCGTACGGAACCCGCCGAACATCGTGTCCATCGCGGTGATGAAGGTCTGTACGTCACGCAGGAATTGGCCGCCGAGCAGCTTTCCCAGCGTGCCCGTCATCATCGACATACCGACATTCAGGAACTTCATCCCCGCCCGGCCGCCCATCTTGGCCGGGGTCATCAGCAGCCTGATGAACTTCCCGTCGAGAAAGGAACCGAGCCGCTTCGGCGCGTCCAGGAAGTCCAGCGCGGAGCGCGACGGCGGCGTGTCGACGATGATCAGGTCCCACTCGTCGCGGGACCGCAGCTGACCCAGCTTCTCCATCGCCATGTACTCCTGCGTGCCCGCGAAGCCGGCCGACAGGGACTGGTAGAAGGGGTTCTCCAGAATGGCGCGGGCCCGGTCCGGGTCCGCGTGCGCCTCGACGATCTCGTCGAAGGTCCGCTTCATGTCGAGCATCATGGCGTGCAGTTCGCCGGGGCCCTGGACGCCCTTCACCCGCCGGGGCGTGTTGTCGAGCGAGTCGATCCCCATCGACTGGGCCAGCCGGCGCGCGGGATCGATGGTCAGGACGACCACTTTCCGGCCGCGCTCGGCCGCCCGTACGCCGAGAGCCGCCGCGGTCGTCGTCTTGCCGACGCCGCCCGAGCCGCAGCACACCACGATGCGGGTGGCCGGGTCGTCGAGCAGCGGATCGATGTCGAGTGGGGCAGCCGCAGAGTCCAGGGTCATGCGAAGACCTCCCCGAGTTGCCGTAGCTCCCCCGCCAGCCGGTACAGACCGGCGAGATCCATTCCCTCGCCGACCAGGGGGAGTTCGTACGTGGGCAGCCCCAGCCTGGTGAGGACGGCCCGCTGCTCGCGCTCCAGCTCCACGCGCTGCGCGTGCTCCGCGGCCTGGTCGAGCAGTGGCCCGACGAGCTTCGTGGGCGCGGGCACACCGGCGGCCGCGAGCGCCTTCGCGACCTCCTTGCGGCGATCACCGGCCGCGGCGCGTACGGCGGCCTCGTCCAGGAGATGCGGCCGGACCATGTTCACGATCACCTTGCCGACCCGCAGCTCCGCGCTCCGCAACTCGGCGATGCCGTCCGCGGTCTCCTGGACCGGCATCTCCTCCAGCAGCGTCACCAGATGCACGGCCGTCTCGGGCGACTTCAGGACCCGCATCACGGCCTGCGCCTGATTGTGTATCGGGCCGATCTTCGCCAGCCCGGCCACCTCGTCGTTCACATTGAGGAAGCGGGTGATGCGGCCGGTGGGCGGGGCGTCCATCACGACGTAGTCGTAGACGAAACGTCCCCTCTTGTCGCGCCTGCGCACCGCCTCGCACGCCTTGCCGGTCAGCAGTACGTCCCTGACCCCCGGCGCGATCGTCGTCGCGAAGTCGATCGCACCGATCTTCTTGAGCGCCCGGCCCGCGCTGCCGAGCTTGTAGAACATCTGGAGATAGTCGAGAAGCGCGCGCTCGGCGTCGATGGCCAGCGCGAACACCTCGCCGCCGCCCGAGGCGACGGCGATCTTCCGCTCCTCGTATGGAAGGGCCTCTGTCTCGAAGAGCTGTGCGATGCCCTGCCTGCCCTCGACCTCGACGAGGAGCGTGCGCTTCCCCTCGGTGGCGAGGGCGAGCGCGAGGGCGGCGGCGACCGTCGTCTTACCGGTACCGCCCTTGCCGCTGACGACCTGGAGCCTGCTCACGTATTCGAGCCTAACCAGTCGGGCCGCAGGCTACGCACGAGGCCGCCACGCGGTACGACTACAGTCGCCTCCATGACCAAGTGGGAATACGCGACGGTGCCTCTTCTCGTGCACGCGACCAAGCAGATTCTGGACACCTGGGGCGAGGACGGCTGGGAGCTCGTCCAGGTCGTTCCCGGGCCGAACAACCCGGAGCAGCTGGTGGCCTATCTGAAGCGGGAGAAAGCCGCATGAGCGGACCCGGGGTTGGGGCGGCGGCCGGAGCCGGAGCCCGAGCCGGAGCCGTTGAGGCCAGGCTCGCCGAGCTCGGACTGAGACTGCCCGAGGTCGTACCGCCGCTGGCGGCCTATCAGCCGGCCGTACGGTCCGGTGCGTACGTCTACACCTCGGGCCAGCTCCCGATGGTGGAGGGCAAGCTTCCGGTGACCGGCAAGGTCGGCGCCGAGGTCACCGCGGAAGAGGCCAAGGAACTGGCGGCCACCTGCGCGCTGAACGCCCTGGCCGCCGTGAAGTCCGTCACCGGCGATCTGGAGCGCATCGCGCGCGTGGTGAAGGTCACGGGCTTCGTCGCCTCGGCCGCGGACTTCACCGGCCAGCCGGGTGTGATCAACGGCGCGAGCGAGCTGCTCGGCCAGGTCCTCGGCGACAAGGGCGTGCACGCGCGCAGCGCGGTCGGCGTGGCGGTGCTGCCGCTGGACGCGCCGGTCGAGGTCGAGATCCAGGTGGAGCTGACCGAGGTCTGAGCGACGGGCCGGGCGCGGGCCGGGCGCGGGCTGGTTCGGACGGACCGGGCGACGGCTGAGAGCGCGGGGCGGACGACGGGGCTGAGCGCGGGGCGGGCGGCGGCTGAGCACGGGGCGGTGGCTTCTGGGCGCCCGTCCCCTCGCCCGTCCCCGCCCGGGGCGTGGCCAAAGATCCTGCCTGGTGCGCGTATGTGAGGCGCACCGGGCGGGATCGTGTTGTACGTAGCGTCACAGCACATGCCTTCCAGTGCCTCTCGAACATCCCCGCGCCAGCGCATAGCATCCGGCCATGCCCAATGGTCAGTGGTACCCGCCCGAATGGCCCGTGCGGATCCGTGCCCTCGCCGCCGGTGAGATCACCGCGATGACTCCCCGACGGGCCGCGACCGTGATGCTCCTGCGCGACGATCCCGCCGGCCCCGCCGTCCATATGCTGCGGCGCCGCGCCTCCATGGCGTTCGCCGCGGGCGCGTACGCGTACCCCGGCGGCGGAGTCGACCCGCGGGACGACGACGGGACCGTCGGCTGGGCCGGCCCCGGTCGTGACGTATGGGCGCGCCGGCTCGGCGTCGACGCCGCGTCCGCGCAGGCCATCGTGTGCGCGGCGGTCCGCGAGACCTACGAGGAGGCCGGTGTCCTGCTCGCCGGGGAGACCCCGGGGACCGTCGTCGGCGACACCACGGGCGACGACTGGGAGGCCGACCGCGACGCCCTCGCCGGGCACGAGCTGTCGTTCGCCGACTTCCTCAACCGGCGCGGACTGGTGCTGCGCAGCGACCTGCTCGGCGCGTGGGCCCGCTGGATCACCCCCGAGTTCGAACCGCGCCGCTACGACACCTGGTTCTTCGTGGCCGCGCTGCCACCGGGCCAGCGGACCAGGAACGCCTCCACGGAGGCCGACCGTACGGTGTGGATCCGACCGGCCGAGGCGACGGAGGCGTACGACCGGGGCGAGCTGCTGATGATGCCGCCGACCGTCGCGACGCTGCGTCAGCTCCAGTCGTACGGTTCGGCCGACGAGGCGCTCGCCGGTTCCGACGGCCGCGATCTGACGCCGGTGCTGGCCACGGCCCGGATGGAGGGCGAGGAGCTGGTGCTCAGCTGGCCCGGCCACGAGGAGTTCACCAAGCGCGTGGACTCGCGTCCGGGCGAGCAGAAGCAGAGCCAGAGCCCAAGTCCGAGCCCGAGTCCGAGCCGCCCAAGTCCGAGTCCGAGCACGGGCCAGGGGCCACGCCAGAGCTCCGGCCAGACGCCGACGCCGACTCCGACGCAGACTCAAAGCCCGTCCGGAGGTTCCCGATGACCGACGCCGCCGCCCTCCCGGGCCAGCCGCGCGGCGGGGTGCTCACCGGCCCCGTCACGGCCCGCGCCATAAATGTCCTCGCCCCGAACGCCTCGGCGATGACCCTCGACGGCACCAACACCTGGATCGTCTCGGAGCCGGACGCGGACTCGGCGGTCGTGATCGACCCGGGCCCCCTCGACGAACTCCATCTCCAAGCGGTCGTCGATGTCGCGGAGAGGGCCGGGAAACGGATCGCGCTGACCCTGCTCACCCATGGCCACCCGGACCACGCGGCCGGCGCGGCACGCTTCGCCGCGCTCACCCGTACCGCTGTCTGTGCCCTGGACCCGGCGCTGCGGCTGGGGGACGAGGGGCTCGCGGCCGGGGACGTCATCACCACCGGCGGTCTTGAGCTGCGCGTGGTGCCCACCCCGGGTCACACCGCCGACTCGCTCTCCTTCCATCTGCCCGCCGATCGCGCGGTGCTCACCGGCGACACCGTCCTCGGCCGGGGTACGACACTCGTCGCCCACCCGGACGGCAGGCTCGGCGACTACCTCGACTCGCTCCGCCGGCTGCGCTCGCTCACGGTCGACGACGGGGTCCATACGGTCCTGCCGGGCCATGGGCCTGTCCTGGACGACGCCCAGGGCGCGGTGGAGTTCTATCTCGCCCATCGCGCCAACCGGCTCGCCCAGGTCGAGACGGCCGTGGAGAACGGGCACCGTACGCCCGCCGAGGTGGTGGCGCATGTGTACGCGGGGGTGGACAGGTCCCTGTGGCCGGCGGCCGAACTGTCCGTGAGGGCGCAGCTGGAGTATCTGCGCGAGCACGGTCTGATCTGAGGGGGCTGATCCGAGGGACCTGGCCTGAGGGACCTGATCCGCAGGACCTGATCCGAGGGGCCTGATCTGCGGGCAGGAGCGGCGAAGGGCCCCGCCAGGAGGAGGCGGAGCCCTTCGGAGAGTGCGGTGTGCGCGGGGTCTCAGCGCGAGCGCTTCGCGAGACGCTCCACGTCCAGCAGGATCACCGCGCGCGCCTCGAGGCGCAGCCAGCCGCGCTGCGCGAAGTCGGCGAGCGCCTTGTTGACCGTCTCACGGGAGGCGCCGACCAACTGGGCCAGCTCTTCCTGCGTCAGGTCGTGGACGACATGGATGCCTTCCTCCGACTGGACGCCGAAACGGCGCGACAGGTCGAGGAGCGCACGGGCCACGCGGCCCGGGACATCGGAGAAGACCAGGTCGGACATCTGGTCGTTCGTCTTGCGCAGTCGGCGCGCGACCGCGCGCAGCAGGGCCGTGGCCACTTCCGGGCGGGCGTTCAGCCAGGGCTGGAGGTCGCCGTGGCCGAGCCCGAGGAGCTTGACCTCGGTGAGCGCGCTCGCGGTGGCGGTGCGCGGGCCGGGGTCGAAGAGGGACAGCTCGCCGATCAGTTCGCCGGGGCCGAGTACGGCCAGCATGTTCTCCCGGCCGTCGGGGGAGGTGCGGTGGAGTTTGACCTTGCCCTCGGTGACCACATAGAGGCGGTCGCCCGGGTCGCCCTCGTGGAAGAGCGCGTCACCGCGCGCGAGCGTCGCTTCACTCATCGAGGCGCGGAGCTCCGCCGCCTGCTCGTCATCGAGCGCCGCGAAGAGCGGGGCACGCCGCAGAACGTCGTCCACGTGTTCTCTCCTTGTCGGACCTGCTCAGGGAACTGTGGTCCCCACCTGCTCAGGGACCGTGGTCCCCATGATGCCGTACGTACCGCTTGTTCTCGGGTGGCTTGGCATCCCCGGGCTGATTGGCCCGCTACCGAATTCCGGTTGTTCGAAACCGTGCGATCAGTCACAAGTTTGACGTACGTGCGTGCCCAACTGTGCCCCGGGTGCCGATTCGGGTGGCGATCGGCCGTCGCCGGGGCGGATGTCGGTGCGGGGCTTTACGCTGGCCGGGTGTCCAACTCGCCGGTGACAGCGCAGGCCAAGGGGGCTGTAAGAGTGTCCGCGGAACAGAATTCCGCTGTGGGCGAACAGCCTTCAGTGAAACGGAAAAAAGCCGCAAAAGGGTCAACGGTCAAGCCGGTCAAGGCCCCGGCGGACGATGCGGTGGTCGCCGAGCCGACCGGTACGTCCGCCGAGCCGACCGCCAAGCCCGCCAAGCGGACAGCCAAGTCCGCCGCCAAGCCGACGGCCAAGTCCGCCACCAAGCGGACGGCCAAGCCTGCCAAGTCCGCAGCCAAGCCCACGGCCAAGTCCGCCGCCAAGCCGACGACCGAGTCCGTCGGCAAGCCCGCCGCCAAGCCGGAATCGCATCTGGCGATGGTCCGCCGGGCCCGCCGGATAAACCGCGAGCTGGCCGAGGTCTATCCGTACGCCCATCCCGAGCTGGATTTCCGGAACCCGTTCGAGCTGCTGGTGGCGACGGTCCTGTCCGCCCAGACGACCGACCTGCGGGTCAACCAGACGACGCCCGCGGTCTTCGCGAAGTACCCGACCCCCGAGGACATGGCCGCGGCCGTGCCGGAGGAGCTGGAAGAGGCCATCCGTCCGACGGGCTTCTTCCGTGCCAAGGCGAAATCGCTCATCGGCCTGTCCACCGCCCTGCGTGACCAGTTCGGCGGCGAGGTCCCGGGCCGGCTGGAGGACCTGGTATCGCTGCCCGGCGTGGGCCGCAAGACGGCGAACGTCGTCCTCGGCAATGCCTTCGGCGTCCCCGGCCTCACGGTCGACACCCACTTCGGCCGGCTGGTCCGCCGCTGGAAGTGGACGGAGCAGGAGGACCCGGAGAAGGTCGAGGCGGAGATCGCCGCGATCTTCCCCAAGAGCGAGTGGACGATGCTCTCGCACCGGGTGATCTTCCACGGCCGCCGAATCTGCCACTCCCGGAAGCCGGCCTGCGGCGCCTGTCCGATCGCGCATCTCTGCCCCTCGTACGGAGAGGGCGAGACCGACCCGGAGAAGGCGCGCAAGCTGCTGAAGTACGAGATGGGCGGCTACCCGGGCCAGCGTCTGAGCCCGCCCGCCGACTACCCGGGGAAAGCGGCCCCGGCGCGCGTTGAATAGCCGAGCGGCCCGCGCCGTATGAAGTGCCGGACCAGCAGGCACGAACGAGTGGAGCCGGATGAGGGCGGAACGATCCGGCCGACGGCAGGCGTTGTCCGACAGGGGTGCCTATGACGCGAGCTGAAGAGACCTACCGGTCTGACGAGACCTGCCGGTCTGAAGAGACCTACCGAGGCAAAGAGACGTACCGAGGCAAGGAGACGTACCGAGGCACAGAGACGTACCAAGGCAAAGAGTCGTATCAAGCAGGAGAGGCGCACCGAGCCGGAGAGACCTACGGCGACCCGGCCACGACCGGGGTCGCCGTCACCACCGAAGGGCTGCCCGACTGGCTGACGCCCGTCATGCGCGCCTCACGGACCGTCGCGCCGGAGGAGCTCAGCCGCTTTCTGCCGCCCGAGAGCGGCGGCGGCCGGCAGTCCGCCGTCCTGATCCTCTTCGGCGAAGGTCCCCGGGGCCCCGAGCTGCTGCTCATGGAACGCGCCAGCAGCCTGCGCTCGCATCCCGGACAGCCCGCCTTCCCCGGAGGTTCCCTCGACCCCGAGGACGGCGACCCGGCCACCACGGGACCGCTGCGGGCGGCGCTGCGCGAGGCCGAGGAGGAGACCGGTCTCGATCCGTCCGGGGTCCAGCTCTTCGGCGTGCTGCCCAAGCTGTACATCCCGGTGAGCGAGTTCGTCGTGACCCCCGTGCTCGGCTGGTGGCGCACCCCCACCCCCGTCGGTGTCGTCGACCCCGGCGAGACCGCCCGGGTCTTCACCGTCCCCGTGGCGGATCTCACGGACCCTGCCAACCGCGCGACCGCCCGCCACCCCAGCGGTTACCGGGGGCCCGCCTTTCTGGTCGCATCTGCCCTGGTCTGGGGCTTTACGGCCGGAGTGATCGACCGGATCCTGTATTTCGCGGGCTGGGAGCAGCCCTGGGACCGCTCGAAGCAGGTCCCGCTGGACTGGCGTGCATGACAGGCTGACCCCCATGCTCCGCCCTTTGGAGGTCCCTGACCGCGGCGGCTCCGCCACCGGCCGCGAGGGCCGCCGGAGCCCTCGTGGCGACCGTCGGGCGGGGTCACCCGCCGACCGGGCGGGGCGACCGGAGACGTATCCGCGAGGCAAGCGAGGCTATTGACGGTGAACGTGCTGGACATCCTGCTGCTGCTCGCCGCCGTATGGTTCGCGGTCGTCGGCTACCGCCAGGGTTTCGTGGTGGGCATCCTGTCCGTGATCGGCTTCCTCGGCGGCGGTCTTGTGGCGGTCTATCTGCTGCCCGTGGTCTGGGCCGAGATGACCGCGGACTCCGAGGTCTCCACCACGGCCGCCGTCGTCGCGATCGTCATAGTGATCGTCTGTGCCTCTGTCGGCCAGGCCTTCACCACCCACCTCGGTAACAAGCTGCGCCGCTACATCACGTGGTCGCCCGCCCGCGCCCTGGACGCCACGGGCGGCGCGCTGGTCAATGTCGTCGCCATGCTGCTGGTGGCCTGGCTGATCGGCTCCGCCCTCGCCGGGACCTCGCTGCCGACGCTCGGCAAGGAGGTCCGCGGTTCGAAGGTGCTGCTCGGGGTCTCCCGTGTGATGCCCCCCCAGGCGTCCAGCTGGTTCACGGACTTCTCGTCGGTCCTCGCCCAGAACGGCTTCCCGCAGGTCTTCAGCCCGTTCGCCAATGAGCCCATCACCGAGGTCCAGGCCCCGGACCCGGCGCTCGCGGGCAGCCCGGTGGCGGCGCGCGCCCGGCAGTCGATCGTGAAGGTCGTCGGTACGGCGCCCAGCTGCGGCAAGGTCCTCGAAGGCTCCGGCTTCGTCTTCGCCGAGCGCCGTGTGATGACCAACGCGCATGTGGTCGGCGGCGTGGAGGAGCCCACTGTCCAGATAGGCGGTGAGGGACGGCTGTACGACGCCAAGGTCGTCCTCTACGACTGGCAGCGCGACATCGCCGTACTCGACGTGCCGAACCTCCCCGCCGAACCGCTCCAGTTCACCGACAAGGACGCGGACAGCGGCGACGGCGCGATCGTCGCGGGCTTCCCGGAGAACGGCTCGTACGACGTACGCTCCGCGCGCGTCCGTGGCCGCATCGACGCCAACGGCCCCGACATCTACCGCCGCGGCGAGGTCCGGCGCGATGTCTACTCGCTCTTCGCGACCGTGCGCCAGGGCAACTCCGGAGGCCCGCTCCTCACCACCGAGGGCAAGGTGTACGGAGTGATCTTCGCCAGGTCGCTCGACGACCCCCAGACCGGCTACGCGCTGACGGCGGACGAGATCCGCGACGACATCGCCCTCGGCCGGAACGCCAACCAGCAGGTCGACACCCAGGGATGCGCCCTCTAGCTCCTGTCCGGCCGGACAGGAGCCCAGACCCCTGTCCGGCCGGTGAGACGGGCCAACGTGTGCCGGACCACCCATGCGCGCCGGGCGAACGTGTGCCGGGCCAAGGCGTCCCGTGCCCACGCGTGCCGGGCCGGGCGGAGCAGGATCTGCCGTGCGGGACTCCGCGACGCGCCCTCGGCCTCAGGAACGTTGATGACGCAGCCGGGCCGAGACCCAGCGCGCTCTGCGGCGGAGGATCAGGGAAATACCGAGCCGGGGATCATGGCCCTGTTCGTCGGGGCCGCCCCTTCTGTGGGTGATCGGCGCAGAGGCCGAGCGGCGGTTGCGTGCTGCGTCACCGTAGTCGTGCGTCCAGCCCATACTTCGACCTGTGCCCCTGGCCCATGGTCGGTAACCGCGCGGGAGTGGGCCAATTGGCCTATGCGCGGGGCATTTGGCTGTTCGTAGGACAAGCGTTCAAAGGGCGACAACCGGGACGAGCGGCGCGGCGCTCTTCACCGTCCCGTGTGAGCCGCCGCCCTGCGGTCCGCCCGCAGCCCGCCGCAGTCCGCCCGCAGGCCGGCCGCGGTCCGGTTCAGCGGTCCGGCTCAGCGGTCCGGCTCAGTCCGGCTCAGCGGTCCGGCTCGGGGTCCTTGAGCCAGTTGATGAGTTCCGCGGAGAACGCGGCGGGGTCCTCCTCGTGCGGGAAGTGTCCCAGACCATCGAACAGCCGCCAGCGATAGGGCGCTTCCACATACTCCGCCGACCCCGCGGTGCTGCGCGTCCGCATCGCCGGGTCGAGCGACCCGTGCAACTGGAGCGTGGGCACCCGCACCGGGCGCTTCATCCGCCGGTTGAACTGGATGCCGTCGGGCCGTGCCATCGACCGCACCATCCAGCGGTACGGCTCGATCGAGCAGTGCGCCGTCGACGGGATGGTCATCGCACGCCGGTAGATCTCGATCGACTCGTCCTCGGGCGGCCGGGGACCGGACCAGTCCCGGATCAGCTGCCCCACCAGCGCCGCGTCCTCGGCCACGAGCTGACGTTCCGGCAGCCACGGTCGCTGGAAACCCCAGATATACGATCCGGCGCGGCTCTGTGAGAAGTCGGAGAGCATCGCCGAGCGCCAGCGGCGCGGGTGCGGCATCGAGGACACCGCGAGCCGTCGCACCAGCTTGGGGCGCATCACGGCCGCCGTCCAGGCGAGATAGCCGCCCAGATCATGGCCGACGAGCGCCGCGTCGGGCTCACCGAGGGAGCGCACCACGCCGGTGATGTCGAGCGCCAGATTGGCGGGGTCGTAACCCCGCGGCGTACGGTCACTGCCGCCCACCCCCCGCAGATCCATGGCCACCGCGCGGTACCCGGCGTCCGCCAGCGCGGACAGCTGATGGCGCCAGGTCCACCAGAACTGCGGGAAGCCATGGAGCAGCAATACCAGCGGCCCCTCGCCCATCTCGGCGATATGGAAGCGCGCACCATTGGCAGCCACATCGCGATGGGTCCAGGGACCATCGAGACGGACGGCGGAGGCCGGCGTCGCTCCTGAGGTCCCGCCGGAGGGCGTGCCGGGCGCCGTGTCAGGCGCGGTGCCGGAGGTCTTGCCGGGGCCGGATTCAGGGGCGGTCATGCAGACGAGCGTGCCACAGACTTGGTGCCCACCCGGACCGGGCGGGGATGCGGCTTCACGTTCTGCAGTACCGCCGCCGTCTCCTTGGCCGAGGCGATGGACTTCTCCGGCGGCTTGACCTTCTTGAATTTCAGTACGGCGAGTCCGGCGAGCAGCCCCGCGAGGATCAGAAACGCTCCGCCCACGATCAGGAACGACCAGGCGAGCCCGAGCCCCAGATTGTGGATCCCGTACGCGGCGGCGAAGCTCAGCACCGGCAGGGAGAACAGAGCGAACACCGTCGCGATCGTGATGGCGGCTCCGCCCGTCACACCGCGCTTGACGTCCTGTCGGATCTCGGCCTTGGCCAGGGCGATCTCATCGTGCACCAGCGCGGAGACCTCGGCGGTCGCCGAGGCGACCAGCTGGCCAATACTGCGGTCGCCCGCGGCGGCTTCGATCACGGTGCCGGTCCGGACGGCGTCGGCGACGTGCTTGCCGGGGTCGCTCATCGGTGACTCCCTCTTCTCGCTCTTCTCGGCTACGGACCGCTGGGCTACGAATCCGTTGTCCGATCATGCCGGACTGTCGCCGTCGCCGCGCGCTGCCCCCGCGTGTTCCGCCAGCCGACGGTGCTCGGCGGCCTTCGACTCGTACAGCTCGGCCATGCGCAAGTGGTACGCCGGATCGTCCTGTTCGTAAATATCGGGGATGCCGTCCCGGTCCTCGTCCCGCTCCTCTTCCTCGTACAGCGCACGGTACGTGCGGACCCGCAGCTTCAGCAGTACCCCGGAGAGGATGGCGGCTATGACCGAGCCGGTCAGCACCGCGGCCTTCACCTCGTCGGTGAGCGCGGGGTCCGTCGAGAAGGCCAGCTCGCCGATGAGCAGCGAGACGGTGAAGCCGATGCCGGCGAGCGACGCGAGCGCGAAGACATCGGGCCAGGCCAGGTCCTCGTTCAGCTCGGCCCTGGTGAAGCGCGCTGCCAGCCAGGTGCCGCCGAAGATGCCGATCGCCTTGCCGACGACCAGACCCAGCACGACGCCGAGGGTCTCCGGCTGGGTGAAGACCTTGCCGAGCGCACCGCCGGATATGGAGACGCCCGCGGAGAAGAGCGCGAACAGCGGTACGGCCAGACCGGCCGAGAGGGGGCGCACCAGATGCTCGATGTGCTCGCCGGGGGAGCGCTCCTCGCCCTCGCGCCTGGTGCAGCGCAGCATCAGCCCCATCGCGACACCGGCGATGGTGGCGTGGACGCCGCTGTTGTACATCAGGCCCCAGACGACCAGCGCCAGCGGGACATACACGTACCAGCCGTGTACGCCCTTGCGCAGCAGCAGCCAGAAGACGACGAGTCCGGCGACCGCGCCGCCGAGCGCCGCGAAGTTCAGATCGCTGGTGAAGAAGACGGCGATGATCAGGATGGCGAAGAGATCGTCGACGACCGCGAGGGTGAGGAGGAAGGCGCGCAGCGCCGAGGGCAGCGAGGTGCCGATCACCGCGAGCACGGCGAGCGCGAAGGCGATATCGGTGGCGACGGGCACGGCCCAGCCGCCCAGAGACCCGCCGCCGGCCTTGTTGACCAGCACATAGACCAGGGCGGGCGCGATCATCCCGCAGAGCGCGGCGATCACGGGGAGCGCGGCTGTCCTGGGATCGCGCAGTTCCCCGGCCACCAGTTCGCGCTTCAGCTCGATTCCGGCGACGAAGAAGAAGAGGGCGAGCAGACCGTCGGCCGCCCAGTGCTGTAGGGAGAGATCGAGGCCGAGCGCCGAGGGCCCGATGTGGAAGTCGCGCACGGCCTCGTAGCCGTGGCTCAGCGGGGTGTTCGCCCAGAGGAGGGCGGCGATGGCGGCGACGAGCAGAAGGACACCGCCGACGGTCTCCGTGCGCAGCGCCTCCGCGAGATAGTTCCGTTCGGGCAGCGGGAGGCGTCCGAGGAACTTACGGCCGGTGGGGGTGGGCGCGGACACAGGCACGGGAAGGGCCTCCGGTCGATCTGCGGGTATGACACATCACATGCCGACCAGACTTCCCGGCGCACCTTGAAAATCTTGTTGTGTTATTTACGTGCGGCCTACTTTACCTGGACGCGACGACCGGGGCGCAGCGGAGCCGGGCGGGAGACGGCGGGCGCGAGACGGCGGGCGAGGGACGGCGGGCCAGGGACAGCGGCGAGGGACAGCGAGGCCAGGGACAGCGGGCAAGGAGGAGTGGGCAAGGAGGAGCGGGCAAGGGCGAGCGGCGACGGCAGCGCAAAGCGGGGCGCCCGGCATCGGATGCCGGGCGCCCCGCCCGCTCGCGTTCTGTACGCCGTACCGGCCCGCGCGCTCAGTCCTCGCTGGTCGCGCTGGGCAGCTGGCTCTGGATGAGGTCCATGACCGACGAGTCGGTGAGCGTCGTGACATCACCGAGCTGGCGGTTCTCCGCGATATCCCGCAGCAGGCGCCGCATGATCTTGCCGGAGCGGGTCTTGGGCAGTTCCGCGACGGGCAGGATCCGCTTGGGCTTCGCGATCGGCCCGAGCGTGGTGCCGACATGGTTGCGCAGCTCGGCCACGAGCCCGTCGTCGACGACGGCCGTGCCCCGCAGGATCACGAAGGCGACGATGGCCTGGCCGGTCGTCTCGTCCGCGGCACCGACCACGGCGGCCTCGGCGACCTTGGGGTGGGAGACGAGCGCCGACTCCACCTCCGTCGTCGAGATGTTGTGGCCGGAGACGAGCATGACGTCGTCCACCCGCCCCAGCAGCCAGATATCGCCGTCGTCATCCTTCTTCGCGCCGTCCCCGGCGAAGTACTTGCCCTCGAAACGGGACCAGTAGGTGTCGATGAACCGCTGGTCGTCGCCCCAGATGGTCCGCAGCATCGACGGCCAGGGCTCGGTGAGGACGAGATAGCCGCCGCCCCCGTTGGGCACCTCGCGGGCCTCGTCGTCCACGACGGTCGCCGAGATGCCGGGCAGGGCGCGCTGCGCGGAGCCCGGCTTGGTCTCCGTCACGCCGGGAAGCGGGGAGATCATCATGGCGCCGGTCTCGGTCTGCCACCAGGTGTCCACGATCGGGGTCTTGCCCGCGCCGATGTGCTCGCGGTACCACATCCACGCCTCGGGGTTGATCGGCTCGCCGACCGAGCCCAGCACCCTGAGAGAGGTCAGATCGAACTTCGCGGGGATGTCGTCGCCCCACTTCATGAACGTACGGATCGCGGTCGGCGCGGTGTAGAGGATCGTCACCCCGTACTTCTGCACGATCTCCCAGAACCGCCCCTGGTGCGGGGTGTCGGGGGTGCCCTCGTACATCACCTGCGTCGCGCCGTTGGCGAGCGGCCCGTACACGATGTACGAGTGGCCGGTCACCCACCCGATGTCGGCCGTGCACCAGTACACGTCCGTCTCGGGCTTGAGGTCGAAGACGGCGTGGTGGGTGTAGGCCGCCTGGGTGAGATAGCCGCCCGAGGTGTGCAGGATGCCCTTGGGCTTACCCGTCGTCCCCGAGGTGTAGAGGATGAAGAGCGGGTGCTCCGCGGCGAACGCCTCGGGGGTGTGCTCGGGGGACTGGCGCCCGACGATGTCGTGCCACCACACATCACGGGAGTCGTCGAAGGCGGTGTCCTGGCCGGTACGACGGACCACCAGCACATGCTCGACCTGCGGGCACTTGGCCACGGCCTCGTCGATGGCCGGCTTGAGGGCGCTCGGCTTGCCGCGGCGGTAGCCACCGTCGGAGGTGATCACCAGCTTGGCGTCGGCGTCCTGGATACGGGAGGCGACGGCGTCGGCCGAGAAGCCGCCGAAGACCACGGAGTGCGCGGCCCCGATCCGGGCGCAGGCCAGCATGGCGACCGCGGCCTCGGGGATCATCGGCAGGTATACGGCGACCCGGTCGCCCGCGCGCACCCCCAGCTCGGTGAGCGCGTTGGCGGCCCGCGACACCTCGTCCTTCAGCTCCGCGTAGGTGATCGCGCGGCTGTCGCCCGGCTCGCCCTCGAAGTGGATGGCCACGCGGTCGCCGTTACCGGCTGCCACATGGCGATCGACGCAGTTGTAGGCGACATTCAGCTCGCCGTCCGCGAACCACTTCGCGAACGGCGGGTTCGACCAGTCCAGCGTCTCGGTCGGCTCGGTGACCCAGGTGAGCCGCCTCGCCTGCTCGGCCCAGAAGCCAAGCCTGTCCGCCTCGGCCTGCTCGTACGCCGTCGCCGTCACATTGGCGTGCGCGGCCAGCTCGGCCGGGGGTGCGAACCGCCGGTCCTCCTTGAGCAGGTTGGAGAGGGAAGACTGCTCGCTCATACTCCCGTCTCCTCCTTCAGCAGGTTGGCCAGGCTTTCGTTGCTCACGACATCTCCCTTTCCCAGGGCGTCCTATGTGTCCCGGGCCTAGCTCATCAGGCGAATGCCCGGGTGACAAGGGGCTTCCGGAAATTGGTTTAGACCTGTGTGATGGGGATCGGATCCGCCGGGACACGGTCCCGGATCCGCCATCCCGCGTCCGACTGAGAAGTGGCCCTCCTCCCCGGGGTGGTGGGGAAGGGGGCCACACACTCTCACGGATGCGGTACGAGGTCGGTTCAGGCGCGCGACTCCTCCAGTGTGGTCGGGGCCACCCGGTTGAACACCTCTTCGCCGCTGAAGTCATCGCGGGTCCCGACCCCGTCCGCCAGCAGATACGCCTGGGCCTCGCCGACATGGAAGTACATGCCGTGCAACTCCAGCGTGCCCTCGGCCAGTCGGCGGGCCACCGACTCATGGGCCCGCAGATGCTCCAACTGCTGGACGACATTGGTCAGACAGAGCTGCTCGACCGCGTCGGCGGGCAGCCTCCCGGAGAGCCTGGCCCAGGAGTGCTGACTGCTTTGCATCCGCTCCAGGCTGGGCAGCCCGTGGCGCAGCCAGCGCCGAAGCGGGGTACCGGCCCCGGGCCCTTCCCCGTCCGCCTCGGCGGGGGTGTTCAGCAGGGCCTGCATCGCCCCGCATCCCGAATGCCCGCACACCGTGATGGATTCGACGCGCAGCACGTCCACCGCGTACTCGATGGCCGCGGCCACCGAGTCGTCCGCGCCGTCCGCCCCGGGCAGCGGGACCAGATTCCCCACGTTCCGCACGGTGAACAGGTCGCCCGGACCACTGGACGTGATCATGCTCGTGATCAGCCGGGAGTCGGCGCAGGTGAGGAAGAGCTGCGAGGGCCGCTGTCCCTCGCGCGCCAGCCGGGCCAGCTCACCGCGTACCAGTGGGGCCGTATTGCGCTGGAAGGAGCTGATCCCGCTGGCCAGTTGACGGACACCGGGCGAACGCGCCGCGCCCGTGGACAGTGTGTGGCACATAGGGGTCTTCTTCGCTCCTGGCCACGCGGTTCCGGAGAGGCCGGAGGCGGACGGGTCGGACGCGGAGAGGTCGGAGGCGGACGGATCGGACGCGGGCTGGCCGGGTACGGACGGGTCGGCTGTGGACGAGGTGTGTGGGGACGAGGTGTGTGTGGGCGGGGCACCTGAGGACGGGGCACCTGAGGCCGGGGCGAGTGTGGGCGGGGCACCTGAAGACGCGGCGTCTGTGGATGGGGTGACGCGCGTCTGCTCTCCACGCTGTGAGGCGTTGAGCTGCGCGGGGGAGTGTTCCCCGCATTGGTGGTTGCGCCAGGGTGTCCAGGGCGGGCAGCAGGTGGGCGACTCCGTGGCCGGCGCGGCGATCCGGCCGCCCGCCCGTCCGGTGAACTCGGCCATCCGGCCGTGGGCGATATGAGCCATCTGCCAGTCGTGCAGGGCCTCGAACGCCGCGTGGTCCATGAAGGAGCCGTCCAGCTCGACCACGCAGTCCGTGTCCCAGGGCACCTGGTGCAACACCCGGCTGAGCCGCGGCACGGCGAGGAACGTCAACTGGCCCCGCGCGCGTACGCGGTGGATCCCGTCCTGCACCTCGACGGTGATCCGGGTCCTGGTGAGCCGGTGCAGCGCCACCGCGACCGCCACCGCGATCCCGATCACCACGCCTTCCAGTACGCCGGTGAACACCACGGCGGCCAGCGTCACCGCGTACACCAGCATTTCGCGGTTCCGCTGCACACTGCGCAGATGGACGAGGTTCACCATCTGGACCCCGACGACCATCACCAGCGCGGCCAGGGCCGCCAGCGGGATCAGATCCAGCACGGGCACCAGCAGCAGGGCCGCGATCGCGACCCACAGCCCGTGCAGCATGGTGGAGTGCCGGCTCACCGCGCCGGACGCCACATTGGCGGCGCTGCGGACGGCGACGCCCGTGATGGGCAGGCCGCCGAGCGCGCCCGAGACGACATTCCCCGCCCCCTGTCCTGCCAGCTCCCGGTCCAGCCGGGCGCGCGGGATATGGACGCCCGGCTTCTTGCGCGCCGCCGCCAGCTTGTCCACGGCGACAGCGGACAGCAGTGATTCGACGCTGCCGACCAGGGTGACGGTGAGAACGGCCGCGAGCAGTCCGAGCACCGGTCCCTCGGGCAGCGCGGGCAGGGCATGACTGCTCCAGGAGGGCAGATCGACGCGCTCCAGGCTGATCCCGGCGAGCGCGGCCAGCGTCGTGGCGATCGCCACCGCGGCGAGCGTGCCCGGGATCTTGCGTACGATCCGGCCCGTACGCCCCGGAATCCGAGGCCAGGCGAGCAGTACGGCGATGGTCAGCAGGCTTACGGAGAGCGCGCCCGGATGCAGATTGGCCAACTGGGCGGGCAGACCGCGCACATTGTCGACGGCGGAGCTCTGCGGCGTACCGCCGAGCACGATATGGAGCTGGGCGAGCGCGATCGTGACGCCGATGCCGGCGAGCATGCCGTGCACGATCGCCGGGCTGACGGCGAGCGCCGAGCGGGCCACCCGGAGCGCCGCGAGGCCGAGTTGGGCGAGCCCGGCGCAGATGGTGATGAAACAGGTGACACGCCAGCCGAACTGCTGGATCAGATCGGCGGTGACGACGGTGAGCCCGGCGGCGGGGCCGCTGACCTGAAGCGGGGCCCCGCCCAGCCGGCCGACGACCAGACCGCCGACCGCGGCGGCCACCAGGCCCGCCTGGAGCGGTGCGCCGGTGGCGAGCGCGATGCCGAGGGAGAGCGGCAGCGCGATCAGGAAGACGGAGATCGACGCGGATACGTCGGCTCCGGCGATCCGGAACCGGCGTCCTCCGCGCCCTCCTTGGCCGCCACGGTCGTCGCGGTCGTCGTGCGGAGGTCTGCGCGGTCGGCGCAGGCGTGAGATGCGCGCCAACGGGGACGCGGGCTCGGTGGGGGCGGTGCGGGTGGGGATGGCGGCAGTCATATTTCCCGTCTCCTCCGGGGCGGCGCGGTCGCGGTACGTGGGGGCGCGGCCGTGGGTCACGGCGTGCAGTGGCGGGACGTGTTTCCTCAACACTCGGTAAATAGATCGTAATGGAGAGTAAAGACTCCGGCATTACTTTCCGGGCAAATGGGGCAATGCTTCACCCGGAGGAGTGATTAGTGATCTTGTACGGCTTGTCGTTTCTTCTTCTCATCGGTCCGGGTGCGACGTTGTCGGCGCTCGGCGCCGTGCCGGCAGTCGCCGCTCGGCACTTCGGTACTGAAACCTGAGGGAAGAGGGTGGGCGGATGCTGGCCGCCACAAAGAGAATCGGCTTCGGCGCCGCCGTCATGGCGCTTGCCGTCGGGCTCGGGGGGTGTTCCGGATCGCCGGGAGGCGACAAGGAGGCCCCGAAGGGCGCCCACGGCGCCAAGGGCGCACCCGGAGCCCAGAACGCCCCACATCTCATCGGCGACGGCTCAACCGCGTTCACCGGCGCCCAGCCGCATCTGCCGAAGCCGGAGCGGCTGAAGCCGGGCCAGAAGCCACCCCAGTTCGTGGTGTTCTCCTGGGACGGCGCGGGCGAGGACAGCCAGAAGCTCTTCTCCCACTTCCGCGGGGTGGCCAAGAAGTACAACGCGAAGATGACGTACTTCCTGAGCGGCGTCTATCTGCTCCCGGAGGAGAAGGCGGACCTGTACGACCCGCCGCAGCACGGTCGCGGCACCTCGGACATCGGTTTCAATGACGAACAGGGCATCAAGGACACCTTGCGGGAGCTGCGCGGCGCCTGGCGCGACGGCAATGAGATCGGTACCCACTTCAACGGCCACTTCTGCGGCAACGAGGGCGGCGTGGGCACCTGGTCCGTCGATGAGTGGAAGAGCGAGATCAACCAGGCCAAGTCCTTTGTGAAGACCTGGAAGACCAACGCGGGCCTGAAGGAAGAGGCCCCGCTCCCCTTCGACTACGACAAGGAAGTGATCGGCGCTCGGACGCCCTGCCTGGAAGGGCAGAAGAACATGATGCGGGCGGCGAAGACGATGGGGTTCCGCTATGACTCCAGCGGCATCGGCAACCAGGTCTGGCCGAAGAAGGCGGACGGTCTCTGGGACATTCCGCTCCAGCTGGTCCCGGTGCCGGGGCGTGATTTCGAGACGCTCTCGATGGACTACAACTTCATGTTCAACCAGTCAGGAACGGTCAACGGCGACCCCTCCCAGCACGCGTACTGGGGTAACCAGATGCGGGACGGCCTGCTGGAGGCCTTCGACCGCGCCTATGACGGGAACCGCGCGCCGCTGATCATCGGCAACCACTTCGAGTCCTGGAACGGTGGCACGTACATGACCGCCGTCGAGGACACGATCAAAACGGTCTGCGTCAAGAAAGAGGTGCGGTGTGTGACGTTCCGCCAGCTCGCCGACTGGCTGGACGCACAGGACCCGCAGACCCTGGACAAATTCCGCGGCCTGGGCGTCGGCAAGGCACCCAAGGGAGGCTGGACGGCACTCGCGGCCGCCCCCGCGTCCAAGAGCCCGTCCCCGGGCGCCCGCCCGGCAGGCCACTCCGAAGAGCACTGACGGCGCCGACGGTGGGACGGGGGACGGGCGGCCTCGGTGTTCCCCTTCAGGAGGGCTGGGGCACGGCCAGTGCTTCGCCGAGGACGAAGGCGGGGTCGACCTGCGTAGCGAGGTCGACGCCCGTCTTCGCGTTGCCCCAGCTCTCCGCGTTCCTGAGGTGGAAGTGGACCATCTGCCGCGTGTACCGCTCCCAGTCGCGGTGCTCGTACGAATCCTCCGCCGCGTCCTGGAGCGTCTGGAGCGCGCAGCGGTTGTCCGCCTCCAGGAGTTCGAAGCGGATCGGCCGGCCCTTCTCCATCGCCCGGACCCAGTCGGAGTGGCCCACCGTGATGAGCAGGTCGTCGCCGACCTCCTCGCGCAGGAAGTCCAGATCGTCCTGCCCCTGGACCTTGTTGCCGATGACCTTCAGCGAGACGCCGAAGTCCCGCGCGTACTCCTTGTACTGGCGGTATACGGACACGCCCTTGCGCGTCGGCTCCGCCACCAGGAACGTCATGTCGAACCGGGTGAACATCCCGGACGCGAACGAGTCCGAGCCCGCCGTCATGTCGACCACCACATACTCGTCCGGGCCGTCGACCAGATGGTTGAGGCACAACTCGACCGCGCCGACCTTGGAGTGGTAGCAGCTCACCCCGAGATCGGACTCGGTGAAGGGACCGGTGGCCATCAGCCGGATCTCGCCGTCGTCCAACTGGACGGTCCGGGCGCACGCGTCGTACACCGGATTGTTCTCGCCGACCCGGAGCAGCCGCGACCCCTCACCCGGCGGGGTCGTCTTGATCATCGCTTCTGCCGACGGGATCCGCGGGTTGTTGCCCCGCAGGTAGTCCTTGATCAGCGGAAGATGCGCACCCATCGCGGGCAGCGCGGCGGCTTCCGACTCGTCGAGGCCGAGCGCGGCCCCGAGATGCTGATTGATGTCGGCGTCCACCGCGACGACGGTGGCTTCGTTGGCGGTCAGATGACGGATGAAGAGCGAGGACAGCGTGGTCTTGCCGCTGCCGCCCTTGCCCACGAAAGCGATCTTCATGTTCACCTAGGGTAGTGGCAATCTCGCTCAAGGTGAGCGTGTTGAGTGAGGAAGACCACTCCAAGGTGGGGTGCGCGGCCCGGACGCGTAGCCTCGCTACTTATGAGTACGACTTCCTCTGACGCCTCCTTCGCGCCCCGGCCGGAGGATCCCCTGCTCGCGCTGGCCTCTTTGCCCGGGGTTCCCGACGCGGTGGATTCCGTACGCAAGGCGGTCGACCGCGTCTACGGCCACCGTGTGATGCGGCGCCGCAGCAACGAGGTCACCTCCGAGGCGGCCCTGCGCGCGGCGCGCGGTTCCGCGGCACTGTCCGGTGCCGAGTGGGCGCTCGAAGAAGTGCGCCGGCGCAGCGACTTCGGTTCGGAGGCCGAGGCCCGTACGGTCGGCGCGGCACTCCGGCTGAACGCCGAGGCCGGTCAACTCCTCTCCATCTGGGGGCAGTCACCGCTGCGCGTGCTCGCCAGGCTGCATCTGGTGGCCGCGGGGGGCGCGGGTGTCACGGACGGGACCGTGGGGCGGCCCCGGCTGGCGGGCGAACCGGTCGTGGAGGCGCCCGAGTGTGATGTTCCGGAACCGTTGGACAAGGCTCCGCTGCCGACGGCGGACGAGGTGGCCGGACGACTGGAGGGGCTGTCGCGGCTGGTGATCGCGCCGAGCAGGGCGCCCGCCCTGGTGACTTCGGCGGTGGTGCACGGCGAGCTGCTGGCGCTGCGCCCCTTCGGCTCGTACAACGGCCTGGTGGCGCGGGCGGCCGAGCGCGTAGTGCTGATCGGCAGCGGCCTTGACCCCAAGTCGGTGTGTCCGGCGGAGGTGGGGCACGCGGAACTGGGGCGCTCGGCGTACGCCGCCGCCTTCGATGGCTATCTGTCAGGCACCCAGGAGGGGATGGCCGCGTGGATCACCCACTGCGGGCGGGCGATGGAGCTGGGAGTCCGGGAGTCCACCGCCGTGTGCGAAGCGCTTCAGCGGGGAGCTGCCTGAGCCTGGTCGCCGAAGAGCACGGTGGCCTCGGCGAAAGTGGCCTGAACAGGGTTGCGGCGGCGCCTCATTGGCACCGCCGCTGGCACGTCCACCGAGTTACCAAGCGTCCTCGTTATGTTGCCCATCAGGTCGGGTACTTCGCCCGTCACCTGGTGCGGCTGGCCCGTAATCGACGGGTCGACGTCGCGTGGGTGCTCAGTTTTCATGCTCGGTCCGTGTGGCCTGGTGCGTACAACAGGTGATCCTCTCGGATGTCCTTGGTCTCGCGGGCCGTTGACTCCTTTCTACTCCTGTCCGCGGGGATACGAAACCCCTGGTTGGACTTCTTTACTTTTGGGTTCAAATAATGTCAAAACGGTCATGGGTTGCGTGCCCTGGCCGACCGGCTGACCGTGGGGCCGGATGGCGTCAGGCGAGAGTCGACTGCCGTCGCCTGGTGGCGTACCAGACCAGACCTGCCGTCGCGGCGGCCGCGCCCACCGCTGCCGCCGCGACCAGGGCCGGCCGGGGTGGCATGGAGAACGCGGGCAGGCGCTGCTTGAGACGGACGGGCCGGTTGAAGACGAGAATCGGCCAGTCGCGCGCCATCGCCTCCCGGCGCAGCGCGCGGTCCGGGTTGACCGCGTACGGGTGGCCCACCGACTGGAGCATCGGTACGTCGGTGAAGGAGTCGCTGTACGCGTAGCAGCGGGAGAGGTCGTACCCCTCCGACGCGGCGAGCGCCTTGATCGCCTCGGCCTTGGTCGGCCCGTACGCGTAGTACTCCACCTCGCCCGTGAAGCAGCCGTCGGCGCCGACGACCATCCGGGTGGCCACCACCCGGTCGGCGCCGAGCAGATCGCCGATGGGCTCGACGACCTCCGCGCCGGAGGTGGACACGATCACCACATCGCGGCCGGCGGTGTGATGGTCCTCGATGAGGGACGCCGCCTCGTCGTAGATGATCGGGTCGATGAGATCGTGCAGTGTCTCGGCGACGATCTCTTTGACCTGCTGGACGTTCCAGCCCTTGCAGAGCGCGGAGAGATACTCGCGCATCCGCTCCATCTGATCGTGATCTGCTCCTCCGGCGAGGAAGACGAACTGCGCGTATGCGGTGCGCAGTACGGCGCGGCGGTTGATCAGGCCGCCTTGGTAGAAGGACTTGCTGAAGGTCAACGTCGATGACTTCGCAATGACCGTCTTGTCCAGGTCAAAGAAGGCTGCTGTACGCGGCAAGGAGTGGTTTTCCACGAGGCCGAGCATATGCGCCCACCATTCGGCGTAAGCTGGGGCGCGTGGGTTTGCCTGAGAAGGCTCTCGGGTACACCATGGAAGTCACGGATCGTTCGCGACCGTGCTAACCCGGTCCGGCTCCTCCCCCCCCCGAGTCGGCCGTGGGGACGACCCCCGCTCTCCCCCCCGGCGGGGGTCGTCGCATGTCCGGACGCGTTTTTGGCTCGTCGAAGCCACTCGTCCCCCTTTCTGAAGCTCTCTGCGCGATGGCGCCTCCGCGAGCATGCCCGTCACCGTGTGTAGCCAATGCACTGCTCTCCGGAAGTCACTGGTATGAGCTACCGGGATATTCACAACTGGTGAGTTGTCCACAGTTTTCAAGCAAGATCCACACGATTTCTTGTTGCGTTGCACGGTGATTCCTGCCGCGAAGTTCGCGGAAGCCGGAATCACGGATACCGGATCACTGCGAGATCGCGGAGAGAAGCGCTCGCGGATAGCCGGATCGAAGAAGAGATAGGGGGCGGAGATCGTGGCTGGATCCATGACATCCGATCGTTCGCGGATCGGCGGCGGAGGCGGGGCGGGACCGCTGATTCTGACCGAGGATCTGGAGTTGCTCGACGATCTGCTGAGGCTCTGTGCCGCGGCCGGCGCCGAGCCTCAAGTCCACCATTCGGTGCCGGAGCGGAAGGGGTGCTGGGAGGACGCGCCGATGGTTCTCGTCGGCGATGACGCGGCGGCGCGGTGCCGTGGCGCCACCCGCAGACGGGACGTGATGCTCGTCGGGCGGGACCAGGACGACCCGGGTGTGTGGCGGCGAGCGGTGGAGATCGGCGCGGACTGCGTGCTGAGGCTGCCCGACGCCGAAAGCTGGCTTGTCGACCGGATCGCGGACGCCGCCGAAGGGGTGGGTCGGCCCGCGCTCACCGTCGGTGTGATCGGCGGGCGGGGTGGCGCGGGGGCTTCGACGCTCGCGTGCGCCCTGGCCGTCACCGCGGCGCGCGCAGGGCGGCGCACGATGCTCATCGACGCCGATCCGCTCGGCGGTGGCCTTGATGTGGTGCTCGGCGGCGAGCAGGCGGAGGGCAGAAGGTGGCCGGATTTCGCCGCTTCCAAGGGACGTGTCGCGGGCGGCGCGCTGGAGGAGTCGCTGCCCCGGCTCCACCAACTGCGGGTGCTCAGCTGGGACCGCGGCGATTCGGTGACGCTCCAGCCGGAGGCCATGCGGTCGGTGCTCGGGGCGGCCCGCAGGCGCGGCGGAGTCGTGGTCGTGGATCTTCCCCGGCGCGTCGACGAAGCCGTGGCGGAGGCCCTGGCGCAGCTGGATCTGGGACTGCTGGTGGTGCCCGCCGAACTGCGGGCCGTCGCCGCGGCCGGCCGGGTGGCCTCGCTGGCGGGCATGGTCCTCAGGGATCTGCGGGTGGTGGTCCGTGGTCCGTACGCCGCCGGGCTGGACGAGCGGTGGATCGCCGACGCGCTCCGGCTGCCCCTGGTGGGTGAACTGCCCCTGGAGCCGGGTCTGTCGGAGTCCCAGGACGGCGGGGCGCCGCCGGGATCCCGGGCGCGAGGACCGCTCGCCGCGTTCTGTACGGCCTTCTGGGAGCGGGCGCTGGCCGGGGCCGGGGACGGGAGCGTGACGACATGAGCGGCGGCGCGACGGCCGGAATGACCGGCGGCGCGGTGGCGTACGGGCTGCTGGACGCCGTACGGCAGCGGCTCGCGGAGAGCGGGGCGGACCCGACACCGGCCAGGGTGGCGGCGGCACTGCGGGCTCAGGGGCGGCTGCTGGGCGATACGGAAGTGCTCGGCGCCGCGGCGGAGTTGCGGTGCGAGCTGGTGGGGACGGGCCCTCTGGAGCCGCTTCTCGACGACCCCTCGGTGACGGACGTGCTTGTCTCCGCGCCCGACCGGGTGTGGGTGGACCGGGGCGGCGGTCTTGAGCTGACAGCCGTGACGTTCACCGACGCCGCCTCCGTACGGCGACTGGCACAACGGCTCGCGGCCGTGGCCGGGCGGCGGCTGGATGACGCCAGACCCTGGGTGGACGCGCGACTGCCCGACGGGACACGGATGCACGCGGTGCTGCCGCCGGTGGCGGTCGGCTCGACCTGCCTCTCGCTGCGGGTGGTGCGGCCCAAGGCATTCTCGCTGCCCGAGCTGACCGCGGCGGGGACGGTACCGCCGGGCGGGGAGCGGGTGTTGCGGGCGCTGATCGAGTCCCGGCTGTCGTTCCTGATCAGTGGCGGTACGGGCACGGGAAAGACCACGCTCCTGTCCACGCTGCTCGGTCTGGTCGGCGAGCGCGAGCGGATCGTACTGGCCGAGGACTCCGCCGAGTTGAGGCCCGATCATCCGCATGTGGTGCGGCTGGAGGGCCGGCCGGCGAACCAGGAGGGCGCGGGGCTGGTAACGCTGCGGGATCTGGTCAGACAGGCGCTGCGGATGCGGCCGGACCGGCTGGTCGTCGGCGAGGTCCGGGGGCACGAGGTCACGGAACTGCTCGCCGCCCTGAACACGGGACACGAAGGCGGCTGCGGCACCGTACACGCGAATACGGCGGCGGACGTGCCCGCGCGTCTGGAGGCGCTGGGAACGGCGGCCGGCCTCGACCGGGCGGCGCTGCACAGCCAGCTGGCGGCCGCGCTGTCGGTCGTGATCCATCTCGTACGGGACCGTGACGGGCGCCGGAGGATCGCCGAGGTGCATGTGCTGGAACGGGATCCGGCAGGGCTGGTGGTGCCGGTGCCCGCGCTGCGCTGGGGCGCCGGAGGATTCGCGGACGACCGTGGCTGGCCGCGGCTGCTGGCGCTGGTCGGAGGCGCGCCGTGACGGCTCTGACGATGTATGTCACCGCTTTCGCGGCGGTGCTGTTCGCCGGGGGAGCGGTCCGGCTGGCCGTCGGCCAGGAGCGGGGCTTGCGCCGGGCCAGACGGCTGCTCGCGGCCTCGGGCTCGTCCGTCGCCGCGGTGCCGGGGGCGCCGCCGTGGGAGCGATGGCTGCCGAGGGCCCGCGAGCGGGCGCGGCGGATGCGCGGGAAGTGGCTCTGCCTGGCACCCGCGGTGCTGCTCGCGCTGGTGGGCGAGTCGGTGCTGCCGCTGCTCGGCGGCGCGCTCGCGGTGCCGCTGGTGGGACGGTGGCTGCGCGGCAGGGAGCGGAGGAAGGCGCGCGAACTGCGGGCCGACAGGATCGTCGCGCTGTGCGGCACGGCCGCGGGCGAACTGCGAGCCGGTCTGCAACCCACCCAGGCCTTGCTGGCCGCCGCGGGATCGACCGGTGGCCTGGGAAGCGCGGAGGGCGCCGTGCTGGCGGCCGCGCGGTTCGGCGGTGACGTCCCCGACGCCCTGCGGAAGGCGGCGCGTGAGCCGGGAGCGGACGGCCTCATGGGGCTCGCGGCCTGCTGGCGGGTCGCTGTGGACGGCGGGGCGGGGCTCGCCGCCGGGCTGGATCGCCTGGACGCGGCGCTGCGGGCGGAGAGGGAACAACGGGAAGGGTTACGAGCCCAGCTGGCGGGCGCCTGGGCGACAGTCGTGGTGCTGGCGCTGCTTCCCGTGGTGGGCCTGGCGCTGGGATGGGCCCTGGGCGCGGATCCGCTGCGTGTCCTGCTGCACACCCCGGCCGGGCTCGGCTGTCTGCTGGTGGGCGGGCTGCTGGAGGGCGTGGGCCTGTGGTGGGCCGCCCGGATCGTACGGACCGGGGAGGCGCCGTGACGGGGGAGTTCACCCACAGGCTGTGGGCGGTCGTCACGGCGCTCACCGCGACCGGATCTGTGGCCCTGGTGTGTCTGGCCTCGATGTCTCTCGCCTTTGCCGTGGAGGCCGGGCGGCGTGAACGGCGGGCGCGGGCACGGTTCGTGGCCCTGTTGGCGGTGGCGTACGGACGGCGGCGGCCACGGCCCCGGGCGGCTGCGGTGTGGGCGCGGCGCTGGGGTCCGCCGGGCGTCGCGGTGATCTTCGGCTGGGTCATGGTCGGCGGGGTGGCCGGCTGGCTGGTCGGGCTCGCCGGGGCGTACGGGGTCCGCAGGTGGTCGCGTACGAGAAAGCGGGACGACCGTACCGGTACCGATGAGGCGGCCCGTCAGCTCCCGCTCACCGCGGATCTGCTGGCCGCCTGCATCGCGGCCGGGGCGGGGCCGCGCGAGGCGGCGGAGGCGGTCGGGGAGTCGCTGGGCGGCCCCGTCGGCGACCGGCTGGCACGGACGGCCGCGGAGTTGCGGCTCGGCGGCGAACCGGCCGAGGCGTGGGGGCGGTTCGGAGAGATACCGGGCGCGGCGGGACTGGCCCGCTGTCTCGAACGGGCGGGATCGACGGGAGCGCCGGCCGCCGAGCCGGTGTCGCGGCTGGCCGCGGGCTTCAGGGCGGAACGAGCCCGGACAGCGGTGGCCAGAGCCCAGCGGGCCCAGGTGCTGATCACGGCCCCGGTGGGGTTGTGCTTCCTCCCCGCCTTCCTGGCGGTGGGGGTGGCGCCGGTGGTCATCGGCCTGGCGAGCGGACTGCTGAACGGCAACTGACCAACTTTCTACGGCCTCTACGGCCGCTACGGCTTCTACGGGGAGATGACATGTGGATGAGGATCCGACGAATGCGGCGGGTACGGCCGCGCGGGGCCCGGGGCGACGCCGGGATGACCACGTCCGAGTACGCGGTGGGGACGATCGCCGCCTGCGCGCTCGCGGCGATGCTCTACAAGGTGGTCACGAGCGGGCCCGTGGTGGGCGCCTTGCAGTCGTTGATCGGGAGGGCGCTCAATGCGCAGTTCTGAGACGGCCCGTACGCACCCGGCCCGGGGCCGCCGCCCGGTCCGTGACGGCGACCGGGGGTTCGTGACGGCGGAGGCGGCGGTGGCGGTACCTGCGCTGGCCGTGTTCGCCCTGGCCCTCGTCTGGGCCCTGATGGCGGCCTCCGCGCAGATCCGGTGCGTGGACGCGGCGAGGGCGGGGGCGAGAGCGGCCGCCAGAGCCGAGCCACGGCCCGCGGCGGTGGCCGCCGCCCGTTCGGCCGCCCCGGCGGGCGCCAGGGTCGCTCTGGGCCGTACAGGCGATCTGTGGCGGGTGCGGGTGGAGGCCAGGACGCCTGGACCGGGCGCCCTGGCCCTCACGCTCACCGCTGAGGCCGTCGCGTCGGCGGAGGACGCGGTGGACGCCCTGGACCCCGTACAGGCCGCGAGAGACGGCTCTGGGGGCCCGCACACGGCCGGAGCGGCGCCATGACCGGGGACCGGGCCGGAGACCGGGCCAGGGGCGGGGCCGCCAGGGCCAGGGCAACGAGCCGGGACCGTGGTTCGGCGACGGTGTGGGCGGCGGTGGCGGCGACGGCGCTGTGCGCGGTCTTCGCCCTGGTGCTCGCCATGGGGCAGGCGGTCGTCACCCGGCACCGGGCGGGCGCGGCGGCCGATCTGGCGGCCCTCGCCGCGGCGGACCACGCGCTCCTCGGGTCGGCGGACGCCTGCCGCAGAGCGGTCGAGGTGGCGGCGGCACAGGGATCGGAGGTGGTGCGGTGCGTGGTGAGTGGTGAGATCGCGGACGTGACGGCGCGGGCGGCCTTCGGGCCGTACACCCCGACGGTCAGGGCGCGCGCGGGACCACCGCTCCCCGTGCCTCCGCCGGGCACTGTGCCAGGTCTCGCGGGCTAGTAGGCCACGGTGGACGCGTCCGCGACCACGTCCGCGTCGGGGGCGTTGCCGAGCAGCTCGGTCAGCAGTCGTACGGCACCTCGTTTGTGCAGGGGGTCGTTGCCGTTGCCGCACTTCGGGGACTGGATGCAGGACGGACAGCCGGCGTCGCACTCGCAGGAGGCGATCGCCTCGCGCGTGGCCGTGAGCCACTCACGGGCTGTCCGGAAGGCCCGCTCCGCGAAGCCCGCGCCGCCGGGATGGCCGTCGTACACGAAGACCGTCGGCAGCAGTGTGTCCGGGTGGAGGGGCACGGACACCCCGCCGATGTCCCAGCGGTCGCAGGTCGCGAAGAGCGGCAGCATCCCGATCGAGGCGTGCTCGGCGGCGTGCAGCGCGCCGCCCAGCTGCTCCGGATTGACCCGGGCCCGGTCGAGCTGGTCCTCGGTGACCGTCCACCACACGGCCCGGGTGCGGAGCGTCCGTGGTGGCAGGTCGAGTTTGCTCTCGCCCAGTACCTCGCCGGTGATGAGCCGGCGGCGCAGAAAGGAGACCACCTGGTTGGTGACTTCGACGGAGCCGTAGCAGAGGCGTCCCTCGCCCCACGGGATCTCCGTGTCGGTTTCGAGCACGGAGATGGCGGTGGTGTCGCGGGCGGTGGTGGAGTACGGCGGGTTCGCCTCCTCGACCAGGGCGACCGAGTCCGCCAGATCGAGCCGCTTCACCAGGTACGTACGGCCCTGGTGGAGGTGGACGGCACCGTCGTGGACGGCGGTGTGGGAGGCGGCTTCGTCGACCGTGCCCAGCAGCCGTCCTGTCCCCGCCTCGACGATCTGGACGGGACTGCCGCCCTCGCCCCGGATGTCGGCGAGGTCGGCGGCCCGCTCGCGGCGAGTCCAGTACCAGCCGGAGTTGCGGCGCCGCAGCAGCCCCGCGGTCTCCAGCTGCGGGAGCAGGTCGGGTACGGCGGGGCCGAAGAGCGTCAGATCGGCTTCGGTGAGCGGGAGTTCCGCAGCCGCCGCGCACAGATGGGGGGCGAGGACATACGGGTTGTCGGGGTCGAGGACGGTGGACTCGACGGGCTGCCGGAACAGCGCCTCGGGGTGGTGGACGAGGAAGGTGTCCAGCGGATCGTCCCGCGCGACCAGGATGGCCAGCGCTCCCTGCCCGGAGCGTCCGGCCCGGCCCGCCTGCTGCCACAAGGAGGCGCGCGTGCCCGGATATCCGGCGATGACGACGGCGTCCAGGCCCGAGACGTCGATGCCCAGCTCCAGGGCGGTGGTGGCGGCGAGGCCGAGCAGTTCGCCGGAGTGCAGGGCGTTCTCCAGGGCGCGGCGTTCCTCGGGGAGGTAGCCGCCTCGGTAGGCGGCGACCCGGCGGGCCAGCGAGCGGTCCACCTCGGCCAGCCGTTCCTGGGCGATGACGGAGATGAGTTCGGCGCCGCGCCGGGAGCGTACGAAGGCGACCGTGCGGACGCCCTGGACGGTCAGGTCGGTGAGGAGGTCGGCGGTCTCGGCGGTGGCGGTACGGCGGACGGGGGCGCCCTTCTCGCCGTGCAGCTCGGTGAGCGGCGGCTCCCAGAGAGCGAAGACCAGCTCGCCGCGCGGTGAGGCGTCGTCGGCGACCTCGTGGACGGGCAGACCGGTGAGCCGGCCGGCGGCCTGGGCCGGCTCCGCGGCCGTCGCCGAGGCGAGCAGGAAGACCGGATTCGCTCCGTAACGGGCGCATACGCGGCGGAGTCGCCGCAGTACCTGCGCCACATGGGAGCCGAAGACGCCGCGGTAGGTGTGGCACTCGTCGATGACGACATAGCGCAGCGCGCGCAGGAAGGAGGCCCAGCGGGGGTGGGACGGGAGTATCCCCCGGTGCAGCATGTCCGGATTGGTCAGCACGTAGTTGGCGTACTGCCTGACCCACTCCCGCTCCTCGACGGGGGTGTCACCGTCGTAGACGGCGGGGCGCACGTGATTGCCGAGCGGGGCGGCGAGTGCCTTGACGGCGCGCCGCTGGTCGGCGGCGAGCGCCTTCGTCGGGGCGAGATAGAGCGCGGTCGTTCCCCGGCCGTTGGGCGCCTCGGAACCGTCGAGGAGGGTGGTCAGTACGGGGGCGAGGTACGCGAGGGACTTGCCGGAGGCGGTGCCGGTGGCGATCACGACGGACTCGCCGTCCAGGGCGTGCTCGGCGGCGGCCGCCTGGTGGGCCCACGGATGGTCGATACCGGCCCGCTGAATGGCGTTGATCACTTCCGGGCGGATGCGGTCGGGCCAGACTGCATGACGCCCCGCACGTGGGGGCAGGTGCTCCGTATGGGTGATGCGCGCAGCACGGCCCGCCCCCGTGGCGAGCCGGTCCAGGACCGTACGGGGGGAGGGGCGGTTGCCCCCGCTCTCGGGGGGTCCACTGGGGCGGTGATTCCTGGCCATCGGCATCGAGTGTGTCACTGGCGTGACGGACAATGGTCTCAAGGCGTCGTGCATGACTGCTGGTAAGTGATTGAATGCCATCGCGGCTGGCGATACGTCCCCTGGCTCCGTCGGGGAGACCCGAGGGGCGACCGCTCGATAGCAAGGTGCTGGAGGATCCGTGGACCTGTCCCTGTCGACTCGCAATGTGTCCGGCCCTGGTGGCGACCGTACGGTCGTCGAGGTCGGTGGCGAGATTGATGTGTATACCGCGCCCAAGCTGCGCGAGCAGTTGGTCGAGTTGGTGAACGACGGCAGCTACCACCTGGTTGTCGACATGGAGGGCGTGGACTTCCTGGACTCGACCGGTCTCGGCGTGCTCGTGGGTGGCCTGAAGCGTGTGCGCGCCCATGAGGGCTCGCTGCGCCTGGTCTGCAACCAGGAGCGCATTCTCAAGATCTTCCGGATCACCGGCCTGACCAAGGTGTTCCCGATCCACACCACGGTCGACGAGGCCGTAGCGGCCACCGACTGAGGTCGGCCGCGTCTTCCGGAGGAGAGAGGGCAGAGGCACCGGGCGTGATGCCCGGCGCCCGCGCCCGTGAGTTTCCACGCTCGTACGTTCGAGGGGGATCGCATGGCCACCGTTGAACTCCGCTTCAGCGCCCAGCCCGAACACGTCAGAACGGCCCGTCTGGTGGCGGCCGCCGTGGCTCGTCGGGCAGGCGTCGATGAAGCTGTGTTGGACGAGGTCAGACTCGCGGTCGGTGAAGCGTGCAGCCGGGCGGTCGGGCTGCACCGCAGCCATGGCATCACCGCTCCGGTGAGAGTCGTGCTGAACGAGGAGGAGAAATCCTTCTCCATCGAGGTCGGCGACGGCGTCACGGCGGGTGGTGCCGCCGGGGAACCCCGCGACGGCGCGGCGCCGGCCGATTCCCACGAGAGCGACGCCGAGGGCGAGGACGAGATGGGTCTCGCGGTCATCAGCGGGCTCGTCGACGATGTGGAAGTCACCTCGGGCGACGACGGTGGCGTCATCCGGATGAGCTGGCCGACGGCCTCGGCCGTCGCGCTGCCCTGACGGCGCCGCCACCGGCCCTTTCGGGCGGCCGAACGGCGAGCCGGTGATCCATTCCAGGAAGGCCCTGCTGAGCAGGGCCTTTCTCTTTTCCATCGGATTATCGATCACTAATTAACGCGCTTATCCCATTACCCTTTCCAAGGCCATTCGATAAGTCAAGGTCAATTGCATGTGGCGTGCTCTGTTTTGATCAGGTTCCGCTCCCTACAATCCGTCCATCTTGAACGCTGAGCGTCAAGGAGGACGAATGGCGGGGCACTTCCAACCACAACTGTCCGAGCACCCCACTTCTCTCGCCGCGGCGATACTCACGGATGACAACCGCGTCATCGTGATCGTCATCGCGGTCGTCGCGCTGGCGGCGCTGTTCGTTGCCCAGCTGCTGGTGCGCCAAGTGCTGGCGGCCGGCGAGGGCACCGACTCGATGAAGGAGATCGCGGCCGCGGTGCAGGAAGGCGCGAATGCCTATCTGGCACGGCAGTTGCGCACTCTCGGCGTATTCGCCGCCGTGGTGTTCTTCCTGTTGATGTTGTTGCCGGCCGACAACTGGTCACAACGCGCGGGACGTTCGTTGTTCTTCCTGGTGGGTGCGCTTTTCTCGGCGGCCACCGGTTACATCGGCATGCGACTCGCCGTGCGCAGTAATGTGCGGGTGGCGGCGGCCGCGCGTGAGGCGACACCGGCGGAGGGTGAGCCGGAGAAAGATCTCACGGCCGTTTCACACAAAGCCATGAAGATCGCATTCCGTACGGGTGGCGTGGTCGGCATGTTCACGGTGGGCCTCGGTCTGCTCGGTGCCTCCTGCGTGGTGCTCGTCTACGCCGCCGACGCCCCCAAGGTGCTGGAGGGCTTCGGCCTCGGCGCCGCACTGATCGCCATGTTCATGCGAGTCGGCGGCGGCATCTTCACCAAGGCGGCCGACGTCGGCGCCGACCTGGTCGGCAAGGTCGAGCAGGGGATCCCCGAGGACGATCCGCGCAACGCGGCGACGATCGCCGACAACGTGGGCGACAACGTCGGCGACTGCGCGGGCATGGCCGCAGACCTGTTCGAGTCGTACGCGGTGACGCTCGTCGCCGCGCTGATCCTCGGCAAGGCGGCGTTCGGGGACTTCGGGCTGGCCTTCCCGCTGATCGTCCCCGCGATCGGGGTGATCACCGCGATGATCGGCATTTTCGCGGTCGCCCCGCGCCGCTCCGACCGCAGCGGGATGAGCGCCATCAACCGCGGCTTCTTCATCTCCGCGGTGATCTCGCTCGCGCTGGTGGCCGTGGCGTCCTTCGTCTACCTGCCCTCCACGTACGCCGAGCTGGACGGGGTCACGGACCAGGCGATCCTGACGCACAGCGGTGACCCGAGGGTGCTCGCCCTGCTCGCGGTGGCCATCGGGATCGTGCTGGCGGCCCTGATCCAGCAGCTCACCGGCTACTTCACCGAGACCGGCCGGCGCCCGGTCAGGGACATCGGAAAATCCGCCCTGACCGGCCCCGCCACCGTCGTGCTCGCGGGCGTGGCCATCGGTCTGGAGTCCGCGGTCTACACGGCGCTGCTGATCGGTCTCGCGGTCTACGGGGCGTTCCTGCTCGGCGGTACGTCGATCATGCTCGCCCTCTTCGCGGTGGCCCTGGCGGGCACCGGGCTGCTCACCACCGTCGGCGTCATCGTGGCCATGGACACCTTCGGGCCCGTCTCCGACAACGCCCAGGGCATCGCCGAGATGTCCGGCGACGTCGAGGGCGCGGGCGCGCAGGTGCTCACCGACCTCGACGCCGTGGGGAACACCACCAAGGCCATCACGAAGGGCATCGCCATCGCCACGGCCGTGCTCGCCGCGTCGGCGCTCTTCGGCTCGTACCGGGACGCCATCGCCACGGCCGTCGCGGAGGTGGGGGCCAAGGCGGGCGAGCTGACGCTCAGTCTGGACATCTCGCAGCCCAACAACCTGGTCGGGCTGATCCTGGGCGCCGCGGTCGTCTTCCTCTTCTCGGGGCTGGCGATCAACGCGGTCTCGCGGTCGGCCGGCTCGGTGGTGTACGAGGTGCGCAGGCAGTTCCGCGAGCACCCCGGGATCATGGATTACACCGAGAAACCGGAGTACGGCCGGGTCGTCGACATCTGCACCAAGGACGCGCTGCGCGAGCTGGCCACCCCGGGACTGCTCGCCGTCCTGACCCCCATCGCCGTCGGCTTCTCGCTCGGTGTGGGCGCGCTCGGCTCGTTCCTGGCCGGCGCGATCGGTACGGGCACGCTGATGGCGGTCTTCCTCGCCAATTCGGGCGGTGCCTGGGACAACGCCAAGAAGCTCGTCGAGGACGGCCATCACGGCGGCAAGGGCAGTGAGGCCCACGCCGCGACGGTCATCGGGGACACCGTGGGAGACCCGTTCAAGGACACGGCGGGTCCCGCCATCAACCCGCTGCTGAAGGTGATGAACCTGGTGGCGCTGCTCATCGCCCCGGCGGTGGTGCAGTTCAGTTACGGAGCCGACGCCAGCGCCGGGGTCCGGGCGCTGGTGGCGGTGCTCGCCCTCGTCGTCATCATCGGCGCGGTCTACGTCTCCAAACGGCGTTCGGTCACGGTGGACGGCGGGGGTGAGGGCGGCGGGGGCGGTTCCGGCGGCGGGAGCGAGAAGTCGCCCGCCCCGGTGACGGCTCCCTGACGGCTGACGGCCCCCTGACGGCTGACAGCTGACGCCCCTGACGGCTGCCGAACGCACAGGAGCGGGCGGGTGGCGCGGAGTGACGCGCCGCCCGCCCGCTCGCGCCGGCCAGGGGCGGCGTACGCCCGGCGTGAGGTGTCTCTCTCTTGGTGCAAATGGCTGCAATAGGGTATTGAACGGACGTTTGGCGCGCGGTTGTCGCCCACTTGGCGTGTATGTTCCGGGGCCGAGAGCCTTGGAAGGGACCCATCCGGTGAACAAGAAGCTTGTGGCCGCGCTGTCCGGCGGTGCGGTGCTGCTCATGGCGCTGTCCGGCTGCAGTGGTGATGACAGCGAACAAAAAGTGAACGACTGGGCCAAGAAGGTCTGTGACCAGGTTCAGCCTCAACTGACGAAGATCGCGGACGCCAACACCTCCATCCAGCAGGCGACCTCCGACAGCAGCAAGCCCGCTGATGTCCAGAAGGCCGACTCGGCTGCCTTCCAGGCCATCTCCGACGCCTACAAGGCGCTGGGCTCCGCCGTGGACGGCGCGGGCGCCCCGCCCGTCGCGGACGGCGAGAAGACCCAGAAGGAGGCCGTCAAGGAGCTCAACGCCACCGCGACGGCGTACGCGGGCCTCAAGACGAAGGTCGACGCGCTCGACACCAAGGACCAGGCGGACTTCGCCGACGGCCTCAAGGGCGTCGCGGACGAGCTGGACAAGCTCGGCAAGAGCGGTGACCAGGCGCTCCAGAAGCTCCAGTCCGGCGACGTCGGCCAGGCGATGGCGAAGCAGGCCGGCTGCCAGAAGCCCCCGTCGACGGCCGGGGGGGCCGCTTCCCCGGCGGCGTAACCCCGCGGCACGCCACGGCACCCCACCGCGGGCACGCGGTCCGCTCCCGGGCGCCCGCAGGCGCTTCGGACCGCTCCGGAACGCGGTCGCACGCGGCCCGCGGCCCGGTCCCCCGAACGGAGGGACCGGGCCGCGGGCCGTTGTCAGTGGCAGCCGCCACAATGTGGGGGTGAGTACGACCAGCCTTCCCGCGCCCGACCACTCGCCCCGACTCCGTGCGGCCCTGCTCGCCGCCGACTTCACCGCCGACGGCCTGCTCGACCTGCTCGGCGCACCCGCCTATGCCGCGCTGGCGCGCAGCGAGACCGTGCCCGCGCTCCGCGCCACCCCCGGCGATACCCCGCTCGAAACGCTCGTACGGCTCTTCCTGCTCCAGCGGCCGGTCCCGGGGGAGCGCGCGGCGGCCGCGCTGCCGCTGGACGAGGCGCTCGCCGACGGCTGGGTCGCCCAGGACGGGGACGACATCCACGCGACGGTGGACGTACGGCCGTACAGCGGGCCCGAGGGGCAGGACTGGTTCATCGTCTCCGACCTGGGCTGCGCGGTCGGCGGCGCCTCGGGCGCGGGCGGCCACGACGAGGGGGTGGTGCTCGGCGTCGGCGGCGCCTCGACGACCCTGGCCGGGATCACCGTGCGTACCCCGGTCGGGAGCGCGCTCGATCTCGGCACCGGCTCCGGTATCCAGGCGCTGCACGCCGCCCAGCACGCCACCCGCGTCACGGCCACCGACCTCAACCCCCGGGCGCTCGGCTTCACACGGCTGACGCTGGCCCTCTCCGGCGCCCCCGCCGCCGAGCTGCGCGAGGGCTCCCTCTTCGAGCCGGTCGCGGACGAGACGTACGACCTGATCGTCTCGAACCCGCCCTTCGTCATCTCGCCCGGCGCCCGGCTCACCTACCGCGACGGCGGGATGGGCGGGGACGATCTGTGCCGCACGCTCGTCCAGCAGGCGGGGGAGCGGCTGAACGACGGCGGATTCGCGCACTTTCTTGCCAACTGGCAGCACGTGGAGGGGGAGGAGTGGCAGCAGCGGCTGCGCTCGTGGGTGCCGCGCGGCTGCGACGCCTGGATCGTGCAGCGCGAGGTCCAGGACGTGACGCAGTACGCCGAGCTGTGGCTGCGCGACAGCGGTGACCACAGGACCGACCCGGAGGAGTACACCGCGCGGTACGAGGCGTGGCTGGACGAGTTCGAGGCCCGTAAGACCAAGGCCGTCGGCTTCGGCTGGATCACGCTCAGGAAGACGGGAGCCGGAGAGCAGTCGATCGTCGTGGAGGAGTGGCCGCATCCGGTGGAGCAGCCGCTCGGCGAGACCGTACGGGCCCACTTCGAGCGCCAGGACTATCTGCGGACGCATGACGACGCGGCGCTCCTCGCCGGCCATTTCGTACTGGCGCCGGAGGTGGTCCAGGAGCAGGTGGGGCTGCCGGGCGCGGAGGACCCCGAGCATGTGGTGCTCCGTCAGCACCGCGGTATGCGCCGGGCCACGAAGGTCGACGCGGTCGGGGCCGGTTTCGCGGGGGTCTGTGACGGGACCCTGAGCGCGGGACGGATCCTGGACGCGATCGGCCGGCTGATGGGGGAGGACCCGGTGCTGCTCAGGGACCGTACCCCGCAGGCGATCCGGCTGCTGGTGGAGGAGGGATTCCTGGCGCCGGCGCCGGCGCCCGCGCCCCGCTGACGGTGCCGCGGTGAGGGCGGGCCTCGGCGTGCGGGTGAAAGCGCGCGCGCGGCGTTCACCCGGAATTCGCGCCGGTGACGCCCCGGGGTGCCAGCCTCGGCCCACTGACACCTCGGCGCCCCGCAGCGGGTGCCACGGAACGAGCGGGGTACGGGCATGGAGAGTGGGCCGGCGATCTTCGCGGGGACGGCGTTCACGCTGTTCGGCGCCGCGCTGCTGCTGTGGACGGGGGCGCGCGTTCTGCACCGCGCGCCGGTGGCCCACGGCGTACGGCCTGCGGCGTCCATCACGCTCGCGACACTCTCGGGCGTGGTCTTTCTCGCTCTCGGCGTGTGGTGCTTCGGTCGTATCTGAGGATTTCCGACGTATCCGGACCCGGTTTCCGGACGCCGGAGCGGGGGACCTCCGGCATGATCGGCACGTCCGTACGCGGCTCCGGCAGGCCGCCGGACCTGCACCGGACACGCCGAGGGCCCTTGATCCGGCACCATCACCGCGTGCCCCGGCGGAATCACCGCCTCCGCGTTCCGGCGCGACGAGCCCGGGGGTCCGGGCGGCAGGAATGACTGGAGTCGGGTTACCGTTCGAGTGGCCGTTGCGGGCTTTCGCCGTTTGACACGGGGGCGGGTTGTACCGTCACACTCCGCAGCGAAGCAGCGTCACCGCTGGGCCGTACCGGGCCCCGCCACGACATACTGCCGTACTGCCGTACGAGCCCACCGAGCGTCGACCGGAGAGAAGAGCGAAGTTGTCCCCGACCAGCGAGACCGCACACGGCGGCCGCCGACTCGTCATCGTCGAGTCGCCTGCCAAGGCGAAGACGATCAAGGGCTACCTCGGCCCTGGCTATGTCGTCGAGGCGAGCGTCGGGCACATCCGCGACCTCCCGAACGGCGCCGCCGAGGTGCCCGAGAAGTACACCGGCGAGGTGCGCCGCCTCGGCGTGGACGTCGAGCACGACTTCCAGCCGATCTACGTCGTCAACGCCGATAAGAAGGCCCAGGTCAGAAAGCTCAAGGAGCTGCTGGCCGAATCCGACGAGCTCTACCTCGCCACCGATGAGGACCGCGAGGGCGAGGCCATCGCGTGGCACCTCCAGGAAGTCCTGAGGCCCAAGGTCCCGGTCCACCGGATGGTCTTCCACGAGATCACCAAGGACGCGATCCGGGCCGCCGTCGCCAATCCGCGCGAGCTGAACAAGCGCATGGTCGACGCCCAGGAGACCCGCCGCATCCTCGACCGGCTCTACGGCTACGAGGTCTCGCCGGTCCTGTGGAAGAAGGTCATGCGCGGCCTCTCGGCGGGCCGCGTCCAGTCCGTCGCCACCCGCCTCGTCGTCGAGCGCGAACGCGAGCGCATCGCCTTCCGCTCCGCCGAGTACTGGGACCTGACCGGCACGTTCTCCACCGGCCGTGCCGGAGACGCCTCCGACCCGTCCTCGCTGGTCGCACGGCTGAACGCGGTCGACGGCCGGCGCGTCGCCCAGGGCCGTGACTTCGGTCCGGACGGCCGGCTCAAGTCCGACCAGGTGCTGCATCTGGACGAGGCCAACGCGCGGGCGCTCGCCGCCGCCCTGGAGAACGCCTCCTTCTCCGTACGCTCGGTCGAGTCCAAGCCGTACCGCCGCTCGCCGTACGCCCCCTTCCGTACGACGACGCTCCAGCAGGAGGCCTCGCGCAAGCTGGGCTTCGGGGCGAAGTCCACGATGCAGGTCGCGCAGAAGCTGTACGAGAACGGCTTCATCACCTATATGCGTACGGACTCGACGACGCTCTCGGACACCGCCATCTCGGCGGCCCGCGCGCAGGTCACGCAGTTGTACGGGGCGAGCTACCTGCCGGACAGGCCGCGGACGTACGCGGGCAAGGTCAAGAACGCGCAGGAGGCGCACGAGGCGATCCGTCCCTCGGGCGACCGGTTCCGTACCCCCGCCGAGACCGGACTGACCGGCGATCAGTTCAAGCTCTACGAGCTGATCTGGAAGCGGACCGTCGCCTCGCAGATGAAGGACGCGGTCGGCAACAGCGTCACCGTCAAGATCGGTGGCAGGTCGAGCGACGGCCGGGACGCGGAATTCTCCGCCTCCGGCAAGACGATCACGTTCCACGGCTTCATGAAGGCGTACGTCGAGGGCGCGGACGACCCGAACGCGGAGCTGGACGACCGCGAGCGCCGGCTGCCGCAGGTCGCGGAGGGCGACGCCCTCTCCGCCGAGGAGCTCTCGGTGGACGGCCACGCGACGAAGCCGCCGGCCAGGTACACCGAGGCCTCGCTGGTCAAGGAGTTGGAAGAGCGCGAGATCGGCCGCCCGTCGACCTATGCCTCGATCATCGGCACCATCCTCGACCGCGGCTATGTGTTCAAGAAGGGCACGGCGCTCGTCCCGTCCTTCCTCTCCTTCGCCGTGGTCAACCTGCTGGAGACGCACTTCGGCCGACTGGTCGACTACGACTTCACGGCCAAGATGGAGGACGATCTCGACCGCATCGCGCAGGGTGAGGCCCAGGCCGTGCCGTGGCTGCGGCGCTTCTACTTCGGCGAGGGCGACGACCACAACGCGGGGGTCGCCTCGGGCGCCGGGAACGGCGACGGCGACCACCTCGGCGGCCTCAAGGAACTGGTCACGGACCTCGGCGCGATCGACGCCCGGGAGATCTCCTCGTTCCCCGTCGGCGACGGGATCATGCTGCGCGTCGGGCGGTACGGCCCGTATGTCGAGCGGGGCGAGAAGGACGAGGAGGGCCACCAGCGCGCCGATGTGCCGGAGGACCTGGCGCCCGACGAGCTGACGGTCGAGTACGCCGAGGAACTGCTGGCCAAGCCGAGCGGTGACTTCGAGCTGGGCGCGGACCCGGAGAGCGGTCACCAGATCGTGGCGAAGGACGGCCGTTACGGGCCGTACGTCACCGAGATCCTGCCGGACGGCACCCCGAAGACCGGCAAGAACGCGGTCAAGCCGCGTACCGCCTCGCTCTTCAAGTCCATGTCCCTGGACACGGTCACGCTCGCCGACGCCCTCAAGCTGATGTCGCTGCCGCGGGTGGTCGGCACGGACGCCGAGGGCGTCGAGATCACCGCGCAGAACGGCCGGTACGGCCCGTACCTGAAGAAGGGCACGGACTCGCGGTCGCTGGAGACCGAGGACCAGCTCTTCAACATCACGCTGGACGAGGCGCTGGCGATCTACGCCCAGCCCAAGCAGCGGGGCCGGGCCGCGGCCAAGCCGCCGCTGAAGGAGCTGGGTACGGACCCGGTGAGCGAGCGGCCGGTCGTGGTGAAGGACGGGCGGTTCGGCCCGTACGTCACGGACGGCGAGACGAACGCGACGCTGCGGACCGACGACAGCGTCGAGACGATCACCCCGGAGCGGGGTTACGAGCTGCTCGCGGAGAAGCGCGCGAAGGGGCCGGCCAAGAAGACCGCGAAGAAGGCGGCGAAGAAGGCTCCGGCGAAGAAGGCCCCCGCCAAGAAGGCGACGACGGCGAAGAAGGCCGCCGCGAAGACGACGACCGCCAAGACGGCGGCGAAGAAGACGACGGCGAAGAAGACGGCCGCGAAGTCGGCGGCGTCCTCGGCCTCGGCCTCGGCTTCAACTTCGGCCAAGTCGGGCGAATAGGCAGCCTAGTTCGGGAGCCGGATTCGGGAGTCGGGTTCGGCCGGCCGAGTCGGCTGAGCCGCGGGGACGGGGGAGCGGGGCGGGGACTTCTCCCTGTCGCCGCTCTCTGTTCGGACGGGGCTCCAGGGTTGTCACCGGCTGCGGATAGGCTGGGCGGATGACGCGAGCCGAGCAGCCAACGGTCGTGAGCCCCACCTCCGACTCCGACGCACTTGCCGCAGACTCACGAGAGCGCGCCGTACGATCTCTGTTGCGCCTTCCACCGCTGCGGCGGCTTTGGGGTGCCCAGTTCGTCGGCGGGATCGGCGACGTACTCGCCGTACTCGTGCTTCTGCTGCTGTCGTTGCAGGCGGCGATCGCCGAGGGCTCGTTCGGTGCTGGATACCGGGGTGTGGCGTTCGCCGTCGCCGCCGTGTTCGGGGCCCGGGTTCTGGCGACGCTGCTGTTCGGGGCGGTGCTCCTGGGACCGCTGACGGCGCTGATCGCGCCCAGCGGCGGGGCCGGGGCCAGGACCAAGACGAAGAAGACGACTGGGGCCGCCGGTGCGGCCGGCGTGGTGGATGCGGCTGGACGCTCCGAGACGCCTGAGGCGTCCGGGGCCACGGCGGTCAAGGGCAAGGCGGCCAAGCCCGCGCGGGACGGTGGCCCATTGGACCGTCGCTGGACGATGATCGTCGCGGACGTACTGCGTCTCGCGCTTCTGATCGTCGCGCCGCTGTGGCTGGACTGGACCCCCGACCGCGCCCTGCCGATCCTCCTCAGCACGGTCTTCGTCGCCGGCGTCGCCGAGCGCTTCTGGACGGTCGCCAAGGAGAGCGCGGCTCCCGCCCTGCTGCCGGCTCCGCCACTGGAGGGCGCGGCGGTACGCCCGCTGCCCGACCATCTCGACGCGCTGCGCCGGCTCTCCCTCCGTACCTCCTTCGCCGCCGTCCCCGTCGCCGCCGCGGCCCTGCTCGTCGCCACGCTGATCGGCAATCTGCTGGGCACGGGCATCGAGTGGTTCTCGCTGCATCAGGCGGCCCTCGGGTCGTATGTCGCGGCCGGGCTGTTCGCCGCGTCGGTGTCGACCCTCTACTTCCTCGAACTGCCCGACGGTCATACGCCCCGCCCGCGTTCCCCGCTCGAAGGGCTGCGCCGGTCCGTGGGCGGTGCGAGCGGCAGGACATCCGGTGGCAAGGCGTCCGGCGGTAAGACATCAGCCGACAGCGGCGACCAGGACGGCGCCGGGAGCAGTGTCGCCGGCGGCCGGGACAAGGGACGTACGGGCGCGGTGCCGCTGCTCGTCCTCGCGTGCGGCGCGATCGCCGGCGCCGTCGCCGCCGCTGTGGGCGTCGCCGTACTCCAGGCCAAGGACCTCGGCGGCGGTCCCGTCGCCTTCGCGCTCCTCGTCCTCGCCCTGGCCGGCGGTACGGGGCTGGGCATCCGCGGCGCCGCGAAGGTGCTGCCCGCGCTGTCCCGCCGTCGGTTGTTCGCGCTGGCGATCGCGGTCACCGGCATAGCGCTGCTCGTCATGGGCCTTGTGCCGGACATGGCGACCGTGCTGTTCCTGGCGCTGTTCGCGGGCTTCACGGCCGGTGTCGCGGCGAATACCGGACACACCCTGATCGACCTGGAGACGGAGGAGTACCGCCGTAGCCGGGTCACCGAACACCTACAGGCTGTGGCCAGGGTCTTTGTCGGGCTCGGTGTGGTCGTCGCTCCCCTCGTCGCGGCGGCCATCGGCCCGCATCGCCTCGCCGGTGGCGACTTCGTCTTCGCGCATGACGGAGCGGCCTTCACGCTGATACTGGTCGGCGCACTGCTGCTGCCCGTGGCGGCCGTCGTCCTCGCCAAGACGGACGACCGGTCCGGTGTGCCGCTGCGCCGCGATCTGCGTGACGCGCTGCGCGGCGGCGCCGACCCGGCGACGGCTCCGGCGGCGACCGGCTTCTTCCTCGCGATAGAAGGCGGCGACGGCGCCGGAAAGTCGACCCAGGTCGAGGCGCTCGCCGACTGGATCAGGGCCAAGGGCCATGAAGTGGTGGTCACGCGCGAGCCGGGCGCCACCCCGGTGGGCAAGCGGCTGCGCTCGATCCTGCTGGATGTGTCGAGTGCCGGTCTGTCGAACCGCGCCGAGGCCCTGCTGTACGCCGCCGACCGGGCCGAGCATGTCGATTCGGTCGTCCGTCCGGCGCTGGAGCGCGGCGCGATCGTCATCTCCGACCGCTACATCGACTCGTCCGTGGCCTACCAGGGCGCGGGCCGTGATCTTTCGCCGACCGAGATCGCCCGTATCTCGCGCTGGGCGACGGACGGACTCGTACCGCATCTGACGGTGCTGCTCGACGTCTCACCGGAGACGGCGCGCGAGCGGTTCACGGAGGCGCCGGACCGGCTGGAGTCCGAGCCCGCGGAGTTCCACCAGCGGGTACGGTCCGGCTTCCTCACCCTCGCCGCCGCCGATCCCACCCGCTATCTGGTGGTGGACGCCGGCCAGGAGCCGGAGTCGGTCACCACGGTCGTACGGCACCGGCTCGACCAGATGCTGCCGCTCTCCGAGGCCGAGGTGAAGGCCCAGGAGGAGGCGCGGAAGGCGGCCATCGAGGAAGCCCGCCGCAGGGCGGAGGAAGAGGCCGCGCGCAGGGCGGAGGAGGAGCGTCTGGAGCGCGAGCGGCAGGCGCAGCTCGCCAAGCTCCGTGCCGAGGAGGAGGAGCGCAAGCGCCGCGAGCTGGAGGAGGCGCGGCAGCGCGAGGCCGAGCGGCAGGCGGAGGAGGCCAGGAAGCGCGCCGAGGAGGCGCGCAAGAAGGCCGAGGAGGAGCGGCAGCGGCGCGAGGCCGAGGAGCGCGCGTACGAGGCGGAGCAGGCGCGCCTCAGGCGGCAGGCCCAGGAAGAGGCCAGGCTCAGGGCGGAGGCCGAGGAGCGCCGCCGTGAGAAGCAGCGCAAGGCGGAGGAGGCGCTGCTCCGGGCCGAGGAGGCGCGGCGGCTCGCGGAGGAGGCGGCCGCGGCTGCCGCGGCGGCTTCGGCCGGGGCCCCGGGGGTCTCTCCGAACGAGATCACGGTCCCCACGCCGTTCCTCAAGAAGCCGGAGATCACGAAGAAGCCGGAGATCGCGCCGGACGAGGTGACGCAGGAGGTACCGGCGGTACGTCCGGCGGATCCGGACGAGACGACCGTCATTCCGCAGGTGCCGGACCCGGATCGGTCCGCTGACCGGGGTACCACGGGCGACCGGGGCGACCGAGGCGACCGGGACGGGCGTGGTGACCGGGGCGACCGGGGCGAGCGTACGGACCGGGGTGACCGGGCTGAGCGTACGGACCGGGCGGCTGACGAGACGACGGTGCTCCCGCCGGTACGGGACGGCGGACACGGTGACGAGCGGGGCGCGGACGGGGCAGGGGGCGGCCGGGACGCTCGCGCGGCCGACGAGACCGCCGTGCTCCCGCCCGTACGGAACTCTGATCCGGCCGACCGGGTGCCGCAGGGCTTCTTCCGGGACGACGCGCGGCCGTCGCCCGCCGAGGGCGGCAACGAGCGCACGCGGGAGCTGCCGCAGGTCAACCCGGAGGCGCATCGGGAGGGTGGTCAGGAACGTACGCCCGAGCGCCCGCGCCGCCGCTCCGACTGGGCGGAGGAGACTCCGCTGGACGACCTTCCGACCCTGGCGGACGAGCTGCTCGGTCCGCATGACGACGGCGACGACGGGGACGGCAGGCGCCGCCGCTAGAGGGACTGTCCCGCGACTGCCGGAGGGCGGGGCGGGAAGGTCGGGTCCGGGCGCGAGGCTGGTTCGGGCCTGGGCTGTCCAGGACCTGGGGCGGGCTGCCGGGCCCGGGGTGGGCGGCTCGGGCCCGGCGGCGGGCTGTCGGACTCGGGCAAGGCGTCGGACTCGGGCGGGGCGCTGGAGTGGGGCCGGGCTGTCAGACCCCGGCCCCACAATGGGATCCGGGGCTCACGTGGGTGGGACCGCACATGGCATGGAGGTGGTGACGGCGCATGACCGTATGGGACGACCTGGTCGGACAGGACCGCGTTCGGGCGACGCTCGCCGCCGCCGCCCGGGACGCGGACGCGCGCGTGACCGCCGAGGCGGCGGGCACCGAGCCGCCGGAGGCGTCGAAGATGACGCACGCCTGGCTGTTCACCGGGCCGCCCGGTTCGGGCCGGTCCACCGCGGCGCGTGCGTTCGCCGCCGCCCTTCAGTGCACGAGCCCTGACCGGGCGCTCGGTGGTGAGCCGGGCTGCGGGTTCTGCGACGGCTGCCACACGAGCCTGATCGGTACGCACGCCGATGTGGACATCATCCGCACCGATCTGCTGTCCATCGGGGTGAAGGAGACCCGCGAGCTGGTCCGCCGCGCCCAGCTCTCGCCGGCCGGCGGGCGCTGGCAGGTCAATGTGCTGGAGGACGCCGACCGCCTCACCGAGGGCGCGGGGAACGTCCTCCTCAAGGGGGTGGAGGAGCCGGCGCCCCGTACGGTCTGGCTGCTCTGCGCGCCCTCCCTGGAGGACGTCCTGCCCACGATCCGTTCGCGCTGCCGCCATCTCGTGCTGCGTACTCCGCCGGTCGAGGCTGTCGCCGATGTGCTGATCCGGCGCGACGGCATCGAACCCGAGGCCGCGCATGCCGCCGCCCACGCGACCCAGGGACATATCGGCCGGGCGCGCCGGCTCGCCACCGACGAACGGGCTCGGGCCCGTCGCGCCACCGTTCTCAAGATGCCGCTGCGTGTGGACGACATCGGAGGCTGCCTCAGGGCGGCGCAGGAGCTGATCGACGCCGCCACGGAGGACGCCAAGCAGGTCGCCGAGGAAGTCGACGTCAAGGAGACCGAGGACATGAAGGCCGCGCTCGGTGCCTCGGCGGGCGGGCGGATGCCGAGGGGCACAGCGGGCGTGATGAAGGAGCTGGCCGACCGCCAGAAGCGCCGTTCCACCCGTACGCAGCGGGACAGCCTGGATCTGGCCCTCACCGATCTGACCGGCTTCTACCGCGATGTGCTGGCCATCCAGCTGGGCTCGCGCGTGGCGCTCGCCAATGGGGACGTACGGGACGCGCTGGACCGGATCGCCCGCGCCTCGACGCCCGAGCGGACGCTGCGCCGGATAGAGGCCATCGTCGCCTGCCGCCAGGCGCTGGACCGCAATGTGGCGCCGCTGCTGGCGGTGGAGGCGATGGCGGTCTCGCTGCGGGCGGGCTGACGGTACGCGACCGCGGACAGCCTGGTCGTACGGGCGGCGGCGATGTCGTACGGGCGGCGATGTCGTACGGGCGGTCGATCGCACAGGAAACCCGGGGATCCGGGGGAATCTCCGGGATCCGGGGAATGCGGGAGTTCCAGGAGATCCGGGAAATCACCCGTACGAGCACCGACAGGCCGCGTACGCGATTCGGCGGCTAGGCTCCCTGAATGGACACCAGGCGCCTGTTCCGTATTACCGCCACCGCGTTCGTGGCGGCCGGTCTGCTGATCTCCGGCTGTAGTTCCGGCAGTTCCTCGTCGGAGGCGTCGACTTCGGATACGGATACGAATTCGGGCTCGGGCGCGGTGTCCATCGACCCCGCCACGCTGAAGAAGTACTACGACCAGAAGCTCAAGTGGCGCGCGTGCGGAGTCCCCGGTTTCGAGTGCGCCACGATGAAGGCACCGCTCGACTACACGAAACCGGACGGCACCCAGATCGATCTGGCCGTCTCGCGCAAGAAGGCCACGGGACCGGGCAAACGCCTCGGTTCCCTCATGGTCAACCCGGGCGGTCCCGGCGGCTCGGCCATCGGCTATCTCCAGGCGTACGCGGGCATCGGCTACCCGGCCCCGGTCCGCGCCCGGTACGACGTGGTGGCCATCGACCCGCGCGGCGTGGCGCGCAGCGAGCCCGTCGAGTGCCTCACGGGCAAGGAGATGGACGCGTACACGCAGGTCGACACGACGCCCGACGACCAGGCCGAGACCGCGAAGCTGGCCGCGTCCTTCAAGAAGTTCGCCCAGGGCTGCGCGAAGCGCTCCGGCGCGATCCTCCCGCATGTGTCCACGGTCGAGGCGGCCCGTGACATGGACATCTTCCGTACCGCGCTGGGTGACCAGAAGCTCTCGTACGTCGGGGCGTCGTACGGCACGTTCCTGGGCGCGACGTACGCGGAACTGTTCCCGAAGCGCACCGGCCGCCTCGTCCTCGACGGCGCGATGGACCCGTCCCTCCCGGCCCGTGAGCTGAACCGTGACCAGACCGCGGGCTTCGAGACGGCCTTCCGGTCCTTCGCCGAGGACTGCGTCAAACAGCCCGACTGTCCCCTCGGCATGAAGTCCGCGGCCGACGTCTCGAACCGTATGAAGACCTTCTTCACCACACTGGACGCCAAGCCCGTCCCGACCGGCGAGAGCCGCCCGCTGGGCGAGTCCCTCGCCACGACCGGCGTGATCGCCGCGATGTACGACGAGTCCGCCTGGCCCCAGCTCCGCCAGGCCCTCGGCGACGCGATGAAGGGTGACGGCGCGGCCCTGCTCTCCCTCGCCGACTCGTACTACGAGCGCGACAGCGGGGGCTCGTACGCCAACCTGATGTACGCCAACTCCGCGGTGAACTGCCTGGATCTCCCGCCGGCCTTCGACGGCCCCGAAGCGGTCACGCAAGCGCTCCCCTCGTTCGAACAGGCCTCCCCGGTCTTCGGCAGGGGCCTGGCCTGGGCCTCCCTGAACTGCACCTACTGGCCCACCAAGGCCACCGGCACCCCCCACCGCATCGAGGCGCGGGGCGCGGCCCCGATCGTCGTGGTCGGCACCACCCGCGACCCGGCGACCCCGTACAAGTGGGCCCGGTCCCTGGCCGCCCAGCTCTCCTCCGGCACTCTCCTCACCTACAACGGCGACGGCCACACGGCCTACGGCCGCGGCAGCGACTGCATCGACACGGCGATCAACACCTACCTCCTGGAGGGCACGCCCCCGGCGGACGGCAAGAAGTGCTCCTGACCTGCGGGAAGAGCCCCACAGGAGGGGTGTGCGGAGCACCCTCCAAAACTGTGTAGACTTGGCCGCGCTGCTGATCGCACCATGGTGCGGAAGGCACGCCGCCTTAGCTCAGTTGGCCAGAGCAACGCACTCGTAATGCGTAGGTCTCGGGTTCGAATCCCGAAGGCGGCTCAGTCCCTGACCAGGGAAAATGGTGTGAAAGAAGGCCCCTGCGAAGATCGCGGGGGCCTTCTGCGTGAGCGAATGGGAATGGCTCGGTGCGAGGGCCGGGTCGGCGGCGCGGGTGGTTGCTCCTTCTGATTCGTTGGGCTCCGGATCGAGGTGGCGGGGTGTGTTGGCGCGCTGTGGTTGTTCGGTGTCAGGGGGTAGGGTTACTGGCCCGGCCGAGGCGAAGGGGGTTCGGTGGAAGCGGAGTTGATGGCGCTCGCCGCCGCGGGCGCTACGGCGGTCGTTCAGCAGATGGCGACGGATTCGTGGGCGCAGGCTCGGGATCGTATCGTTTCGTTCTTTTCGCACCGTGGCGGTGAGGAAGACGTGATCGAGGGGGAACTGGAGACCTCGCGCGGGGAATTGACGCTGGTCGCGGGGGCCGTCGATGAGCAGGTGGCCTTGGATGTCGAGGCGGAGTGGCGGGCGCGATTGAGGCGCGCTCTGGTGGCCGATCCGGGTGCCGCTTCCGAGTTGCGGGCCATCCTCGATGAACTGGCGCCCGGTGGGGGCGGTCAGCGGGTCGCGGATGTCCACAATGTGGTCAGCGGGGGTACGCAGCACGGTCCGGTGGTTCAGGCCGGCAATGTGGGGTCGCTCAGTTTCGGGACACCTGCCGCTCCGGAATGAAGCGGGTGTCCGGCGGCGCCTCACCGGTGCGGTGGGACCGCGTTCCACCACGTCCCGCGGCGCACGCACCACTCCAGGGAGAGTGCGGGGGCCCACTCACCCCCCCGGATCGGCCGAACGGTCGATGCCCCGGCGCCGGCCCCCCGGCCCCCGGGCGCGATGCCCCGGCCCCCGGCGCGACGCCCCTGTCCCCGGCCGCCGACGTTGGATGAACCGGGTGAAAAGGTCCTCGATCGTGGTGGGGCGCGGCCGGACAAGGTGGCTGCAAGGGGGCTGCAAGGAAAGCGTCGTGTGCCCCGGGCACCCCTCTGTCGACTGCTGAACGCAGCGACAAGCATGGGGGAGTGTTGTGTCTGTCGAAACCACGAAACCGGCGCTGATCGAACAAGGTCGGTGGCTGACCGTACAGGACTGCAAGCGGTTCCTGGTCGTCGCTCACACCGTGACGTTCGCACAGCGTCTGCGCGAGGTCTTCTGCCTGCTGGAGGCCGACTTCCGTATCCAGGTGGTCTTCACCGCCCCGCCGCACGCCTTCGGGGAGGGTGTCTCGCGGTATCTGGAGAGCCTGGGCATCGCCACCGTGCCCTGGGAGGAGGCCCGGCGGGCCGAGTTCGACCTGGCGCTGGCCGCCGGGTCCCGGGGGGTGCACGAGTTGAGGGCTCCGGTCGTACGCATCTCGCACGGGGCCGGTCACATCAAACTGCTCACCGACACCTCCTCCCTGAAACCGGGGGAGACGCGGTCGCCCGGGATGCTGAGCCGTCAGCATCTTCTGCACGAGGGACGGGTGGGCCCGGCAGCGATCGTCTACGCGCACGAACGCGATGTGGAGGAACTGGCGCGATCCTGCCCCGAGGCGCTTCCGGTCGCCCATGTGGTGGGGGATCCCTGTGTCGACCGCATCCTCGCCGGGAGGTCCCGGCGCGAGCAGTACCGCGAGGCACTGGGGCTGGAAGCGGGGCAGCGGCTTGTGATCGTCCCCTCGACGTGGGGGCCCACCTCCACCTTCGGACGGCTCGACACCCTGCTGCCGCAGCTGCTGAGCCAGCTTCCCGGGCGTGACTACCGGGTCGCCCTGCTGCTCCATCCGAATGTGTTCGCCGGCCACGGGGGCTGGCAGGTGCAGAGCTGGCTGGCCGGCTGCCGCGGCCGGGGGATCGCGGTCGTGCCCCCGGAAGCGGACTGGCTGGCGCCGCTGATCGCCGCCGACTGCATCATCGGTGACCACGGGTCGCTCACGGCGTACGGAACCCTCACGGACGCCGCCATGCTGCTCACGCCCGGACCGAGGCGCGAGATCTCGGCCTCCTCGCCCGCGGCGCTCCTGGCCGCTCAGGCTCCGGTGATCTCTCCCGCGTATCCGCTGGACGAGCAGGTGCGCTACGCCGCGGAGCGGCATCGTCCGGGGCAGTACGAGCAGGTGGCCTCCCTGCTGTCCTCGGCGCCCGGCCAGTTCCACCGGCGGATGCGCACGGTCATCTACCGTCTGCTGAAGCTGGGGGAACCGGCCTGGGCGCCGCTCGTTCCGCCCTTGCCCCTGCCACCGCCGCTGGAACAGTGGGAGGCCGTCGACCCGTGGGCGGTGCGGCGATGAGCCGGCGTGCGGTACCGGACGCCGCGTGGTGCGCGGTGCGGTTCGGTGTCCGGCATACGTCCACCGACGCCTGTTCGGATCGTCGCCGTACCGGCCTGGTCACCGTCTCGGCGTCCATCAGCTGGAGGTCGGCGACCGCGCACGGTCTGGTCGCCGTCCGGCTCGACGCGGCGCCGGAAGCGGCGGGGAGCCGTCCGTACCCGTCGGGTCATGGTCCGTGCGACCTGCATCTCTGGGTGAACCCGGACGCTCCGGGGGAAGCGGACCGGGTGGAGCACGCCGATGTGCTCGTGTCCCGGACGCCGTTGCCACCGCGGGCGGCACGCCATCGCGCGAACGAACTGATCGCGCGCCATCCGGGCTGCCTCGTCGCCGCCGTGCCCGACTCCGAGAACGGGTGCGTCCTCGGAACACGGCGCGGCGGGGGCGTCGTCATCCCGGCGTGGCCGGCAGAGGACGGGGCGTGGTGTCCGGCTCCGCCGCATGCCGTGGCCGCGGTGGTGCACGCCTGGCTGGTGGCCGGAGAGCCGTTGGAATCGCTCCGGTCCGTCCGCCTGTGTGAGCGGGACGGTCGTTTCTGACCGACGACGGCGGGGGGCACGGAGAACCCGGCTGCGGCAGCGCTCACAGCTGCCGCAGCCGGTCGTCGAGGCGCTGCGCTTCAGCCGGGTCCAGCCGCTGGAAGAGGTCCTGGGCGGCCTCGTAGCACCGGCGCGCCTCCGCCACGTCGCCCTGCCGCTCGGCGGCCTGTCCGAGCCATTCCAGGGAACGCCCCTGCCAGTGCCCGGACTGGGCGTCGGGTCCCCGGAACATCTCCAGGGCCTCGCGCAGCCGTCGGATTCCCGCTTCGTGGTCCCCGTCGCGGTCCAGGACATGGCCGAGGAGGGCCAGGGCGCGGGCCGCTTCGTAGGCTTCCCCCTGGGACTCCAGTTCGGCATGGGCCCGGGTCAGATGCCGGGCGGCCGTACGGTGATCACCGGTCGCCGAGGCGGTCTCGCCGAGACGTCTTCTGGAGAGCGCGGCACCGCGCCGGTAGCCGATCGACTCGCGGAGGCGCAGGGCCTGTTCGAAGTGCGCACGCGCCTCGTCGAAGCGCGAGGTGAGCAGTTCGATGTGCCCCAGTCCGTGCACGGCCTGTGCCTGTTGCCGGAGGTCACCGTCGGAGGTGGCGTGCTCCAGCGCCTGGACGTACCAGTCGGCGGCCTCCTCGTACCGCCCGGCGTTGCGCAGGCCGATGGCGCCCGAGGTCAGCATGCGGCCCTCGCCGTCCCTGGAGCCGCTCGCGCGTGCCGCCAAGAGGCCCGTGTGGTGCGCCTCGACCCACATCTCGGAGGGGCGCAATCGCAGGAAAAGGGGCCACATGGCGTCCACCAGCCACCAGCAGGTGCTGTGCCATCCCGCGTCGGCACAGTGCCGTACCGCGGCCATGAGCCCGTTGCGGTGTGTATCCAACCAGGCCAGCGCCTCGGCCGGGTTCGCGAGCGGAGTGGGCAGGACGGGCGAAGGGGGGAGTTCGCGCGTCGGCATACGGTGGCTGGGGGTGAGGATCTCCTCCGCCCTCGTCGCGGTGATCAGACACCAGTCGACGAAGCGGTGCAGTACGTGCTCACGCTGGGAATCGCTCTCCTCCGCATCGCCGCGCCGGCGGGCGTGGGGGCGAACGAGATCGTGGAAGCGGTAGACCCCCGGGCTCGTCTCCTCCAGGAGGTTGGCCTCCAGCAGGGCGCCGACGGCCATGTCCACGGCGTCCGTCCCGGCCGTACGGGTGGTGCCGTCGGTCGCTTCGTCACCGCCGATCGCGGTGAGCATGAAGAGGTCGTAGCGCTCCGTGGGCAGGAGCCCCATCCGCCGGTAGAGCGTCGCGCTCTCACGGGGCAGCAGACCGTACGACATGTCCAGTGCGGAGCGCACCACGGCTTCTCCATCGACACGCAGGGCGTCGAGCGGTCCCTGATCCTGGGACAGGCTCTCGGCGAGGGCGGATACGGAACGGTGGGGGCGGAGCACGAGCTGGGCGGCGGCCAGGCAGACCGCGAGGGGCAGACAGGCGCACAGGGTGACCACCTCGCGTGCCGCAGCCGGATCCTGTGCGACGCGCCCGCCGCCACCGCCGACGGCCAGCAGTTCGACGGCCGATTCCGGCGTGAGGGCGCCGAGCCGGTGTATGGCCGCACCGTCGGCGAGCAGCCCGGTGAGGTGGTTTCTGCTGGTCACCACCGTGAGCCCGGTGGGCGTGCCGAGCAGCAGGGGCCGCACCTGCGCCGCGGTGAACGCGTTGTCCAGGAGAACGGCCAGTCGCAGTCCCGAGGTCAGCGAGCGCCACAGCGCTATCCGTTGCGCGGTGTCCGCGGGTACGGAGGGCGCTCCGAGCGCGTACAGGAAGCCTTCCAGGACGGTGGCGGCGGGGACCGGACCGCCGGTTCCTTCGTCGGCATGACCGCCCAGGTCGGCGTACAACTGTCCGTCGGGAAAGCTGCTCGCGTTCTCGTGCAGCCAGCGTGAGACGAGTGTGGTCTTTCCGATGCCGGGGAACCCGCTGACGACCAGGAGCTGGGGTGCCTGCGCCGGACGCTGGGCGCGCAGGGCGTCGAGGGCTCGCACATCTTCTTCACGGTCCACCAACGCCCTCCGCAGCGGGGGAAGCTGGCGGGGAACGGGCGGCCGGGGCACGTCCTCGCGGGCCGGCTGGTGAAAGTGGATGCCGCCCTGGACGTCGCGGGCCTGTACGACCGGACCATGGAGAACGGCGGCGCCGGCGATCGTGTTCGTGTGCGTCGTCCGTTGGTCCGTGGGCGGGGAGTGACGTCGTAACCAGTCACTCACGGCGGCGTCGGTGCCGTGGTCGCGCGCGGCCAACGTGATGAGTGCCAGGGCGAGTTGTCTCCACAACGAAGCGGCTCCGGCATTGTCTGCCGCTTCTTCCGGTTCTGTGGGGACCGCGGGGGAATCTCTTTCCCGTGTGACGCGGAGCCATAAACGCGCCACCGTCAGATCTGTCTCGGCCACCGCTTCCGCGACGGCGGCCAATTCCCGCCATGCGGCGGATTCCCGGTCGGTATCGCACGCGACCATGGCCGACAACAGCGCTCCGCTTCGGTCGGATTCCGGTAATGGCACCTCTGTAGCCCCCCTTCGGCACGGTAACGATCATGCCAGCAGCATATGCAGCGGGAATGCCTCGTCATCAGCCAGCTAGGGAGTCCTTCCCCATCTGACACCGGGGATGAACAGATTCGTTCAGCCGTAAGTCAGTTTCGGACTTCAAAGAGGCCCATATAGCCAGGTGGGGGGCCTCCGTGGCACGCTCGGATACCCGGCCTGTAGCGGGCCGGACCGGCGGGAGGACGCTGGTGGAGTTCGAGATTCGACTTTCAGGATCGGTCGAAGTACGGGCCGCCGGCCGACGCAAAGAGCTCGGTTCCATCAAAACCCGGCTGGCGTTCGCCGCGCTCGCCTGGGACGCCAGTCGCACCGTGAGCGTGGATACGCTGATTCACCGGATCTGGGACGACGATCCGCCGGGTAAGGCCAGGGACGCGCTGTACGTGCACATATCGCGTATCCGTAAAGCCTTGGAGAGTGTCGCCGGGAGCGACGCACCGGCTGTCGACAGCCGTACGAACTCCTATGTGATGAACGTCGATCCGGACCGAGTGGACCTGCGCCGCTATACCAGCTGTGTCGACCAGGCCCGCTCCTTGAAGGACAGCGACGACGAGGGAGAGGCCCTCCGTCTGCTCGACCACGCGGAGAGCCTCTGGCGCGGGGAACCGCTGGCCGGGATCACGGCCTACTGGGCCGGTCAACTCCGCCTCACCATCGGCGAGAGAAGCCTCATCGCCGCCATGGTGCGCGCCGAAATCCTCATGGCGGCGGGGAAGTTCGCCGACGCCGTACCCGTGCTGCTGCCCCTGGCAGAGGAGCACCCCGTCGACGAAGCACTCGTCGAACAACTCGCTCTCGCCCTGTACGGCAGCAGGCGCGCGGCCGAGGCGACCAAGCTGTTGCAGAGGACGCGCCAGCGCGTGGTCCGTGACGTCGGCCTCGACGCGAGCCGGCGGCTGCGCCAGGTCCATCAGGGGATCATCTCGGAGACGCCCGTGGCGGCGTTGCTGGAGCAGGCGGGCATCGGCCGGCGCACGGTCTCGCGACCGACGGGGACGATTCCGGACAACGTACCGCGGGATATTCCGTGGGTCGGCCGGCGTGACGAGCTGCGGCGGCTGACAGCGGCGCTCTCCGAGACGAGTGGACCCTCCTCCGGCGGCTCCGCGCCGGTCGTCACCATCGAGGCGATCGACGGCATGGGCGGCGTCGGCAAGACGTCGATGGCCGTGCACCTCGCGCATCAGCTGCGCGACCTGTTCCCGGCAGGCCGGATCTATCTGCATCTGCACGGGCACGCCGACGACCGCCCGCCGCTGAGCGCGGCCCACGCGCTCGGCGAACTGCTGCGCCTGCTCGGTACGCCTCCGAAGGAACTCCCGCAGGGCCTGGCCGAGTTGGTCGCTCTCTGGCGCACCACGGTGAGAGACCGCCGCATGCTCGTCATCCTGGACGATGCCGCCGGCCCCGCGCAGGTCCGCCCCTTGCTTCCCGGCGCGTCCCCGACCGCGGTCATCGTGACGAGCCGGCAGCGGCTGCCCGGTCTGCCCGGTGTGCGGCCCGTCTCCCTCGACGTGCTGCCCCGCGAGGACGCCATCGCGCTCTTCAACCAGCGGCTCGGCGCGCGGCGCGCCGCCCGGGAGGCCGACACCGCGGAAATAGTCCGCATCTGCGGATATCTCCCGCTCGCTGTGGATGTCCTGGCAAGCCGTCTGCTGGCCCGGCCTTCGTGGACCCCGTCCGACCTGCTCAAGCAACTGACCGATGGTGGCGGAAAGCTTTCCCAATTGCGCGACGGTGAGCGGAATGTTTCACATGTCTTCGCGGCTTCCTATCGATGGCTGACGCCCTTGCAGCGGCTCGTCTTCCGCCGTATCGGACTCCATTTCGGATTGGAGTTCGGTCCCCACGCGGTGGCGGCACTTGCGGGACTGTCCTTCGAGGCGACCGAGGACGCTTTGGAAGAGCTCCTGGCTCACCACCTTATTTTCGAGCGGTCACCGCACCGATTTACCATGCATGATCTTCTGCGCGTGTACGCCCGTACGCTGATCGATGAAGGTTCCGATTCGGGCGGGGCGGAATTCGACCGGGGCACAGAAGCCGACCGGGACACCGAAAGCGACTCCGATCAGGCACTTCGCCGTCTGGTGGATCATTACATGAGTGTCGCGGACCGGGCCGACCGGCTGGCCTACCGCGTCCGCTCACGCATCCCCGTCGGAGATCGTCCCCCCACCGCATGGCCCGAGATCGCCGACGCGCGGGCGGCGGAGCGGTGGCTGATCGCCGAAGGCGCCAACCTGATGGCCGCGCTCGACTGGACGCGCCGACATGGGTCGGAAAGTCAACTGGCGCTGTTCGTCCATGTGTTGGCGGGCTATTGGAACGTGGAGGGGCATCTGGTCACGGCCGAACCGCTGTTGCGCCGAGCGGTCGCCCACTGGCGTGCCGTCGGTGATGACGCGGCGCGGGGGCGAGCCCTGCTCGACCTGAGCGCGCTGTGCTCGCAGAGCGGTCAGTACGAGGAGGCGCACTCGACCGCGAACGAAGCCCTGGGGATCGCACGGTCCCTGAATGATTCGGAGCTGGAGAGCGAGTCGATTCACCAGCTGTCGCTTCCGTTGTGGCACACCGGCCAGTACGTGCTGGCCCAGACCCTTCAAGAGCGATCTCTTGCTTTGCGTATGCAATTCAATGACGGGTTCCAGATAGCGCGTAGCCACAACTTGCTCGGAATCACCCATCTTCAGCTGGGGCGGCATCAGGAAGCGATTGATTGCTTTTTGCTCGCCCTTTCCGGATTCGCCGATGCCGGAGATGACAGAGGAAGATATCGCACGCTGAACAACATAGCGGAGCTGTACCAGAAGATCGGTAATCTGGAATCCGCCGAGCGCGCTTATCGAGAAGCGATCGACGTCTCCAGCGATATGGGCGGAAAGGGTGATCGGGCCACCCTTCAGATGAATCTCGCGAGCGTGCTGACGGCGCTCGGGAAGATCGACGAAGCCCTCACTCTCTATGGGGGTGCGCTGGTGGCCCTGCGTGCCGTCGAGGACGCGCGGGGCGAGGGGATCGCGCTCAACGGGACCGGCAGGGCCCATCGTGCGGCCGGTCGCGGCGAACAGGCCCTGGCGAAGCACATCGCCGCCCTCGCGGTCATGCGGCGCATCCAAGCCGCAGGTGAGGAAGCCGGGGTGTTGTACGACCTGGCGCAGGCGGAGCAGGACACGGGGCGGCTGGACCAGGCCGCGGCGCATCTGGAGGAGAGCCTCGCCATCAGTCGCAGGCTCGGCGCCCGGAGCGACGAGGAGCGGGCCGCGCGGGCGCTGGCCGGGCTGCGGCGGCTGAGGGGCTACGGGAACTAGCGGGCCGGCGCCCGAAGGGTAATTTATGCCTTTGGCATATGCGCTCCGGTAGCGGGTTTCCGGCTGTCCCCGCAGGTGCGGCGGGGGAGGGGCGGCGGACGCGAGTGGCTGCCGGACCGGTATAGAGTGATCGTCAGTCGATGGCGACGGCATCGCGACTCTGCGGAAATTCGCCTCATCTCCCCATGTGCTTCAAGGCTCAAGAAAAATTAAGGGGTTGCTTTAGTGTCACGTAACGGAACGACTGGTTCCGGTACCCGTATCCGCTCCGTAGCTCGCCGTACGTTTGGGTTGCTCTTGCTAACGATGGTCTGTATGCCGTACGTCGTCAGGGTCGTGGAGTTCATGTCGCAGTCGGGGACTATCTGACGGAACCAGAAAGGTGCTGGACCGCGAACGCGGTCCAGCACCTTTTGTGTGGGGATGACGAGTGCTCAGCCGCCCGTGATCACGAATTGTGAGCCCGGCTGGGTGACGATGTTGCCGTCGGCCGAGTTCGTGATGGTCACGTTGGTCAGCTTGGCGGAGCCGCGGGCGCCGCTCATGGCGAGGACGCCGGCGCCGTTGTTGGATTTGTCGATCTTGACGTTGGTGATGGCGACGTCCGGGACGTTGCCGCCGCCCGTTTTGAACTGGATGCCGTCGTAGGTGGAGTCGTAGATGTCGGTGTCACGGATGGTGACCCCGGGGATGTCTCTGCTCTGGGCGAAGAGCGTGATGGCGCCGAACTCCTGGTCCTCGTTCCAGAAGGCGCCGCCGGTGCGGTGGAGGGCGTTGTTGGCGATCAGGGTCTGCCCGGAGAAGGGCAGCGGGTCATGGTCCGTGGCCAGCATGATGCCCGGGTAGTTGGCGGTGTCCGAGACCAGGTTGTTCTCGATCTTGTTGCCGTAGCCGCCGTAGACCGCGATGCCGGTCGCCCGCCAGGGCAGTTGGATCGTGTTGTTGAGGAACTGGTTGTCGTGCGCGATGTCCGTCGACGGGTTCTTCACGTAGCGGTTGGCCCAGACGGCCAGGGAGTCGTCGCCCGTGGTGCGGAACGACGAGTTGTACACCCGTGAATTGCTGGTGCCGTTGGTGAAGTTGATGCCGTCGGCGTACGTGTTGCGGATCCGCATACCGCTGAACTGGAGGCCGTCGGCCGGGCCCCAGAGGTCCGGGATGTTGTCGTAGTCACGGCCGACCCAGACACCCACGTTGGCGTGCTCGATCCAGACGTTGGAGATCTTGGTGTCCTTGCCGAAGCGGCCGTTGAGGCCCACCCCGCCCTCGGCGCCGCCCGGTCCGCCGCGGATGGTGCCGGAGCCGAAGATGGCGATGTCGGAGATCTGGGTGTTGTCGTCGATGTCGAAGCCGAAGTTGCCCTCGTGCGGATGGTTGATGCTGCCGACCGCCTGGTGCGGCTCGGTCAGGGTGTAGAGCTGGGAGTGCCACATCCCCGCGCCGCGGATCGTGACATCGCTGATGCCCACCTGGTTGTACTGTCCGCGGTCCAGCGGGTCATCGGTGAGGATCTTCTTCTCCTGGCGCCACTGCCCCGCCGGGATCCATACGCACGCGATGTCACCCTCCTGGTCGGCCGTCACCGCCCGCTGGATGGCATCCGTGTCGTCGATGCCGTCGTCGGGCACCGCGCCGTACTCCGTGATCGAGGTGCACTCGGCCGGCTTGCTCGCCGGGGGCGCCACCTGCTCCAGGTCGATCAGGTCGATGATGTAGAACGCGGCCGAGTCGGCGGCGTCGCGCTGTAGCCGGAACTTGGTGCCGACCGGGTAGGTCGTCGGCAGCAGGGCGTGGGACTCGTCGAAGAGCCGGCGGGCGTCGGCCTGGGGCGTGTTGGTCAGTGCCTCGGGGCCGTCGGTGTTGCCGTACAGCCAGCTGTGCTTCGACGAGAGGGTCAGCTTCCGGACGAAGGTGTCGTTGGCGTAGAGGCTGATGGTGGCCTCGGCGCCGCCGCCGTTCGGGGCGTCGGGGATCGAGTTGCGTACGACGATCGAGTTCGAGGGGTTGGTCGAGGTGAACTCGACGAACTGGCCCGTGGAGTTGAGCCGTACCGACTTGCGGCCCGAGGACTCGGACGCGAAGTTGGTGTGCCCGAAGGTGCGCAGCGGGTCGGCCTCCAGCAGGGTGCCCTGGTAGCGGGCGGCTTCGGCCTCGTACTCGACGTACGGGACGGCCGCCCCGCGTCCGACGACGATCGAGCGCGAGAACGCGTTGTTGGTCTCGTTGGTCTCGGTGACGACGTTCGTGGCGTCGGCGGTGGCGACGATGGTGGCTCCGCCGTTGGTGGCGGTCCAGGTGCCGTTGACGCTCACGTTGGCCGTCGCGCCCGCGGCGATCGACGGGGTGTTGGTGTTGAGCGTGGTGCCGCCCACGACGACGCGGGTGACCGTGGTGGCGCCGGAGGCGGTCGTCCCGCGGTTCTTCACCGCCACGGTGAAGCTGACCGGTGCTCCGACGGCCGGGTTCGCCGGGCTGGATTCGATGCCGAGCACCTGGAGGTCGGGGCCGGGGCTCTGCCCGACGACCAGGTCCGTGGCCGCGGTGAAGCTGTTGTTGGCGTTGTCCTGCTCGACGATCGTGTCGGTCGGGTCCACCAGCGCCGTGACACGGTAACTGCCCGCCGCGCGCTTCCCGATGTCGACCGGGACGGTGGCGGAGGCTCCCGCCGCGAGCGCGGACACCGGGGCGCTGCCCGCGACGACGCCGCCCAGGCTGACGTTCACCGTGGTCGCGGCGGCGGCGGCCGGTCCGACGTTCCGTACCGTCGCGTTCACCCTCGTCGTGTCGCTCTCCACGGGAGAGGCGGGGGTCCACGACAGCGCGCTGACGGTCAGGTCCGGATTGGGCGCCGGTGTTCCCATGACCTGGAGCTCGGCGACCTGCCCGCCGGTCGCGCCGGTGTTGCTGAAGATCTGGAGCTGGAGGTCGGCGGCGCGTCCGTTGACCGGGATCGTGACCGTGTTCTGGTTCGACGCCGGGTTGAAGGTGTGGTTCGCGCGGGCCACGAGTGACGTGAAGGCGGTCCCGGCCTGGTCGCGGCCGAGTATCTGGATGCTCTGGGTACGGGTCGCCCACGCCGCGTCGGGGTTGAGCTTGATCACGACAGAGGAGATGTCGGCGTTGGCGCCGAGCTTCACCGTCAGCGTCGACGGGTGGCCCGCCGACTCCCAGTAGGTGCCGATGTTGCCGTCGGTGGCGTTGCGCGCGACATACGTGAAGACCGTCGACGACGCCTCGATCGGCTTTCCGCGGGCCAGATCGGTGTCGTCGGCGCCGCCGCCGTCACCTCCGTCACCGTCACCTCCGTCACCTCCGTCACCGTCGTTCGCCGGGCCGTAGACCTCGAATTCGGAGACCTGCGCGGCGGGCCAGCCCGTGTTGCCGGTGATGTTCAGCCGTACGTACCGGACGGTCGCGACGGTGAAGTCGATGGTGACGGTGTTGCCGGAACCCGGGGCGAACGCCTGCCCCTGCGCGGCGGAGAGCGTGCTGAAGGTGGACCCGTCGGTGCTGCCCTGCACGGCGAGAGCCTGCGTACGGGCTTCCCACGAGGCCGGCAGCTTGACCACCACGCGGTCGGTCCTGACCTCGCTGCCCAGGTCGACCCGGATCCACTGCGGGAACGCGTTGGACGGCCCTTCCCAGTACGTCTGCTGGTTGCCGTCGGTGGCGTTGGCGGCGGGATGGTTCCCCTCGGAACCGCCGGCCGTGGCCGCTCTGCCCTGGGCCAGGTTGGGTCGTTCGGCCGCGTAGGCGGCGCCTGAGCCGGAGGCGGAGACGGGCAGGAGCCCGACGGTGATCAGGGCGGCGATGATCGCGCCGATGATCAGCCGTCGGCGGGGCTGTTTCCGTTTCATGGTGTCCTCTGTTCTGTCGGAACGAGAGAGCCTGTCGGAACGAGTACCGGACAGCCCGCGGTTCCGGGCCGGCCGTACGACGCGCGGGACCCGCGTCACGCGTCGCGCGGGTGCGTGGAGGCGAGGCGCGGGTGCCGGTGCGCCGGGCCGGGTTTCGGAACAGCTGTCGTCCTGAAACAGAGTGGTGCGGTCGCAGCAGACGGGGGCGGGTCCCTGCTGCGAAGTTGCACGAGGAGCGCAAAAAAATTGAGCTAGTTATCTATGTTTTTGCGAGTCACAGGGTGCAATCGTGTCATCGGTTTGTCAACAGTTCTCGCACGCCTGCCGAGTTGACGACGAAGGGCGCGGCGGGGAGATGCCCGCCGCGCCCCTCGTCATCTGATGGGTTCAGCCCCTCGGTGGCCGGTCCGGTCCGGGGTGGGTCATCGCGGGTCCCAGGTGACCGGCAGGGCCCGTACTCCGTAGACGAGAGCGTCGTCCTTGAAGCGGATCTCCTCCAGCGGGACGGCCGGCCGCAGTGTGGGGATGCGCTGGAAGAGCGTGGTGAAGACCACCTCCAGCTCCACGCGGGCGAGTTGCTGGCCCAGGCACTGGTGCGCGCCGTAGCCGAACGCCAGATGCCCGCCCGCCTCCCTGGTCAGGTCGAGCCGGTCGGCGCCGGGGAAGGCCCGGTCGTCGCGGTTGCCCGAGGACAGCGCGGCGACCAGCCAGTCCCCGGCGCGCACGGTCGCGTCCGCGATCCGGATGTCCTCGGTGGCGTAACGGAGCAGCCCGAACTGGAGAATCGTCAGATAGCGGAGCAGTTCCTCGATGGCGGGGGTGACGAGGGCGGGATCGGCGCGCAGGGCGGCGAGTTGCCCGGGGTGCCGGAACAGGGCGAGGGCGCTGAGGGCGATCATGTTGGCGGTGGTCTCGTGACCGGCGATCAGGAGGGTGACCCCGAGGGTGACGAGTTCCTCCTGGCTGAACGGCCTGCCGGAGTCCTGTCCGCGCTGGATGAGCCGGCTCAGCAGGTCGTCCCGCGGGGCGGTCCGCTTGGCGGTGATGAGCCGGCCGATGAACTCCTCGATCTCGGCCGCCGCCCTCTCCACCTCCTCCTGGGCGCTGCCCACCCTGATGAGGACGGTGGTCTGCTCCTGGAAGCGGTCGCGGTCCTCGGGAGGTACGCCGAGGAGTTCGCAGATGACCAGCGACGGGATGGGCAGGGCGAAGTCCCGGTAGAGATCGGCGGGCCGGGGGCCGGCCAGCATGGCGTCGATGTGCTCGTCCACCAGCCGCTGGACGAAGGGACGCAGGGCCCGCATCTTCTTGACCGTGAACTCGGAGGTCAGCATGCGGCGGAGCCGGGTGTGGTCGGGGCCGTCCATGTGCAGCAGCGAGCCCGGTGCGATCGGCCGGTGCAGATCGGCGTTCGGGACGATGTGCGTGGACGGGGCGGCACGGGAACTGAGCCGCGGGTCGGACAGCGCCGCCCGTACGTCCTCGTACCGCGATACGACCCAGGCGTCGGTGCCGACCGGGCAGGACGCGCGGGAGACCGGCTCCTCGGCGCGCAGCGCCCCGTATTCCGGCGGCGGGTCGAACGGGCAGCCGGAGGCGCGGGTGGTGGCAAAGGGCTTCGCGGTCGGAACGTTCGCCTTCTCGGTCGCGTCGGTGGCGTCGGTGGCGTCGGTGGCGTCGGTGGCGTCGGTGGCGTCGGTGGCGTCGGTGGCATCGGTCACGTCGGTCACGTCGGTCACGTCGGTCGCATCGGTCATGCCGGTCACGTCGGTCATGGCGTGTTCTCCTCTCTCGTCGCGTATCGAGCGCGAGCACGCACCGGACGAGCGCCGGACGGGCACTCACTCCCTAGTGGCAGTTGCTGCCACAAGGCCAACGATGCCAGTCGGCAGCTGATGCCGATAGTCGCTGCGATCATTTCCGGCCCGGGTCCCGTCCCCGCATCGCGCCACGTGGCGATGGCCGCCGCGTGGCACGATGGGCGCCGACGCGACCGGAGGTTCCGGTGCCGCGGAGGGGCGGAGGTACGGGGTGGGGCTTCGTGAGATGAAGATGGAGCGGACGCGGCAGCTGATCGCGGACACGGCCATCTCGCTCTTCAGGGAGCAGGGGTTCGCCGCCACGACCATCGAGCAGATCGCCGCCGCCGCCGAGGTCGGGGCCCGCACGGTCTACCGCTACTACCCGACCAAAGAGGCGCTGGTCGTGCGCTTCATCGAGGACACCCTCGACATCGCGCTCGAAGACCTGCGCGCCCTGCCCGAGCACGCACCGCTGCCGCAGGCTCTCTACCAGGTCATCGAGAGCGTACGGCGCACCGTCGCGGACGATCCGGAACGGCTGATCGACGTCTACCGGATCGCGAACCGGACCCCGTCCATCCAGGCGCAGTTGAGCGCCGGGACCTGGAACTGGCGGCAGGATCTCGCCGAGGAGATCCTCCGCCGTACGAGCGGCGATTTCGCCGAGCTGGTGGCCGCCCTCGCCGCCGCGAACATCATGAACATCATTGAGATCTCGGTCCAGGAGTGGGTGCGCGCCGAGGAACACACCGCCATGGACCGGGCCATCGAGCGGGGGCTCGAACTGCTGCGCACGGGTGCGGTTCCCGTCCCGGCGCCGCCCGTGGACGAGCCGACGGGGAGCACGCCCCGGGACTGACAGGACCTGGACCGACCGGACTTGGGCCGACCGGGCCGAGGGGGCGGCGCGGGGTGGGGCGTCAGGGGGTGTCGGCCGCCGCCCGTGCCGCGGTGTCGATCGCGCCGAGCAGTCCGCCCAGAGTGGTCCTCTGGTCGTCGTCGAGAGCGCCGAAGATGTCCTGGAGTACGCGCTCTCCCGCGGTGCTCGCGGTCGCCAGCACCGCGTTTCCCTCGCGTGTGATGACGACGAGCTTCGCCCGGCGGTCGGTGGGGTCGGGTCCGCGATCGACCAGACCGTCGCGAGCGAGTCCGTCGACCGTCTCGGTGACCGACCGCGCGGCGAAGCCGAGCTGTTCGGCCAGGGAGGACAGCCGGGTGGGGCCCTGCTCGTCGAGCAGCCGCAGCAGTTTCGTACGCGCCAGGGAGAGCCCCCCGGCGGCCATCCGGTCGTCGACCACCCGCCGCACCCGGTGGGCCAGGAACAGGAATTCCAGCCCTACGCGCTCGGCCGCCGGTGTGTCGCCCGTTCCGCCCATGCCGTTCCTCTCCGGTCGTTCGCCCACTCGCCCACTCGCCCACTCGCCCACTCGCCCACTCGCCCACTCGCCCACTCGCCCACTCGCCCGCTCGGCCGTCGGTCCGAACCGCGCATTACTGAGGTACCTCAGTAATCGGTGCTACATTGCCGAGGTACCTCAGCAACAAGCACGGGACGAGCATAGGAGAAGGGCCGATGGACAGGCGACCCGTCATGGTCATCACCGGCGCCACGCACGGCCTGGGCCGGCTGGCGGCCCTGGACCTGGCCCGTGGGGGCGCGGCCCTGGGCATCGTCGCCCGCAGTGCGGAGAAGGCCGGCGTACTGCGCGAGGAGATCGGGGCGGCGGCGCCCGGCACCCCCGTCGAGGTGTTCCTGGCCGATCTGTCGCTGCTGCGCGAGGTGCGACGCGTCGGGAAGGAGATCGGCGCCCGCTACCCGCGGATCGACGTCCTGATCAACAACGCGGGCCTGCACGCCTTCTCGCAGCGGATCACGCCGGAAGGGTTCAGCGAGATGACCGCCGTGAACTACCTCGCCCCCTGGGTCCTCACCGCCACCCTGCGGGACAGGCTCGTGGCCTCCGCCCCCGCGCGGATCGTCACCGTCGCCTCCGAGGCGTCGCGGCGCTCCGGCGGCATCGTCCCGGCCCGTGATCTCGTCCTCACCGACGACTACGGCCGGCGGGAGTCGTCGCGGCTGTACGGCCGGACGAAACTGATGGACATCATGTTCAGCCAGGAACTCGGCCGGCGGCTCGCGGGCACGGGCGTGACGGCGCACTGCTGCGACCCGGGCTTCAACACCAGCGGCCTGGGCCGCGAGCTGCCCCTCGCGGGCGTGCTCGAAAAGGCCCTGACCCGGCTGGGCGTGGGCGATCCCCGGCGCGGCGCCGGCATCATCGTGCGGCTCGCCACCGATCCGGGCCTCGCCGCGGCCACCGGCGGCTACTACTCCGTCAAGGACGCCGAGCCGCTGCTCTGCCCGGAGCCGGGACGTGGCGAGGTGATCCAGCGGGAGCTGTGGGACAGGACCGCGATGCTGCTCTCAGACGTCCTCGCCTCCACCTCGTAACCCGCCTGATCGACTCCGTACCCGCCTGATCGACTCCGTCAGGGCGGCGCCGCCGGCCGGCTGTGTGTCAGCCGGCCGTCCGGCAGTCGCGTACGCGTCAGTCGCCCATGAAGACGACCCGGCGCGAGGGGCCCGCCGTGCCCGGGGACGCGGTGGTGAGCGAGCGGCCCGCCGGGACGGCGCGGTCGCGGCCCCAGGAGCGGATCTCCTCGATCTGTTCGGGGTTGGTGCGGCTCATGGGGGAGGCGTTGGCGAACGTGTCCTCGACGAAGGAGGGGTCGAGCCCCTGCGGGTCGTCGCCCTGGAGGTGGAGTTCGGCGCCCACGTCGTGGAGGGCGGCCTCGATGTCGGAGCCGGCGAAGCCGTCGGAGAGGTCGACCAGCAGGTCCAGCCGGTCCGGGGCGGGCTCGGCCTTGACGTAACGGCGGTAGTAGAGCTGGATGATCTCCCTGCGGTCCTGCGCGTCCGGCAGGTCCACGAAGAAGAGTTCGTCGAAGCGGCCCTTGCGCAGCAGCTCGGGCGGCAGGCTGCGGACGTCGTTGGCGGTGGCGACGACGAAGGCGCGCGAGTCGGACTCCTGGAGCCAGAAGAGGAACTGGCCGATGATCCGCTGCGGCACGCCCGACATGTCACCGCTGCCGGCGAGGCCCTTCTCGATCTCGTCGATCCACAGGATGCACGGCGCCACGCGATCGGCCGTCTCCAGCGCCTCGCGCATCCGGCCCTCGGACTCGCCGAGGTACTTGCCGTGGATGCTGGCCATGTCCAGCCGGTAGAGGGGCAGCCGCCACTGGGACGCGATGGCCTTGGCGGACAGCGACTTCCCGCAGCCGGGCACGCCGACCAGGAGGGCGCCGCGGGGCGGCCGGAGACCGGTGCCGCGGAGGTCGGAGTGCATCAGCTGGTGCTTGCGCCGCAGCCAGTCACGGAGATTGGTCAGTCCGCCGATCCCGTAGTCCTCCTCGCTCTTGAGGTGGATACGTTCGAGCCCGGCCAGATCGCTGAAGATCCGGTCCTTGGAGCGGGCGAGGGCGAGGACGTCGTCCTTCTCGACGGATCCCTTGGCGACCAGCGTGGCCATCAGGTTGACCGCCTCGCCCTCGGTGACGCCCTGGAGGAACTCCGCGGCCCGGCGGGCGTCCTCCTCGGTCCAGGCGATCGGTACGACCCCGTGGTGGTCGGCGAGGAAGCCGTGGATCGTCGTGTACATCTCGTCGGGGTCGGGGAGTTCGAGCTGAAGGCTCATCCCGAGACGCTGGAGACCGCTCCAGATCGGCTTGTCGGTGATCAGGACCAGGCTGCCCGCGTTGGCGTCGGCGAGCCGGGCGAGTTCGGCGACATGCCGGGTGAAGGGGGAGTCGGTGTCCAGGTCGTCCGGGTCCACCAGCACCAGGGTCGCGTTCGGCCGGCTGCTGAACTGGGCCGCCGCGAACTCCATCGCGCCCGTCAGCGAACGGTCGTCCTGCACGGTCGCGTTGGACCGCAGATCCCGCAGTCCTGTGGCGCGCGTATAGATCCAGAACGGCAGACCCGAGCGGCGCGGCTGGGCGGCGATCTCCTTCACGAGGCGCAGCGCGCGTGGCTGTTCGATGGTGCGCAGGCCGATGACCGGCACGCGTGCGGTGAGGTAGTTGTCCAGGTCGTCGCGGCACTCGCGGTAGTTCGGCATGCGTGGCCTTCTACAAGGGAGAGAGGGGAAAGTGGGGCCGTTCGGCCGGGGTGGGGGCGCGGGAAAGCAGGGGAGCGGGGAAGCGGGGGCGCGGCGGAGTTACGGCGGGGTCACCCGGCGCCTGCCCGTCGCCGTCGGGTTGTACGACCAGCCGCCGGTCGCCTCGTGCCGCGCCGTGGGTACGGGCGGCGGCGCCGAGGTCACGGCCGTGAGCGGGTTGTCGCGCAGCGTCCGCCGCCGGGCCTCGATATGGCGCGGGTCGCCGCCCTCCGCCACCATGCTCTCCACCGCCCGTTCGAGGTCCCGCTGGAGTGAGCGCGTCGCGTCGTCCACCATCTTCAGCAGCTGCGGCCGCAGGTCCTCGGGCAGCCCGGGGTGGTTCGCCAGGGCCCGTACGGGATGCAGCCCCGACCGGGCCTGTGCCAGCGCCCGCCCGACCGAGAACTCGTCCGCCGCCTCGCCGAGCGCGCCGGTGAGCGCGTCGGCGCAGAGCTGGAGGCGCGCGGAGAGCGCGTCGGTGAGCCGGCGCCGCAGCCGGTCCCAGGTGTCGGCGGCGAAGTCCTCCTGGCGCAGGGCCGGCAGCCCGGCGGCCGGCAGCCCGGCGCCGTCGGACCCGCCGCCGGACGCCCCCTCGGTGCCGGTCGCCGCGTCGGTGCCGGACGCCCAGGCGGTCAGGAACGCCGCCCAGGTCTCGTACGTACCCCCGTGGGCCCAGAGACTCCCGGTCACAGGTCCTTCTTCGGGCGTCGTACGGTCATCTCGCCCGGCGGCAGCGGCTCCCAGTCGGGCAGCCCCTCCACCACCTTGCGCAGCCGGGAGGTGGCCCGCTCCTTGGGGCGTGCGGGGGCGGACGCCCAGGGCGAGGCGCCCTGGGACGGTGTCGCGCGGGACGGCGCGGCCTGGGGCGGGGTGGTCTGCGACGGCGCGGTCCGGGGCGGCGGCGGGACGACGCGCCGGGGCTGCTGCTCGGGGATCATGAGGTGTGCTCCTCCGCCGGCTCGGTGACGGTGCGGCCCTCGTACGGGGACGAGGCGTGCGCGGCGGTCGCCAGCGAGGCGATCATGGCGCGGGTGGCGGCCTCCACGGCGTCCGCCTGCTGGAACCGGCTCTGCCAGTCGGTCAGTTCGGCGCGGGCCGCGCGCAGGGTCCCGATGGATTCCTGCTTGGCCCGCTCCAGGGACTGCCTCGCCGTCTCCTGGAGCCTGCGGGCCGCGTCGGCGCGGTTGTGCAGGATCAGCGCCCACACCCCGCCGACGACCAGCGCCGCCACGAACGCGAAGCCGACACTGAACGGGCTGAACAGCAGCAGGACGGCCAGCACGATCCCGCCCGGCAGCAGGGCCTTCTGCCGCCAGGGGAAGGCGAGCGAGTCGATGAACGGCCGGGCATGCCCGTCCCAGTGCGCCGCCAAGGACGACTCCAGCGTCTCCAGCGGAGTCGTGAACGAACCCGACCACGGCGGCAGCGCGAAGGTCTGCGCCCCCACGCCGTGCGTCGTGGCGAAGTACGCCCCCACGTCCGGCGGGATCGCCGCCCGGTAGTCCCGGCTGAAGGAGGCGTGCGCCCGCTTGAACCAGCTGTGGCACGCGGCCACCGAGAGCCGCTGGGTGGCCGGCGAAGCCCCGATGGCCTGCGGGTTGAGCGCCGAGGTGGTCTGGACGGTGAGGTAGTCGAGGGTCTCCTCCAGCGACGCCGCATCGACGTCGACGGCCTGCTTCGCCGCGTCCAGATCGCCGTTCTTGTCGATGACGGCGTGGTTGAAGGCCAGATCGCGGCGGAGCGGCAGCTCCTCGTTGTCGTACTCCCCGACCAGCCGGTCCAGGATGTCGTCGACCGCGTCCTCGATACGGTCCGAGGGCGCCGACTCGCGCGCCATCATCGCCGTGTACTTGTCGAGTACGGCCTGCTGGGCACGGGCCGAGGAGAGCACGGCGTCCAGCTGGGCCCACTCCGGGGACACCGCGGCCAGCCGCGGGAAGTCGGCCTGGGCGGACGGCGCGCGCATCGAGTCGATCTCCGCCCGCCAGCGGGTGATCTGGGCGGTCTCGGTCGCCTCGTCGGAGAGCAGTGTTTCGCGCCAGGTGGCGAGGGTGTCGCGCAGCAGCTCGCGGCCCGCCGCGCCGAACGCGCCCTGCGAGATCGATTCGAGGATCACCGCGAACTCCCGGCCGAGCGCCGCCGGGTCCTGGACGTTGAGGTAGTGGCGCAGCCAGCGCACCGCGCCGGCGTGCCGGCCCTGGCGGCGCAGCACCAGCGCGAAGAACAGCGAGGTCCGGTCGGGGGAGCGGCGGAACGCCTCCTCCACGGCCCGCTCGCACAGCGACCGGTCGTCCGCCGCCCAGCTGGACAGCGCGATCAGCGCGGGGGCCAGCCAGTAGCGCGGGGTCTGGATCATGAGCTGCTCGCCCACGTTCCGTACGGTCTCGTCGGAGACCAGACCGGTGTCGAAGGCCTGGAGCATGCCGACCGCCGAGCGCCTGACCACCTTGTGGTGGCCGAACTCGTGGTCCACCTTGTCCTGGATCACACCGACGCGGGTCTCGGCCCGCTGGACGTTGGCCGTCAGCTCGGCCTGCCGTACGAACGTCATGAAGTCGGCGCGCAGCTGCTGGAGTTCGGTGCGGGTCTCCTGCTGGGCCTGGCCGACGGCCGACACCTGGCCGGAGACCGCTCCCACCTGTTCGCCCAGCCGCACCACGAGGCTGTTCACGCGATCGACCTGGCGCCGCAGGTGGTAATCCACCTCGGACATGGATCCTCCGTCGTTGTCTGTGGCTCTGTGGCTCTGTGGCTCTGTGGCTTTGGGGCTTTGGGGCTCTGGGGTTTTCGGGGTGGGCGGGGCGGGCTCTACGGGCGGACGACCGAGCCGTCCTCCAGGACCGGCAGTACCGTCCCGCCGGCGTACACCTCGACGTACTCATAGGCCCCGGACCGCACCAGCATCCGGGCCGCCGCGAAGGGTTCCGGCATCGGATCGCCCGGGGCGAAGTGGTCGATGATCGTGTGGAAGAGGCTGAGCCGGTGGTCCACGAACGGCGGCCCGAGCCGGCACACGGCCACGAAGCCCACCGGGACATCGCCGTACGACGTGGCGTACTGCTCGCGGATCCAGCCGGACAGTTCCCGCACCGCCGCCTCGTCGAGCCCGGCGTCCAGCCGCCGTACGGAATCCATCAGTTCGCGCGTACGGTCCCGGTAGCGGTCCCGCGCGAGAGCCGGGGGGCCCGCCGGCGGCGCGGGTGCGGTCCTCCTGCCCGGTGCGGCGCCCGGCCCCGCGGCGGGGCGTACCACCCGGCGCGGCCCTTCGATGAAGCCCATGGATCCCCCAGATCCCCCGTGTGCCATGCGTCCGTCCCCCGCGGTCCGAACCGCGCGGGCTCAGAACAATAGCGACGGCACCTCCATACTGCTAAGCGCTGGGCGGGAGCGACAGCGGATAACCGAAGTCCGCCCGGTAAGCGCCCAGTTCACGACCGGTGCGGGTACGCCGGACCCCGCGTGCCCTGACAGACTTCCCCTCATGGGGACCGCGTTCGTACTTCTGGTGGGGATCAATGACTATGCGGCCTTGTCGCCGGCCGCCGGCCCGGCGCTGGGCTCGCTCGGCGGCTGCGTCAACGACATCCGGGCCGCGCGGGGCTGGCTGGAGGGGCGGCTCGACGGCCCGCCGCCCCGGATCCTCGAACTGACCGACGGCGAGGCGACGGTGGCCGCCGTCACCGACGCCCTCCGTACGCATCTGGGCCAGGCGGGCCCCGGGGACACCGCGCTGTTCTGGTACGCGGGCCACGGCACCCAGTTCGCCGCCACCGAACGCGCCCACCTGTACGTCGAGCCGACCGGCTACTGCCAGGCGCTGGTGTGCGCCGACGGCATCCTGATCGACAAGGATCTCGGCGCGCTCCTCGACGGTGTCGCCTCGGGCGGCGCGCACACCGCCGCCGTCCTCGACTCCTGCTTCTCCGGCGGCGCCACCCGGCTGGGCGACGATCTCGTCAAGCGCGCGCTGCCGCACGACCCGTCCTGGCCGGCGTACGGGGACCCGGGGCCCCGGGCGGGCGGCCCCCGGGCCCGTGACGTCCCGGCCCCCGCCGAGGCGGCGCGGCATGTGCTGCTGGCGGCGTGCCGCGTCAACCAGGCGTCGTACGAGGACGGGCACGGCGCGGGGCGGCACGGGCTGTTCACCCGCTCCCTGCTCGGCGCCCTGCGCGACATGGGGCCGGGCGCGACCTACCGGCAGGTGCTGGCCGCGGCCGGCTCGCGGGTGCAGTCCGCGACCGAGCACCAGAACCCGGTGCTGTACCCGGCCGATCCCGGGGGCGTCGCCGACCTGGCGGTTCTCGGCGGCGCGGCGGACCGCCCGCTCGGCCCGCATCTGCTGCTGCACGGCCCGGACGGCTGGCAGGTCGACTGCGGCGGCGCCCACGGGCTGTCGAGCGGTCCGCAGGGCACGCGGGACGACAGCGGTCCGCAGGGCACGCGGGACGACAGCGGCACGGAGTTCGGCGTGGTCGGGACCGGCCGCGACGGGGACACGGGAGGCGTCGTACGCGTACGGGCCGTCGAGCCCCTGCGGGCGCTGGTCACCCCCGTGGGATGGACCCCGGACCCGGTGCGGATCTATCCCGTGGCGCTGTCCGCACTGGCCCTGCCGCCGGCCTCGGTCGTGGTGGACGGGGGCGACCGCGCGCTCCTCGACGCCATCGACGCGGCCCCGCTGCTGCGCCTCGCCGACGGTGGAGCGGGCTCCGGAACGGGCTCCGGAACGGGCTCCGGAACCGGCCACGGCCAGGTCTTCAAGGTCGTCGTCCAGGATGACGGACGGGCCCGTGTGCTGCGCCGGGACGGGACGGACGCGACCGCCCCGCTCCCCGCCCACCGGGTGCCGGACTGCCTGGTCCATCTCGCCCGCTGGCATCAGCTGCGGGATCTCGCCAACCCGGCGTCGCCGCTCGCCTCCCTGGTGGACGTCGAGGTGTCCGTCTGGAACGGCGAGCGGATTCTGCCGGACGGCCACGGCGAGATCCGCTGCGCGTACGCCGACGGGCGCGAGCCGCTGGTCTCCGTACGGGTCCACAACCGCTCCCACGACCGCACCCTCTGGTGCGTGCTCCTCGACCTCACCGACAGCTACGCCAGCCACTCGGCGCTCTTCCCCGGCCACTTCATCGGCCCGGGGTGCACCGGCTACGCCCTCGGCAACGCGCCCGTGCGGCTCTCGCTGCCGGAGTCCCGCACGGCGGAGCCCGGTGCGTTCGTCCGCGACTGGCTCAAACTCATCGTGGCCGAGGGCGAGTTCAGCACCGTGCCGTTCCGTCTCGCGCCGTGGAGCGCGGACGCTCCCCCCGCCGCCCGCGGCGGCGAGGAGGACCACGTCCTGCGCTTCACCCGCCCTCCGCACGCGGGCCGCGACTTGGGTCCGGCGGGTCCGGGCGGCGGGCCCGGTGCCGCGCCCGGCCAGTGGCACGCCCTCACGATCCCGCTGCGGACGGTGGTGCCGGAGTGATGCCTTCCGTCCGGTGCCGGGGGTTCAGCGCCCGAGGTGCGTGAAGCCGGCCCACGCGGTGAGGTCGTCCGGGGTGAGGGCCCCGGCGCGGCGCGCCAGCGCGTCGGGCATGGCGGACGGGAGCACGCGCGCGGGGTCCAGCATCCACAACTGGGCGCGGCGCAGGGCGGCGCCGGGGGAGAGGCGCTCACCGCGCAGATAGTGGTGGGTCATGAACATGAGCAGGGAGGTCGCGTCGTCCGGCACCGGCCAGAGCGAGCCCACGACCGACCGGGCCCCGGCCACGAGGAAGGCCGTGGCCAGGCTGTACGCCTCGTTGTGGCCGCGCCCCGAGACATGGCTGCGGCAGGCCGCCAGCACGACGAGTTCCAGCTCGCCCCGCCCGGCGCCCGCGGCGGCCTCGGTCAGCTCCTCGGCGGCCAGCTCGCCTCCGTGCAGGGAGAGATACGCGCTGTGCCGCCGGTTCGCCGCGACCGTTCCGTGGCAGGCGAGATGGAGTACGCCGCCGGTGTTCGCGGGGTCGCGCAGCCAGGCGGTCACTTCGTCGGGGGTGGCGGGGCCGTCGGGGGCGGCCGGTCCGTGGGGGGAGGCCAGGCCGCGTCCGAGGAAGCGCCCGGCCGGATAGAAGGCGTGCCGTACCGCGTCGGCCTCCTCGCCCGCGTACCGCAGGTCCCCGGTCGGGTTGCCGACGACCAGGGCGGCGCCCGTGTGCGGGACCGCGGGGCGCCCCGCGACCTCGCAGAACAGCCGCGCGGAGGCCGCGTACGAGATCCCGGCCGCCTGGACCGCGTACCGGCGGCCTCCCGCCGCGCGGGACTCCCAGGCGGCGTGCCAGGGGACCACGCCCAGCGCGCCCATCGGGACGAGGACGAACGTGGGCGGGGCTTCGCCGGGCGCCTCGCCCGCCCCGAGCCCCACTCCGAGCCCCTCCAGGAGCGGCTTCATCGCCGCGTACCAGGCCCAGCCGCATAGCCGGTCGAGCTGCTTGCGCGAGGCCGGCGCGGCCGTGGCGTACGGGTCGCCGCCGGCACTGCCCGCGCCGCCGCCGTCCGGCACCGGGCCCATGTCACGGGCGGCCCGAGGGGTCGGGTCGTAGGCGCGCAGCGGCGCCGCTTCCTCGCGGAGCAGGGGCAGCGGGAGCGAGCCCACCCGCCCGGCGGCGGTGACGACGACGGCCGCGCCGGGGCGCGACTCGTAGCCGGGGACGAGATAGACCAGATAGTCGGCGCGTACGGCGGTGAGCGCCTCGCCGATCCGGGCGGGTGACGGCGGTTCGAGGAGCAGGTCCTGCGGCTGTCCCGGCTCGTCGGGATCGGTGAGCACGGCCAGCACGCGCCGGCGCAGTTCGCTGGGGACGCTCTGCGCCGCGGCGGGAGGACCGGCCTCCGCGAGCGGACCGGTGGCCGACAGCGGATCGGTGGCCGCACCCGGCAGTACGTCCGTGCCGCCCGCCGCCCGCCACTCGTCGGCCAGGTCCCGGCGCCCGGCGGCGGCCAGCCGCTCGGGGACGGATCTCGATGTGGTCGCCGTGTGCAGGACCAGCCCGCGACAGGAGTCCAGCGCCTGGACCGCCTCGTCGGGGACGTTGTCCTCCAGACACCACGAGGCCACTTCGAGGGCGGCCTGCGTGGCGTTCGCGGCTACCTCGGCGGCGTGCGAGGTGCCGGACTGCAACAGCGCGGCCCAGGTCCAGCCGCGCAGCGCCTTGAGTCCGGTACGGCGGCCCGTGCGCCGGTCGTCCCGGCCGGGGGCGGCGCGCAGCCGGTACGCACGGCCGAGAGTGAGCCCCAGCGCCCCGTACAGCCGGTGCTCCGGCCCACCGGTCTGGAGCGCGGCCCGCTCCAGCCAGTCGATGCCGGTGTCGAGATCACGCCGGTCGCGCCCGGCGGCGGCGAGCCCGCAGAGGGAGGTGCCGACGACGTTCGCGTACCGCAGCCAGTCGTCGCTGCCCTCGTCGACCAGCGCGAGCGCCGCTTCCACCAGCGTGAGGGACTCCCGTACGCCCTGCGCGTCGCCCCGCGCGCCCGCGCGCAAGCCGCGCGCGATGCCGTTGTCGCCGAGCACCCAGGCGTGGTGGTCGCGCGGCAGCTTGGCCGCCAGCCGCCGCAGTTCGGCCGTACCGGGCCGGCCGGGCGGCGGCGGGAGCGGCGGGGCGCCGAGCCGGGCCGCGAGCTGGTCGCGCTGCGAGTGGACGTTCTCCAGGAGCGTCCAGACCTCGATGCGTGACGGGTCCTCGGGGTCCATCTCCGCGTGGAGCGCCGCCAGTTTGGCGCGCCCCCGGTCCACGCCGGCCAGATCGCCGCTGAGCGCCGCCCGGTTCGCCTCGAACCCCGCCTGCTGGCCGTCCATGACCCGGCGCATGTACGGGGTGATGGAGGGGCTGTCCCGCAGCCGCTGCCAGGCGGCACCCGCGGTGTCCAGGTCGTCCACGGCGCCGCGCAGCTGGCCGCGCTGGTTCGTGGCGAACGACCGCAGGAGGCCGAAGCTGTCGTGGAGATCGCGCTCGGTGTCGCCCGAGCCCAGCCTTCTCCCGGCGCCCGCTTCACGGTTCCTGGCGCCCATTCCACTGATCCCGGCACCCGGCTCACCGTTCCCGGCACCCGTTCCACCGTCCCCGGCACCCGGCTCACCGTTCCCGGCACCCGCTTCGGCGGAGACGCCGCGCGCTTCACCGGACGCGCCGCCGGGTTCACGGGACGCGCCGCCGGGCTCACGGGACGCGTTCAAGGTGGCACTGGCCCGGTCGAGATCGGCGATGACCTCGTCCAGTCCCGTGCCCGCGCCGGCCAGCTCGTCGTGGAGCCGGACATACCCGGCGGCCCCGTGCACCGTGCTCTGCCAGGTGGCGTTGTCCGGTCTGCTCGCGCGGGCGGCCTCGAAGAGCGCGGTCTTCCGCTCCTCGGTGATGTGGTTGCCGTGCGGGTCGAGCATCGGCGCCACGCTGAGGAGGTAGCCGGCGTAGACCCCGTACTCCTCGCTCTCCGGATCCAGGGAGCGCCACCGCTCGTAGAACTGGTCGAACGTACGGGTGAGCCGGTCGGTGCTCGCCACGTCATTGACCATGGCGCCGTACGAGTCGTCGTCGAAGTCGAGGAAGCTCCGGCCGTGGGAGATGTCCGCCATCATCTCCCGGACCGCGTCCCGGCCCGCGTCGAGCACCCCGTCGGGGTCGTCCGGGCCCTCCGGGCCGGGCGTCATCGCGTGGGACCGCACCCAGGCGAGCAGCAGCTTCGCCATGCGCCGCAGCCCCGGGTCCGCCTCCGCCTCCTCGACCGCGAGCACGCGCCGCGCGCAGTCCTCGATGTCCGACAGCCGGGCCGGGTCCTGGTCGTCCTGGTAGCGCGCCTGCTGAAGGGAGGCGAACAGCATCGCGCCGGGCACCGGGTCGCCGTCCCGCTCGGGCAGCCACTCCCGTACGGCCCGCCTGAGCAGGGGGATGGCCCGTTCGCGGGCGGTGTCGTCGTCCTGTTCCGCGGCGTGGTCGTAGAGCAGCCGGCCGAACGCGTCCGCGAAGACCGGCGAGAGCTGCTCCTCGGCGCCGGGCTCGGCGAGCAGCGTGTGCAGTTCGGAGACGGCGGGTGCCAGGTGCGCCCGCTCGTGCCAGTTGAAGTGCAGACAGGCGCGGATGAAGACGCTTCTGGCCCGTGCCTGCCAGGCCCACCAGGGCTCTTCCGTATCCGTTGGGTCCGTCGGGTCCGTCGGGCCGGTCGGGTCCGTCGCGCCCCGTTGCTGTTCGCGTTGCCGGCGCTGCCGCTCGCGTGCTTCGGCGAGCGCGTGGACGAACTCGGTGCGAGCCTCGATCAGTCGCTCTCGGTCGGCGGCGGCCCGGCCGCTCATCAGCAGGCTGGTCGCGAGCCCGTACCGGAGCAGCGGGACGTCGTAGCCGGGCGCGGGCGCGGCGAGGGCGGTCCGGTAGTGCTCCACCGAGGTGTCGAACTCGCCCTGTTCGAAGGTGAGGTCGCCCAGACATCCGTACAGCTCGGTGGCCTCGTCGGAACCGGCCTCATGGTCGCCCAGCGCGTCGTGCTGCCGGCGCACGGCCACGCCGAGGAGGTCCGCGCGGCCGGGGTCGTCCACCGCGGCGCCGCGGTACCGGGCGGCGGAGGTACGGGACAGCAGAAGGCGGGCCAGCGGCGCGTTCCCGGCGGCGAACGGCGAGCTGTCGGGCAGGCCCGCGAGCCCGGCGGTCAGTTGTTCCTCGGCGCGCCGGAGAAGCGCGGGCGCGGGCTCCTGGTCGTACTGGCACAGCAGCACCTGGCCGTACAGCACCCGCCAGGCGTACCAGATCTCCTCGCCGTCCTCGCCCCCCTGGCCGTCCTCGCCCTCGCCGCTGGCGTCGTTGCCCTCGCCCTGTGCCGCGCTCGCCGAGAACGCGCGCGGCAGCGCGTCGGCGGCCCGGCTCAGATCGTCGTCGCGGCTCTGCCGCAGATACAGGTGGAAGCTCCATTCCCCGGCCCAGCCCCAGACGTAGGGGAGTTCGGGGTCGTCGTCCGGTGTCCGCGCGACCATCGCGAGCAACTCGTCACGGGAGGCGCGCAGTTCGTCGTCGGACAATTGAGAGACATCAGGAAACCCGTCCTCGGACAAGAAGGTGCTCCTACGGTGCGATCTGCGCGAGGTACGGCGCGAGGACGGTGTTGAGCCAGCGTTCGCCCTCGGGCGTCGCGAAGTCGACGGGCGGCTCGCCCGTCTCCTCGACGATCTCGGTGAGCCCCCGGTCCAGGCATCGGTCCTGGAAGAGGATCACCGCGTGCGCGGCGGGCTCGCGCTTCGACGGCCAGAGGAATCCCTGGGCCCACGGGGCGGTCCGTCCCCGGATCCAGTGCCCCCAGTGCCGGGTGTACGCGTACTGGTCGGGCTCGGACTGGACCAGCCACGTGTCCTGCGCGACGGAGGCGAGATCCGGCCCGGACACCAGCGACACCACGTCCACGTCGGCGGCCAGCCGCAGGAAGGACAGCCGCTTGCCCCGGACGGCAGCGCGCGGCAGCAGCCGGATCCCGCCGCCCGGGGTGAACGGGACGGCCCGCAGCAGCGACTCGCAGACCGCGGCGGGCACGGTACGCCCGGCGTAGAGAAAGGGGTAGTCGTCGCAGCGCGTCGCGTCGAACCGGCCGCCGTCGTAGAGGCAGTCGGACGGTACGGGGTTGAACGCGGTGCCCGGACGCGCGGACGCGTGGACCCGGAAGAGCGGCGTACCGGCGGGCAGCGCCACCTTCGTGGGCGTTCCGGGCAGGACAGTGGGCGGACGGCTGTTCGGCACGGAGTTACTCCCCCTCCACCACATAGCGTGCGGTACCGACGAGTTGGCCGTCCTGGCCGCTGCCGCCGCCGAGCAGTTCCGCGGGGGCGACACCGAGGTAGCCGTTCGCCGACAGCCACCAGTCGGCCGCGCCCCAGGGATCGCGCGCGGCGTCCAGCAGCCCGTTCACCGTCACGACGACCGGCCAGGGGGTGGCCGCGTCGCCGAACTGGAAGGACGGGATCCGGTCCACGCCCCGGGCGCCGGACTCCCCGCGCAGCCGGATCAGCCCGGGGGTGCGCGCGTGCGCCTCCGCGGCCCAGTCGTCCAGCATCGGATAGGAGAGCAGGCGCTCCCGTACGGGGCCGAGCAGCGGGCCGACCATGGGGTTGTCGTCCAGCAGCAGGAGGGCGAGGTCGGCGGCGGTGAAACCGGCGTACGTCTCCGACGCGGGCGTTCCGTCCTCCAGCGCCCCGTCCTCCAGCGCGCCGTTCTCCAGCACCCCGTTCTCCAGCGTCCCGGCGAGGCGTCCCGGGTGGCCGGCCACAAGCCGCTCCGCCTCGGCGGGCGGCAGCAGGGCGAGGACGGAACGCGCGGTCTCGTCGGCCGCCGCCGCACGGCCGGGGGCATGGCGCTCCATGGACCGCAGCGACCGCAGCGACCGCAGCACGGACGCCAGCGCGGCCGGGGCCCCGGCGGCGTCTCCCGCACCGGTCGTATCCGCCGCGTCTCCCGTGACCGATCGCAGGTAGGGGCCGAACCGGCCCCAGTCGGCGGCCACCGCCGCCAGCACACGATACGGATTCACCCGCGCCCTCTCCCCGTGATGAGCGCCCCGCTCCACCCCATCCGTTTCCGGGGCCGGGGCGTCCGCGGCATGCCCGAAAGGATCGCACTGCCGGGCACACCGCTTCAACCGCATCCCCCATCCCATTCAACCGCCCCCACTGGTCACTTCCCGGTCGCGAACGGGGCGACTGCTGGGGGCCGGCCGCCGGGGGCGGTGAGGTCCGGGACGGCGGCGCGGTGGCGGGCACGGGCGCGCGGTGTAATCAGCGCGTTACCCCGTGGTTGAAGCGGTGTCACAGTGACCACTGAGACTGGCGGTACGACATTCGGTCCTCCCCCCACAATCCGATCAGGATGGGACCCCCATAGATGGAGAATCCACCGGCGCGCGCCCAGTCGCTCCGGGGGCTCACCGACGCACGCCCCGTCCAGTCCGGACGGCCGGCGCATGGTCAGCTCTCGCACGCGTCAGCCGCGCTTCACCGCCCCACCTTCCTTTCCCGGCGAAGAACCGGGCGATCGACCACCCCGTCGACCGCCACGCGGAGCTGTCCCGGAGGCCCGGCCTCCGTCACGGTCCGCGCGTTCTTCACGTGCTTCGCGTGCTTCACGTTCGCGCCAGGAAAGGAATTCCCAGGTGCTCACTTCGCACCAGCTCACCGGCACAGCCGAGGAGACCATGACCTCAACCGGCCTCCGCCACGAAACCTCCGCCGAGTCACCGGCGTCGCGCGCGCCCCTCGCGGGACGCGTGCTGGCGGTCGGTACGCCGGGGCCGCGGCTGGAGCGGCTCACCCGCACCCTGCGGTCGACCGGCCACGAGGTGAGCCATGCCACGCCAGGCCAGGTGAACCCGCGGGTCCAGCAGGCCCCGCCGGACGCGATCGTCGCGCTGTTCGACGAGCGTGACGGTCCTGACGGGCTCGATGTGATCAGAGAGGTACGCGCCGCCCCCGCGGGCCGCGCGCTGCCGCTGGTCATGGTCACCGCCCAGCCCGGCTCCGCCGACGTGGTGGACATGCTGCGGCAGGGCGCGGACGACTGCGTGGCCGACGAGTCCGACCCGGGCGAGCTGTCGGCCCGGATAGAGGCCAAGCTGCGCCGGGTTCCCGTCCCGGTCGAGAGTCTGCTCCTCGACCCGCGCACCGGCCTCTACTCCGGCCCGCACTTCGAGGAGGAACTCGGCCGGGAACTGAAACGGCCCGGATCCGGCCGCCGCGGCGGTGTGATGGCCATCGTCGGGGTGGTCGAGATGGGCGCCCTGGAGACCCGGCTCGGCCCGCGCGTACGCCGGGAGGTCGCCGAGCGGCTCGCCGCGGTGGCGGAGAAGCTGGGCAGCCCCTGCGACCGGCTCGGCTGGGACGACGACGGCCATCTGCTCATGCTGATGCCCGGGGTCGACGACGAGGCGGCGCTCCTCGGCCTCCAGCGGTTCGCCAGCACGGTGGCGGGTACGCGGTTCATCGTCGCGGACGAGAACGTACGGCTGACCCCGGCGATCGGCTGGACCCCGCTCGCCGGCTGCGCCGACCACACGCAGGCCGTGGGCGAGGCCCGGGACGCGGTGGCCGAGGCGATCGGCCACCGGGATCTGCGGCCGGTCATGTACGCGCCGTGGATGCGCGGCGCTCCGGGTCACCGGCGCCCGCGCCGACTGGGCAAGGCGGTCCGCGCCGCGCTGTCGGCGCTCTCCCCGTTCGTGGTGCTGCTGCTCGGCGCGGGGCTGCCGTTCCTGCTGTACCAGCGGCTGTACGAACGGGGCTGGGACCTCGGGTCGGCGATGTACTGGGTCGTGGTGAGCGGACTGCTGGTGTCCGCCGTACTGATCGTGCTGGAGTGCGTGTTCGCGCTGGACGCGAAGCAACGCCCCGCCGGACCCGGCGGGCTGGACACGACGGAGGGGCGAGAGGGGCGAGAGGGCCGGGACGGCCAGGAGGGCCAGGCCGCCGACGGGCCCGCCCGCGCCGCCGGCAGCTGTCCCGACGCGCCCGGCCGCCCGTACCCACCGGCCAGCGCGGTCATCGCCGCGTATCTGCCGAACGAGGCCGCGACCATCGTGGACACCGTCGAATCGTTCCTGCGCCTCGACTACCCCAACGAGCTGGAGATCGTGCTCGCGTACAACACGCCGCACCCGCTCCCCGTCGAGGACACGCTCCGTGAGATCGCCGGCCGAGACCCGCGCCTCGTCCTGCTCCCCGTGCCCGGCAGCACCTCCAAGGCGCAGAACGTCAACGCCGCCGTCACCCGCGTACACGGCGAGATGGTCGGTATCTTCGACGCCGACCACCACCCGGCGCCGCACGCCTTCACGCACGCCTGGCACTGGCTGTCGAACGGTTACGACGTCGTCCAGGGCCACTGCGTCATACGCAACGGGGACAGCTCCTGGGTCTCCAAGCTGGTCGCGGTGGAGTTCGAGTCCATCTACGCGGTGAGCCACCCGGGCCGCACCCGGCTCTACGGATTCGGTGTGTTCGGCGGCTCCAACGGGTTCTGGCGCACGGACCTCCTCGCCAGGACCCGGATGCACGGATCGATGCTGACCGAGGACATCGACTCCACCCTGCGCGCCCTGAACGAGGGTGCGAAGATCACCGTGGACCGCACGCTCGTCTCGCGGGAACTGGCCCCCACCACACTGAAGTCGCTGTGGAACCAGCGGTCGCGCTGGGCCCAGGGCTGGCTCCAGGTCTCGCTGAAGTACCTCTGGCGCGGCCTGCGTTCGCCCGCCTTCACCCCCCGCCAGAAGGCGGGGCTCTTCGTACTGCTCGGCTGGCGCGAGGTGCAGCCCTGGCTGACGCTCCAGATGCTGCCCATCCTGGCGTTCGCGGTGTGGAAGGCGGGCGGTCTGAGCCGGCTCGACTGGATGGTGCCGGTCTGCCTGCTCGCGACGCTGTTCACGCTCTCGGCCGGGGTGGTGCAGGCCGCGTTCGCCTGGCGGCTGGCCGTACCCGAACTGCGCCGGCGCAGGCGCTGGTTCTGGCGGTACGTCTTCGTGTCGACCTTCTTCTACTCCCACTTCAAGAACATGCTGGCGCGCCAGGCGTGCCTGAAGGAGGCGCTGGGGGACCGGCAGTGGCGGGTCACACCCCGGGCGGCGGCGAAGGCGTCCGCGGTGGAGGTGGACCAGCCGTGAGTACGCAGACAGCCCGGACGCCCCAGTCGTCACGGACATCCCCGTCATCCCCGTCATCCCCGTCGTCCCCGTCGTCGCAGACACCCCAGCAGCCGTCGCGGTCCGCTTCGGCTTCGGCGGCCGGTTCGGCGGCCGGTTCCGGGCCGGAGGGCGCCCCGGCCCGCAGCAAGGCCCTGGAGATCCAGGGTTTCCGGGGACTGGCCGCACTGAGCACGGTCATCTTCCACGTATGGCAGCAGTACTACCGGTACGACGCGGACGGCTCCCATCCGCCGCTCGACAACCCGTACCTCGGGTCGCTGATCTCCCTGGAGGTGATCGACCTCTTCTTCGTGATGTCCGCGTATCTGCTGACGCTGTCGTACGCGCGCGCCGCGATCGACGGCGGCTCCCTGCGCCCCGCCGGGCTGTTCCTGTTCCGGCGGGCGATACGGATCGTGCCGCTGTACTTCATCGCGGTCCTGGTCGTCTGGTCGAGCCGTAACTCCACCCTGCCGGGCAACTGGCTGGACCTCGTCGAGCACCTCACCTTCACGCATGTGTTCGACCGCGAGCAGATCTTCTACACCCTGGGCCCGGTCTGGTCCCTGTCGCTGGAGATCGCGTTCTATCTGGCGCTGGTCGCCCTCGGACCGCTCGCGGTACGTGCCTGCCGGCCCCTGCGGCGGCGCGCGACACGGGTGGCGGTGTGCGCCGGCGGATGTCTGGTGCTGTTCGTGCTCCCGCTCATCTGGATCGCCGTCGCGCGCTATGTCTTCGAGGTGCCGCACACCAACTGGCCCGTCTACTTCGGCCCGCAGGCCCGCTTCGGCGGCTTCGCGGCGGGTATGGGGCTGGCCGTGCTGATGGTCGCTCTCGGCGAGCGCGGCCAGTTGCGCACCCGCTGGGCCGTGGCCCTCCCGGCGCTGGCGGTGGCGGGTGCGTACTACCTGTCGCTGGACTCGAAGCCGGAGAACTTCACCTTCACCTTCTACCACCCGCTGACCAGCCTGCTCTGGGCGCTGATGCTCTTCGGCACCATCCATGTCGCCCAGCAGATGCGGTGGCACGGGCTGTTGCGGGCCCGGTGGCTGACGTACACCGGACTGGTCAGCTACAGCCTCTTCATCTGGCACGAGCCGGTCATGCTCCAGCTCCACGACGCGGGCCTGCTCCCCGCCGGCCAGTCGGGATTCCCGCTGGCGGTGCTGGTCGTCCTGCTGGTCGCCGTTCCCACCGCGGTGCTGAGCTACTGGGTCATCGAGTATCCGTCCAGCCTGCTCGGCCGCCTCAAGGACCGCTCCGGCAAGCCGCGCGACTTCTATCCGGAGCTGACGCGGTAACGCGCCACCAGCACGCACGCGACACGCACGACAAGTGACACCTCACATCCCGGCCGGCGCCGTTCGCCGGCCGGGATGATTTTTCCCCACGTGCGCGTCAGCATCCGAGTCCGCGTCCGGTGAAACATTTCCGCCGGGCCACCGCGTCAGTGAAGTGAGAGAGGCGGGACGGGGGACCGTGCGCCACGGGGAATCGGGGGAGCGGGGGACGATGAGGCGCACGGGGAGGCTGGGGCGTAGGGGCGGTGACCGGGGACGGACCTCCCGGGCCGACGATTTCAGGGAGTTCGCGGCCGGCCGTACGCACCAGCTCTTCCGTTCCGCCTCTCTGCTGACCGGCGGCGACACCCACCTCGCCGAGGATCTGGTGCAGGAGACCCTCGGCCGGATGTACACGTTATGGGGCCGCGTCGACCGGATCGACAACCCGGCCGGGTACGCGCAGACCGTCCTCGTCCGTACGTTCCTCACCCATCGGCGGCGCCACTCGGCGTCCGAACGGCCCCTCGGGGAACTCCCCGAGTCGGCCCCGGCCCCCGGCGACGACCCCGATCTGCGGATCGCGCTGCTCGACGCGCTCGGGCAGCTGTCCGCCAAGGACCGCGCGGTGGTGGTGCTGCGGTACTGGGAGGACCGCAGCGTCGAGGAGACCGCCGACGCCATGCATGTCAGCTCCGCCGCCGTACGCACCAGATCGGTGCGGGCGCTCGCGAAGCTGCGGCAGCAACTCGGCGGCAGATTCACCGAGTTCGCCGCCCGCTGAGCGCCCGTCCACGGGGCTCGGCGCTGATTCTGTCCGAATACCTGAGCAAGGAGTGGGGCCGACCATGCCCTCTGACAAGCCATGCGAAGCACCCTTCGAGGACGGTCTCGGTGAGGCGCTGCGCCGCACCGGCGAGACGTTCGCACCCCCGGACCGGGCCGCCCTGGTGGACGCCGGGCTGACCCTGGGCCGCCGTCGGGTGGCCCGGCGGCGCGCCGCGGTGGTGACGGGCAGCACGCTCGCGCTGGCCGCCGTGGGGATCGGCGGCGCGTACGGCGGCGGACTGCTGGGCGGGGGACAGGGGGGCGGCCGGGGTGGCGAGACCTCCCTCGCCGCGCCGGACCCCACCCGCACCGGCGCCACGCGCACCGCCCCCGCGCCGGGCACCGACGCGGCCCTCATCGCGATTCTCACCGGGCTGCTGCCCGGCGGAGAGCTGAAGAACCCGACGACGAACAGCTCCGACGGCGGTCCGGGCTTCCGGAGCGTGCGCGGGGTGTTCGACGACGGAAAGGGCGACGCCGAGATCTCGGTCGGCCTCACCCGCGCCGCCGGCACCGAGGCTGAGCAGCAGGTGACCTGCCCCGACAAGGTCATCACCGGGCACGACGACTGCGCGGAGAACGAACTGGCCGACGGCTCCCGGCTCATGGTCTTCCAGGGGTACGTGTACCCGGACCGCCGCGAGGACACCAAGAACTGGCGGGCCGTCCTGCTCACCTCCGACGGCTTCCTGGTCGACGCGAGCGAGTACAACGCCCCGGCCGAGAAGGGCGCGGCGATCTCCCGCACCGATCCGCCGCTGAACCCCGCGCGGTTGAAGGCGCTGGTCACCTCGGACGAGTGGCGCGCGCCACTGAACGAGCTGCCCACGCGGCCGCCCGGCGCCGGGGATTCCGGGAGCTCGGCCGGCACGGACGACCACACCCGTGACACGCTGGTCTCGCTGCTTCCGGCCGGGCTGGAGGTGACCGGCGAGGGCGGCCAGGAGGGGTTCGTGTATCTGGTGGTGGACGACGGCAAGGGCCCGAGCTATGTCCAGATCAATGTGCAGCCCGGTATGGCGGGTGTCGCGAAGGAGCTGTTCACCGGCGCGACCACCCTGCCGGACGGCACGCTGCTCAAGACCGCGAAGAGCGCGGGAGAGAAGGGCGTCGGCGGCATCAGGATGTGGACCGCCGACACCCTCAGGCCCGACGGGCTGCGCGTCGTCGTCTCCGCCTTCAACGCGGCCGACCAGATCACCCCGGCCACCCGCGAGAACCCCGCGCTCACCATGAAGCAGCTCACCGCGATCGCCACCAGCCAGAAGTGGCTGACGCGCCCGTAGCCCGTAGTCCGTAGTCCGTAGTCCGTTATCCGCGTCCGTGGTCCGCCGTGGTCCGCCCTGGTCCGCGCCCGCAGCCGGGTCCTCCGCCGCGGCGGCCGACCGCGGCCTCACTTCGCGTCGGAGTACCGCTCCACCGTCGCCGTCGTGAACGTGAACCGCACCGGCGTCTCCCCGAAGGCGATCCGCCCGGCCAGCTCCCCGGCCGCGCGGATCGCCTCGGCCACCTCTTCGGCCTCCTTCTCCGGGCAGTGCACGATCACCTCGTCGTGCTGGAAGAAGACCAGCTCCGCCCGCATTCCGGCGGTCGCCCGCCGCAGCGCGGCCAGCATCAGCAGGGCCCAGTCGGCCGCGCTGCCCTGGACGACGAAATTACGGGTGAAGCGCCCGCGCGCCCGTCCGTTCGACGACGCGTATCCCGGGGTGAACTCGCCGCCGGACGAGGGCGATCCCTCCCCGTCCGCCCCCGGCGCCGGGGATATCTCCTGCGGGATCCCGGCTTCGCCGTCGTCCTCCTCGGCCCCGGCCGCGCGCGGACTCGTGCGCCCCAGCCAGGTCCGTACGAGCCTGCCCTCCTCACCCGCCCGCGCCGCGTCGTCCACATACGCCACGGCCAGCGGGAACCTCCGGCGCAGCGCCGCCAGGTTCTTCAGCCCGTCGCCGGACGTCTGGCCGTAGATCGCCCCCAGCAGCGCGAGTTTCGCGTGCGCGCGGTCGCCCGAGAACGCCCGAGCGGAGAGCGCGGTATACAGATCCCCCTCGTGCCCCGCCACCTCCATCAGCCCCGGATCGCGGGAGATCGCGGCCAGCACCCGCGGCTCCATCTGGTCGGCGTCCGCGACCACCAGCCGCCAGCCCTCGTCGGCGACGACCGCCCGCCGGATGACCTTGGGGATCTGCAACGCCCCGCCGCCATTGGTCGTCCACCGGCCCGAGACCGTACCGCCCGGCAGATACTCGGGTCTGAACCGGCCGTCCCGTACCCAGTCCTGGAGCCAGCTCCAGCCGTGCGCCGTCCAGATCCGGTACAGCTTCTTGTACTCGATCAGCGGCTCCACCGCCGGATGGTCGATCTCCGCCAGCTCCCAGCGCCGGGTGGACCTCACCTTGATGCCGGCCTGCCCGAAGGCCCGCACCACATCCGCCGGGAGATCCGGCCGCACCCGCCGCCCGAACGCCGCCGACACCTCGTCCGCCAGCTCGGCCAGCCGCCGGGGCTCGCCCCCGCCCGCGTACCGCTCGCCGAGCAGATCCCCCAGCACCTCGCGGTGCACATCCGCGCGCCAGGGCAGCCCCGCGCGATGCATCTCGGCGGCCACCAGCATCCCCGCCGACTCGGACGCGGTGAGCAGCCGCATCCGCCCGGGGTGCTCGGCGGCCGTATGGCGTCGCTGCTGCTCCGCGTACACATCGAGCAGCCCCTCGAACGGCACCTCCGCGCCCGCGTGCGGCTCGAAGAGCGAGGACTGCGACCCCGGCTCCGCCGAGCGGGGCGGCGGATCGGGCGGCACCGGCCCGTTCCGCAGCCTGGCCCAGGCGGCCGCGGCCGACCGAGGCTCCCCGAGCCGCCCCTCGTGGCCGAGCAGCAGCAGCTCGGCCGCCTCGATGTCGTAGCACCGCTCGACCCGTACCCCCGCCGCGAGCAGCCTCGGATACACCTCGGCGGTGGAGCGCCACACCCAGCGACCGACCTCCGGCAGCCGCGCCCGCACCGCCGCCACCAGATCGGGCTCCCGCACCACGGGACCGGCCGGGCGGCCGTCCGCGCCCAGCGGAACGAGCAGCGCGCCGCCGCCCTCCGCCGGGGCCAGAGCCCATCGTTCGGTCATACCGCCGAGTCTCGCAGGGGGGTCTGACAACGCCGGGCGGATCCGCCCGGCGGGCGCGCCGGGCCTCACAACGGGAAGATCGAATCCGTACCCAGGGCCGCAGCCGGGACCTGATCCGGGACCGGGACCTGATCCGGGGCCGGGACCGGAGCCCCCGTCATCGGGAGCCCGCCCCACCGCCATCGCTCTATGGAGGCCGAGATGCAAGCGATCGTTTTCGAGGAGTTCGGCGGCCCGGACGTCCTGCACGTCAAGGAGATCGCCGAGCCGCACGCGGGCCCCGGCGAGATCCGGGTGGCCGTGAAGGCGGCCGGCGTCAATCCGATGGACTACAAGATCCGCCACGGATGGATGGGACAGGTCTTCGCCACCCCGCTGCCCGCCGTGCCCGGCCAGGAGATCGCGGGGGTCGTGGACGAGATCGGCGCCGGGGTCACGGACATCGCGGTCGGCGATGACGTGCTGGGGTGGTCCACCACCGGCGCCTACGCGCAGTACGCCCTGGCCGAGACCGTCGTACGCAAGCCCGCCTCGCTGGGGTGGGCCGAGGCCGCGGCCCTTCCGGTCGCGGGGGAGACGGCCGCGCGGGTGCTCGACGAACTGGCGCTGCGCGAAGGCGAGACCCTGCTGCTGCACGGGGCGGCGGGCGCCGTCGGATCCGTGGCCGCCCAGCTCGCGACGGCCCGCGGCGCGATCGTGATCGGCACGGCGTCCCCGGCCAACCATGAGTACGTGCGCTCGCTGGGTGCCATCCCCGTGACGTACGGCGACGGGCTCGTCGAACGCGTCCGCTCGGTCGCGCCGCAGGGCGTGGACGCCGTCTTCGACGCGGCGGGCATGGGCGCGCTGCCCGACTCGATCGAGCTGCGCGGCGGGACGACCGACCGGATCGTCACCATCGCCGACCAGGCCGCGGCCGAACTCGGTGTCCCCTTCTCGGCCGGCATGTCCGGCGGAGCGGTGGCCGGGCGGAAGCACGCCGGCCTCGCCGAGAACGCCCGTCTGGCGGCCGAGGGCGCGCTGCGGCTGCGGATCGCGGGTACGTACCCGCTCGCGGAAGCGGCACAGGCGCAGCAGACGAGCGAGGAAGGTCACGCGCGCGGGAAGCTCGTGATCATGCCCTGAAGCCCTGCTCCCCGGAGCGTCACGGCCCGTACGACAGGACGCACGGCTTGAACCGCGGAACGCACGGCTTGAACCGCGGAACACACGGCGTGAACCGCGGAACACGCGGTGCGGGGCCGGAATGGCCGTTACGGCCTCGTATGGGTGATGTGGCATGGCGGCACTCCCCTCGGGCAACATAGGTTGCTTTCGGTGACCTACTGATGTCCGAGAGTAACGATGCTCACTGACAGTGGACTTGCGCACGACGTCTACGGCCAGGACCCGCCCTGGCTGCCCCTCGCGCGGATCCCGCTCCCGCACAGGCCGGAGGCGGCTCCCAAGGCCCGCCGTCACGCCCGTGAGGTTCTCGCGCTGCGCCGCGTGGACGGGGAGCTGATCGCCACCGTCGAGCTGGCGGTGAGTGAACTCGTCACCAACGCCGTGCGGCACGGCATCTGCGTCTGCGGCTGCACCCGCGGCACGGTCTCCCTCACCCTGTTGCGCGCGGGGGCCCGCCTCCGGGTCGAGGTCGCCGATCCGTCCCGTACGCCCCCGAGGTGGCCCACGGGGATCGACTCGGTCGACGCGGAGGCGGAGGAGGGCAGGGGCCTGCTGCTGGTCACGGCCCTGGCGGCGGACTGGGGCGACCAGGCGGGCCCCACCAGGGGGAAGGTGGTGTGGTGCGAGTTCACGCCGGCCGCCCAGGCGCCTCCACGCGCCCCCGCCCCACGCACCGTCACCGCCCCCGCGGCCCCCGCCGTGGACCCACCGCCGACATAGAGGCCGCGCTTCCCGGCTCAGTCCTCCCGCTCGTGGCTCAGCCTTCCAGCTCGCGGACCACGCGCGCGGGATTGCCCACGGCCAGCACACCCGCCGGGAGGTCCTTCGTCACCACCGACCCGGCGCCGACCACCGTGTTCTCGCCGATCGTCACCCCCGGGCAGACGATCACCCCGCCGCCCAGCCAGACGTTGTCACCGATCGTCACCGGCGACGCCTTCTCCCAGCCCGCGCGGCGCCGCTCCGCGCCGAGTTCATGGGTCGGCGTGAGGAGTTGGACATTCGGTCCTATCTGGACGTCGGAGCCGACGGTGATCGGCGCCGCGTCGAGGAAGACCGCGTTGAAGTTGATGAACGTACGGGCGCCGATACTGATGTACGTCCCGTAGTCGCACTGGAAGGGCGGCCGGATACGGACATCCTCCCCCACCGAACCGAGCAGCTCCGCAAGGATCCTGGCGCGATCGGCCGGCGCGGCGCCGCCGTTCGCGTTGTACGCCGCGCACAGCGCGAAGCGCCGTTCGGTCTCCGCGCCCAGCTCCTCGTCATCGGGGAGGTACCACTCCCCGGCCAGCATGCGCCGCTTGTTCTCGCCCATGGATGCCCGTGCCCTCTCTGTCGGCCTGTCGGCGGTCCTGCGCCGGTCGCGCGTCGGTTCCGTCATCGGTCCCGCCGTTGGCCCCGCCCTCGGCCGGAGGCATCCACGGTAGTGCGCCGCGCGAAAGGGCGATGAGATATCCACAGCCTGTGGACAATGGTCGGGAAAAGGGACCTGCGACCATCGGAACGCGGCAAGGCGCAGTTCCGAGGAGGCACCCCGCATGATCATGGAGCACACCGAGGCCGCGGCATGACCGACGACACCGCCGGCGCGGCGGCCCGTACCGTCGAGCGCGCCCTCACGGCCGTACTCTCCGCGCGGGCCGGGGACGGCGGCAGCGCCGACGGCATCGACACCGGCGCTTCCCTCCTCGCCGCGGATCCGGCGGCGGACGCGGAACTGCGCAGACGCGGCGAGCAGTTCGTACGGCTGGCCTGGGAGCGCGGCTGGCAGCCCGCCGATGTCGCCCGGCTCGTACGCCGCGACCTCGACGGCCCGCACCTGCGCCTTCTCGCCGAGCTGACAGCGGCGGAGGCGCGGCGCCACGAGCGGCTGCCGCCGCGCTGGGCCGCCCAGCTCGCGGATCTCGACGAGGAGCGGGACGCGCGCCCCTACCGGGCCGACCGCTTCTCGTACGCCACCGCCGTACTGGAGCTGTATCTGCTGCTCGCCCGGCTGCCCGCGATCGAACCGGTCGGTCCCGTGCCCGGTACGCCCGTCCATCTGGCCGCCCCCGCGGACGGCGAGCCGCGCATGCTCACCCGGATCCGCGCCCTGCTCGCCAAGGCGGAGGCGACCGGATACCCGCAGGAGGCGGAGGCGCTCACCGCCAAGGCGCAGGAGCTGATGGCGCGGCACAGCATCGACGAGGCGCTGCTCGCCGACCGTACGCACCGGGGCGATGTGCCCGGCGCGTGCCGGATCGGGGTGGACGCTCCGTACGAGACGGCGAAGGCGATCCTGCTCGACGCCGTGGCCTCCGCGAACCGCTGCCGCGCCGTCTGGAACAGCGCGTACGGCTTCTCGACGGTCGTCGGCTTCGAGGCGGACCTGGAGGCGGTCGAGCTGCTCCATACCTCGCTGCTGGTACAGGGCACGGCCGCGATGACCCGTGCGGAGGCGGCCCAGCGCGCGGCCGGGCGTAAGCGGACGAAGACATTCCGGCAGTCGTTCCTGCTGGCGTACGCCCACCGCATCGGCGAACGCCTGGCCCTGGCCACGGAACAGGTGACGGCGGAGCAGGAGACGGCGACTGCTACGGCGACGCGGGTGAGCGGAGAGGGCGTCGGCGGGCTGCTGCCCGTACTCGCCGCCCGCGAGGCGGCGGTGGCCGACCGTACGGACCGGATGTTCCCGGAGACGGTGGCGACGCGCGTACGCGGGGCGACGGACGCCGAGGGCTGGACCCACGGCACCTCCGCGGCGGACGCGGCGCGGGTGCCGGGCGGACCGGACACGGCCGACGGGCCGGGCGGCGGGACGGGGCGGCGCGGCCGTATCCACCCCGCCCGCTGACCACCCCGCTCAACCAGCCGGCCGGCCGACCGGTCAGCCGGCCGACCGGTCAGCGGCCGGGGCGGATACGGCCTGCCGGCTTCATGAGCGCGTCACGGCGTCGGCAGGTCCGTCGGCAGATCGCTCGGCAGCCCCTCCGGCAGCTTGTCGTCCCCGGCCTTCGCCAACGTGTCCTTCACGCCCTTGCCCCAGGCGATCACCAGGGTCTTGCCGTCGGTCGACTCGATCGTCCCCATCGTGCGGTCGGTGTTGCCGTCGGCGCACTTGAGGGAGAACATCGGCTCGCCCATGTCCTCCACCGCGCCCTGGCAGACATGCCGGTCCGCGACCAAGGCGACCTTGCCGGACTTGACCGACAGGGCGACGGTCTTGCCGTCGCTCAGCCCGGCCCATGTGCCCTCGACGCTCGCCGCGTCCGCGCTCGCGCCGGAGCCGGAGCCGGAGTTGGAGTCCGCGGTCGAAGCGGAACTCTCGCCGCCGGTCGTGCTCGGCGCTGTGGCGCCGCCCTCATCCTTGGCCGGGCCGCCGCCCTCGCCGCCACCGCCACAGCCCGTGAGCGCGAGCGCGAGTGTCACGACGAGCCCTGCCGCGGCGGCGCCGCTCCGTACGAGTGTCTGCACGTTCAAGTCCCCCTGGAGCGCGTCGTCTGGATCCCGCCGGCGGCCGGACCGCGCAAAACTACCAGGAGGACTTACGCACGCCCGGCAGGAATCCGGCGTGCGCCTGCTCACGCATCCGCACCCTGGACAGGCCGAACTTCCTGAGGTGACCGCGCGGCCGGCCGTCCACGCTGTCCCGGTTCCGCACCCGCGTGGCGCTCGCGTCGCGCGGCTGACGTCGCAATTCCTCGCGCGCGGCCAGCCGTTCCCCGTCGGGCGTGCCGGGGCGCCGGATGATCTCCTTCAACTCGGCGCGGCGTACGGCGTACCGCTCCACGACCTCCTTGCGCCGCTCATTGCGGACGATCTTGCTCTTCTTCGCCATCAGACGTTCACCCCGCGGGCGCGGATCCGGGCGACGGCGGCCTCGATGCCGATGGAGTCGATGGTCCTGATCGCCTTCGCGCTGAGGGTGAGCCGGACATTCCGTCCCTCGCTCGGCAGCCAGTAGCGCTTGCGCTGGATGTTGGGGTCGAAGCGGCGGGAGGTGCGCCGGTGCGAGTGGGAGATCTGGTTGCCGAAGCCGGGCTTGGCCCCGGTCAGCTGGCAGTGCGCGGACAAGGTCACACATCCTTCTCTTTGGAAATGGAAACCATTTCCATATACTAGCCCCATGGCACGCAACGAACTGCGCCCGGTCATCAAGCTCCGCTCCACCGCGGGGACCGGCTACACGTACGTCACCCGCAAGAACCGCAGGAACGACCCCGACCGCCTGACGCTGCGCAAGTACGACCCGCTCGTCCGCCGGCACACCGACTTCCGCGAAGAACGCTGACCGGCGGCGACAGCCGCGAGAAGAAGCGTGAAGAGCACGCGGAACAGCACGCGGAACAGCACGCGGAACAGCACGCGGAAGAGCACGAAGAAGAGAACGAAGAAGAGAACGAAGAAAGGAACGAAGAGGCCGACATGAAGCCCGGAATCCACCCCGCCTACCAGCCCGTCGTCTTCCGCGACAGGGCCGCCGGCTACGCCTTCCTCACCCGCTCGACCGCGACCGCCGGGAAGACGGTCGTCTGGGAGGACGGCCGGACCTACCCCGTCATCGATGTCGAGATCTCCTCGGCGAGCCACCCCTTCTATACGGGTACCGCGCGCGTCCTCGACACCGCCGGCCGCGTGGAGCGCTTCGAGCGCCGCTACGGCCGCCGCCCCGAGGCTCGCTAGGTGGCCCCCATCGACGACAACAGACTCCCTGTCGCGATCGTCTGCGGGCTGCACTCCGACGCCCGCGAGGCGACCGTGCGGCGGCTTCTCGCCACCGTGCCCGGCAGCGTCGCGCTCCACCACGATCTGTCGACGGCCACGCGCGGCACCGTCATACGCACCGTCCGCGACGCCACCGGACTCGTCTCCACGGGCGAGGCGCCGCTGGTCGACGACTGCGCCTGCTGCGCCCTGCGGGAGGATCTCGTACCCGAGCTGGCCCGGCTCGCGGACGGCGGCCTCACCCGGCTCGCGATCGTCGAGCTGTGGGACTCGGTCGAGCCCCGGGCCATGGCCGAGGTCATCGCCGCGCACGGCGAACGTCTCGTCGTCAGCTCCGTGCTGACCGCGGTCGACCCGGCGCTGCTGCTGCCGTACCTCGGCAACGGCGACGATCTGGCCGACGCCGGGCTCGCTGCCGCCGCCTCCGACCAGCGGACGATCGCCGACACCTGGGCGCGGCAGCTGGAGTACGCGCCGGTGCTCGCCGTCGTGGACAGCCCGCTCGCGGACGACGAGGACCGTGCGCTGCTCGCCCAACTGCACCCGACGGCACGGCAGGTGCGCGTCGACGGCGAGGGCGCGTCGGCCGGGGAACTGGCCGAGGCCGCGTTCGGCGGATTCGATGTCGAGGCCGCCGCCGCCCGCCAGCACCCGGCCTGTGCGCTGCTGCCGCAGGAGGCGGACGAGTGCGGGGTCGGTACGTATGTCTGGCACCGCAGGCGCCCGTTCCACCCGGAGCGGCTCTACCAGGCGCTGGAGGATCTGACCTGCGCCGCCGCCCGCAGCCGCGGCCGGTTCTGGCTCGCCGACCGTCCCGACACGCTGCTGCACTGGGACGCGGCCGGTGGCGCGCTCTGTGTGGAGAGCGTGGGGCCCTGGCTGGCGGCGCTGCCCGACGCCGCCTGGGAGACGGTTCCCCCGCCGCGCCGGGCCGCCGCCTCGCTGGACTGGCATGCCCCGCACGGCGACCGCTGCCAGCATCTGGTCTTCACCTCGCCCGGCCTCGACCGGGAGGGCATCGAACAGCTGCTGGACTCCTGCCTGCTGACCGACGCCGAGTACACCGCGGGCCGCGCCGCCTGGAAGCGCCTTCCGCCCGCCTTCGACACCCTCCTGGAGGTCTGATGTCCGCCCGTCGTGGGGACCGAAAGCTGCCCGCGCCCCGCCCCAATCCGCTGGACGCCGCGGGCATCACCTATGTCGACTACAAGGACACCGGCCTGCTGCGGAAGTTCATCTCGGACCGCGGCAAGATCCGCGGTCGCCGTGTGACGCGGGTCAGCGCCCAGCAGCAGCGGCAGCTGGCGCGCGCGATCAAGAACGCGAGGGAGATGGCACTGCTGCCGTACCGCACCACGCCGCGCTGACCGTCCGGGGCCCGCCGGGCTGACCGTCCGGGGCCCGCCGGGCGGCGCCGTTCGACAGCCGCCGGGCGGCGCCGTACCGCCGTCGTTCAACCGCCGTATCGAGGCTCCCCGCGCCGGAACGCGCGGGGAGTCTTCTCGTCTTCGCCGGGTACACGGACACTATTCGGCCACCATTCCGTCCGCCGAGGGATCCGGAAGGCCCTTCAGCGCGTCTTAATCCACAGAGCAGGCGATCGGAGCCGGGGGGCGGGCCTGTAACCAAGGGAACACCCCACGTGCACGTGCATTTGCTCATGCAGCGGCACATGAAACACAGCTATGATCCGAGAAAGTTGACGACTGCACCTTGCAACTCGGGGAGCGACCTGTGCACCACGTGTACAACGGCATTACGGCCACAGAGCTTCACGGAGTCGTCTGGCAGAAGAGCAGGCACAGCAACTCCCAGGGATCCTGTGTGGAGTTCGCCAAGCTGCCCGGCGGCGAGGTGGCGGTACGCAACTCACGCCACCCCGACGGGCCCGCGCTGGTCTACACGATCGCCGAGATCGAGGCCATGCTGCTGGGCGTCAAAGACGGGGAATTCGACCATCTGACGGCGAGCGGTTGACCGACGGCGGGCGGCCGGGCGTACTGCTCAGCCGGTCGGTCCCGTCCGCCGTCAGTCGGCCACTCGTAGCTGGAACAGCGCCCAGACCACCTTGCCGTGCAGTGACCCCGCCAGCGGATGCCAGCCCCAGGTGTCGCTGAACGACTCGACCAGGAACAGCCCCCGGCCGGATTCCGCCGCGCAGTCCTCCTCGGTCTTCCGCGCCTCCGGGCTCGCGTGGCTGGGATCCCGTACCGCGCACACCAGCCGCGACGACCACCGCATCAGATGCAGCCGTACGGAGGCGTCCTGGGGATCCCGCGGGGTGTCGGCCGGCAGGGCGTGCCGCAGCGCGTTGGTGACGAGTTCGGAGACGACCAGCGCGACATCGTCGAAGCGGTCGTTCAGCTCCCACTGGGTCAGCGTGTTCCTGGTGAACTGCCTGGCCCCGCGCACCGCTTCGTAGCGGGCGGGCAGAGCACACGACACCGAGCCCGCGGCCGCCGAGGGATCGATGGGGGGAAGCCCCTGCCTTAACGGCTCGAGCATGGTCGATCCATTCGTCCCCATGCGAGGCACTCCCGGGATTCGCGGCCGTAGCGATACTGCGGAGGTCCAGCGTCACAACACGTCAATCACGAACGAGCACGCAGGTGCGCGGGGACCATGGTTCCGAATGCGTACGGCAGATGCAAGGGCAGATGCACGTGCACGCGACCGACTTCACCCGTCCCGTGATGGTTCCGTCCTATTTCTCCTCGTGACCAGTTTTGCTCTCTCCGCAAAGCCTTCTTATTTCCGTAATCGAATGAGTACGGGCTGAAGCGTTTTGATGGCAGAATCCGGCACTTGGAGTTCGGGGGTGCTCCGGGGAGATCCACATGTGATGGGGAGGGTTGGAGACGTGACCGCAGCCGAATCGGGCGGTTCCGTGGTGCGGCGCATCCTGCTGGGCTCACAACTGAGGCGGCTGCGCGAGACGCGCGGCATCACACGTGAGGCCGCCGGCTACTCGATCCGCGCATCCGAGTCCAAGATCAGCCGTATGGAGTTGGGACGGGTGAGCTTCAAGGCCAGAGACATCGAGGACCTGTTGACCCTCTACGGGGTCGCCGACGAGGGCGAGCGCGCTGCCCTTCTCGGCCTCGCCCGGGAGGCCAATGTCGCGGGGTGGTGGCACAGCTTCGGCGATGTGCTGCCCGGCTGGTTCCAGACATATATCGGTCTCGAAGGTGCCGCCTCACTGATCCGTATCTATGAAGTGCAGTTCGTGCACGGCCTGTTGCAGACCGAGGCGTACGCGCACGCCGTCGTCACCCGCGGCCAGCCCGAGGCGCCCTGCGCCGAGGTGGAGCGCCGGGTCGCGCTCCGGCTGGAGCGGCAGAAGGTCCTCGTCTCCGAACGCGCGCCGCGCTTTCACGCCATCCTCGACGAGGCGGCGCTGCGCCGCCCGTACGGCGAGCGCTCCGTGATGCAGGGGCAGTTGAGACATCTGATCGAGATCTCGGAGCAGCCGAACATCACGCTCCAGGTGATGCCCTTCAGCTTCGGCGGCCACGCCGGCGAGAGCGGCGCGTTCACCATGCTGAGCTTCCCCGAGTCGGATCTCTCCGATGTCGTCTTCCTGGAGCAGCTGACCAGCGCGCTGTATCTGGACAAGCGCGAGGAGGTCGCCCAGTACGAACGAGTGATGGGCCGGCTACAGCAGGACAGCCCGGGACCTGAGGAGAGCCGAGATGTCCTGCGCGGACTGCTCCAACTGATCTGAGACATCAGTACGATGACCTCATATCAGGAGTTTGCACCTGCAGCACCTGCAGTAAGGGATCGCATGTCCTACTTCACCGACCTGGCCCACCAGTACATCGACGGCGAGTGGCGGACCGGCAGCGGCTCGTGGGACATCATCGACTTCAATCCGTACAACGGGGAGAAGCTCGCGGCCATCACGATCGCCACCGTCCAGGAGATCGACGAGGCGTACCGCGCCGCCGAACGCGCGCAGCGCGACTGGGCCGCGATCAGTCCCTACACCCGTCGCCGGGTCTTCGAGCGCGTCCTCAGGCTGGTCGAGGAGCGCAGGGACGACATCATCGAGGCGATCATCGACGAGCTGGGCGGTACGCGGCTCAAGGCGGAGCACGAGGTCAGTGCCGCGCAGGAGTTCCTGCGCGATGCCATACAGCTGTCGCTGCGGCCCGAGGGCCGGATCCTGCCGTCCCCCGTGGACGGCAAGGAGAACCGTGTCTACCGGCTGCCGGTCGGTGTCATCGGCGTGATCACCCCCTTCAACTTCCCCTTCCTGGTGACGATCAAGTCGGTGGCGCCCGCGCTGGCGCTCGGCAACGCCGTCGTGATCAAGCCCAACCAGAACGCGCCCATCGTCGGCGGCGGGCTGATCGCCAAGCTCTTCGAGGACGCGGAGCTGCCGGCCGGACTGCTCAACGTCGTGGTGACGGACATCGCGGAGGTCGGGGACGCGCTCATCGAGCACCCCGTGCCGAAGGTGATCTCGTTCGCCGGCTCGGACCGGGTCGGCCGTCATGTCGGCGCGGTGGCGGGCGGCAACTTCAAGCGGGCGATACTCGAACTGAGCGGTAACAGCGCGCTGGTCGTCCTCGACGATCTCGACGAGGCGGGGCTCGACTACGCGGTGGACGCGGCGGTCGCCAGCCGCTTCATCTACCAGGGCCAGGTCTGTGTGGCCGCCAACCGGATCCTCGTGGACCGCGCCGTCGAGAAGCGGTTCACCGAGAAGTTCGTGGCGAAGGTGGCGTCGCTGAGGACGGGCGACCCGCGCGACCCCGAGACCCAGATCGGCCCGGTCATCAACACCTTCCAGGCGGACGCGCTGACGGCGGTGGTGGACCAGGCGCTGGCGGAGGGGGCGACCGCGCTCGTACGGGGGCGTACGCGCGGCAATCTCGTGGAGCCGACGGTGCTGGCGGGGCTGGACGAGGACTCCCCGCTGATGCGGCAGGAGATCTTCGGCCCCGTGGTGCTGCTGGTCCCGTTCGACGGGGAGGAAGAGGCGGTACGGCTCGCCAACAACACCCCGTACGGGCTGAGCGGGGCCGTGCACACCTCGAACGTCGAGCGCGGCGTCGCGTTCGCCAAGCGGATCGTCACCGGCATGATGCATGTCAACGACTCGACCGTGCAGGACGAGCCGCTGGTGGCCTTCGGCGGGGAGAAGTTCTCGGGGCTCGGCCGGCTCAACGGCGACTCGACGGTGGAGGCGTTCACGACGCAGAAGTGGATCTCGGTGCAGCACGGCCGTACCGCCTTCCCCTTCTGACGCCGACGTCGACGCGTCCTGACCGACGTCGACGCGTCGCGCGGTCGTGCGGTCGCGGGCCCGGCGGGGGCGGCGCGCTCCGGAGTCATAACCTGGAGCAATGTCAGCGATCCGTTTGCTCGTGCTCTGCGCGGTCCGCCAGCACGGCCGGGCCCATGGCTATCAGGTCCGCAACGACCTGGAGTACTGGGGCGCCCACGAGTGGTCCAACGCCAAGCCCGGGTCGATCTATCACGCGCTCAAGCAGATGGCGAAGCAGGGCGTCCTGCTGGCGCACGAGGTCGCGCCGAGCACGGCGGGCGGGCCGCCGCGTACCGAGTACGAGCTGACGGACGCGGGCCGCGAGGAGTATCTGCGGCTGCTGCGCGAGGCGCTGACCACCTACGACCAGAAGATGGACGTGCTGTCGGCGGGGATCGGCGCCATCGTCGATCTGCCGCGCGCCGAGGTCATCGAGCTGCTCAAGGAGCGCGTGGCGGGGATCGAGGCGTGGCGGGCCGCGGTGACCGAGCACTACGTGCCGGAGGAGGGCCCGGAACAGCTCGGGCACATCGGCGAGATCATGAATCTGTGGGTGCACTCGGCGGATTCGGGCGCGGAGTGGACGCGGGGGCTGATCAAGCGCATCGAGGGCGGCGCGTACACCTTCGCGGGTGAGGGCGAGCCGTTCGTGGCGGTGCTCGCCGAGGGCCAGGAGAACCCGTACGCGACGGGTGTCCCCGATGACGGAGATCATCGCTAATCAAGTTTGACCAATCGAGGAACCGGGGTTACTCTTCCGGCTCGGTAGTCAAGTTTGATTACCTGGGTGGGAGGCGAAGACGTTGACCGATGTGGCCGATACGACCGACGTGATCGTGGTGGCGGGCGCACGCAAGCGATACGGCGAGAAGCGGGCCCTCGACGGGTTCGATCTGACGGTGGAACGCGGCACGGTGCACGGCGTGCTCGGGCCGAACGGCGCGGGCAAGACCACGGCCGTACGGATCCTGACCACGCTGCTGCGGCCCGACGAGGGGCTGGTGCGGGTGGCCGGGCTCGATGTGCGGACCCACGCGCGCGAAGTGCGGCGCAGGATCGGGCTGCTGGGACAGCACGCGGCCCTCGACGAGGACCTGAGCGGCCGGCAGAACCTGGAGATGTTCGGACGGCTCCACCACCTCGGCGCCCGGCGCGCGGGGGAGCGGGCCGGGGAGCTGCTGGAGCGGTTCGGCCTGGCGGACACCGGCCGCAAGGCCGTCAAGCAGTACAGCGGCGGCATGCGGCGCCGGCTCGACCTCGCGGCCTCGCTGATCACCGACCCGCGGGTGCTGTTCCTGGACGAGCCGACGACCGGACTCGACCCGCGCGGCCGGGCGGAGGTGTGGAGCGCGGTGCGCTCGCTGGTCGGCGGCGGGACGACCGTACTGCTGACCACGCAGTATCTGGAGGAGGCCGACCAACTGGCCGACCGTATCTCGGTGGTGGACAGCGGACGGGTCATCGCGGAGGGCACGGCGGACGCACTCAAGGCGCGGACCGGCGGCGACCGCATCGATGTCGTACTGCGCGACGCGGACCGGCTCGCGGACGGCGCACGGGCGCTGGCACGCACAACGGGCACGCACGCCGTCAGCACGGACGTGGACCGGCGGCTGCTGAGCGCGCCCGTGGCGGACCGCATGGCGGCGCTGACCGAGACCGTACGCGCCCTGCACGCGGAGGGGATCGAGGCGGAGGACATCGCGCTGCGCCGGCCGACGCTGGACGAGGTCTTCCTCCATCTCACGGGCGAGGACGCCGCCGCGCGAAGGGAACGGGACGGGGCCGTCCCTCAGGAGCGACAAGAGGTGACGGCGTGACGACGGTGAACGCCACGGCATCGGCGTCCACGGATCCGGACGCGGCCCCCGGAGGCGGCGGGCTCGGCTGGGCCCTCGCCGACTCCTGGACCATGACCCGGCGCGAACTCTCCCGCTGGGCACGGCAGCCGGTCCAGGTCGTCGTCGGACTGCTCTTCCCGGTGATGCTCCTGCTGATGTTCGGCTATCTGATCGGCGGCGGGCGGGGGATCGACGGGGCGTACGTCGAGTTCCTCGTGCCGGGCATGCTCGCCCTGACCATGGCCTTCGGCCTGGAGTCCACGATGCTCGCCGTCACCCAGGACCTGAACAAGGGGGTGGTGGACCGCTTCCGTTCGATGCCCATGGCCTCGTCGGCGGTCCTGGTGGGCCGGAGCGTGGCGGACATGCTCCAGTCGGCGGTCAGCCTGCTCGTGATGACCGGCGTCGGCTACCTCATCGGCTGGCGCTGGCACGAAGGCACCGCGTCCTTCCTCGCCGCTCTCGGACTGCTGCTGCTGTTCCGGTTCGCGATGCTCTGGCTCGGGATCCAGCTGGCGATGGTGGCGGGCCGTCCCGAGATGGTGCAGGCGGTGCAGATCCTGGTCTGGCCGATCGGATTCCTCTCCAACGCGTTCGCGACGCCGGAGTCCATGCCGGGCTGGCTGGGCGCGGTCGTGGAGTGGAACCCGATGTCGGCGACGGCGACGGCGGTACGGGATCTGTTCGGCAACCCGGCCGCGGCGGGCGGCTCCTGGGCGGCGGAGCACGCGGGGACGCTGGCGGTCCTCTGGCCGGTGGCGCTGCTCGCGCTCTTCTTCCCGCTCGCGGTACGGCGGTTCGGGAGGCTCAGCCGCTGATCCGGACGCGCGCTGATCCGGACGCGCGCCGATCCGGACGCGTACGGCCGGTACGAGGCCGGACCCCCGTCCCCGGAGAGTGGCTCCGGGGGCGGGGGCGCGTACGCGTTCAGTGGTGGAAGGCCGTCGCCGCGGACTTGTCCCGGCCCAACGGATGGTCCTGTGCGCGCAGTTCGGGCAGTACCCCCTTCAGGTCGGCCACCAGCAGCGTCGCCAGGTCGGCCGAGAAGCCGTTCCGGCAGACCACCCGCAGCACGGACAGGTCCTCGCGATGGGCGGGGAAGGTGTACGCCGGCACGAGCCAGCCGCGCTCGCGCAGCCGGCGCGAGACGTCGAAGACGTCGAAGGACGTCACGCCGGGGGCGGTGGTGAAGGCGAAGACGGGCAGTTCGTTCCCCCGCGTGAGCAGCCGGAAGTCGCCCAGCTCCTCGATCCGTCCGGCCAGCTTCCCCGCGATGTCCCGCGCGGTCTGCTGGACGGCGCGGTAGCCGTCCCTGCCCAGCCGCAGGAAGGTGTAGTACTGCGCGACGACCTGCGCGCCCGGCCGGGAGAAGTTCAGCGCGAACGTGGGCATGTCACCGCCCAGGTAGTTGACGCGGAAGACCAGCTCCTCGGGCAGCTCGGCGGGCGAGCGCCACAGCGCCCAGCCGACGCCCGGGTAGACCAGCCCGTACTTGTGCCCGGAGGTGTTGATGGAGGAGACGCGCGGCAGCCGGAAGTCCCAGACCAGGTCCTCGTCGAGGAAGGGCGCCACCATGGCCCCCGACGCCCCGTCGACATGGACGGGGATGTCGAGCCCCGTACGCTTCTGGAGCGCGTCCAGCGCCGCGCACAGCTCGGCGACGGGTTCGTACGAGCCGTCGAAGGTGGAGCCCAGGACGGCGACGACCCCGATGGTGTTCTCGTCGCAGAGTCCGGCGGCGGCCTGGGGGTCGAGATGGAAGCGGTCGCCCTCCATGGGCACCTGCCGCGACTCGACCTCCCAGAAATTGCAGAACTTGTCCCAGCACACCTGGACGTTGACGCCCATGACGAGATTGGGCCGGGCCGTCGCCGGGTAGCGCGCGGCGTTGCGCCCGGCCCAGCGGCGCTTGAGCGCCATCCCGGCCAGCATGCAGGCCTCGCTGGACCCCGTCGTCGAGCAGCCGACGGTCGTCGCCGGGTCCGGCGCGTTCCAGAGGTCGGCGAGCATCGCCACACAGCGCCGCTCCAGTTCGGCGGTGCGCGGGTACTCATCCTTGTCGATCATGTTCTTGTCCCGGCACTCCGTCATCAGCGCCGTGGCCTGCGGCTCCATCCAGGTGGTGACGAAGGTGGCGAGATTGAGCCGCGAGTTGCCGTCGAGCATCAGCTCGTCATGGACGAGCTGGTACGCCGTGTCCGGCGGGGTCGGGCCGTCGGGAAGCCGGTGCATGGGCGGCGCCGAGGTCATCTCGCTGGTCGGATCGGCCTCCCCGTAGAAGGGGTTGATCGACAGCCTGCGCAGCTCGTCGCGTTCGCTCCGGGGCATTCCGGCTGCCCGGTCCGCGCCTCGGTGGAGTGGCATCGGCGGATCTCCTCGGGATGGGTACGGTTCCCCTCGCGAGAATACGGACGAAAGAGGCGAACCGCCCGCCGGATGCGGGGGGTCACCGCAGGGGCGTGCCGTCCTCGCGGAGCTGCATCAGAGGGCGGCCGGTGACCACCAGCCAGGCGGGCAGGGCGGCGACACAGAGCAGTGCCAGCACATTGGGGTCGGCGACCAGGACCGCCGCGGTGAACAGGCTGAGCCAGCCCTGCCGGGTGACGGCGAGCAGGATGCCGAGCACCCCGCAGACCACCCCCAGGCCGGGCTGTACGGCAGGGACCAGCGCATGGGCGCAGAGGCCGAGCGCGACCCCGACGAAGACGGCGGGGAAGATCCGCCCGCCCCGGAAGCCACAGGCGGCGGCGGTGAGCAGCGCGGCCAGCTTCACCACCGTCATCAAGGCGAAGGAGCCCGCCGACCAGCCCTCCGGGTCGGCGGCCAGCGTCTTCACCTCGTCCAGCCCCTTGAACAGCGTCAGCGGCCCGCCGAGCGCCCCCAGCAGACCGAGGACCAGCCCGCCGGTGGTGATCGCGAGGACGGGGTGGCCGAGACGCCGGAAGGCGGCGTGGACGTACGGGAACGCGTAGCAGGCCGCCAGCCCCAGCGCCGCCGCGACCGGGGCGATCACGAGCGCCGCCAGCAGATCGCTCCAGTGCGTGCCGGTGTACGGGGGCAGGGCGAGGTCGAAGGCCGGGTGGGCGACCAGGGCGGTGACGAGCGCGCCCGCGCCGGCCGCGATCAGCGGACCGAACAGCTTGTCCCAGAGCGATCCTGGGCCCGGCCGCGCGGCGAGCGTCTCGGTCAGGACCAGCGCCGCCGCCACGGGCGTACCGAACAGTGCCCCGATCGTGCCCGCGGCGGCGAGCGAGAACCAGAGCGCCGCCGGGGCGCCGGGCGCCGCCTTGCGGCCGAGCCAGTAGGTGAGCGCGACATTGGCGGCGGTGATCGGATTCTCCGGACCGAGGCTCACCCCGCCGGCCAGCGCCAGTACCGCGACCACCAGCAGCCCCGGCACCACCCCGGGGCGCATCGGCTCGTCGACCAGCCCGGTGGTGGCCGGGTCCGGCCCGGCGTGTCCGTGCACGTGCCGGACGACGATCCCCACCGCGAGCCCGGTGGCCGTGAGCATCACGATCGTCCAGAGCGCGGAGTAGCGGCCGACTCCGAGCGCGTCGGGGAGCGTCCCCCACAGCACGTCCTTCAGCTGAGCCGCGATCTCGTCCACGCCCAGCAGGACCAGCGCCGAGACGGCGCCGATCAGGAGAGAGGGCAGAACGAGCGGCAGCAGCGTGCGGGCCGAGGGCGAGGGGGCGGGAGAGGAGGAGGTGAACGGAGCGTCATGGGCCACATGCTCACCGTAACCGCCCGTAACGCCCTCGCTTCCCGCTTCCCGCTCGCCGTCTCCGGTGGCGCGGTCGCGCCGGGCGGGCAGGGCCCGGGGCACGTCGTCGCACCCGCGGGCACGTTGCTTTGAGCGGGTCTGCACCGGCGCGTCCGGTGTGGGGCCCCGGCCGGATCCGGAGTGCGCCGGTAAGGGCCCGGGTGGAACCTGGGAGGGACGGTAGGCGTTGATAGCTTGTGCGCGGCCGAATACGCCGAATCGACGATCGACCGACTAATGACACAGGAGTCCGGAACCCGTGACCACCCTTGCCCTCGGACCCAGCTGGCTGGATCCGGATTATCTGATCGGGACCTTCGGGCTGATCGGCGTTCTGGTCATCGTCTTCGCCGAGTCCGGCCTGCTCATCGGCTTCTTCCTGCCGGGCGACTCGCTGCTCTTCACCACCGGCCTGCTGGTGACGGCGGGCACCCTCAAGACCCCGCTCTGGCTGGTCTGCCTGCTGATCGTGTTCGCCGCGATCATCGGTGACCAGGTCGGCTATCTCTTCGGCCGGAAGGTGGGGCCCGCGCTGTTCAAGCGCCCGGACTCCAAGCTCTTCAAGCAGGAGAACGTCGAGAAGGCGCACGAGTTCTTCGAGAAGTACGGCCCGAAGTCGCTGGTCCTCGCGCGCTTCGTGCCCGTCGTCCGTACGTTCACGCCGATCATCGCCGGTGTGAGCCGGATGAACTACCGCTCGTTCATCACGTACAACATCGTCGGCGGCACGCTGTGGGGCGCGGGCGTCACGCTGCTGGGTGCCGCGCTCGGCAAGATCGAGTTCGTGACCAAGAACATCGAGATGATCCTGATCGGCATCGTGGTGCTCTCGGTGCTGCCGATCGTGATCGAGTTCCTGCGGGCGCGCTCCAAGTCCAAGAAGGCCGGCGCCCAGCGGCCCGGCGTCGACGACGGCCTGGTCGGCCCGGGTACGGCCGCGACGGACGGGCGCGCTCCCATGACGCCCCCCGGCGCCCCGGGCGGCCCGGGTACGCCGGGCGCCCCCGGCAGCGGCGGCCGCGGCCGGCACGCCAAGCGCTGACCCGCCCCGGAACCCGTCAGAAGCCGCGCGTCCGCTTGGCCGCGCGGCGGCTCGACGCCTGGCCCGCCCCCGGCACCGTGAGGAACAGCCGGGCGATCTCCCCGCCGAGGTTCACCCCGACGGCGATCGCCAGCGCCAGCGCCACCGCCTGGGACAGCGACGTGAGCCCGCGGGCCGGCTCGTTCTGCGCGAAGCCCAGCAGCCCGAAGTAGGTCGCCGAGCCCGGCAGCAGCGGTCCGATCGCCGCCGTGATGTACGGCAGCGCGGAAGCGAACTGGTAGCGCGAGAAGAGCTGCCCGAACAGCCCCACCAGCCCGGCGGCGACCGCCGTCGCGGCCACCGGCGAGATACCGCCCACGTCATGCATCGCCGCGTACACGATCCAGGCCACACCGCCGTTGAGCGCGACCATCAGGACGGTCGAGCGGTCCTGCTGGAGCAGGATCGCGAAGGCGAAGCTCAGCGTCACCGCCGCGAGCGTCTGGGCCACCGGCCGTACATCGCTGTGCAGCGCCGCCTCCGGCGTCAGCTGGGCGTGCAGCTGCACGCCCAGGTAGAGCACGAGCAGCACCCCGACGACGATCGCGATGAAGAAGTACATGACTTCCAGGAGCCGTGCGGCGGCGGTGATGTAATAGCCCGTCAGCCCGTCCTGCACCCCCGCCACCAGCGCCCGCCCCGGCAGCAGCGCGAAGAGACCACCGGTGATCACCGCCGAGGGCCGGCCCTCCCACGACACGAGCGGGCCCAGCAGCGTCAGCGCCACCCCCATCGCGGCGGGCGGCATCGCGGCCACCACGAACTGATAGAACTCCGGCAGCCCGCGCCCGGCGCACAACCAGGCCAGCCGGTCGCCGAGCATCGCGCCGAGCGCCGCCGCCGCGAACACCACCACGCCACCACCGACCAGCACGGACGCCGCCCCGGCCAGCAGCCCGCTCGACACGGTCAGCGCCCAGCCCGGGTACGGGTGCCGGTTACGGCGGATCTCCGCGAGGCGCCGGTACGCCTCCTCCAGCGTGACGTCCGTGTCCTCGGTGGTGATGTCGTCGATGAGCGTGTAGACGGCGGACAGCCGGGTGTAGTCGGTGCCCCGTCTGCGTACGGTCCTGCTGGCCGTCACCGGGTCGTCCACCAGCGACGGCTGATGGGAGATGGACAGCAGGGTGAAGGTGACGGTCGGCTCGCAGCGGTCGAGGCCGTACGCGCGGCTGACCGCGAACATGGCGGCCTCGACGTCCTCGGCGCCCTCGCCGCCGGCCAGCAGCAGCTCACCGATACGGAGCGTCAGGTCGAGCACCCGGGGTACGGCGGGCCCCTGGTCGTCGTGGCGCTGGACCCTCTCCGGTACGGGCCGCTCCCCGGACGGCATCCGCAGCAGGGTGCGCATCCGGTCCTGCCAGGGGGCTTCCTTGCTCAGCCGGACCACCGGGACGCCCCGGGCGGGCGTGTACGCGGGGGACGACTGCCGGCCGCCGACCGCGCCGGCCGGCGTACCGCCCGGCAGATCGAAGGCCGAGCCCTCCGGCTCGGCCTGCTGTTCCGTACTCAGCCCCTGGGGAAGCGCGAACTCCGAGGTCGGATGGTCGTCCTCGGGAAGCGATGGCTGCTCCATCCCGGACGGCGGGGTGAAGGCGCTGTGCGCCTCGTCCGTCTGAGGCTTCCGGTCCTCGTGACCGTCGGACTCCGCCACCACCCTCTGCTCCCTCGCTCCTGGGGCCGGATCTCGGCGCCGCGCAGCCACACGTCTGCCCAGTATGGGCATGGACATGGGCAACCACACACGCGGACGGGCGGCGCACCCTCCGGGGGTACGCCGCCCGTCATCCGCCTGTCATCGCCCGGCGGCCGGCCGGTCGCACGCGCGAGCGCGCGGCCGGTGTGCGGTTCAGCGCCTGGTCAGTGCGCGCCGCCCTGGGCCTCAAGTCGCTTGTACGAGGCCTCGATCTCGGCCTCGGCCTCGGCGCGGCCGACCCAGTCGGCGCCCTCGACGGACTTGCCGGGCTCCAGGTCCTTGTAGACCTCGAAGAAGTGCTGGATCTCCAGGCGGTCGAACTCCGAGACGTGGTGGATGTCCCGCAGGTGCTCCACCCGGGGGTCGGACGCCGGGACGCACAGCAGCTTGTCGTCCCCGCCGGCCTCGTCCGTCATCCGGAACATGCCGATGGCACGGCACTTGATGAGACAGCCCGGGAAGGTCGGCTCGTCCAGGATGACCAGCGCGTCCAGCGGGTCGCCGTCCTCGCCGAGGGTGTTCTCGACGAATCCGTAGTCCGCGGGGTAGCTGGTCGAGGTGAAGAGACGACGGTCAAGACGGATCCGACCGGTCTCGTGGTCCACCTCGTACTTGTTCCGCGAACCCTTAGGGATCTCGATGGTGACGTCGAACTCCACGGGTGGCTCCTCCATGATCAACACATTTGTCAGTGGTGCTGCGTCTTCACGCAGGAGACCCCCCGTCCGGGAGCGGACGGAGAGCCCACTGCTGGCCGGGGTGCCATGCTCGTCGCAAGGCGCAGTGATTAAGTGTCCCCCACGCAGCAGTGTGATCGCGAAAGGGGCTGGTCAACCATGCTTGAGCCGAAAGTGTGGCAGCTCACGGCGGGTTCCGTCGTGGTCGGCATGGCGCTCGCCGCCGCGGCGGTGGCCGCGGCCGGCCCCTGGGACTCCGGTCAGCGTAGGGCCGAGCGGGACTGGGCGGTCGCGCAGAGCCGTACGGGTGGCGCACATCACGGCCCGTCCGCCCCCCGTACACCCGCGCCCGCCCCCAGCGCCGCCGGCGTGCTCTCCGAGCTGTCCGCACCCGGTGCCGCGCCCCCGAATGCCGGAACCGCGTCCGTGGATCTCAAGAAGAAGCTCGGACCGCTCCTCGACGACCCCGCGCTCGGCAGGGCCCGCTCCGCGTCCGTCATCGACGTCGCCACCGGCGAACCGCTCTACGGGCGGGCGGCCGGCACCCCGATGACCCCGGCCTCCACGGTCAAGATCGCGACGATGGCCGCCGCGCTCTCCGCGCTCGGCCCCGACCACCGCATCGCCACCACGGTCACCTCCACCCCGGACGCCCGCAGGATCACCCTGGTCGGCGGCGGCGACGCCACCCTCGGCCGGGCGGGACTGCGCGCCCTCGCCGACGACACCGCCCGCGCGCTGCGCGACCGCGGCGTCACCAAGGTCGAGTTCCGCTACGACACCTCCCTCTACTCCGGCCGCCGCGAACACCCGATCGGCCCCAACGACAACATCGCCCCCGTCGTCGCCCTGATGGCCGATCAGGGCCGGCTGAACACATCCCGCAGCGGACCCGCTCCCCGCAGCGGCGACCCGGCGGGTGACGCCGCCCGCTTCTTCGCCGGACTGCTGCGCGAACGCGGCATCCGTACCTCGGCCCCGCCCGAGCCCGGCAAGCCGCCCAAGGGCTCGGAGACCGTCGCCAGGACCTACTCCCGTCCCCTCTCCGACCTCGTCGAACGCGCGCTGACCGAGAGCGACAACGACATCGCCGAGTCCCTGGCCCGGCAGACCGCCATCGCGGCCCGTGAACCCGCGAGCTTCGAGGGCGCGGGCCGGGCCGTCGGCGCCGAGCTCAAGAAGCTCGGACTGCCCGTCACCGGCGCCCGCTTCGCCGACGGCAGCGGTCTGAACCGCCAGGGCAGGGTCAGCGCCGCCCTGCTCACCGCCCTGCTGGCCCGCGCGGCCGACCCCGCGCGCCCCGAACTGCGCCCCGTGCTCACCGGGCTGCCGGTCGCCGGGTTCAACGGCACCCTCCGCGGCCGGTACGCGGACGCCGGGCCCGCCGCCGGACTCATCCGCGCCAAGACAGGCACGCTCACCGGGGTGAACGCCCTGGCGGGCACCGTCGTCGACGCCCGGGGCCGGCTGCTGGCCTTCGCCTTCATGGCGGGCTCCACCCCCGCCCCCGGCACCGCCCAGAAGGCCCTGGACCGGCTCTCCGCGGCGCTCGTCCCGTAACGAGCGCCCCGCCGGCCCCCGGGGCCCGCCCCGGCGGGCCCCCTGAGGGTCCGACGCGCCCCCTAAGGGCCCGGTAGGGGAAGAACCGGGCCACCCACACCCCACCGCTCCCCAGGTTGAGCACGTACGGTTGACGCATGACGAGCATCGGTGGTGCCCAGATGGTCGACTGGAATCTCGCGGTGGCGACCGCGACCCGCCTCGTGCGGCCGGGACCGGAAGTGACCCGCGACGAGGCGCGAGAGATCGTCGCCGAGCTGCGGCGGCACGCGAAGTCCTCGGAAGAGCACGTTCGCGCGTACACGCGCATGGTCCCCGACGGCCACGAGCCGCCCGACACCCCCGTCCTGGTCGTGGACCGGGCCGGCTGGGTCAAGGCGAACGTCGCCGGATTCCGCGAGCTGCTCAAGCCCCTCCTGTCGAAGATGCAGGACCGCCGCCCCGGCGGTCCCGGCGGCGCCGTGCTCGGCGCGGTCGGCGGCAAGGTGACCGGCGTGGAGCTGGGCATGCTCCTGTCGTTCATGTCGTCCCGCGTCCTCGGCCAGTACGAGACGTTCGCCCCCGCCACCCGCGATCTCCCCGCCGCCGCGGACGGCGGCGGCCGGCTGCTGCTCGTGGCCCCCAACATCGTCCACGTCGAACGCGAACTGGACGTGGACCCCCACGACTTCAGGCTCTGGGTCGCCCTCCACGAGGAGACCCACCGCACCCAGTTCACCGGCGTGCCCTGGCTGCGCGACCACCTCCAGGGCGAGATCCAGTCATTCCTCGACCAGACCGAGGTCGACCCGATGACGCTCGTCGAACGGCTCCGCGAAGCCGCGCAGTCGCTCGCGGGCGGGCGCCCGGAGGGCGAGGAGGACGAGGACGGCCGCAGCATCGTCGAACTGGTGCAGACCCCCGGACAGCGCGAGATCCTCGGCCGGCTCACCGCAGTGATGTCCCTGCTCGAAGGCCACGCCGACTATGTGATGGACGGCGTGGGACCGGCCGTCGTGCCGTCGGTCGCCGAGATCCGCGAGAAGTTCCAGCAGCGCAGGGCCCGCGGCGCCGGCCGCCTCGACCAGGCGCTCCGTAAACTGCTCGGCCTCGACGCCAAGCTGCGCCAGTACCGGGACGGGGAACGGTTCGTACGGGCCGTGGTCGAGGAGACCGGCATGGACGGCTTCAACCGGGTCTGGACCTCGCCGAACACCCTCCCGACCAAGGCGGAGATCGCTAAACCGGCGGACTGGATCGCACGGGTGCACCGCAGGGCGGACTCCTGAGGCGGGCGCGGCTCACGGCAGAAGTACGCCTCAGGTATCACCCATCCGAGGGACCGTGGGTGAGGGATAGGCGTGCAATGCTCGGGTAATGGCTCGGTTCTGTCACCATCGACGCACTCTGAGTGACGCTCTCCGTCCTTACTCCGACCGAGGCACCCCCCAAATAACATCACGAAGGGCACCGGATATGGGTCCCCATCCTGCGGTCGCGGCGATACGCCTGGCGGTCCGCCGCGTACTCCACGACGTCCTCACCGACCGGGCGGAGAACTACTCCGCCGCCCCGCCCGTCCCCCTCGGCGAGCCGCCGCTCGTGCTCGTCGCCTGCTCCGGCGGCGCCGACTCCATGGCGCTCGCCTCCGCCCTCGCCTTCGAGGCCCCCAAACTTTCCGTCCGCGCCGGAGCCGTCACCGTCGACCACGGACTCCAGGCCGGCTCCGCCCTCCGCGCCGCCGAAGTCGTCACCCGACTCCGCGCCATGCGCCTGGACCCCGTCGAATCCGTCGCCGTGACCGTCGGCCGGGAGGGCGGTCCCGAGGCAGCCGCACGCGACGCACGCTACGCCGCGCTCGACGCCGCCGCGGAGCGCCACCGCGCCGCCGCCGTCCTGCTCGGCCACACCCGCGACGACCAGGCCGAGACCGTGCTCCTCGGGCTCGCCCGCGGCTCCGGCACGCGCTCGCTGTCCGGGATGGCCGCCGTCTCGGGGGCGGCCGGCCGCTACCGGCGCCCCTTCCTCCAGCTCGACCGGCAGACCGCCCGCAAGGCCTGCCTCGTCCAGTCCATCCCCGTCTGGGACGACCCGCACAACACCGACCCCGCGTACACCCGTTCACGACTGCGCCACGAAGGACTGCCGGCCCTGGAGAAGGCGCTCGGCAAGGGCGTCGTCGAGGCCCTGGCCCGTACGGCACAGCTCTCCCGCGACGACGCCGACGCCCTGGACACCTGGGCGGCCACCGTCGAGGAGTCCGTACGGGACGATTCCGGGCAATTGCAGTGCGCCAAGCTCTACGTCCTCCCGGCCGCCGTCCGCCGCCGCGTACTGCGCCGCGCGGTCATCGCCGCGGGCGCCCCCGCGGGTTCGCTGTTCGCCCGTCACATCGAAGAGGTCGACCGCCTGATCACCGGCTGGCGCGGCCAGGGAGCCATCAACCTGCCCGGCCGCGTAGAGGCCCGCAGGCAGGGTGGCAGACTGGTCATCCGGCAGGGCTGAAGCGCTGATGCACTTACGGCTGTGTCTCCCGGGCCGCCAGTGCCTTGGCCCCGGACCCCCGGCCGACGACGAAAGTGATGCGGGTGGACGACAAGGACATGGGCAACGACCTCCAGTCGGTGCTCATCACCAAGGAAGAGATCGACGCGAAGCTGGCCGATCTGGCCGCGAAGATCGACGCGGAGTACGCGGGCAAGGACCTGCTTCTCGTCGGAGTCCTCAAGGGCGCCGTCATGGTCATGGCGGACCTGGCGCGGGCCCTGTCCACCCCGGTGACGATGGACTGGATGGCCGTCTCCTCGTACGGGGCGGGCACACAGTCCTCCGGCGTGGTCCGGATCCTCAAGGACCTGGACACCGACATCAAGGGCAAGCACGTACTGATCGTCGAGGACATCATCGACTCGGGTCTGACCCTGTCGTGGCTGCTCTCCAACCTCGGTTCGCGGGAGCCGGCCTCGCTCGAAGTCTGCACCCTGCTCCGTAAGCCGGATGCCGCAAAGGTCGCGATCGACGTCAAATGGATCGGCTTCGACATTCCCAATGAGTTTGTCGTGGGATATGGCCTGGATTACTCGGAAAAGTACCGCAACATGCCTTTCGTCGGGACGCTCGCTCCGCATGTGTACGGCGGTTAGAGCGCGCCTCGGCGCACCTGAGCGCTCCGAAGAGCGGCGAGGTTCCACGGAAAGGCTTCGCCGCGGCCGGGAACCCCAGACCCCCTCGCGCCGTTGGAGCATGGGAAGACGGGTTTGTCACCCGTCCCGTGCGGTCGCGGGCCACAATGCTGGGGTACCGTCCGAAGAACAGTCTTTTCTCACAGCAGCATTTACCTACGGGCAGGAGGGACGGGGCGACTTCGCTCCGTATGGATGGACGTGAAGCGATACTTCCGTGGGCCGGTCATGTGGATCGTGCTGGCCGTCCTCGCCGTGGTCGTGTTGATGCAGGTCGTCGGCTCGTCGGGCGGCTACAAGACGGTGGACACCGGTGAGGTCGTCCAGGCGATCGACAAGAACCAGGCCGAGCAGGTCAGACTGACCACCGGCGACGAACAGATCATCAAGGTCGATCTCAAGAACGGCCAGAAGATCAATGGCAGCGACAAGATCCAGGCGAGCTATATCGGCAGCCAGGGTGCGACGCTGGCCAAGACGCTCCAGACCAAGTTCCAGAACGGCGACATCACCAAGGGCTATACGGTCTCGCCGTCGAAGCAGAGCCCGTTCGTCTCGGTGCTGCTCTCGCTGCTCCCCTTTGTCCTGATCGTCGTGGTCTTCCTGTTCCTGATGAATCAGATGCAGGGCGGCGGCTCCCGTGTCATGCAGTTCGGGAAGTCCAAGGCCAAGCTGATCACCAAGGACACCCCGAAGACGACCTTCGCCGATGTGGCGGGGTCCGACGAGGCGGTCGAGGAGCTCCACGAGATCAAGGAGTTCCTCCAGGAGCCGGCGAAGTTCCAGGCCGTCGGGGCCAAGATCCCGAAGGGCGTGCTGCTCTACGGCCCGCCCGGTACGGGCAAGACGCTGCTCGCCCGCGCGGTCGCGGGTGAGGCCGGCGTGCCCTTCTACTCGATCTCCGGGTCCGACTTCGTCGAGATGTTCGTCGGCGTCGGCGCCTCGCGCGTCCGCGACCTCTTCGAGCAGGCCAAGGCGAACGCCCCGGCGATCGTCTTCGTCGACGAGATCGACGCCGTCGGCCGGCACCGCGGCGCGGGCCTCGGCGGCGGCCACGACGAGCGCGAGCAGACGCTGAACCAGCTGCTCGTGGAGATGGACGGCTTCGACGTGAAGGGCGGCGTCATCCTGATCGCCGCCACGAACCGGCCCGACATCCTCGACCCCGCGCTGCTGCGCCCGGGGCGCTTCGACCGGCAGATCGCCGTCGACCGCCCGGACATGCAGGGCCGGCTGGAGATCCTGAAGGTCCACCAGAAGGGCAAGCCGGTCGCCCCGGACGTCGATCTGGGCGCTGTCGCCCGTCGTACGCCCGGCTTCACCGGCGCGGATCTGGCGAACGTGCTGAACGAAGCGGCGCTCCTGACGGCGCGCAGCGACAAGAAGCTGGTCGACAACCACTCCCTGGACGAGGCGATCGACCGCGTCGTGGCGGGCCCGCAGAAGCGGACCCGGATCATGTCCGAGAAGGAAAAGAAGATCACCGCGTACCACGAGGGCGGTCACGCCCTGGTCGCCGCGGCGTCTCCGAACTCCGACCCGGTGCACAAGATCACGATCCTGTCGCGCGGCCGGGCCCTGGGCTACACCATGGTCCTGCCCGACGAGGACAAGTACTCGACCACGCGCAACGAGATGCTGGACCAGCTCGCCTACATGATGGGCGGGCGCGCGGCCGAGGAACTCGTCTTCCACGACCCGACGACGGGCGCGGCCAACGACATCGAGAAGGCCACGGCCACGGCTCGGGCGATGGTCACGCAGTACGGCATGACCGAGCGGCTCGGCGCGATCAAGTTCGGCGGCGACAACACCGAACCGTTCCTCGGCCGGGAGATGGCGCATCAGCGCGATTACTCGGAAGAGGTCGCGGCGCTGGTCGACGAAGAGGTCAAGAAGCTCATCGAGACCGCGCACAACGAGGCGTGGGAGATTCTCGTCGAGAACCGCGACGTGCTCGACAATCTGGTCCTGGCCCTCCTGGAGAAGGAGACGCTGAACAAGGAACAGATCGCCGAGATCTTCTCGACCATCGTCAAGCGCCCGTCCCGTCCGGCGTGGACCGGCTCCTCGCGACGTACACCGTCGACGCGGCCGCCGGTGCTCTCGCCCAAGGAGCTGGCGCTCACCAACGGCGCCTCGGGCTCGAACGGCATGCCCGCCGTGACGAGCGGCGAGACGCCCACCGAGGCGGTTCCCGAGGACCGTCCCGAGAGCTGATCCCGGCGCCTCACCTGGCCCGGAATGGATGCCGCGCCCCCCAGGTTTTAGCCTGTGGGTGCGCGGCATTCGTCTGCCCGCCCACAGGACGGCACAGGAACGAGGCACACATGACCGACCCGGTGATGCTGGACGGGGAGAGCCCCATCCGCGAATTCGATGAGAAGCGGGCCGAGAATGCCGTGCGCGAGCTGCTGATCGCGGTCGGGGAGGACCCGGACCGCGAGGGTCTGCGGGCGACTCCCGGCCGGGTGGCGCGGGCGTACCGGGAGATATTCGCGGGGCTCTGGCAGACGCCGGAAGAGGTGCTCACCACGACGTTCGACCTCGGCCATGACGAGATGGTCCTGGTGAAGGACATCGAAGTGATGTCTTCCTGTGAACATCATCTTGTCCCCTTTGTCGGGGTGGCTCATGTCGGCTACATCCCGTCCTCGGACGGGAAGATCACCGGGCTCTCCAAGCTGGCCAGACTGGTGGATGTCTTCGCCCGCCGGCCGCAGGTCCAGGAGCGGCTGACCACGCAGATCGCCGATTCGCTGATGGAGATCCTGGACCCGCGCGGGGTGATCGTGGTCGTCGAGTGCGAGCACATGTGCATGACCATGCGGGGCGTACGGAAGCCGGGCGCCAAGACGATCACATCGGCCGTCCGCGGCCAGTTGCGGGTTCCGGCCACCCGCGCGGAGGCGATGAGCCTGATAATGGCGCGCTGATCCGGGGCGTCCGGGGCGCGCCCGCCCGGCGGGAGGTGTCCGCTCAGGCGGCCGGGCCCGCGGGGGCGGTGCCGGATTTGTCGTGGTCTTCCGGGAGTTTGCAGACCCGCTCCAGGAAGAAGGCCGCGATGATCACCGCGATGCCCGCCAGGACGGAGAAGGCCGCGTAGATGGCCTGGTCGCGGCGGGCGGGGATGTCGAGGGAGCCGAGCAGGAAGACGCCCGTGCCGCCGTACATGCCGGAGACGAGGGCCGCGACCAGGGCGCTGGCCTGGCCGAAGACGACCGCGCGGGCCGCCATCAGCGGGTTCACGCCCTGCGCGCCGGGGCGGCGCTCCCGCTGGGCCTTCAGCCGGGCGCGCAGCGAGAGGGCCGTCGCGGCCAGGACGACGGCGATCACCGCGAGCACGATCGGCGCCGCGAGGGGGACGCTCGGCAGCGTGCCGACGGAGTCCCACAGGCGGGCGGCGCCCCAGGAGAGTACGCCCGCCACCACGAACAGGCCGGCGAGGACGCCGATCCGCAACTGCTTCACCGAGAAAGCCCTTCGCCTCGCTGTACCGACCCTCGCCGTGCTGACACGCGCCGTGCCGGCCTTCGCCGTACCGACTCCGTGAGCCTAACCACTACTCGGGCAGGCGGAGTTCCAGATCGGTCCGGGTCCGGACACCGCCGCGGCCGACGTCCGCCAGCAGTTCGGCGACCGGGCCATGGCCCGGGACCTGCGCTTCCGGGTCCACGTCGTGCCAGGGCGCGAGCACGAAGGCGCGCTCATGGGCCCGGGGGTGGGGGAGGGTGAGCAGCGGGTCGTCCGAGACGACGTCCGCGTACGCCACGATGTCCACGTCGATGGTGCGCGGTCCCCAGCGCTCCTCGCGGACCCGGTCGAAGGCCTCCTCGATGGCCTGGCCGCGCTCCAGCAGCGAGGACGGCGGCAGCGTCGTCTTGATCACGACGACCGCGTTGAAGTAGGACGGCTGGGAGCCGGGCTCGACGCCCCAGGGCTCGGTCTCGTACACCTGGGAGACCGCTTTGACCCGCAGTCCCGGGGTGTCCTCCAGGGCGTCGATCGCGCCCTGGATCGTCTCCAGGCGGTTGCCGAGGTTGGAGCCGAGGGAGACCACGGCGCGTTTCGGGTTGGACAGTGTCGTATCCGCGGCGTCGACCTGCGCGACCACGGCGGCGGGTACCGGCTGTACGGTCGGGTCGCCCTGGGGACCCCTGGCGGAAAACACACTCATACTCGGCTCCGGGTGATGGTGATGGTCACATCGTCGAAGGGGACGGTGATCGGGGCGTCCGGTTTGTGCACGACCACCTCGACCTCCTGGACGCCGTCGTGTTTCAGGCACTGCTGGGCGATCCGTTCCGCCAGCGTCTCGATCAGGTCGACCGGCTCTCCCTGGACGACCTCCACGACCTCTTCGGCCACGATCCCGTAGTGCACGGTCTTCGCCAGGTCGTCGTCGGCGGCCGCGGGGCGGGTGTCGAGGCCGAGCCTCAGATCCACGATGAAGGTCTGGCCCTCCTCGCGCTCCCGGGGAAAGACGCCATGATGCCCGCGGGCCTTGAGGCCGCGCAGCGCGACACGATCCACGCGAATCACTCCTGCTGTCGTTGGTCGTCGGGCACCCGGCCGGTGCGGGCGGCTCGGTGTCCTCATGTGAATCTACCCGCGGGCACGGACTGTGCTGTGGCGCGGGGGTGAGGGACAGGTGCGGGGTTGCCCGGCTGTGTCGCCCCCGCCGGGCCCGCCGATCGGTCCGCAGGGGCTGCCTACCCACTCACGCGGGTGTCTCGTCGTCCGTTTCCTCATCGGTTTCGGTCAGAACCGGTGAGCCGTGATGTGACCAGATTTTCCACCCTTCGGGTGTGCGGCGGAAGACGTTGGTGGCGACGACCAGCTGGCCGACGAGCGGTCCCAGCTCGCCGCTCTCCTCGGCGGGGCCGCCGCTGAGGATGTTCTCCGTGCAGGTCACGAGGGCGGTGTCGGCGCAGACCGAGACCACGACATCGGTCAGGAAGAACTGGATGTACTCGGTGTTCGCCATGATCAGCGCGTACGAGCGGAGCACCTCGCCGCGGCCGGTGAGTACGGGCCAGCCCGGGTGGACGCAGGAGATCCCGTCGTCGTCGCCGTCCAGCCAGAGCCCGGACAGCGCGTCGAAATCGCCGCGCTCCATGGCCTCGTAGAACGTGGTGTTGGCGACCTCGACCTGTTCGTTGTCCGTACGCGCGGTCACTGGGCTCCCTCGACGGCGCGGGCCACCCGTACCGCGTCGGCGGTCGCCCGTACCTCATGGACGCGGACCGCCCAGGCGTCCTGGTGGGCGGCGATCGCGGAGACGGCGGCGGTGGCCGCGTCGCGCTCGCGGGCGGGCGGCGGGGAGCCGTTGCCGCCGGCGAGGACATGCCCGAGGAAGCGTTTACGGGAGGCCGCGACCAGAAGCGGCCGGCCCAGGGCGCGCAGCTCGGCGAGGTGCGCGAGGAGCGCGAGGTCGTGCTCGGCCTGCTTGGCGAAACCGAGGCCGGGATCGATGACGAGCCGCTCGGGGGCGACGCCTCCGGCTATCACCGCGTCCATCCGCGCGCGCAGTTCGTCGACGACCTCCGCGACGACGTCCGTATAGACGGCGCGGCTGTTCATCCGGTCGCTGAAGTCGCGCCAGTGCATCACCACGAAGGGCACGCCCATGGCGGCGACGGCGGGGACCATGGCCGGGTCGGCGAGTCCGCCGCTGACATCGTTGACCAGCGCGGCGCCGGCCCTGACCGCCTGCTCGGCGACGGACGCGTGCATGGTGTCGACGGAGACGGTGACGCCTTCGGCCGCCAGGCCCCGTACGACGGGGACCACGCGCCTGAGCTCCTCGTCCTCGTCGACGCGGGTGGCGCCGGGCCTGGTCGACTCACCGCCGACGTCCACCATGTCCGCGCCCTCGGCGACGAGATCGAGGCCGTGTTTGATGGCGGCGGTGGTGTCGAACCAGCGGCCACCGTCGGAGAAGGAGTCGGGCGTCACATTGACGACCCCCATCACCGCACAGCGGTCCCACTCCGGCAGCCCCTCGACCGTGCCCCGCGCGCGCAACGTACTCATACGCCCACCCTAGGGGGTCCGCACGGAGGCGGGCGGCCCGGCCGGATCCGTGCGACGGGCGCGTGACGGGCGCCGGACAGGGTCTTCTCCGACGGACCGGGTGCGCTCGTTTAGGCCGTACGGATCTCGTGGTCGGGCGGGCTTCCGATGTCGTGGGCGCAGGGGCGGGGGTGGCGGTCGCGGGCGAGGTGGCGCAGGGGGCGTGGCAGCGAGAGGGTGACGAAGCCCTCGGCCCGCATCGCGGCGAAGCCGATCCTGGGCAGTTCGCCGGTGCTGCGGAAGACCACGTAGCGCGGCTCCCAGCGCGGCTGGAACTTGGCGTTGAAGCGGTACAGCGACTCGATCTGGAACCAGCGGGAGAGGAAGACCAGCAGTCCTCGCCAGCCGCGCAGGACGGGTCCCGCGCCGAGCCGTTCGCCGCGGGCGAGCGCCGAGCGGAACATCGCGAAGTTGAGGGAGACCCGATCCACCCCGAGCGCGGGGGCGGCGTGCAGCGCGGCGACGATCAGCAGTTCGTTCATGCCGGGGTCGGCGGAGCGGTCGCGGCGCATCAGGTCGAGGGACATCCCGTCCGTACCCCACGGGACGAAGTGGAGGACGGCCTTCAGGTCGCCGTACGGGCCGGCCGCGTCCTCGCCGGGTTTGTGGGCCGTGGCGAGTACGGAGTCGCCGTCGGCGGGGTCGCCGATCCGGCCGAGTGCCATGGAGAAGCCGCGTTCCGTGTCGGTGCCGCGCCAGTCGTCGGCGGCGCGGCGGATCCGGGCCAGCTCGCCGTCGGAGAGATCACGGACGCGCCGTACCCGCGTTTCGTAGCCGGCGCGCTCGATGCGCTTCACCATCTGGCGTACGTTCCGCATGGCGCGTCCGTGCAGGGAGAAATCCGGCACGTCCACCACCGCCTCGTCGCCGAGTTCCAGCGCGTCGAGTCCGGTCTCGCGGGTCCAGACCTCGCCGCCCGTCTCGCTGCATCCCATGACGGCGGGGGTCCAGGAGTGGGCCTTGGCCTCGTCCATGAAGCGTTCGATGGCGCCGGGCCAGGCCTCGACGTCGCCGATCGGGTCGCCGCTGGCGAGCATCACCCCGGAGACGACGCGGTAGCAGACGGCGGCCTTGCCGCTGGGGGAGAAGACCACGCCCTTGTCGCGGCGGAGCGCGAAGTGGCCGAGGGAGTCCCGGCCGCCGTGCCGGGCGAGCAGGGCGCGCAGCCGCTGTTCGTCGTCCTCGGTGAGGCGGGCGGCGGGGTGTTCGGGGCGGAAGGCGAGATAGCAGGTGGTCAGGGCGGTGAGCAGGCCGAGCGCGCCGAGGGAGTCGCCGACGGTGCCGCTGACGATGCCCTTGTAGTCGATGGGGCCGTCGAGGCCGAACAGGCCGTACAGCACGTGTTCGAGCCGTTCCGCCAGGCCGGGGTTGCCGACGGTCCGGCGCGGATGGACGCTGACGATGATCAGCCCGAGGCCGATGGAGCCCGCGCCCATCAGGAAGAAGTTGGCCAGCGCCTTCCAGCGGCTGCGCGGGTCGGGCAGGGCGGCGAACTCCCCGCGGTGGCGCAGCAGCAGGGTGAGCAGCAGTACGGAGAGCAGGGCTCCGAGGAGTGAGTGCCGGTAGCCGAACTGCGCCACGGCGCCCGCGGGCAGCAGGATGACGGCGGCTCGCCAGGCGCGCCGCTTACGGCGTTTCAGACCGTGCGCGAGCAGCAGCAGGAGTACGCCGGCGCTGATGGAGAGTGCGGCGGACAGCGGGCCGAGCGCCCCCGGCAGCACTTCGGCGAAGGCGTGCATCCGGCTGTGGCGGAAGCGGGGGAAGACCCCGGCGGCGATGTCCAGCAGTCCGATGAAGGTGCAGGCGGTGCCGACCAGCGCGGGGACGGTTTCGGGGCGCGGGCCGCGGAACAGATGGCGGGTCCACCGGAACAGACGGCGTGTCAGTGGCTTGGGGGGTATGGGCGTGCTGTGCTGGGACCGGCCCGGAACCGATCCCGATTTATCCCCATCTACCGTCACAGACATCGCTTCCCAAGGTTCCGCGAGAGAGTGTGGTGCCCGAGTCCGCTTCTTCTTCGCGGGCCGGACATTTCGCGATCTCTAGGACGCGGGTTTCGGAGGTCGGGTTCATCAGCGTTTCGGAAAATCTCACAGGAGAAAGCTCGGTCGACATGGGTCTTACCAGCCGTAAAGTCCTGGCCTTGGCCGTCCTGCTGGCTGTTGCGCTGTTCGTCGTGACCATCTGGCTCTGGCCGCGGCTGTCGCGGAGTACGCCGCGTGTCGTGCTCGGCCGGGTCGGACTGCTGTTCTCCACGCAGGTGGCGGTGTTCATGGCGGTCGGTCTCGTCGCCAACAACTCCTTCCTCTTCTACGGTTCGTGGTCCGACCTGTTCGGGCGGAAGCAGGACCTGGGGGCGGTCGTCGACCACTCGGCCAGTGGCAATCACGTGACGGTGATGGACACACAGCGGACGCCCACGCCGGGCGGTTCGGTGCCCTCGGTGGCGGGCCAGGTCCAGAGGATCGTCGTCAGCGGCCCGAAATCCGGGATCGACAGCACCGCGTACGTCTATCTCCCGCCCGAGTACTTCCGGCCGGGGTTCGTGCACCGGACCTTTCCGGTCGCCGTGGTGCTCACCGGCTATCCGGGGATGGCGGAGAACCTGATCAAGGGGCTGAACTATCCGAAGACCGCGTGGCAGCTGGCCAAGGACGGCAAGATGCAGCCGATGGTGCTGGTGATGCTGCGGCCCACCGTGGCGCCGCCGCGGGACACCGAGTGCGTGGACATTCCCCGAGGGCCGCAGACCGAGACGTTCTTCGCCAAGGACCTGCCGCTGGCGGTGTCCCGGACGTACCGGGTCGGGCGTGAGCCGAAGAGCTGGGGGATCATGGGCAACTCCACCGGCGGCTACTGCGCGCTGAAGATCGCCATGCACCATCCGGAGCGTTACTCCGTGGGCGTCGGGCTCTCGGCGTACTACAAGGCGCCCGTCGACCCGACGACCGGTGATCTCTTCCGGGGCGACAAGCAGCTGCGGAACGACTCGGATCTGCTGTGGAGCCTGGACAACCGGCCGCAGGGCAGGGTGTCCTTCCTGGTCACCTCGTCCAAGAAGGGTGAGGGGAATCTCCGGGCCACGCGGACGTTCATCAGCAAGGTCAAGGCGCCCTCGCACGTGTCGTCGATCATCCTCGACAGCGGCGGGCACAACTTCAACACCTGGCGCCGGGAGATCCCGCCGGCCCTGGAGTGGATGAGCGGGCGGCTCTACTCGAACTGACGCCCAGGTCCTGGCCGTGGTCGCGTGACACGGGCCGCGGTACTCCGGCGGAGGCGGTCCCCGGACAGCGGCGGTCCCCGGACAGCGGTGGTACTCCGGCGGAGGCGGTCCTCGGACGGCTGCTGCTGTCCTCAGGCCGAGGCCGCTGCCCTCAGGCGGAGGCGACCTTGCTGACCGTCTCCAGCTCCACCTCCGTACGGGGGATGGCCTGCGCGTCCGCGTCGATCGACCGGCGCAGTGCCTCGTGCAGCCTGGCCGGTGTGAGGACCCCGAGGAACCGCCCGGTCTCCTCCTTGTCGATCACCGCGATCCACCCCGCGTCGTGCTGGAGCATTGTGGCGAACGCCTGCTTCAGGGAGGCGCCGACCGGCAGCCACGCCTCCATCCGGCGGGCGTGCTCCCGTACGGTCCCGGAGGCGCCGGTCTGCTCGGTGGAGATCCAGCCGTGCAGATTGTCGGCGGAGTCCAGGACGACGGCCCAGCGCGCGCCCTCCTTGGCGAGCTTCGCCGCGGCGCGCCCCAGCGGGTCGTCGAGATGGACGAGGGGCGGCTGTTCGAGGTCGCCCTCCTCGATGGAGGTGACGGAGAGCCGCTTCAGGCCGCGGTCCGCGCCGACGAAATCGGCGACGTACGGGGTGGCGGGGGTGCCGAGCACGGCGGCGGGGGCGTCGAACTGTTCGATCCTGCCCTGTCCGTAGACGGCGATACGGTCGCCGAGCCGGACCGCTTCCTCGATGTCGTGCGTGACGAACAGCACAGTCTTGCGGACCGCCGCCTGGAGCTTGAGGAACTCGCTCTGCAAGTGGTCGCGTACGACGGGGTCGACCGCGCCGAAGGGCTCGTCCATCAGCAGGACGGGCGGGTCGGCCGCCAGGGCGCGGGCCACGCCGACGCGCTGGCGCTGGCCGCCGGAGAGCTGCTCGGGGTAGCGGTCACCGTAGACGGACGGGTCGAGGCCGACCAGGTCGAGGAGTTCGGCGGCGCGCTCACGGCCCTTGCCGCGCTGCCAGCCCAGCAGATGCGGGACGGTCGCGGTGTTCTCCAGGACCGTCTTGTGCGGGAAGAGGCCGACCTGCTGGATGACATAGCCGATACGGCGCCTGAGCTGGACCGGGTCGATCGCGGATATGTCGTCCCCGTCGAGGAATATGCGTCCCTCGGTCGGCTCGATCAGGCGGTTGACCATTTTCATGGTCGTGGTCTTGCCGCAGCCGGAAGGTCCGACGAGCGTGACCAGTTCGCCCTGGGGGACCTCGAAGGAGAGGTCGTCGACGGCGGTCGTGCCGTCCGGGTACCGCTTGGTGACGTGCTCGAATCGGATCATGGTTCCCCATTGTGCGGCGTGTTGTGTGAAGGCCATGTTGCTGGAATGTGGCGGGCTTCCGCGAATGTCAGTGGTCGGGGTTAGGGTCGCCAGGACATAGAGCCAGACATACGTTCGGGAAGACGGGGGAGGCGGGGATGGATGAGTACGCAAGGGTGCCTGGCGGCCAACGACTGGATCTGCGGGGAATATCTCCGCTCCCGTAGCCAGGAGTTGATCGACGCCACGGTCCAGCATGTGTGGATCACCGCGGTTTCGGTCGTCATAGGGCTGCTGGTGGCATTTCCGCTGGCCCTGCTGGCGCGGAGCAGGCCGTCATTCGCCGGACCGGTGCTGGGGCTGACGACCCTGCTCTACACGATTCCGTCGCTGGCGATGTTCTCGCTGCTGCTGCCGGTCTTCGGGCTCTCCGCCGGGCTGGTGATCACCGGCCTGGTGCTCTATTCACTGACCATTCTCGTGCGGAACATCATCGCGGGGCTCGAATCGGTGCCGGAAGAGGCACGGGAGGCGGCCCGCGGGATGGGGTACGGACCGGGGCGGCTGCTCTGGGAGGTCGAGCTGCCGCTGGCGCTGCCCGCGCTGATGGCGGGCCTGCGCATCGCGACGGTGTCGACGGTCGCGCTGACCACGGTCGGGTCGATCGTGGGCCGGGGCGGGCTCGGCAATCTCATCGAGGACGCGCTGCCCAGCTTCTTCAAGGCGCAGGTGCTGACGGCCTCGGTGCTGTGCGTGCTGCTCGCGGTCGTCGCCGATCTGCTGCTGCTCGGAGTGCAGCGGCTGCTGACGCCCTGGACGCGCATACGTCCGGCGCGTACGTCGGGCCGTGGAGCCGCGCGGACCGCGCCGGCCGATGCCGTGAAGGCGGTGGGCTGACCATGGGAGTTCTTGGAGAGGCGTTCGGCTGGCTGACGACCGGTGCCAACTGGTCCGGCGACAGCGGGGTGTGGCGGCGGCTGGAGGAGCATGTCTTCGTCAGCGGGGTCGCGCTCGCGCTGGCGTGTGTCATCGCCCTGCCCATAGCGCTCTGTCTGGGGCATATCGGCAAGGGCGGCGCCCTCGCGATCAATATCTCCAATGTGGGCCGGGCGGTGCCGGTGTTCGCCGTGCTCGCCCTGTTCATGGTCTCGCCCCTGCGCAACTCGGGCTCGGTGCCCACGATCATCGCGCTGGTGCTCTTCGCCGTGCCGCCCCTGCTGACCAACGCCTACGTCGGGATGCGGGAGGTGGACAGCGCGGTCGTCGAGGCCGCCCGGGGGATGGGTATGTCCGGGCGCCAGCTCTTCGTACGGGTGGAGCTGCCCCTCGCGTACCCGCTGATCATGACCGGGCTGCGCTCGGCCTCCGTACAGGTGGTGGCCACCGCCACCATCGCGGCGATGGTGGGACAGGGCGGCCTCGGCCGGATCATCACCGCAGGCTTCAACACGTACAACACCCCGCAGGTGGTCGCGGGTGCGCTCCTCGTCGCGCTGCTCGCGCTGCTCGTCGAAGGCGTGCTGGTGGCGCTGGACCGGGTCATCGACCCGGCGCCCTCGCCGCCGGTCCGCCCCTCCGGCACGACCGTGTGACGACCGACCCCGTGTGTCCGACCCCGTGTGACGACCGACCCCGTGTGACGACCGACCTTTTGGCTTCTTGGAGATGGTGAACCTCATGAGCAAGACCTCGCGCCTCGCGGGTGCCGTACTGGGAGTGGTGGCCCTGACCACCTCGCTCGCCGCGTGCGGCGGCGACAGCCTGGAGAAGGACAAGGGCGGCTCCGCCGACTCCGCCTCCGGCTCCGGCTCGGGGAAGAAGGGCTCGCTCGTCATCGGCGCGGCGGCCTTCACGGAGTCCAAGGTGCTGGCGGAGCTGTACGCCCAGATCCTGGGCGACGCCGGCTACTCCACGTCCGTCACCACGGTGAAGAACCGTGAGCTGTACGAACCGTCCCTGGAGAAGGGCGAGATCGACGTGGTGCCCGAATACGCCGCGACGATCACGGAATTCCTCAACGCCAAGGTGAACGGCGCCAAGGCGGCGGAGGAGAAGCCGCTCGCGTCCAGTGACTCCGCCGCGACGGTCGCCGAGCTGAAGAAGCTCGCCGAGCCGCGCGGACTGAAGGTGCTGCCCGCCGGTCAGGCGGTTGATCAGAATGCCTTCGCGGTCACCAAGGAATTCGCCGAGAAGAACAAGCTGAAGACGCTTTCCGATCTTGGAAAGTCGAAGCTCAAGGTGAAGATCGCGGCGGGCGACGAGTGCGAGGTGCGGCCCTTCTGCGCCCCGGGCCTGAAGAAGACGTACGGCATCGACGTGGCGGGCATCGACCCCAAGGGAGTCGGCACCCCGCAGTCCAAGCAGGCCGTCAAGGACGGTGTGGACCAGGTCGTCCTGAGCAGCACCACCGACGGCACGCTCGACAGCTTCGGACTGGTCGTGCTCGAAGACGACAAGAAGCTCCAGAACGCCGACAACGTACTGCCCGTGGTCAATGCGAAGGACGCCGGTTCGGCGGAGATAGCCGAAGTCCTGGGCAAGCTGACCGACGCGCTGACGACGGACGATCTCGCGGGGCTGAACCTCAAGGTCGATGCCGAGAGGGCGAAGCCGGAGGATGTCGCCAAGGAGTACTTGGAGTCCAAAGGTCTGGTCAAGAAGTAGCGGCCGGACGGCATCGGTTCGGTAACCGGCGCCAGGCAAAACGGAGTTCTGTAGAGGAAACAGGAGTGGAAGGGGAGGAGGGCCGGCAACGGGCCGAGAAAGATTGTCCGACCGGCCCCCCATTCGGTCTCCACGCACGGTAAATTTCAGGCCATGCCACGTGGACGCCACCGCCATTCCCCACCCCTCCACAAGCTTCTGCCGCCGACGGCGGTCGCCGGAGCCGCGGTCCTCTGTGCCGCGGGCGCCTGGTTCCTCGCGGAGCCCGTGGTGCTCCGCGGTCTGGTCGCGGTGGCGGCCGCCGCGGCGGTCACCGGCGCGGGCTTCATGCGTGGCTGGGACCGCGAGGCCGGGCGCCGGGTCGCCGAGCTGACGCGCGCGCGGGAGAGTGACGGCTGGAAGGCCGAGGAGCGCATAGCCGAACTGGAAGCGGACGTCGAGGAGTCGCGCGAGCTGCGCCTCAAGCTCGAAGCCAAGCTGCGCGCCAAGCGGATCGAGCTGGCGGGGCTGCGCGGTGAGCACGCCGCCCTGTTGCGCCGCTACGCCACCGCGGAGACCGAGCGCGCCACCGCGCTGGAGGGCCGGCGCCGGCTCGCCCTGGAGGCGGCGGCCGAGCCCAAGGCGCTGCCCGCGGGCAGCACGCCCGGCAAGGCCGCGTATGTCAGCGCCGCGCGGGCCCTGGACGAACTGCCGCGCAACGCCGCGGTCCAGCAGGCGAAGCGGACGGTCGAGGCGGCCCGCGCCCGCGATCTCGCGGAACGGGCCACGGAGGCGGGGGAGTCGCGGGGGAAGCACGCGGCGGGCGCCGGGGCCGAGCAGCACAGCCGCCCGTCGTCCGCCCTTCCCGCCACGCGCGTGCCCACGGCGTCCGCGATCGTCCCGTACGCCCCGGTGGACCGGAGCGCCCGCCGTCCCGAGGGCGGTTTCGACTTCTTCGGCGCGCAGGCCGCCGCGCAGAACGCCCGCGACGGGCTCAGGAAGGCCGCCGCGGACGACACGGACAACACGGACAACACGGATGAGCTTCCGCCGGCCGCCGAACTGGCCCGCGTCGCACGCGAGGACCTCGCCGACGTGGTGGGCGAGGAGGCTCTCGCCGAGCGGCGCAGGGCCGAGGAGCGCGGAATCGGGCAGGTCATCGATCTGACCGCGCACGACGAGACCGAGCCGCTCGAACTGGGCGAGCTGCGCAACGCGATCAGCGGCTGATCACGGGCGGTCGCCGGACGCGGGGATCGCCCGGAGCCGGTCCGGACCCGTCAGTCCCTGTCGCCGAGCGCGAACGGCCGCCCGCGGAACGGGCCGCGAGGGGAACGGGCCGCACGGAACGGCCGCACGAACGGGCCGCACGGAACGGGCCGCACGGAACGGGCCGACACCACCGGCTACTTGTCGATGTCGCCGACGACGAAGAACAGCGAGCCCAGGATCGCCACCATGTCGGCGACCTGCGTCCCGGGCAGCAGCTCCGTCAGCGCCTGGATGTTGTTGAACGAGGCCGAGCGCAGCTTCAGCCGGTACGGCGTCTTCTCGCCCTTCGACACCAGGTAGTAGCCGTTGATCCCGAGAGGGTTCTCGGTCCACGCGTACGTATGCCCCTCGGGCGCCTTCAGCACCTTCGGCAGCCGCTGGTTGATCGGCCCGGGAGGCAGCTCGGCGATCCGGTCCAGACAGGCGTCCGCCAGGGCCAGCGCGTTGTGCGTCTGCTCCAGCAGGCATTCGAACCGCGCCAGGCAGTCGCCCTCCTCGCGGGTCACGACCGTGAGCGTGTCGCGCAGTTCGCCGTACGCGAGATACGGCTCGTCGCGGCGCAGATCGAAGTCGACGCCCGAGGCGCGGGCGATCGGCCCGGACACCCCGTACGCGTGAACCGCTTCCCGCGACAGCACCCCGACCCCGCGGGTACGGCCCCGGAAGATCTCGTTGCCGAGGACCAGCCGGTCGTACACGTCCATCCGCGAGCGCACCGAGGCGATCGCGGCCCTGGCGCGCCCCTGCCAGCCCGCGGGGAGGTCCTCCTTGAGGCCGCCGACCCGGTTGAACATGTAGTGCATCCGGCCGCCGGAGATCTCCTCCATCAGGCCCTGAAGCTCCTCGCGCTCCCGGAAAGCGTGGAACACCGGGGTGATACCACCCAGTTCGAGGGGGTACGAGCCGAGGAACATCAGATGGTTGAGCACCCGGTTCAGCTCGGCGAGCAGCGTTCTGGTCCATACGGCGCGCTCGGGCACCTCCATGCCGAGCATCCGCTCGACGGCCATCACCACGCCCAGCTCGTTGGAGAACGCCGAGAGCCAGTCGTGGCGGTTGGCGAGGACCAGGACCTGCCGGTAGTCGCGCGCCTCGAAGAGCTTCTCCGCGCCCCGGTGCATATAGCCGATGACCGGTTCCGCCTGCTGGATCACCTCGCCGTCGAGCACGAGGCGGAGCCGGAGCACCCCGTGGGTGGAGGGGTGCTGCGGGCCGATATTGAGCACCATGTCCGTGCTCTCCGCCGCGCCGCCGATACCGACCGTCGTCCGGGTGGTCTCCGTCATGGGCGACAGTCTCTCAGAGCGCCTGTCGTGCTCCCCGGCCCCGTGCCTCCTCAGGCCGGGAAGCCCCCAGGCCGGGAAGGTCCCCCAGGCCGGGAAGCTCTCCTCAAGCCGGGAAGGTCTCCTCAGGCCGGGAAGGTCTCCTCAGGCCGGGAGGCCGACGGGCTGCATGAGCCAGCGGAAGTCCCCCAGGCCGCCCCGGGCCGTCAGCTCCGCCGCCTCCCCGGCCGCCGCGAGCGCCCGTACGTACGCCGCCGGATCCGTGGTGGCGAGGGACAGCGGCGGCCGTTCGCCGCTCACCCCCAGCCGGTGCAAGGCCTCGCGCTGGTCCAGCAGCTCCGCACCGGGCAGCGCGCAGGCGTCCAGTGCCACATGGGCGGTGAGATCGCAGCCGCCGTCCGGTACGGGGGGCACCTCCCGGCCCGCCCGGAAGCCGGTCAGGGTGCCGAAGGGCGGCCGGGCGTCCCGTACGTGCGCGTAGTCGACCGCGACCGCCAGCCCCCGCTCCAGGGTGGCGACGGCCGCCGCCCACGCCTCGTCGCGCGGCCGGCCGATCTCCGCGCGGGTGCCGGGGCCGGCCGGCGGCCACCAGCGGGCGAGCCACTCGGCGTCGGGTCCACCGACCGGTTCGCCCGGCTCCTCGGAGCCGTCCGGCCGGACGAGGACGTACCGGACGACCCCGTCGGGGCCGGTCTCCGCGACGTCGACGGGGACGTTGTCGAGCCATTCGTTCGCGAAGAGCAGCCCGCTGACCCCGGCCGGCGGCTCCGTACGCCACTCGATACGGGGATCCAGGCCCGCGGGGCGCGGCGCGCGTTCGACGGCGTACGGCCGCACCGCGAGCCCGTCGGGGACCGCGGCCAGGATTCCGGAAAGCAGCTCGCCGCGGCCCGCGCCGACATCGACCAGCGCCACCTCGTCCGTGTCCAGCCGCTCGGCGGTCAGGGCCAGCAGCCGGGCGACGGCGGCGGCGAAGAGCGGCGAGGCGTGGACCGACGTACGGAAATGCGCGGCCGGTCCCTCGGGGCGCAGATAGAAGCCGTCCGGGCCGTACAGCGCGCGCTCCGCGGCCGTACGCCACCGGAGAGGTCCGGCGTCGCACCGCCCGTCCTTCGCCCCCCGCGGCATACCCGGCACCCCGCGCGGCTTACACGTCTCATCCGTCACGGCGTCAAGTCTCCACCTTGGGGAGTACGATTCCGCCGACCGGATCGGCCCTCCGGTTGACCCTCCGCCTTTTCCGCCTCACTACGCTGGGTTACGTGCAGCGCTTCTACGACTTTCTCCGAGGACACCCGACGGGCGTCGACGGCTTCTGGGCCGTCCTGCTCTTCGGGCTTTCCCTGTTGTGGGTGGTCCAGGAGAACCAGGGCGTGGTGGCCATCCCCCTGGTCCTGCTCCTGAGCGTCTCCGTCGCGCTGCGCCGCCGCGCGCCCGAGAAGATGCTGCTGCTCATGCTGGGCCTGGGCCTCGCCCAGCTCGCCCTGGACGTGGAGCCCAACCCGGCGGACTTCGCGATGATGGTGATCATCTACACCGTCGCCGCGGAGGGCGGGCCGCGCTGGGCCTCGCGGCTCGCGCTGATCGGCGGGCTGCTCGCCGCGCCCTTGTCACAGGTGCGCTGGCCCGAGGGGGGCATCGGCATCGCGGGCCGGGTCGGCTACGCCGTCGTCATGGGCGTGCCGTTCGCCCTCGCCTGGGTGCTGGGCGACTCCATCCGTACCCGCCGCGCCTACTTCGACCAGCTGGAGGAGCGCGCCACCCGGCTGGAGAAGGAGCGCGAGGCGCAGGCCAAGGTGGCGGTCGCCGCCGAGCGGGCCAGGATCGCCCGTGAGCTGCACGACGTGGTCGCGCACAACGTCTCGGTGATGGTGGTCCAGGCGGACGGCGCCGCCTATGTGCTGGACGCCGCGCCCGACCAGGCCAAGCAGGCCCTGGAGACCATTTCGAGCACCGGCAGGCAGGCGCTCGCCGAGATGCGCAGACTGCTGGGCGTGCTGCGCACCGGGGACGGCAAGGAGAGCGGCGAGTACGTACCGCAGCCCGATGTCGGGCAGATAGAGGATCTGGTCGAGAAGGTACGGGACGCCGGTCTGGCCGTGGACTTCCGGATCGAGGGGACCCCGCGTCCGCTGCCCAGCGGGGTGGAGCTGACCGCGTACCGCATCGTGCAGGAGGCCCTCACCAACAGCCGCAAGCACGGCGGACCCGATGTGGGCGCCAGCGTGCGTCTGGTCTACTTCGACGACGGGCTCGGACTGCTCGTCGAGGACGACGGGCGGGGCGCGGCCCACGAGCTGTACGAGGACGGCGGGGCCGACGGGCGCGGGCACGGGCTCATCGGCATGCGGGAAAGGGTCGGTATGGTCGGCGGCACACTGGATGCCGGGCCGCGACCCGGCGGCGGCTTCCGGATCAGCGCGCTGCTGCCGCTGAAACCGGCGAACTGAGGCGCGCGGGGGTGTACGGGCCTCCGCCGTCACCGCCTGCCGGCCGCTACCGCTCCCTCTGCTCCGTCTGCCCCCTCTGCCTACCGGGTGCCACCGCTCGTTCTGGCGGCTGCCACCCCCCTATCGCTATCGGACTATCGGACAAGGACCCCGCAGATGTCGATCCGCGTCATGCTCGTCGACGACCAGGTGCTGCTGCGCACCGGATTCCGTATGGTGCTGGCCGCGCAGCCCGACATGGAGGTCGTCGCGGAGGCCGGGGACGGCGCGGAGGCGATCGAGAACCTCCGCTCCACCGCCGTCGACGTCGTCCTGATGGACGTCCGTATGCCCCGGCTGGACGGCGTCGAGGCGACCCGCCGGATCTGCGCGGAGCCCGACGCTCCGAAGGTGCTCATCCTGACCACCTTCGACCTGGACGAGTACGCGTTCTCCGGGCTCAAGGCCGGGGCGAGCGGATTCATGCTGAAGGACGTGCCGCCGAGCGAGCTGCTCAGCGCGATCCGCTCGGTGCACAGCGGTGACGCCGTCGTCGCCCCGTCCACCACACGGCGGCTGCTGGACCGCTTCTCGCCGATGCTGCCCAGCGCGGGCAAGCCGCGGCACAAGGAGCTGGACCGGCTGACCGACCGGGAGCGCGAGGTCATGATGCTGGTCGCGCAGGGGCTGTCGAACGGGGAGATCGCCGGCCGGCTGGTGCTCTCCGAGGCCACCGTGAAGACGCATGTCGGCCGGATCCTCACCAAGCTCGGACTGCGCGACCGCGTGCAGGTGGTCGTCCTCGCCTACGAGACGGGACTCGTGCGGGCCGGGGGCGGCGGGCCGGCCTGATCCCGACGAAAGAGACCGGCCGACCGTCCCTCAGGTCGCCGATACGGTCGCCGGGGGCGGTCCGCCGATACGCTCGCCTGGGCGGTCGCCGGGGCGGCCGGGCCGAGCCGCATCCGCTTCGGCTGAGGGCCGCCGGACGCTCCTGTCCGTTCACGGGCTTCCGGAGGTGGCGTGCCGTCAGCGCAGCACCCCCTCAAGGAAGTCGCTGCCGAGCCGGGCCACCACGGCGACATCCAGCTGGTGCAGCACATAGCGTCCGCGCCGCTGGGTCGTCAGCAGCCCCGCCTTCCGCAGCACCGCCAGATGCCGGGAGACCTCGGGCGCGGTGATCCCGTACGTATCGGCCAGCTCGCCCGTCGAGTACGAGCCGCGGGCCAGGCTCCGGCACAGCCGCATCCGCATGGGGTGCGCGACCGCCTCCAGGCGCAGCTGGACCGTGTCGACGGGGGTGGCGTCCGTCAGCTCCCGCGTGGAGACCGGGTACTGCACGACGGGCTGCCAGCCGGGCGCGGCCAGCGCCAGCAGATGGGGCCGGCCGAAGGCGGTCGGCAGGAACGTCAGCCCCCGTCCCGTCGCGGTCGTACGAGCGTCGGACAGCTTGTCCACCACGATCCTCGTACGCGGCCCGTCCTCCTCCAGCGTGATGGCGGGGGAGACGGCGGCGACGGCCTCCGCGAGGCCCTTGTGGCGCAGCATCTCGGTCTTGTGCCGCGCGTCGGCGGCGAGCTGGAACCGGACGCGCCGCCAGGTGTCCGCGAAGAACGCCTCGTCGCAGTCCTCCAGAAGCCGCCGTATCCAGGCCCTGACCCCGGGCGGATCGGCCAGCATCTGCCGTATGAACGAGGCTTGGCGCGGACCGCGGACCACCGCCAGCTCCAGGACGCGCTGCCGCACGCCCGCGTCGACGAGCGGCGAGGGCAGCCCCTCGCCGTACTGGCTGGAGCAGGAGATCTCCAGCGCCGCCGCCACGTACTTCTCGTCGTCCATCAGATCGAGGTCGTCCAGCTCCTCGGCGAGCGTTTCCCGGGGCGTGGCGGGCAGCAGGATGTCGGCGCGGATCGACCGCCACAGGAAGTCCGCTTCGTGCAGCCGGTCGGCCAGCTCGGGCTTGAGCGCGGCGGAGGTGGTGGTGATCCAGCCGTGCAGCCGGGCGTGGTGGGCGGGCTCGGAGAGCGCGTGCAGGGCGGCACCCAGCTCCGCCAGCGGGGACGGGCCGAAGGTGATCCGCTCCGGGGGCAGGCTGGTGATGTCGATGAACACGCTCATGGAGCCATGGTGCACGCTGCCACTGACAACCGGTCCGTCGATTGACGGCCCGCGTCAAACGGTGCGGCCGGGGGGCGGAGCCGGACGCAGGGTGAGCGTATGGACGCCCTCCAGCAGCACCTGTTCGACAGTTACCGCGCGGCCCGGCGGGGCGAGCCGGCCCCGCCTCCGCCGGGCCGCTACGACCGCGAGACCCTGCGCACGATCCGGGAGTACCGGCGCCTCCGCGCGAAGCCCGAGCCCGGGTTCGGGTCCGGGTCCGCGTCCGGGCCCCGCCCGCCGGGACGGGCCCGCCTCCGTACGGCGCTGACGCGATGGGCCCGGCGGGTACGGCGGGCCCGCCCTCCGGGCGGACGGCGCTACTGTGAAGACAGGGCCTAGGACTGCGCCTCCAGCACCCGCGTCACGAACTCCTCGACCGCCGCCCGTACCTCCTCCGCCGTCCACTCCAGCCCCGGCTCCGCCACCGTGACCTCCGTGAAGGAGACACCGGGAAGGGCGGCGGCCGGGGCCGACCAGACCCGGAACAGCGCCGTCTTCGTCTCCTCCGCCTGCCGCACCGCCGCCTCGTTCAGCACGTCCGGTGCGTACGGCAGCCACACCTGGAACTGATGGGTGTGCGGCGGCTCCGGGTGTACGCGGAACCACGGGACGGACGACGCCGCGAAGCCCTCCGCCAGCGCCGCGGCCACCACGCGCGCGTGCTCCACGTACGCGGGCAGCCTGGGCAGTTCGCGCTCCAGCCCCAGCAGGGCCGCCAGCGCCGCCGGATACTGCTGGAAGACCTGGCCCCCATAGCGGTGCCGCCAGACCCGCGCCTCCTCCACCAGCTCCGGGGGACCGGCGAGCACCGCGCCCGACAGCCCGTTGAGCGACTTGTAGAAGGACACGTAGACGCTGTCCGCGAGCCCCGCGATCTCCGCGAGCGGGCGCCCGAAGTGCGAGGCGCACTCCCACAGCCGCGCGCCGTCGACATGCACCACGGCGTCCCGCTCCCGCGCCGCGTCCACCGTCGCCACCAGCTCGTCCCAGGACGGCAGGACGAACCCCGCGTCGCGCAGCGGCAGTTCCAGCATCAGCGTGCCGAAGGGCTCGGCCAGGTCCTGGACCTCCTCGGCGGTGGGCAGCCGCGGCTCCTTCGTCGGGTGGACCGTCCGCAGCCCGCTGACCACCGGCAGCGCACCGGCCTCGTGCACCTCGGGGTGGGCGAGCGGATGCAGCGCCACCGTGCTGTTGCCCGTACGCCCCGCCCAGCAGCGCAGCGCCACCTGCTGCGCCATCGTGCCCGTCGGGAAGAAGGCCGCGGCGGGGAAGCCGAGCAGCGCGGCCACCCGCCGCTCCAGCTCCGTGACGATCCCGTCGCCGTACACGTCCGGATGGTCGTCCATGTCGTACACGGACCCCGCGTCCGCGGCCAGGGCGGTCAGCTGTCCGCCCATCGGCCGGTCCATCGGCGCACGGACCAGCACGCGTTCCGACGCCCGCCACGCGGCCAGCCTGCGCCGCCGCGCGGCCTGCGCGGTCGTCCCGCCGTCCGGTCCCGTCGCATGAGGGTTCCCGTCGTCCGGTCCGGCCGGACGGAGCTTCTCGCCGTCCGGCCCGGCCTCATGGAGCCGGTCGGCCCGATCGGCTCCACCGGCCTGCTCACTTGTCTCTCCCATGGACCGATCATTGCCCACGCGCGGCGCCCTGCCCACAGCCTGTGGACAGCCAAGTGGCGGGGCGCGACGCTGGCGTAGCATGGCGGGAAATCGTCCGGTACCCACCGCGGACTGGAACGGAAGGCCCCACCGCGTGAACCCCACAGCACAGGAACCCTTCGATCCCCGGGACCGCCCCGCGCGGCTCACGGTCGGCGTCGTCGGAGCGGGCCGTGTCGGCCCCGCGCTGGCCGCGTCCCTGCGGCTCGCCGGGCACCGTCCGGTCGCCGTCTCCGGCGTATCGGACGCCTCGGTACGGAGGGCGGCGGCGCTGCTGCCCGACATCCCGATCGTCACCCCCGCCGAAGTCCTCGCGCGCGCCGATCTGGTGCTGCTGACCGTTCCCGACGACGCGCTGCCCGGACTGGTCGAGGGCCTCGCCGAGACCGGCGCCGTACGGCCGGGGCAGCTGCTCGTGCACACCTCGGGGCGGTACGGCGCGAAGGTGCTCGACCCGGCTCTGCGCGCCGGCGCCCTGCCGCTCGCCCTCCATCCCGCGATGACGTTCACCGGCACGTCCGTGGACGTCCAGCGGCTGGCCGGCTGCTCCTTCGGCGTCACCGCTCCCGAGGAACTGCGCCTGGCCGCCGAGGCGCTGGTCATCGAGATGGGCGGCGAGCCCGAGTGGATCGCGGAGGAGTCCCGTCCGCTTTACCACGCGGCCCTGGCCCTGGGCGCGAACCACCTGGTCACGCTGGTCGCCCAGTCGATGGAGCTGCTGCGCACCGCCGGGGTCGAGGCGCCCGACCGGATGCTCGGCCCGCTGCTCGGCGCCGCCCTGGACAACGCGCTGCGTTCCGGGGACGCCGCTCTCACCGGGCCGGTGGCGCGCGGGGACGCGGGTACGGTCGCCGCGCATGTCGCCGAGCTGCGCGCGCACGCGCCCGGCGCCGTGGCCGGGTATCTCGCGATGGCCCGTACGACCGCCGACCGGGCGCTGGCGCACGGTCTGCTCAAGCCCGAGCTGGCGGAGGACCTCCTCGATGTCCTCGCCGACGGCGACGCCCTCGGGGAGGCCCGTGGGGACGGCGCCGGGGGCACCCGATGACCACGCGTACGCGCCCTGACGTCCTGACCCGCGTCCCCGTCCTGACACATGTCCCGAAGACGACCGCGCACGCGCATCCTGGAGACGTGGAGAGAGACGTGGAGACCATCCGATGAGCCTCGAACTCGCCCCCACGCGCGCGGACCTCGACCGCCTCCTGGAGAGGCGCCCGGCCCCCGGCCGTATCGCGGTGGTGATGACCATGGGCGCGCTCCACGACGGGCACGCGAGCCTCGTACGGGCCGCCCGCGCCCACGCGGGGCCCGACGGGTTCGTCGTGGTCACCGTCTTCGTCAACCCGCTCCAGTTCGGCGCGGGCGAGGACCTGGAGCGCTACCCCCGCACGCTCGAAGCCGACCTGAAGACCGCGGCGGAGGCGGGCGCCGACGCCGTCTTCGCGCCGGCCGCCGACGAGGTCTACCCCGGCGGCGCCCCCCAGGTCACGGTCACGGCGGGCCCCATGGGCGCGCGTCTCGAAGGCGTCTCGCGCCCCGGACACTTCGACGGGATGCTGACCGTCGTCGCCAAACTGCTCCACCTCACCCGCGCCGACGCCGCCTTCTTCGGCCAGAAGGACGCCCAGCAGCTCGCCCTGGTCCGCCGGATGGCCCGCGATCTGAACTTCCCGGCCGAGATCGTCGGCGTACCGACGGTCCGTGACGACGACGGTCTCGCGCTCTCCAGCCGGAACCGCTATCTGTCCGTCCCCGAGCGCCGCACCGCCCTCGCGCTGTCCGGGGCCCTGTTCGCCGCCCGCGACCGGCTCGGCGCCCAGCAGGCCCTGCGCGCCCGCGCCGAGTACGCGCCCACGCCCGGCGCGCGGGCCGCCGCGCTCTCCGCCCTCGGTGAGGCCCGGCTCGCGGCCGACGCCCACGCGGTGGCCGCGGCGGGCAGCGCGGGCGAGGACTGGAACGGGGCGGACGGCGTACGGGCCGCGGCCCGCGCCGTCCTCGACCAGGCGACCAGGACCGTACCGCCGCTGACCCTCGACTATCTGGCGCTGGTCGACCCCGCCGACTTCACCGACGTCCCCGACGACCACACCGGCGAGGCGGTCCTCGCCGTCGCCGCGCGCGTCGGGACCACGCGGCTGATCGACAACATCCCGCTGACCTTCGGAGCCTCCCAGTGACCGGAACCGGTATACGGCTGACCGCCCCCGCGCCCGGGTGGGCCATCGACGCCGATGTCGTCGTGGTCGGCTCCGGCGTCGCCGGTCTCACCGCGGCCCTGCGCTGCACCGCCGCCGGGCTCCGTACGGTCGTCGTCACCAAGGCCCGGCTCGACGACGGCTCCACGCGCTGGGCGCAGGGCGGCATCGCCGCCGCGCTCGGCGAGGGCGACACCCCCGGACAGCACCTGGCGGACACCCTCGTCGCGGGCGCGGGCCTGTGCGACGAGGAAGCGGTCCGCACGCTCGTCACCGAGGGCCCCGCGGCCGTACGGCGGCTGATCGGCACCGGCGCGCACTTCGACACCTCCGCCACCGGCGAGCTCCAGCTCACCCGCGAGGGCGGCCACCACCGGCGCCGTATCGCCCACGCGGGCGGCGACGCGACCGGCGCCGAGATCTCCCGCGCCCTGGTCGAGGCGGTCCGCGACGCCGCGCTCCGCACGGTCGAGAACGCCCTGGTCCTGGACCTGCTGACGGACGAGCACGGCCGTACGTCGGGCGTCACCCTCCATGTGATGGGCGAGGGCCAGCACGACGGCGTCGGCGCGGTCCGCGCCCCCGCGGTGATCCTGGCCACCGGCGGCATGGGCCAGGTCTTCTCGGCGACGACCAACCCCGCCGTCTCCACGGGCGACGGGGTGGCGCTGGCGCTGCGCGCGGGCGCGGAGGTCTCCGACCTGGAGTTCGTCCAGTTCCACCCGACGGTGCTCTTCCTCGGCACCGGCGCCGAGGGCCAGCAGCCGCTGGTCTCCGAGGCGGTACGGGGCGAGGGAGCCCATCTCGTCGACGCGGACGGCGTCCGGTTCATGCTCGGACAGCACGAACTGGCGGAGCTGGCCCCGCGCGACATCGTCGCCAAGGCGATCACGCGCCGGATGCACGAGCGGGGCGCCGAGCACATGTACCTGGACGCCAGGCACTTCGGCGCCGCGATGTGGGAGACCCGCTTCCCCACCATCCTGGCGGCCTGCCGGGCGCACGGCATCGACCCCGTCACGGAACCGGTCCCGGTGGCCCCGGCCGCCCACTACGCGTCGGGCGGAGTCCGTACGGACCTGCGCGGGCGGACGACCGTACCGGGGCTGTACGCGTGCGGCGAGGTGGCCTGCACGGGCGTCCACGGCGCGAACCGGCTGGCCTCCAACTCCCTCCTGGAGGGCCTGGTCTTCGCCGAACGGATAGCGGCGGACATCGCGGCGAACCGCCCGGACGCCGCCGCGGAGGCATCCGGTCCCGCCGCCCTCCCGGCCGCCCCGGACGCCACCGTCCCGCTGCCGCTCATCGCCCCCGAAGCCCGCGCCGGAATCCAGCGGATCATGTCCAAGGGCGCGGGCGTGCTCAGATCCGCCGCGAGCCTGTCCACGGCCGCGGCGGCCCTGGAGACCGTGTACGAGCAGGCTCAGGACCGGCCCCAGGACGACCCCGGCCACGGAAAGGCCGCCGTCCCCGGCGTCGAATCCTGGGAGACGTCGAATCTGCTCTGCGTCGCCCGGGTCCTGGTCGCCGCCGCCCTGGAGCGCGAGGAGACCCGCGGCTGCCACTGGCGCGAGGACCGTCCGGAGCGCGACGACACCGACTGGGCCCGCCATCTCGTCATCAGCCTGACGCCCGACCGGCGGCCGGTACTGCGCCGCACCGCCACGGCCGCGTTCCCGCCCGTGGACCCGGGCCCCGTGGACCCGGGCCCCGTGGACCCGGGCCCCGCGTCCCCCGCCGCCGCGTCCCCCGCCGTATCCAGCCCCGCGACCCCACCCCCCGCCGACGCCCCCAGGGAGCCGTAACCGTGAGCACGCCCGAAGACAGTCCGCGCCCCGAGCCCGTGGACGTACCGCTCATCCAGATCGGCGCCCCGGCCGCGACACCGGCCCCCCAGGGCGGCTGCGGCGACGGCTGCGGCTGCTCCGCGGGCGAGGACGGCTACGGCCCCGACGACCTGGAGTGCGGCCTCGACCCCGCCCTCGCCGAGCTGCTCGCCGAGGCGGGCCTCGACCCCGTCCAGGTCGAGGACATCGCGCATGTCGCCGTCGCGGAGGACCTCGATCACGGCGTGGACGTGACGACCGTCGCGACCGTCCCCGAGGACGCCGTCGCCACCGGCGACTTCACCGCCCGCGAGAGCGGTACGGTCGCGGGGCTGCACATCGCCGAGGCCGTGCTCTCCCTCGTCTGTACGGAGGAGTTCGCCGTCGAGCGCCATGCCGCCGACGGCGACCGCGTCGAGGCCGGCCAGAAGCTGCTCAGCGTCACCACCCGCACCCGCGATCTGCTCACCGCCGAGCGCAGCGCGCTCAACCTGCTGTGCCGGCTCTCCGGTATCGCGACCGCCACGCGCGCGTGGGCCGACGTACTCGAAGGCACCGGCGCCAAGGTCCGCGACACCCGCAAGACCACCCCCGGGCTGCGCGCCCTGGAGAAGTACGCGGTGCGCTGCGGCGGCGGGGTCAACCACCGGATGTCGCTCTCCGACGCGGCCCTGGTCAAGGACAACCACGTCGTCGCGGCGGGCGGGGTCGCCGAGGCGTTCAAGGCCGTACGGGACACGTTTTCCGACGTACCGATCGAGGTCGAGGTCGACACCCTCCACCAGGTCCGCGAAGTCCTGGACGCGGGCGCCGATCTGATCCTGCTGGACAACTTCACCCCGGCCGAGACGGCGGAGGCCGTGGGCATCGTCGCGGGCCGCGCGGTGCTGGAGTCCTCGGGCCGGCTCGTCCTCGGCAACGCGCGTGCCTACGCGGAGACGGGCGTCGACTTCCTCGCGGTCGGCGCGCTCACCCACTCCTCCCCGATCCTCGACATCGGCCTGGACCTGCGAGAGGCCGGCGCCTGATGCTGCTCACCATCGACGTCGGCAACACCCATACCGTCCTCGGTCTGTTCGACGGAGAGGAGATCGTCGAGCACTGGCGCATCTCCACCGACGCCCGCCGCACCGCCGACGAACTCGCCGTGCTCCTCCAGGGACTGATGGGGATGCACCCGCTGCTCGGCGACGAACTGGGCGACGGCATCGAGGGGATCGCGATCTGCTCGACGGTCCCGTCCGTCCTGCACGAACTGCGCGAGGTGACCCGCCGCTACTACGGTGACGTCCCCGCCGTCCTCGTGGAGCCCGGCATCAAGACGGGCGTGCCGATCCTGATGGACAACCCCAAGGAGGTCGGCGCGGACCGCATCATCAACGCGGTCGCGGCGGTCGAGCTGTACGGCGGCCCGGCGATCGTCGTCGACTTCGGTACGGCGACGACCTTCGACGCGGTCAGCGCGCGCGGCGAGTACGCGGGCGGTGTCATCGCCCCCGGCATCGAGATCTCGGTGGAGGCGCTCGGCGTCAAGGGCGCCCAGCTCCGCAAGATCGAGCTGGCCCGGCCGCGCAGCGTGATCGGCAAGAACACGGTCGAGGCGATGCAGGCGGGCATCCTGTACGGCTTCGCGGGCCAGGTCGACGGGGTGGTCGCGCGGATGGCGCGCGAGCTGGCCGAGGACCCCGAGGAGGTCACGGTGATCGCGACCGGCGGCCTCGCCCCCATGGTGCTGGGCGAGGCGTCCGTGATCGACGAGCACGAGCCCTGGCTCACCCTGATCGGGCTGCGCCTGGTGTACGAGCGCAACGTCTCGCGTATGTGAGCGCCCGGCACCGGCGGGGTGGGGCGGCGCGGGCGGGGGAGCACCGCCGTACCCCGTTCGCCGTCCCTCGTTCGCCCGTCCCTCGTTCGGCGGGCGGGCCGCGCCAGAAGAGGGGCATTAAGCGGATTTTGTCCCTTTGGCGCGTAGTGTCGCCGCATGCCCACGCCATACGGATCCCGCGGCGGCATGGCCTTCGGTGCGGACGAGCTGAGTGTGCTCCGACGTGCCCTCGCCGTTGCCCTCCATCCCGCCCCGCTCCCGAACGAGGACGTCCGGGCCTGCCTGGCCCTCGCCGAGTCCGTGGACGAGGCGGTGCGCGAGGCCGGGCGCCTGCGGGCCTTTCTCCAGGCCGACCTCGCCAGGTACCGTGAGGCGCTTCCCGGGTCTCTCACGGGCTATCTGGAGCTGCTCCAGGACGCCCTGGCGGCCGGCTACCGCCCCCGGTCCGACGATCTCGCGGCGCTGCGCGCCCTGCGCGGCAATCCGGTCGCGGCGGCCCTGCTCGACCGCTGCCGGCGGCTCGTGGACCGGTCGGCGCGCCCAGGACTGGCCGGTGTCCCCGCCGTCAGGACCCCCGCGCCCCGCACCCGCCTCCTCGCGCTCCCCGGCGGACGCGCCGCCGACGAACCGGCCCGGGAGCCCCGGGAGCCCCGCGAGCCCCACAAACCCCAGAAGCCCCGCGGGCCCGGCCGTCCGGAGCGCCCCGAGAAGGACCGGCCGATGCCCAAGCCCTCCGAGGTCTTCCCGCCGCGACGCCGACCCTCGCCCCCGCCGGAGGAGCGCGCCGCCGGATAGCTACTCTGGACGGCATGGACTACGTATCCGCGCTCCTGCCCCCCGTGGTGATGGCCGCCTTCTTCACCGGCCTGGTCGTGACGATCGTCAAGAGCCAGGGTGGTCCCAACAAGTCCAAGGAGGACGCCGCCGTCGACGCGGCGATGGCCCGCGCGGAAGCCGCCCAGCAGCAGGGCGGTACCCCGGGTCCGCACAAAGCCTGAGGCGCGCGCGGCGCTCACCATATGACCAGGACGTACGACTGATTCCAGTCGTACGTCCTTTTTGTTACGTCAATAACCGGCCATTCGGACATCTCGCACTATGGTGACGCTGTGCCCCGACAATTGGGAGACCTGGAAGACGCCGTCATGACACGCGTCTGGCAATGGAACCGTCCGGTCACCGTCCGGGAAGTCCTCGAAGACCTTCAGCAGGAGCGGTCCATCGCCTACACCACCGTCATGACCGTAATGGACAATCTCCATCAGAAGGGCTGGGTGCGCAGGGAAGTCGACGGCCGCGCCTATCGATATACAGCGGTCTCCACCCGCGCCGCCTACGCCGCGGCCCTAATGAACGAGGCCTGGTCGAAGAGCGACAACCCCGCCGCCGCGCTTGTCGCCTTCTTCGGCATGATGTCGCCCGAGCAGCGTCAGTCACTGGAGGACGCGGTCCATCTGGTGAACCGGGACCGGCCGGAAGGTGACCGGCCGGAAGGTGACCGGCCGGAAGGTGACCGGCCGGAAGGCGACCACGCGGAAGGCGACCGTACGGAAGAGGGCCCCGCGGAAGAAGTCGCCGCCGAAGAAGCCGATTCGGAAGCGATCAGTACAGAAACGGAAGCGGTCAGTAACGAAGGGGCCGGTGTACAAGACCGGCAACAAGACCGCGAAGAACCGGAAGGGCGGGAAGGCCCGGAAGCGTCCGAAGGGCCTGCCGAGGGCGCCGACGCCGGGCGCGAGTCGGAGCGATAGCGTCCAGTCATGCCGTCAGCCGTTCCGCTTCCCAATGCCGCAGCAAATGCCCTCACCGTCAGACGGGCCAGGACCAGGGATGTACCGGCGGTCCGCCGTCTCGTGGACCCTTACGTGAGCGAAGGCATCCTGCTCGACAAAGCGCCGGTGACGCTTTACGAGGACATCCAGGAGTTCTGGGTCGCGGAACGCGACGAGGACGCGAGTGTCATCGGGTGCGGTGCCTTGCATGTCATGTGGGAAGACCTCGCCGAAGTGCGCACACTCGCCGTGGATCCCGTCGCCAGGGGCACCGGGGCCGGGCATCAACTCCTGGACAAGCTGCTGGAGACCGCCCGCTGGCTCGGAGTGCGGCGCGTATTCTGTCTCACCTTCGAAGTCGAGTTCTTCGCGAAGCGCGGGTTCGTGGAGATCGGCGAGACGCCGGTCGGCGGAGATGTGTACAGAGAGCTGCTGCGTTCCTATGACGAGGGTGTTGCCGAGTTCCTCGGTCTCGAACGGGTGAAGCCGAACACCTTGGGCAACAGCCGGATGCTTCTGCACCTGTGATCGCCGGGAAGACACCAGACCCTATGTCCGAATCGCGCACGTTTCCCGTGTTCTCGCTGCACTGAACCTCTGCCGGGGGTTTGTGTTTTCCTGAGAAAAGCGGTTTCCTTTCCGCGTACTGCATTTTCGATGAAAGGAAATCCGGTGGCACAGAAGGTTCAGGTCCTTCTTGTCGATGACCTCGACGGCGGCGAGGCGGACGAGACGGTGACGTTCGCTCTGGACGGCAAGACCTACGAGATTGACCTCACGACCGCCAATGCGGACAAGCTGCGGGGTCTGCTCGATCCCTACACCAAGGGTGGCCGGCGCACCGGCGGTCGCGCCGCGGGCAGCCGTGGCAAGGGCCGTGTCGCCGTCGGCGGTAACAAGGACACCGCGGAAATCCGCAAGTGGGCGAAGGAGAACGGCTACAGCGTCAACGACCGCGGCCGTGTTCCCGCCGAGATCCGTGAAGCCTACGAGAAGGCCAACGGCTGAGTTCTCGTACGAAGAGTATTTCCGCGCAGCAAACGGGCCCGGTGGCACGCAGTCGCCGCCGCGTCCACGAGTCGTACGAGATCGGGGGCACCCCCACCGCTGCCCCCGTCACCGCCTTCGTACCCGAACGGTGCGAGCGACGGCAGCGTCGGCTCCACCTCGCGTCCGGGCTCGGGGGGCCGCAACCAGACGGCGGCCCCCTGCGCGGCGGCTCCCGTGGCGCACGGCCACCGGGGCGGTCCGGGAGCCGGCATCCGTCCGTCCGCGCCGAGCGCGGTCAGGCCCAGGGCGATCCCGCCCCACTCCAGCCAGTCGAGCAGCCCCGGCACCTCGTCGGCGCTCCCCGCGGCCACCAGAAACGCCATCCGCTCCCCGTGGAGCGCCACCGGCCCCGTCGCGGCCGTCCGCCGCAGCACGGCGTCCCCCGCGTCCGCGGGCAGCTCCAGTACGTCGAAGCGGAGCCCGGTGAGCAGCTGGACCGGCGGCCCCGCGACGGTCGCCCAGCCCAGCCCCTTCTCGTACCACCACGCGAACGATCCCGCGGACGACGCCACGGAAGGCCCCTCGGGCGCCCCCGCGTCGTGCGCCTGGGCGTGCGACTGCGCGCGGCCCCCTTCGAGCGTGGCGCGGGGGAGCGGAACGGTGAAGGACATACCCGGGGCAACTCCCCAACCCCGCCCGGAGTTACGCTGGGTCGGCGTCCGATCGCGGAGCGTTCCCGATATGGGGGCGCGTGAGCGCGTTCGGGAGCGCAAGGGTGTTCGCCCGTAGCGGAGGGAACCGGGGTGCGCCGCATGGAGTGTCACTGCTTGCGGGTAAGACATTCCTAGTGGGAAGGGGCGACACGCGGTATCCGGGCGTCTCACGTTCGCCATCGGCGTACTGATGGTGGGGGTATATGCCTGGCCTGCGGGAACATCGTCTCGCACCATCGGGTTGGAGCTGTTGTCCGGCGTTCGGGGCTGGGAGCCTGGGACAGGTAGTCGGCAGTTGGAATGAGCGGTCCCCGCTTGCGGGACTAAGCTGCGGAAGGACAGGGAGGGGACCGACCCCTTTACTGCCTGACCGCTCTGAGGAGCGATTAACGATGTTCGAGAGGTTCACCGACCGCGCGCGGCGGGTTGTCGTCCTGGCTCAGGAAGAAGCCCGGATGCTCAACCACAACTACATCGGCACCGAGCACATCCTCCTGGGCCTTATCCATGAGGGTGAGGGTGTCGCCGCTAAGGCCCTGGAGAGCCTCGGGATTTCGCTCGAGGCGGTCCGCCAGCAGGTGGAGGAGATCATCGGGCAGGGGCAGCAGGCCCCGTCCGGCCACATCCCCTTCACCCCCCGTGCCAAGAAGGTCCTGGAGCTGTCGCTCCGCGAGGCTCTTCAGCTGGGCCACAACTACATCGGCACGGAGCACATCCTGCTCGGCCTGATCCGCGAGGGCGAGGGCGTCGCCGCCCAGGTCCTCGTGAAGCTGGGCGCCGATCTCAACCGGGTGCGGCAGCAGGTCATCCAGCTGCTCTCCGGATACCAGGGCAAGGAGGCCGCCACAGCGGGCGGTCCTGCCGAGGGCACGCCCTCCACGTCCCTGGTCCTCGACCAGTTCGGCCGGAACCTCACCCAGGCGGCCCGCGAATCCAAGCTCGACCCGGTCATCGGGCGCGAGAAGGAGATCGAGCGGGTCATGCAGGTGCTGTCCCGCCGTACGAAGAACAACCCCGTGCTCATCGGCGAGCCCGGCGTCGGAAAGACGGCGGTCGTCGAGGGGCTGGCCCAGGCCATCGTCAAGGGCGAGGTGCCCGAGACCCTCAAGGACAAGCACCTCTACACCCTCGACCTCGGCGCGCTCGTCGCCGGTTCCCGCTACCGCGGTGACTTCGAGGAGCGGCTGAAGAAGGTCCTGAAGGAGATCCGCACCCGCGGGGACATCATCCTGTTCATCGACGAGCTCCACACCCTGGTGGGTGCGGGTGCCGCCGAGGGCGCGATCGACGCGGCGAGCATCCTGAAGCCGATGCTGGCCCGTGGTGAGCTGCAGACCATCGGTGCGACGACGCTCGACGAGTACCGCAAGCACCTGGAGAAGGACGCGGCCCTGGAGCGCCGCTTCCAGCCCATCCAGGTCGCGGAGCCGTCGCTGCCGCACACGATCGAGATCCTCAAGGGTCTGCGCGACCGTTACGAGGCGCACCACCGCGTGTCCATCACGGACTCCGCCCTGGTCGCCGCCGCGACGCTCGCCGACCGGTACATCTCGGACCGCTTCCTGCCGGACAAGGCGATCGACCTGATCGACGAGGCCGGCTCCCGGATGCGTATCCGCCGGATGACCGCTCCGCCGGACCTCCGCGAGTTCGACGAGAAGATCGCGGGCGTCCGCCGTGACAAGGAGTCGGCCATCGACTCCCAGGACTTCGAGAAGGCGGCGTCTCTCCGTGACAAGGAGAAGCAGCTGCTGGCCGCGAAGACCAAGCGGGAGAAGGAGTGGAAGGCCGGCGACATGGACGTCGTCGCCGAGGTGGACGAGGAGCTGATCGCCGAGGTCCTGGCGACGGCCACGGGCATCCCGGTCTTCAAGCTCACCGAGGAGGAGTCCTCGCGGCTGCTCCGCATGGAGGACGAGCTCCACAAGCGCGTCATCGGCCAGAAGGACGCCATCAAGGCGCTCTCGCAGGCGATCCGCCGTACGCGAGCGGGTCTGAAGGACCCCAAGCGTCCCGGTGGCTCGTTCATCTTCGCCGGCCCGTCCGGTGTCGGTAAGACGGAGCTGTCCAAGACGCTCGCCGAGTTCCTCTTCGGCGACGAGGACGCGCTGATCGCGCTCGACATGTCGGAGTTCAGCGAGAAGCACACGGTCTCGCGCCTCTTCGGCTCGCCCCCCGGATACGTGGGGTACGAGGAGGGCGGCCAGCTCACCGAGAAGGTGCGCAGGAAGCCGTTCTCCGTCGTCCTCTTCGACGAGGTCGAGAAGGCCCACCCCGACATCTTCAACTCCCTGCTCCAGATCCTGGAGGACGGTCGGCTGACCGACTCCCAGGGCCGGGTCGTGGACTTCAAGAACACGGTCATCATCATGACGACCAACCTCGGGACCAGGGACATCTCCAAGGGGTTCAACCTGGGCTTCGCCGCCCAGGGCGACACCAAGACCAACTACGAGCGGATGAAGAACAAGGTCAACGAAGAGCTGAAGCAGCACTTCCGGCCGGAGTTCCTCAACCGCGTCGACGACACGGTGGTCTTCCACCAGCTCACCGAGGAAGACATCATCCAGATCGTCGACCTCATGGTGGACAAGGTGGACGAGCGGCTGAAGGACCGGGACATGGGCCTTGAGCTCAGCCCGAACGCCAAGTCGCTGCTGGCCAAGAAGGGTTACGACCCGGTCCTGGGCGCCCGGCCGCTGCGCCGGACGATCCAGCGCGAGATCGAGGACGTCCTCTCCGAGAAGATCCTCTTCGGCGAGCTGCGCCCCGGTCACATCGTGGTCGTGGACACCGAGGGCGAGGGTGAGGCGAAGAAGTTCACCTTCCGCGGCGAGGAGAAGTCGCCTCTGCCGGACGTCCCTCCGATCGAGCAGGCGGCCGGTGGCGGCCCGAACCTGACGAAGGACGTGTGAGGCTCACGCCCTTGGGGTGAGTGACTGAAGGGGCTGCCCCGGACCGTGTTTTCACGGTCCGGGGCAGCCCCTTTTCGCGCGGGCCCTGTCTTGGCCGCGCACGGCCGGAAGCGGCGAATCTCCGTAGGCGAGCCGCAATGCCGAGAGGTCTTTCAGGCTGAACAGCCGGACGGCCTCCGTATGTTCAGCCGTGACAGTTCACGGAGACAACAGCTCGGCCACGTTTTTTGTCGGAGAGGACGAGCGGCTTCCGAAGGCAACGCCCCTGAGAAAAGAGCCGAGTTGCGCTCCGTCGCAACTGCCGGCGAGCACGGCGCGGTTTCGGTGGCGGGCAGTCCGCGAAGGTGCCGCAATTGGTCGACACCAGTCCCGAGGAAGCATCGTGTCGGCCCATGCAATTCGGGCCAGAACCTCCCGCGCGTACTCCTCCGCGGGGAATCGGCTCCAGCTCGTCGCGAACGGCGATCGACAAGCGCTTTCGTGCGGCGCGTACGGACGCGCGAGGGGAAATGGACTCCGGGCGGCCGATTTCACCGGGGCGGGGACGAGGCCGTCACACCGGCCCGCCTCCGGGCTCGGATAAGCCGTGTCCCGGGGCGGGATTCCCGCCGTACGCGGCCGGAATCCGGCCGTACGCGGCCGTACGCGCCATGCCGGAGATCGGTCGGGGTAACCGGGACTTTGGTCCCGAATCGGAAGGCATTCCTACCCGGTGGCCGTGACAAGCAGCACAGGCGTTTCCGGCCCTACTAGCCGTCGTAGTGGCGGCGCCGGGCGTCGGCGGGGACGTTCGGCCCTGTCGCGGGCGGGGCTTTCGGCCGGGTGGCGTCGACTGCGCCGCGTACCGCGACCGGTCGCCGGTCCCTTGGGTGCTCCACGTGCGGTTAAACGGGTTGAAATCGTCCAATAAAGCCCGCCTGTGGTGCGCCGGCCGAGGGCGTCAAGAGGCGGACGGCTGAGGGGATCGCTACGACGTGATGCCGTAGATGGGGTGTTTTGGGATGAGGTGGGGTCCGGGTTACCAAGGTGAGGCCAGCCCGGCGCTCGTGTGCCGGGTCCCTTGATGCCCGGAGGTTTACCCGTATGTCGCAGCGCAAGCTGTCCCGTCTGTCCCGACCGTCCGCCCTTCGTACCCGTGCCGGTGTCCTGGCTGCCGGACTCGGAGTGTCGTTGGCGGCCGGAACCGGGGCCGCCTTCGCCGCGACCGGTGGTGACGCGACCACCGGCGCCGCGGCCACCGACTCGGCCGTCTCGGCCGTCACGCACCAGGCCGCCGCCCACGCCAAGCCCGCCTCCAAGGCGGACGACGCCAAGGCGAAGGCCGCGAAGGCCAAGGCCAAGGCCAAGAAGGCCGTCTCCTGGACCGACCCGGTCAAGCACTACAAGCTCAGCGCCGGCTTCGGCCTCGGCGGTGGCATGTGGGCGAGCAAGCACTCCGGCCAGGACTTCGCGGTTCCGACCGGTACGCCGGTCCACGCCGTCCACGGCGGCACCGTCGTCAAGGCCGGCCCGAACGGCGCCGGTGACGGCCCCGCGTACGGCAACGCGATAGTGATCAAGCACAAGAACGGCACGTACTCGCAGTACGCGCACCTGTCCCAGGTCAAGGTGTACGTGGGCCAGCAGGTCACGACCGACAAGGTGATCGGGCTCTCCGGCAACACCGGTAACTCCAGCGGCCCGCACCTGCACTTCGAGATCCGTACGACCCCGAACTACGGCTCGGGCGTCAACCCGGTCCCGTTCCTGCGCTCGGTGGGCGTCAAGGTGTGACCGTCACGGTGTGACCCGATGAGCCTGGCTCATCAGCTCGGTGGAGACCTCCAGGATGGCTTCTCGCTTCTCCTCGGGGTCTCCATCGATGTCTCTGAGGGCGATCATGCCCGCGTGCATCGTGAAGAGCGCGCTGACGCAGCGGACCCGGTTCTTCATGGAGGCGTCCGGATCCTGGATCAGATCGAGCATGTCGATCATCCGCCCCTTGAACGACTCGCCGATGCTCAGCTCACGGACGGTCGCCTGGTTCTCCTGCATGAAGCGGAAGAGCGGGGCCGCGCCGTGCAGCGCCGCGCTGTAGCGGCGCAGGATCTCCTGCTTGGTCTCCAGGGTGTGCGGCTGTGTGGCGCCCCAGGTGATCAGGTCGTCGAGCGGGCGCGTCAGATCCTCGAAGAGGCTGATCAGGATGTCTTCCTTGGTCTTGAAGTGGTAGTACAGCGCCGCCTTCGTGACATCCAGCCGCTCGGCGATCTCCCGTAGCGACGTCTTCTCGTACCCCTGCTCGGCGAAGAGCTCCAGCGCGACGTCCTGGATGCGCTGGCGGGTGTTCCCCCGCCGAGGGTGCTGTGTGCTGCCCATGGGTGCTCTCCCGAGAAATAACTTACTTGACGCCCGACAAGTAGAGGTCTACGTTGTCCCACTGTAGTCGACTTGCCGGGCGGCAAGTAAGTACCAGGGGAAGTACAGGGGAGTGGGGACGATGAGTCCGACCGGTAAGCAGACGAAGCGGCTGGAGAGTCCAGGAGGGCCAGAAGACTCGGGGAGCCCAGCGAGCCCAGCGAGTCCAGGAGGCGCGGGAAGCGCCCGAGGCGCGGGAGGCGCGGAGAAATCCGCGCCGCAGCCGCGCAGTGTGCGCGTGGTGCTGCTCGCGCTCATGATCGCGATGCTCCTGGCGATGCTGGACAACATGATCGTCGGTACCGCGATGCCGACCATCGTCGGTGAGCTGGGCGGCCTCGCGCATCTGTCCTGGGTGGTCACCGCGTACACCCTGGCGACCGCCGCCTCCACGCCGATCTGGGGCAAGCTCGGCGACATATACGGCCGCAAGGGCGTCTTCCTCACCTCGATCGTGGTCTTCCTGATCGGATCGGCGCTCAGCGGCATGGCCCAGGACATGGGCCAGCTGATCGGCTTCCGGGCCGTCCAGGGCCTGGGCGCGGGCGGTCTGATGGTCGGCGTCATGGCGATCATCGGCGACCTGATACCGCCGCGGGAGCGCGGCAAGTACCAGGGCATGATGGCCGGTGTCATGGCGCTCGCCATGATCGGCGGCCCGCTCGTCGGCGGCACCATCACCGATCACCTTGGCTGGCGCTGGAGCTTCTACATCAACCTTCCGCTCGGCGCGCTGGCGCTCGTGATGATCACGGCCGTCCTGCACCTGCCCGCCAAGGACCGGACCAAGGCCAAGGTCGACTATCTCGGTGCCGCGCTGCTGACCGTCGGCATCACGGCGATCGTGCTGGTCACCACCTGGGGCGGTACGGAGTACGCCTGGAGCTCCGCGATGATCATGGAGCTGATCGCGATCGGCGTGGTCTCCCTCGTCGCCTTCGTCTTCGTGCAGACCAGGGTCCCCGAGCCGATCATGCCGCTGCACATCTTCCGCAACCGCAACTTCTCGCTGATGTCCGTGATCGGGTTCCTGACCGGCTTCGTGATGTTCGGCGCGGTCCTCTTCCTGCCGCTTTACCAGCAGGCCGTACAGGGCGCCTCGGCCACCAATTCCGGTCTGCTGCTGCTGCCGATGCTCCTGTCGATGATGGCCGTCTCGCTGGTCGCGGGCCGGATCACCACGAGCAGCGGCAAGTACAAGATCTTCCCGATCCTGGGCGGCGCGCTGATGGTCGTCGGCCTGTTCCTGCTGGCGCAGATGGACACCGGCACCTCGCGGCTGACCTCCGGCGTCTATATGGCCGTCCTCGGCGCGGGCATGGGCTTCCTGATGCAGATCACCATGCTCGTGGCGCAGAACAGCGTCGAGATGAAGGACATGGGCGTCGGCTCGTCCACGACCACCCTCTTCCGTACGCTCGGCGGCTCCTTCGGCGCCGCCATCATGGGCGCCCTGTTCACCAGCCGGGTGCAGGACGAGATGGCCGCCCGCGCCGGGGCGGGCGCGACGGGCGCCACCCAGCAGTCCGCCCAGCTGGACGCGGCGAGCCTGGCGAAGCTGCCGGACCTGGTGCGCGAGGCGTACCAGCACGCGGTGTCGACCGGTACGCACGCGGCGTTCACGCTGGGCGCGGCGATCGCGGTGATCGGCTTCGTGGCGGCGTTCTTCGTCAAGGAGGTCCCGCTGCGGGGCGCCGAGCCGAAGCCGGCCGACGCCGCCGGCCAGGCGCCGGACCCGGCCCCGGCCCCGGCGGCGGACGGCAAGGTCGCGCAGTCGGCCTGAGTCTCCGGCGTGCGACGCATGACGTACGACACATGACACATGACATGTGACGCATGACGTGTGACGCGTGACGCATCACGCACGGCCCCTGGCGCTCCGGCGCCGGGGGCCGTTGTCCGTGGTGCGTGTCGGCGCGTACGTCCGGCTCGGGGCGGCGGGTGCCCGCTCGGCCGGGCGCGGTCGGCCCGGAAGCCACAGGCGCGGTCAGTCCGGCAGCCTCAGTATCGGGAAGCTGCCGGTCGTCGTCGGGGCGTGCTCCGGGAGCCAGAGGACCGCGATCGCGCCGCCCGAGCCGTCCCGGCCCTCGATCCCCTCCGGTGTCGCGTTCCGGAAGGTCAGCCGCGCTCCGAGGACCCGGGCCTGGCCCGCCGCGATGGTCAGGCCCAGCCCGTGGCCGTGGCCCGCGCGGTCGGTCGCGCCCGTACGGAAGCGGCTCGGGCCCTCCCGCAGCAGGGCGTCGGGGAAGCCGGGGCCGTGGTCCCGTACGCGTACCACCCGGCCCTCGACCGTCACCTCGACGGGCGTCCCGCCGTGCTTGGCGGCGTTGGCCAGCAGATTGCCCAGGATGCGTTCCAGCCGGCGGGGATCCGTGCTGACCCAGGACTCGTGCACGACCTTGATCGTGATCGCGGGGTTCAGCACCCCCACCCGCCGCGCGACGAACTCGCCGAGAGCGATCTCCTGGAGTTCGGCGCGCTCCGAGGCGCTGTCGAGCCGCGCGACCTCCAGCACGTCCTCGACCAGCGTGCGCATGGCCTGGGCCCGGTCCCGTACCAGCTCCGTGGGGCGGCCCGGCGGCAGCAGCTCGGCGGCGGTCAGCAGCCCGGTCACCGGCGTACGCAGCTCATGGGCGATGTCCGCGGTGACCCGGCGCTCGGCCTCGATGCGCTCGTTCAGCGCGTCGGTCAGCGCGTCCACCGCGCGGGCCAGCTCATCCGTCTCGTCCCGTACGACGCCGCCGACGGCGTCCCCGACACGCACCTCCGTATTGCCCTGCGCGACCCGCCCCGCCGCCGCGGCGGCCCTGCGCAGCCGCCGCGAGAGCTGCCCGCCGATCAGCACACCCAGGGCGCACCCCCCGAAGACCACCGAGACCGAACCGATGATCAGGGACCGGTCCAGATCCTTCATGATCGTCGTGGAGTCGGCGAACTTGCTGTGCAGCGAGAGCACCGTGCCGTTGCTCAGCGGGACGGCCGCCCACACATCGGGCACACCGTTCGAGGTCTCCTGCACATGGGTCGCGCGCCGGCCCTCGTTCATCTTCGCGCGCAGGTCGCGCGGGAGTGTGGGGTCGTTGAGCTTCGTGCCGAGCCGGGGCTCCTTCGTCGACTCGTACATCCGCTCCGCGAACAGCAGCCGCTCCATCTGCACCTCGCGCGAGTTGTCGAGCATCGAGACCCGCGCCGAGTTGTGCACCACCAGGCTCAGCGCCACCGCGACCAGCGCGCCGACCGCCGCGATCGCGATGCTGATCTTCCACCGGACTCCGGTGCGCAGGGTGAGCCGCTTCATGCCTTGAGCTTGTATCCGAAGCCGCGGACCGTGTCGATCCGGTCCTGGCCGATCTTGGTGCGCAGCCGCTGGACATGGACATCCACGACCCGGGTGTCGCCGCCCCAGCCGGAGTCCCAGACCCGCTCCAGAAGTCTGTCGCGGGAGAGCACGGTCCCGGGAGCGGACGAGAACTCCAGCAGCAGCCGCATCTCCGTCGGCGTCAGCGCCACCGGCGTGCCCGCCCTGCGTACCTCCATGCCCTCCGTGTCGATCTCCACATCGCCGAAGGTCAGCACCCCGTTCTCATCGGGCCCGCCCGGTCCGCCGGTCTCCCCGGCGGGCCCGCCCGCGTGCCCGAAGCGGCGCAGTACGGCGCGGATCCTGGCGACCAGCACCGCGCCGTCGAAGGGCTTGGTCACATAGTCGTCGGCGCCCGCCTCCAGCCCGAGCACGACATCGATCGAGTCGGCGCGCGCGGACAGCATGATCACGGGCACGGTCGACTCGTCGCGGATACGCCGGCACAGGCTGACGCCGTCCAGACCCGGCACCATCACATCGAGCAGCGCGATGTCGGGACGGTTCGCGCGGAACGCGTCGAGCCCGGCGAGTCCGTCCGGCCTGGCGGTGACCACGAAGCCGTCGCGCTCCAGCGCCAGCTGGGTGGCTTCGCGGATGACATCGTCGTCCTCGACGAACAGGACATGGGTCTCGGCCATCCCGTGGTTCCCAGCTCTCAGTTCTCGCTCGTCGGGGCGGGCACGACGGATGAGGACCCCTCGCCGTTGCCCACCGCTCTGCTGTAGTCGTTGCGCACGCGGTAGCGCTCGCTGAACTTGCTGTCGGCCCAGCTGTACGTCACGACGTCTTCGCCCGACGGGAAGGACAGCGGATCGCCCTTCGCGTACACCTGCTGGGTGACGACCAGCTCACCGCGGTCGATCGTGGCGTAGACGGCGGGCTCCTCCGCCGCGAAGACGTTCTGGTACTCCTCGTTCCGCTGGCGGTACACATACGTCCCGACGCCCACCGAGTCGCCGCACGTCAGCACGTTGACCACCAGATCGGGCGCGGTACCGCCGGTCAGGTTCCCGTACGAGGTGTCCACCGGGTACGCGTCCTCGCCGCACGGCTTGAGGTCGGCCTTGACCCGCGGGCTGACCGCCGGGTCCTTCCGGAGCAGCGCCACCGCGTTGACGGTCTTGGCGGGGGTCGCCGCGGACACCCTGGGGGTCGGCGCGCCGCGCTCCACGGGGGAGGTCACGGCCGCGCCCTCGTCCCTGGTCCCCGTACCGCCGGTCGAACAGCCGGACACGAACAGGCCGGCGGCGGCGAGCGCGGACAGTGCCGTACCCACCGCGAAGGGTCCGCCTCTCGGCCGCCCCGGGTCTCTCAGGCCGCGCACCTCTCCCGCCCCCGCTCCTCATGACCGCCGTGACCGCCGCGTATGCCGCGAGCGCCCCGGCCGTCACCCCTGTCGCTCCCGCTGCTTCCGCCGCTCCTGCCGCGACGGAGATCCGACTGCTCCGGCACATGGACGTCCAGGCCCTGGCCGGCCAGTTCCCGGCTCTCCAGCTCCTGACGGAGCCGGGCCAGCGCGCGGTGCAGCGTGCTCTTTACGGTACCCGCCGACATGCCGAGCGCGGCAGCCGTCTCCTCCGTGCTCATCTGCTCCCAGTGCCGCAGCACCACCACGCTGCGCTGCTTGGGCGCGAGCACCCCCAGGATGTCCATCAGCAGCGCCCGGTCGGCGCGCTGGTCGGTGCCGTCGTCGATGCTCGCGTCGGGCAGCTGCTCGGTGGGGACCTCTTCGAGCTTGCGGGCGCGCCACCACTCCGTACGCGTGTTGATCATGACGCGGCGCAGATAGGCGTCGGCGAGGGACTTGTCGGCGATGCCGTCCCAGCGCCCGAACGTACGGGCCAGCGCGGTCTGGAGCAGGTCCTGCGCGTCGACGGGATCGGGCACGAGCCGCCGGGCGCTCCGCAACAGGGCCTCCTGCCGGGTACGCACGTACTCCTCGAAGCCGAGCACCTCACTCTGCGCCATGACAACCGCCTCCCACCCCGTGACCATCCATGCCGTTCGCTTACGGCACCGAAATTACGGAGCGGTTGTCACGGGGCTGTGCGGGACAGCCGTCGGAGGGCGCACGGCTGTCCATCGGTTGTGTAACGGCCGCCGGGGCGGGGCCGCCGTGACGCGGTGCGGGGCGGGTGCGGGATCAGCGCGGCTCGGCCCGGGTCTGCGGCAGCCGGTAGACCCCGTTCTCCATCGGCTCGACCAGCCCGTCGGCGACCAGCCCGTCCAGCGCCCTGGCCCGCTGCACCGGTTCGTCCCAGACCGCGTCCAGGACCCCCTGCGGCACCGGCGCGACCGCCTCGCGCAGCACGGCCAGGAGCTTGCCGCGCACCTGACGGTCCGTGCCCGCGTACGTCTGGCCGCGCCGCGCGGGGCCCTCGTACCGCGGTTTCCCGGCCAGCCGCCAGGCGCACCGGTCGGCGATCGGGCACCGTACGCAGCCCTCGTTCTTCGCCGTGCAGATCAGCGCGCCCAGCTCCATGGAGGACGCCGCCCAGCGGGCCGCGGTCGGGGCGTCCTCGGGCAGCAGCGCGCGGGCCAGCTTGCGTTCGGCGGCGGTGGTCGCGTTCGGCGGGTACTGGACACCGGCCACGGCGCGCGCGAAGACGCGGCGCACGTTCGTGTCGAGCACCGCGTGCCGCTGTCCGTACGCGAACGAGGCCACGGCCGCGGCCGTGTACTCACCGATCCCGGGCAGCGAGAGCAACTGCGCGTGCTCGCGCGGTACGTCACCTCCGTGCCGCTCCGTTATCGCCTGCGCGGCGCCGTGCAGACGCAGCGCGCGGCGCGGATAGCCCAGCCGGCCCCAGGCGCGGACCGCCTCGCCGGGGGCCTCGGCGGCCAGATCGGCGGGGCGCGGCCAGCGGCTGAGCCACTGCTCGTACACCGGGAGCACCCGGTTCACCGGGGTCTGCTGGAGCATGAACTCGCTGACCATCACCCCCCAGGCGCCCGCTTCGGGGCGGCGCCAGGGCAGGTCGCGCGCGTTCGAGTCGAACCACGCGATGACGGGGGTGTGGAGGGCGGCCGGATCGACGGCGGTCGGGGAGGACGCGGAGTGCGCGGAGGTAGCAGTCATGGCACCACCGATCCTGGCATGTCCCGGGCCGTGGAGGGTGCGGCAGGCGCGGGCGGGGCCGAGGTGTCACGCGCCCGGTCCCGCGCACGCCCCCTGTTCACCCCGCCCGCCCGTCCCACGCGCTCGGTCCCACGCGCCCGTCCGCGCGCTCGGTCACGCCCGCTCGGTCACGCCCGCTCGGTCACGCCCGCTCGGTCACGCCCGCTCCGTCGCGCCCGTGTGATCGACGGCGCGTGCCCGCCCCGGCCCGGCGAGCAGGAGGGCCAGACCCGACCCGCTCGTCCGCATCGTCCGGACCAGCGTGCCCACGGGCCGTGCCGCCGCCAGGACCACGACCGTCGCCACCACGCCGCCGAACACCAGCCCCACCGCCACGTCGTGCGGATAGTGGACTCCGACGAAGACCCGGGAGAACGCCATCAGCAGCGCCATCGGGACGGTGAGGTAAGCGAGTAGGGGACGGGCGATCGTGAGCGCGATCGCCGCCGCTCCGGCGATCGTGGCGTGGTTGCTGGGGAAGGACCAGTCGCCCACCGGCGGACAGGGGATGAGTGAGGCCCCGGCTCCGGCGACCGCCCGGCACGGCCTCTCCTCGGTCAGCGCCGACTTGGTCAGTTCACTGCACACGTACGCGACGGCGGTCGCGAGCGGCGCGAGGACCGCCACGGCCACGGCGCGCGAACCGGTCGGCCGCGCGTACCACCAGACCGTTATGAAGAGCACGCCGAACAACAGCAGTCCGGCCTCGGTCCATAGCTCTGCCAGGTGTTGGAACCAGGAGGGGGTCGTACGGGCGAAGTCGGTGATGTCGCGATAGAGATCGCTCGTTGCGCTGCTGTTCATGGGAAGAACGTACAGAGATCATCGGGAGTTCCCCTCACCCGAAGGCCGGGGTGTACCCCTGACGAAAGGAAGGAAAGTCCCGGTCGCGGACGGGCCGATCCGTGATGATGATCCGTAAAACTTGCGAGACGGGCGGCATGGGGGGCGGGAGTTGGCGCCGATCTCTCGTACAGTTTGCGCCGTGGGATCTTTGCGCAATCCGGTCGGGCCGCTTCCCTCCACCATCTACTGGCGACGGAGGGCAGTAGCGGCGACGCTGATCGCGCTGCTCGCGTTGCTCGTCGTATGGGTCGTCACCTCCCGTGGGGGTGACGGCAAGAACAGCGGGGACACAGCGGACGGCGCCAATCCCGCGACGTCCATCACCCCGGGCCCCTCCGGTTCCGGACCGGCCATCAGTGAACAGCCGGGCGGACGCGACGAGTCGGGCTCGACCAACGGGACCGGCGGGACCGGTGGGACTGGCGGCACTGGTGGGACCGGCGGCGGCCAGGGCGGTACGGACGGCGGTTCCGACGGCGGCAAGAACGGTGACACCGGCGGCGGTGGCGGCGCCGGTTCCGGCGGCACGGACGGCGCGGCGAACACCGGCGGCGCCGGCGGCGGCGGTTCGGCGGGCAGCGGTGGCGGAAGCACCAGCTCCGGCCGGCAGGTACCGGCCGGCTCCGGACTGCCCAACTGCCCCCCGAGCGCCCTCACCCTGCGCCTCACCACGACGAAGGTCGCGTACGCGCCCGGCGAGAAGCCCGCGTTCCGGCTGACCGCCACGAACACCTCGAACACCGCCTGCAAGGCCGACTTCGGGCCGAAGGCGATGGTGCTCACGATCGCCGACGCCGACGACGAGAACGTCTGGTCGTCCGAGCACTGCCCGGAGACCGGCGGGGTCCTCTACGAGGTCCCGGCGGGCGGGACGATCACGCGCACCGTCGAGTGGGACCGCGGGCGGAGCGCGCCGCGGTGCGCCACGCCGCCCGCGGGGGCTGTGGGCCCCGGGACGTACCTGGTGGAGGCCAAGACCTCGCGCGCCTCGGTGAAGCAGGGCCAGGCGTCCATCCGTCTGGAGAAGGACTGACAGCCGTCCGCGGCGGCGCATGAGGCGGCGCCCCGGCCCGGGAAGGGGCCGGGGCGCCGCTGTCGTTCACGTGCCGCTGTCGTTCACGTGCCGCTGTCGTTCACGTGCCGCTCTCGTTCACGTGCCGCTCTCGCTCACGTGCCGCTCTCGCTCACGTACGTACGCCGTTGAAGGCGCTGTGCGGAGATGCCGTGCGGAGGCGCCGCTATACGTACCGCTCCAGGATCGAGGACTCCGCCAGCCGCGAGAGCCCCTCGCGCACGCTGCGGGCCCGCGCCTCGCCGACGCCGTCCACCGTCTGAAGATCGTCGACGCTCGCCGCCAGCAGCTTCTGGAGCCCGCCGAAGTGCTCGACGAGCCGTTCGATGATGGCGCCCGGCAGCCGCGGCACCTTGGCCAGCAGCCGGTAACCGCGCGGCGAGACCGCGGAGTCGAGCGTCTCGGGCGCGCCGCTGTAGCCCAGCGCCCTTGCCACGATGGGCAGTTCGAGCAGCTCGGGATGGCTCAGCGAGTCCAGCTCGCCGAGCGCCTCGCCGACCGTACGGGAGCGCTTCGCGGTCGGCTCGGGGACGTAGTCCCGTGCGACCAGGTCCCGTTCCGGCTCCACGCCCGCGATCAACTCGTCCAGCTGGAGCGAGAGAAGCCGGCCGTCGGTGCCCAGCTCGACCACGTACTCGGCGATCTCCGTGGCGATCCTGCGCACCATCTCAAGACGCTGGGCGACGGCCGTCACGTCCCGGACCGTCACCAGATCCTCGATCTCCAGCGCGGAGAGCGTGCCCGCGACCTCGTCGAGACGGAGCTTGTACCGCTCCAGGGTCGCCAGCGCCTGGTTCGCCCGCGACAGGATCGCCGCCGACTCCTCAAGGACCCGGCGCTCCCCGTTCACGTACAGCGCGATCAGCCGCATCGACTGCGAGACGGAGACGACGGGGAAGCCGCACTGCTTGGACACGCGGTCGGCCGTGCGGTGCCGCGTACCCGTCTCCTCCGTGGGGATGGACGACTCGGGGACCAGCTGGACGCCGGCCCGCAGGATCTTGGTGATGTCCTTGTCCAGGATGAGCGCGCCGTCGAGTTTGCACAGCTCGCGCAGGCGGGTCGCGGTGAACTCCACGTCCAGCACGAAACCGCCCGTGCACATCGACTCGACGGTCTTGTCCATGCCCAGGACGATCAGACCTCCGGTGTTGCCGCGCAGGATCCGCTCCAGGCCGTCGCGCAGCGCCATGCCCGGCGCGACAGCGCTCAGGGAGGCGCGCATCAGCGCTTCGTTGCCGGAGCCCGCGCCGGACTTTCCGGGCGCTGATGCCCGGTCGTTGGCTGCCACTGCACTCCTCCGGCTCGTACGGATGGGCGAGACCAGGGCAAAGTCTACCGGCGAGCGTTGTCTTCCCGTGGGGCGTCCGCACGACCGCGGCGCGGCAGCACCCTGAGAGCATCACCCATGTCGGCGACTTCCGTGACCTTCATACCGGCCGGGATCTTCCCCGGATCGGTGGGAACAAGCGCTTGCGTGAAGCCGAGACGGTGGGCCTCGGCCAGCCGCCGCTGGACGCCCGTAACCCGTCTGACCTCGCCCGCGAGCCCGACCTCCCCGATCGCGACCAGGTTCTTCGGCAGGGGCGTATCGCTGGCCGCGGACGCCAGCGCGAGGGCGATCGCGAGATCGGCGGCGGGCTCGGTGAGCTTCACCCCGCCGACCGTCGCGCTGTAGATGTCGCGCTTGCCGAGCGCGCTGATCCGGCCGCGCTGCTCCAGCACGGCGAGCATCATCGACACCCGGGAGGTCTCCAGACCGGAGGTGGTGCGCCGCGGCGAGGGGATCTGCGAGTCGACCGTCAGCGCCTGCACCTCGGCGACGAGCGGCCGGCGCCCCTCCAGCGTGACGGTCAGGCAGGTGCCGGGGACGGGTTCGTCGCGCCGGGTGAGGAACAGTCCGGACGGGTCGGCGAGACCGGTGATCCCCTCGTCGTGCAGCTCGAAACAGCCGACCTCGTCGGTCGTCCCGTAGCGGTTCTTGATCCCCCGGACGAGCCTCAGCCTGGCGTGCCGGTCGCCCTCGAACGACAGCACGACATCCACAAGATGTTCGAGCAGCCGCGGCCCCGCGATCGCGCCGTCCTTGGTGACATGCCCCACCAGGAGCGTCGACATGGCGCGCTCCTTGGACGCCCGGATGAGCGCGCCCGCGACCTCACGGACCTGGGCCATACCGCCCGGCGCGCCCTCGATCTCCGGCGAGGCGACGGTCTGGACGGAGTCCAGGATCAGCAGCGACGGCTTGACCGCGTCGAGGTGACCGAGCACCGCGGAGAGATCCGTCTCCGCGGCCAGATAGAGATGGTCGTCGATGGCCTTGATCCGGTCGGCGCGCAGCCGCACCTGGCTGGTGGACTCCTCGCCCGTCACATAGAGCGTGCGGTGCTCGTCGCTGGCCGACTTCGCGGCGACATCGAGCAGCAGCGTCGACTTGCCCACGCCCGGCTCGCCCGCGACCAGCACGACGGCGCCCGGCACCAGCCCGCCGCCGAGCACCCGGTCCAGCTCGTCCACGCCGGTGGAGCGCGCGGTGGCCGTACGGGCGTCGACCTGGCCGATCGGCAGCGCGGCGGTGGAGACCCGGCCCGCCGCCGTGGTCCGTACCGCGGGCGCGCCGTACTCCTCGACCGTGCCCCACGCCTGGCATTCGGGGCAGCGGCCGAGCCACTTGGCGGTCGTCCAGCCGCACTCGGTACAGCGGTAGGACGGCCTGTCCTTGGCGGATTTCGTACGGGCAGCCATGGCGTCACCGTATAGGGGCCCACCGACAGCGCCGACCACGGGAGGCAGCGGCCCGGGAGCGGCAGGGAGGAGCGGGGGGGGCGAGGTGTGGGCGAGGGGGTGGGGCGAGTCAGGGGGAGTTCATCGGAGCGTGCGATTCCTGTCCCCTTTTGAGGGATACCTTCACCCGTAAGGATTAAATGTGCTCAAGAGGTGTGAAGGCTGTGGGTCCCTCTGTCTAACGTCGCCGGGTGATGAGCAGCAGCCCCGACACCTCCACGCACACCACCGGCGCACACCGCGCGCCTCGACGTGCGCCCCATCCGGTGCCGCACCGCCAGGCCGCACGTTACGAGCCGTACCTCGACGGCCTGTTCACCTACTGCCTCTCCGTGCTGTGCGACCACGACGTCGCGACCGAGGTCCTCGGCGAGGTGCTGTCCATCTCCGAGCGCCAGTACGGCCGTTGCCCCTCGGGCGCCGGGGAGCGCAAGGCCTGGCTGTACGCGCTCGCGCGCTGGTCCTGTCTGCGCAGACTCACCGAGCAGCGCCGCAGCCGGCTGGGGGCGCATTCGGCCCAGCGCGAGCCCGAGCCCGCCCCGGCGGAGGCGCTCCCGCCGGAGACCGCCGAGCGCCGACGGCGTGAACTCGCCCTGCTGGCCTGGCCGGAAGCCGCCGGTACGACGCCCGAGCAGCGCGAGATCCTGGAACTGGCCGTACGCCACCAGCTGGGCCCGGTGGAGGTCGCCGCCGTGCTCTCCATGGAACCGACGGCGGCCCGTGAGCTGCTCGCCTCCGCCGCCTGCGAGGTGGAACGCACCCGCGCCGCGCTCGCCGTCGTCGACACCGGCGGCTGCCCGTCGGTCGCCCGGCTCACCGGCGACCATCAGGTGCTGCTCTCCGCCGCGCTCCGGCGCGAGCTGGTCCGGCACGTCGACGACTGCCCGCGCTGCCGCCGCGTCGCCGAGCGCGCCGAGGCGGCAGGACCGTGGCCGGGGTCGCGCCCCTCCTCGCTCACGGACCCGAAGCTCCCGGTTCGGCAGCACACGGACTCGACGATCGCGGACTCGACGATCTCGGACTCGGCGGCCTCGGGCTCAGCGGTCGCGGACTCGGCGGTCTCGGACGGAGCCGTGCGGTCCGCCCCGCGCGCCGTGCTCCCGCTCATCGAGGCGCCGAGGCAGGCCACGTACGCGGCGATGGACCGGACACCCCGGGCGCGGGCCGCGGCGCCGCGCTTCGGCCGCAACGGCTTCCCCATGGACCCCAAGGACCGCGCCGCCCGCCGGGACAGGCTGCGGGCGCGGGCCGTGACCACCACCGTCGTGGCGACCGTCGTCGCCGCCCCCGTGCTCGCGCTCTGGGCGGCGTACCGCGGCGCACCGGAGACGGGGGACGGCCGCGACGGCTCCTCGGTCAGCGCCGGGGCGAACGAGGGCCCGGCCACGGAGGACGGGAAGCCGCGCAAGTACTACGAGATCGCGGGCAGCGCCCAGGACGACTCGGGCACCGGCCGTGGCCCCGGTCACGGCTCCGGCGGGGAGGGCACCGCGCCCGGCGTCTCGGTCGAGGTCATCAGCGACGGCCTGCCCGTACCGACGGCCCTTCCGGGGCAGCCCGCCCTCGGCAGGATCTCGGTCGAGGCACAGCCCCACGGCGACACGACGATGATCACGCTCAGGGCCTCCGGCGGCGCGCCGGTCGCCTGGACGGCGGCGACCAAGGCCCCGTGGCTCCGGCTGAGCCGCCACTACGGCACCCTCGCGCCCGGCGAGTCGTTCACCGTCCAGGTCTTCGTGGACCACCGGCGCGAACCGTCGGGACCGTGGAGCGCGCGGGTGGCGATCTATCCGGCGGGATCCGTGGTGAAGATCTACGGCTACGGCTCCAGACCGCCGCTCTCGGGTCACGCAAGCCGGCCGGGATACCCCGCACACCCCACGCTCCCCGGACATCCGGGACACCCCGCGGATCCCGCCCCCGGCCAGGGCTCCGGCGGGCCGACGCGACCGGACCCTTCCGAGCCCGGTCCGTCGCGGCCTTCCGACCCCGGACCGGGTCAGGGGCCGGGGTCCGGACCAGGTCAGGGGTCCTCGGATCCGACCGGTCCGGCCGATCCCGATCCCGATCCCGATCCAGATCCAGATCCCGAGCCCGGTACCGGGGGCCCCGCCCCCGGCGGTCCCCAGCCGGCCGACCCGCCCTCGGACCCGGCCGGCACGCCCTAGGCGTTCCCCGGACGCCGCGCCGGGTCCGCCGGATGCGGTGCCACCAGCGGAAGCTCGCCGGCCAGGCGCTGCTCGCACAGCTCGGCCAGCCGGTCGTACCCCTCCTTGCCCATCAGCTCGGTCAGCTCGGGCCGGTACGTCTTGTACACCGGTTCGCCCGCGCCGTGCGCCGAGGTCGCCGAGGTGCACCACCAGTGCAGATCGTGGCCGCCCGGCCCCCAGCCGCGCCGGTCGTACTCACCGATGGACACCTGGAGCACGCGCGTGTCGTCGGGCCGCTCGATCCAGTCGTACGTCCGCCGGACCGGCAGCTGCCAGCAGACGTCCGGCTTCGTCTCCAGCGGCTCGCGGCCCTCGCGCAGGGCCAGGATGTGCAGCGAGCACCCGGCGCCGCCCGCGAAGCCGGGACGGTTCTGGAAGATGCAGGAGCCGTCCCAGCGGCGCGTCTGACGCTCGCCGTCGTCGTCCGTCTGCGTCCAGCCGGTGGTCGTGCCCTCCTTGTGGAACTGCCAGAGGTCCGGTGTGAGCCGTGCCACATGACCGGCGACGCGCTTCTCGTCGTCCTCGTCGGAGAAGTGCGCGCCCAGCGTGCAGCAGCCGTCGTCGGCGCGGCCCGCCTGGATGCCCTGGCAGCCGCTGCCGAAGACGCAGCTCCACCGCGAGGTGAGCCAGGTCAGATCGCAGCGGAAAACCTGCTCGTCGTCGGCGGGATCGGGGAATTCCGCCCAGGCACGGGCGAAGTCCAGCCCCTTCTCGTCCGGCTCCTGGCCGGCAGGGGTGTTCCGCGCGGTCCGGGGCGTGCGCGAAGAGGCGCTCGTGGCCTCCTCCTGCTGGTGCTGCTTCTTCGGGCCCTTGGCTTTGCCCGGCTTCGCCTTTTTCGTCTTTGGCACGGGTCCAGCGTATGCGCGCGGTCGCAGTAGCGTTCCGTTCATGAGACTCGGAGTCCTCGACGTCGGTTCGAACACGGTTCACCTGCTCGCGGTGGACGCCCACCGCGGCGCCCGTCCGCTGCCCGCGCATTCGTACAAGGCGGAGCTGCGGCTCGCCGAACTCCTCGACGAGGACGGCGCGATCGGCCCCGACGGTGTCGACCGGCTCGCCTCGACGATCACCGACGCGCTCCAGGCCGCCGAGGACAAGGGCTGCGAGGACGTCCTGCCGTTCGCCACCTCCGCCGTGCGCGAGGCCACCAACGCCGAACAGGTCCTCGGGCGTGTCAAGAGCGAGACCGGCGTCGATCTGGAGGTCCTCACGGGCGAGGAGGAGGCCCGGCTCACCTTCCTCGCCGCCCGCCGCTGGTTCGGCTGGTCGGCCGGGAAACTGCTCGTCCTGGACATCGGCGGCGGCTCCCTGGAGATCGCGTACGGAATCGACGAGGAGCCGGACGCCGCCGTGTCCCTGCCCCTGGGCGCGGGCCGGCTGACCGCGGGCTGGCTGCCGGGCGATCCGCCCGACCCCATCGACGTGAAGGCGCTGCGCCGCCACGTACGGGCGCGGATCGCCCGTTCGGTCGGGGAGTTCTCGCGGTTCGGCAGCCCCGACCACGTGGTGGCGACCTCCAAGACCTTCCGGCAGCTGGCCCGGCTCGCCGGGGCCGCGCGCTCCGCCGAGGGGCTGTACGTGCAGCGTGAACTGAGTCGTACGTCACTGGAGGAGTGGGTGCCGAAGCTGGCCGCGATGAGCGCGCTCCAGCGCGCCGCGCTCCCCGGTGTCTCCGACGGCCGGTCGTCGCAGCTGCTGGCGGGAGCGCTGGTCGCGGAGGGGGCGATGGACCTGTTCGGGGTCGAGTCGGTGGAGATCTGCCCCTGGGCGCTGCGCGAGGGCGTCATCCTGCGGCGGCTCGACCAACTCCCGACCACATAGAGGGTGCCCGTACGCTGTCTCCGTGGCAGAACCTGTGGTGCGCATCCCGGATGCGAAGGTCGCGCTCTCGACGGCTTCGGTCTATCCGGAGTCCACGGCGACGGCTTTCGAGATCGCCGCACGCCTGGGGTACGACGGCGTCGAGGTCATGGTCTGGACCGACCCCGTCAGCCAGGACATCGAGGCGCTGCGCCGCCTCTCCGACTATCACGGGGTGCCCGTACTCGCCGTCCACGCGCCCTGTCTGCTCATCACGCAGCGGGTGTGGTCCACCGATCCCTGGGTGAAGCTCCAGCGGGCGCGGGCGGCGGCCGAGAAGCTCGGCGCCTCCACCGTGGTCGTGCATCCGCCGTTCCGCTGGCAGCGGCAGTACGCGCGTGATTTCGTCACCGGAATATGGCGGATGGCGGACGAGACGGACGTACGGTTCGCCGTCGAGAACATGTACCCGTGGCGCTACCGCGACCGGGAGATGCTCGCCTACGCGCCCGACTGGGACGTGACCAAGTACGACTACCGGCACTTCACCGTCGATCTCTCGCACACCGCGACCGCCCGCACCGACGCCATGGCCATGATCGGCCGGATGGGCGACCGGCTGGGGCATGTCCATCTCGCGGACGGCAACGGGTCGGCCAAGGACGAGCATCTCGTGCCCGGCCGGGGCACGCAGCCGTGCGCCGAGCTGCTCACGGGGCTGGCGGGCAGCGGATTCGACGGGCATGTCGTGATCGAGGTGAACACGCGGCGCGCGATGTCGGCCGCGGAGCGTGAGGCCGATCTGGCGGAGGCGCTGGCGTTCGCCCGGCTGCATCTGGCCTCGCCGTCCACGTCGCCTTCTTCGCCCGCGCCTTCTTCGCCCGCGCCTTCTTCGCCGACGCCTTCTTCCTCGCCCGCGCCGTCCGCGTCGCCCTCGGCCGCGCCGTCCTCGGCGAAGCGGTCGGGGCCGTCCTCGGCGCGGTCGTCCCGTACCGGCTCCCGGGGGATGCGCCCGTCATGAACGGCACGGCTCCGCGCCGCCGCGGCCGCCCCGCCCGGCAGGAGGCCGGTACCGGCCCCAGCGCCCAGCAGAAGATCCTCGACGCGGCCCGTACGGAGTTCGCCGAGCGCGGCTACGACAAGACGTCCATCCGGGGCATCGCCAAGGCGGCGGGGGTCGATCCGGCGCTCGTCCACCACTACTTCGGTACGAAGGACGAGGTCTTCGCGGCGGCCATCGAGGTCTCCTTCGAACCGGCCCTGATGCTGCCCGCGCTGCTGGCCGGCGGACCGGACGGCATCGGGGAGCGGCTCGCCCGCTTCTTCATCGGCGTCTGGGAGAACCCGGTGACCCGGGCCCCGCTGCTGGCGGTCATCCGCTCCGCGCTGACGCACGAGGCGGCGGCGAAGGTACTGCGTACGTTCGTCCTGCGGCGGCTGCTGGAGCGGGTCGCCGAGGAGCTCGACGTACCGGATCCGACGTTCCGCGCGGAGCTGGCCGCGTCGCACATGATCGGGATCGCCTTCCTCCGCTATGTGATCCGGGCGGAACCGCTGGCGTCGGTGGACACCGAGGAGATCATCAGGATGGTGGCGCCCACGATTCAGCGCTATCTGACCGAGGCCTGACCGATAGCTGAACGGCTGTTCCGTATGTCGGACATGCTGTCCAGATCTTGGATCCGGGGCGTACGCTCGAAGAAGTCATTTCTGCCGAAGGATCTGCTGAAGGAGCGAGCGACGATGCCCGAGCTGAGGTCCCGCACTGTCACCCACGGCCGCAATATGGCGGGCGCACGTGCCCTTATGCGGGCATCGGGCGTAGCGAGCGAGGACATCGGCAAGCCGATCGTCGCGGTGGCCAACTCCTTCACCGAGTTCGTGCCCGGCCACACCCACCTCGCGCCGGTCGGCCGGATCGTCTCCGAGGCGATCAAGGCCGCGGGCGCGGTGCCCCGCGAGTTCAACACCATCGCCGTCGACGACGGCATCGCGATGGGCCACGGCGGAATGCTCTACTCCCTGCCGTCCCGCGATCTGATCGCCGACTCCGTCGAGTACATGGTCGAGGCGCACTGCGCGGACGCGCTGATCTGCATCTCCAACTGCGACAAGATCACCCCCGGCATGCTGATGGCCGCGATGCGCCTCAACATCCCCACGGTCTTCGTCTCCGGCGGCCCCATGGAGGCCGGCAAGGCGACCCTGGTGGACGGCACGGTCCGCAAGCTGGACCTGATCAACGCGATCTCGGACGCGGTCAACGAGAGCGTCTCGGACGAGGACATCCTCCGTATCGAGGAGAACGCCTGTCCGACCTGCGGTTCCTGTTCCGGCATGTTCACCGCCAACTCGATGAACTGCCTGACCGAGGCCATCGGCCTCTCGCTGCCCGGCAACGGCTCGGTGCTGGCCACGCACACGGCCCGCAGGGCGCTGTACGAGAACGCCGGCCGCACGGTCGTCGAGATCACCAGGCGCCACTACGAGCAGGACGACGAGACGGTCCTGCCGCGCTCCATCGCCACCCGCGCGGCCTTCGACAACGCCATGGCCCTCGACATCGCCATGGGCGGCTCCACGAACACCATCCTCCATCTGCTCGCCGCCGCCCAGGAGGCCGAGCTGGACTACGACCTCGGCGACATCGACGCGGTCTCGCGCCGGGTGCCCTGCCTGGCCAAGGTCGCGCCCAATGTGGCCCCCGGCGGCACGTACTACATGGAGGACATCCACCGGGCCGGCGGCATCCCCGCCATCCTCGGCGAGCTGTACCGCGGCGGTCTGCTCAACGAGGACGTGCACACCGTCCACTCGCCGAGCATCAAGGACTGGCTGGAGACCTGGGACGTCCGCGGCGGCTCGCCGTCCGACGAGGCGGTCGAGCTGTGGCACGCGGCCCCCGGCTGCGTCCGCTCCGCCGAGGCGTTCTCCCAGTCCGAGCGCTGGGACACCCTCGACACCGACGCCGCGGGCGGCTGCGTCCGGGACGTGGCGCACGCGTACTCGAAGGACGGCGGCCTGGCGGTGCTGAAGGGCAACCTCGCCGTCGACGGCTGTGTGGTGAAGACGGCCGGCGTCGACGAGTCGATCTGGACGTTCGAGGGCCCCGCCGTCGTCTGCGAGTCGCAGGAGGACGCCGTGGAGAAGATCCTCCGCAAGGAGATCGCCGAGGGCGACGTCATCGTCATCCGCTACGAGGGCCCGCGCGGTGGCCCCGGTATGCAGGAGATGCTCTACCCGACCTCGTATCTGAAGGGCCGGGGCCTCGGCAAGTCCTGCGCGCTGATCACGGACGGCCGCTTCTCCGGCGGTACGTCGGGTCTCTCGATCGGCCACGCCTCCCCCGAGGCGGCCTCGGGCGGCACGATCGCGCTGGTCCACGACGGCGACCGGATCCGGATCGACATCCCGAACCGCTCGATCGAACTCCTCGTCGCCGACGACGAACTGGCCACCCGGCGCGAGGCGTTGAACGGTGTGTACGCCCCCGCTTCCCGTGAGCGCAAGGTCTCGGTGGCGCTGCGCGCGTACGCGGCGATGGCGACGAGCGCGGACAAGGGCGCGGTGCGGGACGTCACGCGCCTGGGCTGACTGACCGGGCTGACCTGGCCGCTCTCGGCACGCCCGTACGCACGGTACGCACGGTACGTACGCAGTCGGCCGTGCGCCCCGGATCCCGCTGGAGGGACCGGGGCGCACGGCTTTTCCGTGTCCGCTGATCTGTCTCTGACGTGTCTCTTGGTGTGTCCCGTGATGTGTCCCGTGACGTGTCCGTCGAGCAGGCCAGGTCCTACCAGCGGTCCGGCCGCCGGCTGTCGACCGCGAAGACGGACCCGTCGGGCGCGGTGGCGAAGACCGCGCCGGGCTCGGTCACGGGCGCGGGCAGGGTGGGCACGAGCGTGCGGGGGCCGTCGTCCATCCGCGGCTTCGTCTGCCCGAGCAGGACGCCACGTCCGGCGTCCACGGCGAGCAGCCGGCCGTCGCCCGCGCTCAGATAGACGCGGTCGCCGGTGACGGTGGGCCGCGACGCCCGGGTGACCGACGTCTCCAGCCGCCAGCGCACACCGGCGCTCCCGCTGCCGCCCGCCGTCCCGGCCGCGCCGGATCCGGCGGTGCCGACGGCGAGCAGCGAACCGGTGTACCCCATGACATAGACCGTGTCACCCGCGACGGTGGCCTGCGCCTGGTCGACCGGCGTGGGCAGCGGGACGCGCCGTACGGTACGGGTCGACGCGTCGACCCGTACGACCTCGTTCGTATAGCCGTCGGCGTCCTCGGAGAGCAGGAACAGCGCGTCGCCCGACGCGCCCGCCGGGGTCAGGCTGCCCGTCAGCCGCTTCGTCCAGCGCACGGCGCCGTCGGCCGGATCGACGGAACTCACCTCGGTGGCCCGGCCGTCGGACGACGGCGTGGCGGCGAACAACGGACCGCCGTCGGCGCGGGAACCGCTCGCCGCCGCCCAGACGGTGCCGGTCCCGCCGCGCTGCCGGCTCCAGCGCTCGTCCCCGGTCGCGCTGTCCAGGGACCGTACCCGTCCGTCGTAGGCCACGAGCAGCACGGTGTCACCGACGTGGCGGACAGAGGCGTACGAGGAGATCGGGACGGACCAGTGCGTGGCGCCGGAGTCCGGATCGAGCGCCTCCAGCCGGGCCCTGCCGGGGCTGGTCACATGCAGCAGTCCGCCCGAGAGCACCGGCGCCGCGCCGACGTCGGTCTCCGCGCCCGCCTTGTCGCCCTTGACGGACCAGTCGAGGTGGCCGTCCGAGGGATCGAGCCGGGCCGCCTTGATACCGGGAGCCGTGCAGTAGACGGCCGCGCCGGCGGCGGAGCAGACGGGTATGCGGGTCTCGCCGCCGCCGGAGCCGGGCAGCTTGATGTGCCAGGGGTGGAACGTCCCGCCGGGCCTCGCCGCCGCCGGCCGCGCGGGGTCGGCGGCGCCGTTGTCGAGCGCGGCCCGGACACCGACGAAACCGGCGGCCACGACGGCTGTCAGCACGACACCGATCGCCGCCCACCGGACGGCCCGCGCGCGGTTGGTGCTCCCCGCCCTCTCGGGCCTGTTCGCACCCTCCGCGTTCTTTGTGCCCTCCGCGCCTTCTGCGCCCTCAGCGCCCTCCGCGCCTTCCGCGCCCTCCGTGCGTGCCGCGCTCTCCGAGGGCCTGATCCGGAGCTGCCGCGTCCGGGACCGGGCGGGGCGGGCATGGGTCGCGGGGTCCGGATCCGCGTTCTCGGCGGGGTCGGGAAGGCGCTGCGCCGGTACGAGCGGACTCGCCCCCGGTGACGACAGCCGCGCGCGGTGCCGCGTATCCGTACCGGGTACCGGCGAGGGGCGCAGCGCGGCCATCATCTCGTCCGGAGTCGGCCGGTCCGCGGGCTCCTTCGCCAGACACCCGGTGATCAGCGGCAGCAGCTTCTCCGGGACCCCCGCCAAGTCCGGCTCGTTGTGCACGACTTGGTACGCGACGATGTACGGGCTGTCGGAGTCGAACGGCCCGCGCCCGGTCGCCGCGTGGACCAGTACCGCGCCCATGGCGAACACATCGGCGGCGGGGCCGACTTCACGCGGGCGCTGGAACTGCTCCGGTGCCATGAACGGTGGCGTGCCGATGAGCTTGCCCGTCTCGGTCCGCAGATCGCTGTCCGCCGGACGCGAGATACCGAAGTCGATGACCTTGGGGCCGTCCGGTGCCAACAGGACATTGCTCGGCTTGAGATCGCGGTGCACCACACCGGCCCGGTGGATGTCCCGCAGCCCCTCGGCCAGCCCCGCGCCGAGCCTGGTCAATTCCTCGGTGTCCAGCGGGCCGTTCCGCTTCACCCGCTCGGAGAGGGTCGGGCCGTCGATGAACAGGGTGGCCATCCACGGCCGTTCGGCCTCCGGATCAGCGTCCACGACGGGTGCGGTGAAGGCGCCGCTCACCCGGCGGGCGGCGGCGACCTCCTGCCGGAACCGCGCTCTGAACTCGGGATCCGACGCATGGTTGGTATGGATGACTTTGACGGCGAGACGCAGCCCGGAAGCGGAGGTGGCCAGATGGACCACGCCCATTCCGCCTGCTCCCAGGGCTGATTCGAGCAGGTAGCGACCGGCGTAATCCGGACGCTCCGCTTCCGGGGCCGACCCGGTATTGCGCAGTGGTGGCATCGCCCACCCCCGTGTATTCGTGCGCAAGCGCGACGCACGGAGCCTAGTCGATGATGCGTGCTATCCAGCCATGGGTTGCTAGCCTGCGCGGCGCAGAGTACGCACCTTCACTGGGGGAGGACCGAATGTCAGTCGAAGAGGTTGAGAGCGGTGTGGGGAATGCCGTGGGGGATGTCCTGGAGGGTGCCGGGGAGGCGCCGTCCGAGACGCTCGCCGGGGCGGGGGTCGCCGCGGCCGGGCCCGTGGAGACACTGGGGGCCAAGCGGTACACGGTCCACCCGGACTACCGCGTGAACGTGCGCAGCGGCCCCGGCACGAACTACCAGCTCGTCAAGGTGCTCCCGTACGGCGCGAGCGTCCCGATCAACTGCCAGAAGCCGGGGGAGTGGGTCACCGGCCCCTATGGGACGACGAACCTCTGGGACAACATCGCCAACGGACAGTTCGTCTCGGACGCGTATGTCTACACGGGCAGCAGCGGCTATGTCGCGGAGCGCTGCGCCTGATCGGGGCCGACCGCGCTGACCGGGTGCCGCGACGCGCGCCGGAGATAATCGCCGCGTGAGCGAGCACCCGGTACCCCCCGTACAGCCTGAACACCCCGTACAGCCCGGACAGCCTGAACAGCCCGGACAGCCCGGACAGCCCGAGCCGCACGTGCGGTCCGCGCCGCACGAGCCCCGCGGGAACGGTGGCCCCGAGCCCGAGGCCATCCGTTTCTTCGGTACGACCTGGGTCGGCCACGACCGCGGCTACGCACTGCGCCGCGTCGTGGTCGCCGCGGGCTCGCTCGTCACCACCGTCGTCGCCTGCTTCGTACTGCGCTTCGCGTACCAGGGGCTGGAGATCGCGGACGTGGGCGCGTTCGTCGGGGTGCTCGTCATCGCGGTCTTCTCGGTGTGCGGCGCCATCGCGTTCCGCAGGACCTGGGACGGTTTCCAGCGCCGCCCGGCCGATCCGGCCCGCGAGGAGTCCCTGCGCAGCGTCAAGACGATCGGTTTCATCGGCGCGCTCCTCGCGTACTTCCTGCGCTCTCTCGTCGAGGCCCCGGGCGAGGGGCTGCGCCGCGGGGAGTACGAGACGGCCCTCGTCCAGTACGAGCGCCGGCGCGCCGCCCGCGCCGGAAACCCCGCCGCCCGCTCCGGTGGCAAGGGCAGGAAGCCCAAGCGCGTGTAGGCCACGGCCCCCGGTCGCGCCCCGCCGCCGCGCCAGGATGGGCGCATGACCGAACGCGCTCTCTCCTTCGACGCCGTGGCCGACCAGTACGACGAGGCCCGCCCCGGCTATCCGCCCGCCCTCTTCGACGCCGTCGAGGAACTCACCGGCCGCCCGCTCAAGGGCTCCCGCGTCGTCGACGTGGGCGCCGGCACCGGTATCGCCACCCGCCTGCTGCGCGCACGCGGCGCCCACGTCACCGCCGTCGAGCCCGGACCGCTGATGGCGGCCAGGCTGCACCGCGCCGCCCCCGGCGTTCCGCTCGTCCGGGGTCTCGGTGACGCCCTGCCCCTGGCGGACGGCAGCGCCGACCTCATCACGTACGCGCAGTCCTGGCACTGGACCGACCCGGCCCGCTCCGTGCCCGAAGCCCTGCGGGTCCTGCGGCCCGGTGGCGCGCTCGCCCTCTGGTGGAACATCTCGGACGGCGAGGTGCCCTGGATCGCCGCCCAGGACGAACGGGTCCGCCGCTGGGCCGGCGACGTACACCACGGCGCCCACAGCGCCTCCGGGCGGGCGGAGAATCTGCCGGCCGCGATGGACCGGACGGAGCGGCGTATCCCGTGGACCCGCCGCGTCTCCCTCGACACCCACCTCGCCAATCTCGGCAGCCACTCCGTCTTCCGTACGCGCGGTGAACAGGCCGCGGCCGCCTTCTTCGCGGACGAGCGGGCGGAGCTGCTCGCGCTCTTCCCGGACGGGACCGTCGAGGAGGCATATGCCGTCGAGCTGACGGTCACCGTCCGCGCTTGACGGGCGCAGGGGCCGCGCCCATTATTCATCGCATGATGAATTTTACTGAGGGCGCCATCCGCGCCCGCGGTCTCACCGTCCGACGGGGCGACCGCACCGTCCTGCGCGGCCTCGACTTCGCCGTGTCGCCCGGCCGGATCACCGGCCTGCTCGGCCCGTCCGGCTGCGGCAAGTCGACCCTGATGCGCGCCGTCGTCGGCACCCAGGCCAAGGTCACCGGCACCCTGGACGTCCTCGGCCTGCCCGCGGGCGACGGCGCGCTGCGCGCGAGGATCGGCTATGTCACGCAGGCCCCGTCCGTCTACGACGATTTGACGGTCCGTCAGAATCTCGACTACTTCGCCGCCGTGCTCGACCCGGGACGGGCCCGCCGCGCCGCCCGCCGCGAAACGGTCACCCGCGCCATCGGCGACGTCGACCTCGCCTCCCACGCCGACTCACTCGCCGGCCGGCTCTCCGGCGGCCAGCGCAGCCGGGTCTCCCTCGCCGTCGCCCTGCTCGGCACCCCCGAACTGCTCGTCCTCGACGAACCGACCGTCGGCCTCGACCCCGTACTCCGCCGCGACCTGTGGGAACTCTTCCACCGCATCGCCGCGGAACGCGCCGCGACGATCCTCGTCTCCTCCCACGTCATGGACGAGGCCGAACGCTGCCACCGCCTCCTCCTCATGCGCGACGGCGAGATCCTCGCCGACGACACCCCCGACGCCCTGCGCGCCCGAACCCGCACGGAGACCGTCGAAGCGGCCTTCCTCCACCTGGTCGACGAGGCCGACACACTCCAGGAGAGCGCCCGATGAACACCGCGACCCCCGGTACGACGACGGTCCCCGGCACCACGGCGCCGTCCCGCACCGCCCCGGCCCCGATGTCCGCCGCCCGCACCCTGGCCACCGCCGCCCGCGTGCTGCGCCAGCTGCGCCACGACCCGCGCTCGATCGCGCTGATGATCCTCGTCCCGTGCGTGATGCTCTTCCTGCTGCGCTACGTGTTCGACGCTTCCCCTGCCTGCGGTGGGGAGACCCCATGCCCGCCCTCAACCTTCGACGCCATCGGCGCCTCGCTGCTCGGCATCTTCCCGCTGATCACCATGTTCCTGGTGACCTCGATCGCCACCCTGCGCGAACGCACCTCGGGCACCCTGGAACGCCTGCTCGCCATGCCCCTCGGCAAGGCCGACCTGATCGCCGGGTACGCCCTGGCCTTCGGCCTGCTCGCCGTCGTCCAGTCCGTCCTCGCCACCGGCCTCGCGGTCTGGGCCCTCGGTCTGGACGTGGTGGGATCCGCCTGGCTGCTCCTGCTGGTCGCACTCCTCGACGCCCTGCTCGGCACGGCACTCGGCCTCTTCGTCTCCGCGTTCGCCGCGTCCGAGTTCCAGGCGGTGCAGTTCATGCCCGCGGTGATCTTTCCGCAGCTCCTCCTCTGCGGCCTCTTCGCCCCGCGCCCGACCATGCAGCCCGTCCTGGAGGCGATCTCCAACGTCCTGCCGATGTCCTACGCCGTCGACGGCATGAACGAGGTCCTGCGCCATACGGACATCACCGGCGACTTCGTCCGGGACGCCGTGATCGTCGCCGGGTGCGCGGCCCTCGTACTCGCCCTGGGCGCGGCGACCCTCCGCCGCCGGACGGCGTAGACGTACCGCTCCCCCCCCCGGGACGTACCGCTTCCCCCGGACGTACCGCTCCTCGGACACATCCCGCGCGCGGCCCGGCCCCGGTGCGAGGATGGTCGGGAAGGACAGCAAGCAAGGAAGAACAGCACACATCCCCACCGGCGAGGTGACCCCGCAATGCCCCAGACAGTCGCAGTCCTCGGTACCGGAAAGATCGGCGAGGCCCTGCTCAGCGGCATGATCCGGGCCGGCTGGCGGGCCGCCGACCTGCTGGCCACCACCCGCCGTGCCGACCGGGCGGCGGAACTGCGTGACCGGTACGGCGTCGAGACCGTCACCAACGCGGACGCCGCCAAGCGCGCCGACATCCTCATCCTCGCCGTCAAGCCGCAGGACATGGGCAAGCTGCTCGACGAACTCGCCCCCCATGTCACCGCCGACCGCCTGATCATCAGCGCCGCCGCCGGAATCACCACCGCCTTCATCGAAGAACGCCTGACCTCCGGCACCCCTGTCGTACGTGTCATGCCCAACACCCCCGTGCTGGTGGACGAGGGCATGTCCGTCATCTCAGGCGGCAGCCATGCCCTCGCCGTCCATCTCGCCCACGCCGAAGAGATCTTCGGCGGCGTCGGCAAGACCCTCCGCGTCCCCGAGTCCCAGCAGGACGCGGCCACCGCCCTCTCCGGCTCGGGCCCGGCGTACTTCTACTTCCTGGTCGAGGCGATGACCGACGCCGGCATCCTCCTCGGCGTGCCCCGCGCCCAGGCCCACGAACTGATCGTGCAGGCCGCCATCGGCGCCGCCGTCATGCTCCGCGACAGCGGCGAACACCCCGTGAAGCTCCGGGAGGCCGTGACCTCCCCGGCCGGCACCACCATCAGCGCCATCCGGGAGCTGGAGAACCACGGTGTACGGGCAGCCCTGATCGCCGCGATCGAGGCCGCCCGCGACCGCAGCCGCGCCCTGGCCACCGGTAACGGCTGACACGCGGGCGGACGCGGCTGTTCCGCCGGACCACGGCCCGGCGGAAGCTCTCGGCTCGGCCGACGAACTCGGCTCAGCCGGCGGGCAGCAGACCGATGGCCCGATAGGCCGCGTCGACCACCGGACGGGCCATTTCCCTGGCCCGCTCCGCTCCCTCCTTCAGCACCCCGTCGACATAACCGGGATCCGCGGCCAGCGCCGCGTGCCGCTCCCGCAGCGGCCGCAGCAACTCGACCACCGCTTCCGCCGTGTCCTTCTTGAGCGCGCCGTACGAGTCATACGCGCCGGCCAGCTCGTCCGGGCTGCCGGAGCCGCAGCCCGCGAGGATCTCCAGCAGATTGGCCACCCCCGGTTTGGCCTCCGGGTCGTATTCGACCTCCGTCCCGCTGTCGGTGACGGCACGCATGATCTTCTTCCGCGCCACATCGGCATCGTCCAGGAGATAGACGATCCCCGCGCCGGACTCGTGCGACTTGCCCATCTTCGACGTCGGATCCTGGAGATCCATGACCCGCGCGGCCACCGGCGGCCGGGTGGCCCGCGGCACGGTGAACGTATGCCCGTACCGCTGGTTGAACCGCACCGCGAGATCCCGGGTCAGCTCCACATGCTGCGTCTGGTCATCACCGACCGGCACTTCGTCCGTGCGGTAGGCCAGGATGTCCGCGGCCATCAGCACGGGATACGACAGCAACGAGAACCGCACACTCTCCCCGGACGCCAGTGCCCGAGCGCTCTTCTCCTTGTACTGGATCATGCGCCGCAGCTCACCGTCGGTGGCCGTGCACTCCAGCAGATACGACAGCCGCGCGTGCTCGTCCACATGGCTCTGTACGAACACGGTGCACAGGGCGGGATCCAGCCCGGCCGCCAGCAGGAGCGTGGCGGCCTGCCGGCTGAGTCTGCGCACGCGGGCGGGATCGTGTTCGACGGTCAGCGCGTGCAGATCCACCACGCTGAACAGCGCGTCGGCCCGGTGCTGATCGACCTCGACCCACCTGCGCACGGCCCCGAGGTAGTTGCCGAGTGTCAGATGCCCCGTCGGCTTGATCCCGCTGAAGATCCGCGTCATCTCTCTCTTCACCCTCCGGATCGGAGCCGCCGCCTCCAGCGGCCGGCTGCTCCGAGAGGAGAAACGCGAACGGCCGCCGGGGCGGCGGCCGTTGAGTGCACACGTGTGTGGGCGGCCGCCGTCAGGCGGCCCACCACAGAAGGTTGCACGTGTGCGTTGTCATGGCCCCCAGAGTAGCGGCCGACCCCTCAAGTTGACATGCCAAACACAGATCCGTAATGTTCTCCGAGCTGTCCGACGTGAGCACCGGTCCAGGCCGGTCCCCGGACAGTCATTCAGCAGGACCCACTACAAGCAAGCGAACCACTGGTGTCGCATTGTTTTGCGTGAGCTTTTGCGAATGAGGAATCCGCGTTCGAAGGGACGCGGCCCCGATTAGCGTCGGAGCAGCAGATTCCGCTAAAGTCTCACTCGTCGGAACGGCCCAACAGCCGGGATGACAAGCCCACTCTGACTGGGAATCAGGCCCGAAAGGATCTGATAGAGTCGGAATCGCCGGAAAGGGAAACGCGAAAGCGGAAAACTGGAAGGCGGCCCCGCTCCGACG